>NZ_JBSGIJ010000001.1:0-245460 GCF_053605015.1 Nocardia sp. NPDC003979
AGCGCAACTGGCGATCCAGGGAGGTGGTGATCGGTGGGTGGCAGCGCTCGAAGCGCATGCGCGAAGCGCGAGTCTCGAGCGCTGTTCGCGCGGCCCTCCAGGGGCCGCGCTCGAGCGCGCCAGCGCTCCAAAAACACAGCCCAATACCTCCATGGTGCACAAAACACCAAGGCAGTTCCGCACGGCACCCGAGTCCGGCAGCTGCCCGAACTCGAGTGCCGTAAACCCCCTACAAACTAGCCCGCAGCGCCTTCTTATCGATCTTGCCAACAGCCGTAACCGGCAGCGAATCCGCCTGGCGAACCAAGTCAGGCAGCTTGTAAGTAGCCAGACCACGCTCGGTAAGAAACGTCTTCAACTCAGGAAGCGTCGGCAACGACCCGGTCACCACCAGCACCACACAGACCTTCTCACCGAGCGACGGATCGGGCACCCCCACCGCCGCGGCATGGCGGACAGCAGGATGAGCCAGCAGATGTTCCTCCAACTCATCGCAAGAAATGTTCTCACCACCGCGATTGATGACATCCTTGATCCGCCCACTGACAACCAGGTGCCCGCTGGCAAGCTGACGGACAAGGTCGCCGCTGCGGTAGAACCCATCGGGAGTGAACGCGCGAGCATTGTGTTCGGGGGCACGGTAGTAACCGCGCAGCGTGTAGGGCCCGCGGGTCAGCAGTTCCCCCTCCTCCCCGGCAGGCACATCGTTGCCCTGACCGTCGACCACACGGATCTCGTCACCAGGCGAGAGCGGCCTGCCCTGAGTGGTGTAAACCAGTTCGTCGGCATCATCGAGGCGAGTGAAGTTCAACAGCCCCTCGGCCATCCCGAACACCTGCTGCAACCGGCACTGCAGCGCCGGTTCCACTTCACGGGCATTCACCTCGGCCAACCGCGCGCCACCCACCTGGAGCAGCCGCAGCGAGCTCAAATCGGCGTCCTCCCAATCCACTGCGGCACTCCACAACTGGGCAAGCGGCGGCACCACGGCGCTCACGGTGACGCGATGCTTCTCGATGGCGGCGAACGCGGCCTCGGGGCTCGGGTCGAGGGTGAAGGCGACGGCCCCGCCGGTAGCGACGGTGCCGAAGATGCCGGGGCAGGCGAGCGGGAAGTTGTGTGCGGCAGGCAGAGTCGCGAGGTACACGTCGTCGGCGGTGAGCTCGCACACCTGCGCGCTCGCGGTGGCGTTGTAGACGTAGTCGTCGTGGGTGCGTGCGATGAGCTTGGGCAGACCGGTGGTCCCGCCGGAAACCAGCATCACCGCGATCTCGCCGGGGTCGACCTCGGGCAGCGAATCACCCTGCGCGGGAACGGTATCGAGGGCCCGGAACGCGCCGGGATCGCCCGCGACCAGCACATGCGCCAGGCTCGGCACGGCGGCGCGCACCGTGGCGGCCAGCTCGCGGTAGTCGAAATCGCCGAGCCGGTCCGGGATCAGGTAGGCAACGGCCTCCGACAGTGCCGCCAGGTGCTCGATCTCGGCGCGGCGGTGCGCGGGCAGGGTGAGTACGGGGATGACGCCCGCCCGCAGAAGGCCGAACAGGGCCGTCGCGAACTCGGGGATATTCGGCAGCTGCACGATCACCCGGTCGCCGGGGCGGATGCCGAGGGCGAGCAGACCGTGCGCCATGGCGTCGGCGGCGGCGTCGAGTTCGGCGTAGGACTGCACGGCGGCGTCGCTGAGGATCGCGGGGCTCGACGGCTGGGTGCGTGCGGTGTCGCGCAGCAGGTCACCGAGCGTGCGCCCGGACCAGTAGCCCGCCGTGCGGTACTCCTGCGCTGCCGCCTCGGGAAACGGAACGTAGCCCTCGCGATGGCTTGTCGACGTAGTCACAGTCGAACCCTCCGGTCGATCCAGATCAAAGCGGCCGAGAACCGGGGTGCTCGACCATAGGTTAGGCAACCCTATCTCAGTGGAGTAGGCTGCCGGCGAGCAGTATCGAATCCGTCCGGGGTCGGACGGCGAGCAAGGAGTGATCGGCAGATGGAGACAGCACCCGCGAACGGCGGCGGAATCGACCGTGCCGAGATCCGTGCCGCGATCGCCCGTCACCTCGACATCACCCCCGACGCTGTCGCCGACGCCGACGACCTGATCCAGCTCGGCCTCGACTCTATCCGCACCATGAAGCTCGCGGGCGCCTGGCGCAAACGCGGCATCAAGGTGAACTTCGCCCTCCTCGCCGCGCACCCGACCATCGATGCCTGGCACGCCTTACTCAACGGCGCCGATCCGGAGTCCCTGACCGCCGCCACCCGTGACGGGCGGGTCGCCACGGAGCCGGCCGCGGTCGCGTCCGCTCCGACCGCAATCGCCGACGATGTGTCGACCACCGCCGTGTCGGCCACGGTCGGCCCGACCGGACCGACTGCCAACGCATCGGCCACGCACCGATCGAGTCAGGCCGCGGGTGTCGGCACGGCTGCAGGCGCGCAACCGACCACGCCGACCGAGGGCGCGCTGGCGCCTGGCGAAAACGGCTCTGCCGCAGCGGATCTCATCCCCGACGACGGTACTCCGTTCCCGCTGGCGCCCATGCAGCACGCGTACTGGATCGGACGTTCGGATGCGCAGGAGTTGGGCGGGGTAGCCGCGCACCTGTATGTCGAGTTCGACGGGCAGGGTGTGGACCCGCAGCGCCTCGAGCGGGCCGTGGAGCAACTGCTCGTGCGCCACCCGATGTTGCGGACGAGGTTCCTGCCGGACGGTACCCAGCAGACCCTCGACCGCCCGGGCAGGGCCGTATTCGGGGTCACCGATCTGCGTGCGCTGTCCGAGGACGAAGCGCAGCGCAGACTGGCGGAACTGCGCGACCAGCGCACCCATCAGCGGATGGCCGTGGAGGACGGCCAGGTGATCGATATCGCCCTCACCCGCCTGGCCGACGGTCGCACCCGCCTGCATCTCGATGTCGACATGCTCGCCGCCGACGCCATGAGCTACCGCATCCTCGTCACCGACCTCGCCAAGCTCTACCACGGCGAACAGCCGGCACCGCAGGACTACACATTCCGCCAGTACCTGGCCGAGCAGCCGTCCACCGACGAGGAGCGCGACCGCGACCGCGACTGGTGGCGCGACCGGCTCGCCGAACTACCCGGCGCACCCGAACTGCCGCAGGCGCAGCATGTTTCGGAGCCGAACCGCACCGTCCGCCTGCACCGGTGGCTGTCCCCGGAGGCCAAGGCGCAGGTGTTCGACGCCGCCCACGCGCGTGGCATCACCCCGGCGATGGCGCTGGCCTCGGTATTCGCCGAGACCATCGGCGGCTGGTCGGCGCAGCGCCGCTTCCTGCTGAATCTGCCGCTGTTCCACCGGGAGCCGGTGCACCCGCAGGTCGACGGCGTGGTCGGCGACTTCACCTCCTCGGTGCTGCTCGAGGTCGATGTCACCGAGCCCGCCACCGTCGCCGATCGTGCGCGCACCCTGCAGCAGCGCCTGCACGAGGCGGGCGCCCACTCGGCCTACTCGGGCCTCGAGGTCCTGCGCGACCTGGGCCGCCAGCGCGGCGAACCGGTGCTGGCCCCCATCGTCTACACCAGTGCCCTCAACCTCGGCGAACTGTTCGCCGACACCGTCACCGACACCTTCGGTGACCCGGTCTGGATCATCTCCCAGGGCCCGCAGGTGCTGCTCGACGCCCAGATCACCGAGGTCCGCGGCGGCCTCCTGCTCAACTGGGACATCCGCGAATCCGCCTTCCCGCCCGGCATGGTCGAGGACATGTTCGCCCGCTACATCGAGGCCATCGAACGCCTGGGCGGCCAGAGTTCGGCGACCGTCGCGGGCTGGCAGGCCGAGGCAGGCGTGCGAATTCCCGTGGAGCAGGCCGCGACCCGCGCCCGGGTGAACGCGACGGCCGCACCCCTGAGCGGCAACCTGCTGCACACGGGCTTCTTCGCGAATGCCGCGACGAACCCGTCCGCGCCCGCGGTGCTCTGGGAGCCCGCCGGGCAGCTGACCTACGGTGAGCTGGCCGCCGATGCGCTCGCCGTGGCCGGTGCCCTGCGCGAAGCCGGTGTGACGCCGGGTGATTCGGTGGCAGTGCAGTTGCCGAAGGGGCCCGATCAGGTCGTCGCAGTCTTGGGCGTGCTCGCGGCCGGTGCGGTATACGTGCCGATCGGCTTCGACCAGCCCGCCGCCCGCCGCGCCGAAATCCTCTCCACCGCCGACGCCGTCGCGGTACTCACCGTCGGTGGCACCCAGATCCCCGAGGCTCGGGTCATCGACCTGGCCGAGGCACGCAACCACCCGGAACCCTTGCCGCGCCCCGTCTTCGGCGATCCGGAGAACATCGCCTACGTGCTGTTCACCTCCGGCTCCACGGGCAAGCCGAAGGGCGTCGAGGTGCCGCACCGTGCCGCCATGAACACCATCGACGACCTCGACGACCGCTTCGGCATCGGCGCGAACGACCGTGCCCTCGCCCTGTCGGCCCTCGAGTTCGACCTCTCGGTCTACGACATCTTCGGTCTGCTCGCGGCGGGCGGTGCCGTGGTCACCGTCGACGACGCACAGCGCGGCGACCCGGCCCGCTGGGTGGACATCATTCGCCGCCACGAGGTTTCGCTGGTCAACTGTGTTCCCAGCCTGCTCGACATGCTGCTCACCGCGGCGGGCGGGCAGGCGCTGCCGTCGCTGCGCACGGTGATCCTCGGTGGCGACTGGGTGGATGTCGCCCTGCCCGCCCGCCTGGCGGACGTGGCGCCGGACTGCCGCTTCGCCGGTCTCGGCGGGGCGACCGAAACCGCCATCCACTCCACCATCTGCGAGGTCGTCGGCGCCGAGGTGCCTGCCGAATGGACGGCCGTTCCCTACGGCACCCCGTTGCGCAATGTGCGGTGCCGCGTGGTCGGCCCGGCGGGCAACGACTGCCCCGACTGGGTGAGCGGCGAACTGTGGATCGGTGGGGACGGTGTGGCCGCCGGGTACCGCAAGGACCCCGAACGCACCGCCGACCGCTTCGTCACCCACGAGGGTGTGCGCTGGTACCGCACCGGTGACCTGGCCCGCTACCTGCCCGACGGCGGCCTGGAATTCCTGGGCCGCGCCGATCATCAGGTGAAGATCCGTGGTTACCGGGTGGAACTCGGTGAAGTGGAGAGCGCCCTGCGCGCCGTGCCCGGCGTGCGTCACGCGGTCGCCGCCGTGGTCGGCAAGGCCGCGCCGAAACTGGTCGCGCTGGTGGTGCCGACACCGGGCACCGTCCTCGATGCCGACACCGTGCTGGCCGCTGCCGCCGAACTGGTCCCCACCTACATGGTGCCGACCCGTCTGGAACTGCTGCCCGCACTCCCGCTCACCCCGAACGCCAAACCCGACCGCAAGGCCATTCGCGCCGTACTCGAAAAGGGTGAGGCTGCTGAGGAATTCGTCGCACCGCGCACCGATCTCGAACGCGCGCTCGCGGCGGTGATCGGCGAGGTCCTCGCGACCGAACGCATCGGTGTCACCGACGACTTCTTCGCTCTCGGTGGTGATTCGGTGCTCGCCACTACCGCCGTCGCCCGCATCCGGGAGTGGCTCGACGCACCCGACACCGTGGTCGCCGACCTGTTCACCGCCCGCAGCGTCGAGGGTCTCGCGAAGCGAATGACGCAGCGGGAGAACGAGTCCGGTACGCCGGGCAGATTGGCGGCGGTCGCGACCATGTATCTCGAGGTGGCCGCGATGACTGACGAGGAGATCCTCGCACAGTCCTGACCGGAGGGCGGTTCTCGATTCGCGGTTGTCCCAGCTCGCACTACACTTCGGTCGGTGAGCAAGTGGACTACCGCTGATCTATCCGACCAGACCGGCCGCACTGTCATCGTGACCGGCGCCAACAGCGGTCTCGGTGCCGCCACCGCGCGGGCGCTGTCCGCGAAAGGCGCGCGGGTGATCCTGGCCTGCCGCAATACGGCCAAGGCCGAGCAGGTGGCGAGCGAGTTACCCGGGGAGACCCAGGTGCGTGAGCTCGATCTGGCCGACCTGAACTCGGTGCGCGCTTTCGCCGAGTCCATCGAGCGGGTCGACGTGCTGATCAACAACGCGGGCGTGATGGCGCTGCCGCTGCGCCGCACCGCCGACGGTTTCGAAATGCAGTTCGGCACAAACCATCTCGGACACTTCGCGCTCACCAACCTGCTGCTCGACCGGATCGCCGACCGGGTGGTCACCGTGTCGAGCAACGCGCACCGCATCGGCCGCATCGACCTGACCGACCCCAACTGGGAGCAGCGTCGCTACGACCGCTGGCGCGCCTACGGCCAGTCCAAGCTGGCCAATCTGCTGTTCGCCACCGAACTGCAGCGCCGGCTGGCCGGTGAGGGATCGTCGGTGCTCTCGGTGGCCGCGCACCCCGGCTACGCCGCGACCGAACTCATGTCGCACACCGAATCGGTGCAGGAAGTCTTCATGTGGCTCGGCAACCGGATGTTCGCGCAGAGCCCTGCTCAGGGCGCCCTGCCCACGCTGTTCGCCGCCACCGCCGACGTGGAGCCCGGCGGGTTCTACGGTCCCGACGGCCTGTTCGGCCTGTGGGGCCACCCGGCGCCGTGCGCGATGGCCGCGCCCGCGCACGATCGCGCCGTCGCCGCCGAACTCTGGGAGCTGTCGGAGAAGCTGTGCGGTCTGCTCTGAGGTGATCGTGATCACCCATGTCACACTCCGGCGCCGTGCGTCGTCGTAGAGGTGTATTCCACCCGACGAAGGAGTGATCATGGAAGCGCGTTTCGACCTCTACAACAACCCCGTCGCCAGCAGCTTCGTGAAGCGGCTGCAGACCGCGGCCAAGGTGATCGACGGCTCGCCGCTGCCGAAGGCCACCCATGAGCTGGTGAAGATCCGCGCGTCGCAGATCAACGGGTGCAGCTTCTGCGTCGACATGCACACCAAGGACGCCGCGCACATGGGCGAATCCTCGGTGCGGATCAACCTGGTCGCCGCGTGGCGCGAGGCCAACGTGTTCACCGAGGCGGAGCGGGCCGCGCTCGCCCTCACCGAGGAGGCGACCCGCGTCGCCGACGGTGGCCAGGTCACCGACGACACCTGGGCCCAGGTCCGCAAGCATTACGACGACGACCAGATCGCCGCGTTGATCGCCGCCATCGCGACGATCAACGCCTGGAATCGGCTCAATGCCATCGCTCACACCCCGGCGGGCGACTACGTGGCAGGCCAGTTCGGCTGAGAATCCGGGCGCTCAGGCGAATCGGTGCCCGTATTCGGCCGCCCACTGCGCGAAGGTGCGCGCTGGGCGGCCGAGCACGTTTTCGACCGTCGGGTCGACGGTGCGGGACTCCGGGCTCGACTCGGCGTACCAGCCGATCACGTACTCGGCGTCCGCCCGCGACACCCCGGTCGCCGTCAGCCGCTCGATCGCCTGCTCATGGCTGATGGTCACGAACGCGATCTCCCTCCCGGCGGCCTCGGCGAGTACCGCCAACCGTTCCTGCGGCGTGAGCGCCTGCGGGCCGGTGAGGTTGTAGGCGCGCCCGGCGTGCCCGTCCTCGAGCAGCGCGACCGCGGCCACCGCACCGATATCGGCTTCGTGCACCAGCGCGCTCGGATGCGCGTACGGCTCGCGCACCACGCCCTCGGCCCGGATCGAATCGGCCCAGGTGAGCGTGTTCGCCATGAACTCCTGCGGTTCCAGCCGCGTCCATTCCACGCCGGAACGCTCGATCGCCTGCTCGATGGGACCGACGCCGCCACCCCAGACCACCGTGATGCGGCGCACGCCCGCCGCCACCGCCCGGTCGACGAGTTCCTGGCCCACCTCGGCCAGACCCGCCGTCACGGTCACGTGCAATCGGTCGACACCGCTCCAGTCGAGCGTGCCCGGCTCGGTGTGCGTTCCGCCGACCAGTTCCACCTCGGGACCGAGGAGTGCGCGTGCCCTCTCGGTATCGCGGGTGAGTGCCTTGACCTTCTCGCCGCGCTCGACGAGTTCACGAACCACCTGGCGCCCGGTATTGCCGGTCGCGCCCGTAACCAGTGTTGTCACAGTCGATTTCCTTTCCTCGGCACCCACGCTAGGAACTCAACAGAGGTTGAGGTCAACCGGCGCAGCGGTGTGATCGTGCGCACTTCGGGCAACCACGCGCGGGTCCGCGACGTTTCACCGGTGGTACAGTCCACGGCATGCAGCGCGCATATTTCTGGTTTAGCGAGCCGGCCCTGGGTGGGCCGGTCTGCGACCCTGCGCGCTGACTTCCTCCACCCCGAGCCGGATACCTGACCGGCTCGACGGGTAGCGAAATTTCCGTGGGTCGGCCTTCAACCGAAAAGGACCCACATTCTCATGACCACCGCAGTTGACGTAGACGCGCGGCACTCCGATCTCGACGATCAGCGCACCCTCAGCGTGAGCCCCCTTCGCTCACCCGCCGAGGTCCGCCTCGTGCACCCCATCACCGACGAGCTGGCCGACACCGTGCGCTCGGGTCGCAAAGCCACCGTCGACGTGCTCAACGGCGACGACGACCGCCTGATGGTGATCGTCGGCCCGTGCTCGGTGCACGACCCCGTCGCCGCCCTCGACTACGCCCGCAAGCTCGCCGCCAAGGCCGAGGAACTCGGCGACCGGCTGCACATCGTCATGCGCGTGTACTTCGAGAAGCCGCGTACCACGCTGGGCTGGAAGGGCCTGATCAACGACCCGCACCTGGACGGTTCGTTCGACGTGAACACCGGTCTCGGCATCGGCCGCAAGGTGCTCGTCGACATCACCGCCCTCGGCCTGCCGGTGGCGTGTGAGTTCCTCGACCCGATCACCCCGCAGTACATCGCGGACCTGGTCTCCTACGGCGCGATCGGTGCGCGCACCGCCGCCAGCCAGGTGCACCGTCAGCTGTCCTCGGCGCTGTCGATGCCGGTGGGCATCAAGAACGGCACCGACGGTGACGTGCAGGTCGCGGTCGACGGTGTGCGCGCCGCCGCCGCCAGCCACGTCTTCCCCGGCACCGATCTCGACGGCCGTTCGGCGCTGATCCGCACCTCGGGCAACCCGGACTGCCACGTCATCCTGCGCGGTGGCAGCAACGGCACCAACTACGACGCCGCCTCCGTCGCCGAGGCCAAGCTGCGCCTCGAGAAGTCGTCGCTGCCCCAGCGTGTGGTGGTCGACGCCAGCCACGGCAACAGCAACAAGGACCACAACCGTCAGGTCGACGTCGTCACCGATATCGCGACCCGGCTCGCCGCCGGTGAGCAGGGCGTGGTCGGCGTGATGCTCGAGTCGTTCCTCGTCGCGGGCCGCCAGGACCTCACCCTCGGCAAGGCCGCCGACCTCACCTACGGCCAGTCCATCACCGATGCCTGCATCGACTGGGAGACCACCGCCACGCAGCTCGACCGCCTGGCGCAGGCTGTCGAAACCCGGCGCGGGTAACGCGACGGGCCGAGAGCCCCGGGTATTCCGGGGCTCTGGCCGCAGAGCCTGCCGGAAGGTATGCTGGCATACCATGAAGCGCACGACCATCAAGCTCCCCGACGACCTCGACAGCCGCGTCCGGCACGAGGCCGCGCGTCGTGGCATGACTGTGTCGGAGTGGACCAGAGAAGCGCTGGCTGCGCAGCTTCCCGGCCACGGTGTTCGCCGATTCGGTGCCGCGGGCGCGGGTCGCAGTGGACGCTCCGATATTTCCGAGCGGATCGAGGAAATTCTGCGGGGAGAGTGGGACCGATAGCGCGCCTGCTGGTCGACGCGGGCCCGCTCTATGCCTATGTCGACGCGGACGATGCCCATCATCGGGCCTGTTTGGAGCTACTCCAAAGCCACCGTGGCCCGCTCATCGTTCCAACGCTCGTCATCACGGAGGCCGCCTACCTCATCGGCACGCGATTGGGCGCGGAAGCCGAGGTGCGCTTCCTCGGTGACTTCGCCGAGGGGTTGTTCGAGGTAGAGCCGGTGCGTCCAGGCGACTGGCTGCGCATCGCCGAACTCGTTGCGCGTTACCGTGACTGGCCGCTGGGAACGGCGGACGCGTCGGTTGTCGCTACCGCCGAGAGATTGGGCATCACCGAGATCGCGACAGTCGACCGCCGGCACTTCGGAGCGATCCGCCCTGCTCATACCGAGGCTTTCCACCTCTTACCGTGAGCTCGACGTTGTAGGTGCGGTAGGCCGATGTCGGGGGCCGTCTCGCGGGCGCCACACTTGTGGGCGATGAGACTTCCCGAACTGCCCGATCTTCCCGTGCGGCCCGCGCTGGCGGACATCACGCGCACCCTGGCCGATCGGGGTGTCGCGGTGCTGGTCGCGCCGCCGGGGACCGGGAAGACGACGCTGGTGCCGTTGGCCTTGGCTGCGGACGAGTACGTGGGGCGGGGGAAGACGGTGCCGTCGGCTTCGGCTGCGGGCGAGTGTGTGGGGTCGGGGAGGGCGGTGCCGTCGGTTTCGGCTATGGGCGAGTACGTCGGGTCGGGGAAGACGGCGCCGTCGGCTTCGGTGGCGGGCGGTGGGCGGGTTTTGGTGGCCGAACCGCGGCGGTTGGCGGCGCGGGCGGCTGCCGCGCGCATGGCCGGGATGCTCGGGGAACGGGTCGGGGAGACCGTCGGGTATGCGGTCCGTGGGGATCGCAAGGTGGGGCCGGGTACGCGGATCGAGGTGGTGACCTCCGGTCTGCTGGTCCGGCGGTTGCAGCAGGATCCGGAGCTCGCGGGGGTCGGCACGGTGATCCTCGACGAGTGCCATGAGCGGCACCTCGACGCCGACCTGTTGCTTGCCCTGCTGCTCGACGCGCGGTCGGGTCTGCGACCGGACCTGAAGGTGCTCGCCACCTCCGCGACCGTCGCGGCCGATCGCCTCGCCGAGCTGCTCGGCGGCGGCGATCGGGCGCCGGTGCTGGAGGTACAGGGGCGGACGTATCCGGTGGAGGTCGGATATATGCCCGCAGCGTCTCGGGAACGGGTCGAGGGGCATGTCGCGCGGGTGACGCGGATCGCCTTGGCCGAGTCCGACGGGGACGTGCTGGTCTTTCTGCCGGGTGTCGGCGAGATCAACCGGACGGCCGCGCTTCTGCGTGATCTCGATGTGGATGTCGTGCCGTTGCATGGCCGGCTGGCCGGGGCGGCGCAGGACAGTGCGCTACGTCCGGGTGCGCGGCGCCGGGTCGTGTTGTCCACTGCCGTAGCGGAATCCAGTCTCACGGTGCCCGGTGTGCGTGCCGTTGTCGACTCCGGATTGTCGCGGGTGTCGCGGGTCGATCATCGGCGTGGGCTGTCCGGTCTTGCGACAGTTCGTGTTTCGGCCGCGGTCGCCGAACAACGTGCCGGGCGTGCCGGTCGTGAGGCGCCCGGTCGTGCCTGGCGTTGCTGGCCCGAATACGAACACCACACCCTGCCCGCCTACCCCGACCCGGAAATCCGCACTGCCGAATTGACCCGCCTCGCACTCGAATTGGCGTGCTGGGGCACCCCCGACGGTTCCGTCCTCGCCTGGTGGGACGCCCCACCCGAAGGCGCGCTCGCCGCCGCCCGCACCGTCCTGCACGCCCTCGGCGCCATCGACGACAACGACCACATCACCGCCCGCGGCCGTGCCATGGCCACCCTCGGCCTGCACCCCCGCCTGGCCCGCGCCCTCCTCGACGGCGCCGCCCACCTGGGCCCGAAACTCGCCGCCGAAATGGTCGCCCTGATGGACGACGACACCCTCGCCCCCGGCACAGACGCCACCGCGGCCCTGCGCACCCTCCGCACCGAACGTCCACCCCGCTGGACCCGAGAGGTCACCCGCCTCACCCGCCTCGTCGGCGACTCCGATGGCTCGGCCGTACCGGGCGAGAGTGCTTATGGCGCAATCGCATCGGGTGCGGAGACCGGCGGCGCGGTGCCGGCCGGCGAGGAAAGCCGTTCTGCGGCGACATCGTTCGATGTCCGAGCTGCGGCGGGATCGCCAGGTGATGGTCACGCTGAGCGCAGTTCGCCTGCGGGAAGCCATGGTGATCGGCAGGCGGACGCGAGGCGTGCCAGTGGCGGCTCGGGTACGGGAAAGCATGACTCGGCGGGGTCGGGTGCGGGGAGGCGTGACTCGGCCGGGTCGGGTGTGGGGAGGCGTGACTCGGCCGGGTCGGGTGTGGGGAGGCGTGACTCGGCCGGTTCGGGTGTGGGGAGGCGTGACTCGACCGGTTCGGGTGTGGGGAGGCGTGACTCGGCTGGGTCGAGTATGGGGGTGCTCGAAGAAGGGGTGGCGTTGATGATCGCGTTGGCGCAGCCGGAGCGGTTGGCGCGGCGGCGGGGGAGGGGGTCGGGGTCGTATTTGATGGCGGGCGGGACGGCGGTTTCGTTGCCTGCGGGGTCCGGGTTGGTGGCGGCGGAGTGGTTGGCTGTTGCCGTGGCGGATCGGGATCCGGGGTGGGCGGAGGGCCGAATTCGGCTGGCGGCCATTGCTTCTGAGGATTTGGCGCGGGAGGCGGCGCCTGGCTTGGTCAGTGCTGGGGAGGAGGTGCGCTGGGACGGCGGGGATGTGATCGCGCGGCGGGTCGAGCGGTTGGGTGCGATCGTGCTGTCCGAAAAACCGCTGCGTGAACCGGATTCGGCGTTGGTGGGCGCGGCGTTGCGGGAAGGACTGCGCGCGGAGGGGATCGGTCTGCTTCGCTGGTCCGACGACGCGCGCACCCTGCGTGATCGCCTCGCCTTCCTGCACCGCACGCTCGGCGCACCATGGCCCGATGTCGACGACGACGCCCTCCTCGCCGCCCTCGACTCCTGGCTCGGCCCCGAACTCGCCACCGCCCGCCGCCGCGCCGACCTCGCCCGCATCGACGCGGGTACCGCCCTGCGCCGCCTCCTGCCCTGGCCCGAAGCCGCCCGCCTCGACGACCTGGCCCCCGAGCGCCTCGAAGTCCCCTCGGGCAGCCGCGTCCGCGTCGACTACAGCGCCGACCAGCCGGTCCTCGCGGTCAAGGTCCAGGAAATCTTCGGCTGGACCACCCCACCGGCCCTCGCCGACGGCCGCGCCACCCTCCTGCTGCACCTGCTCTCCCCAGCCCAGCGTCCCGTAGCCGTCACCGCCGACCTCCCCTCCTTCTGGCAAACCGGCTGGCCCCAGGTCCGCGCCGACCTCCGCGGCCGCTACCCCAAACACGCCTGGCCCGAAGACCCCACCCGAACCCCCGCCCACCGAGGCACCGCCCGCCGCCTCCGCCCCACCTGACCACCCTCGAGACCGGCCCCTGTCCCGCCTGATGTCCGCATCGGGCTTGCCGCCGCCTCGAATTCCACCAGCCGTCCGCCCGGAATCGTTGAGTGCGGCTCGCGGAGGAAGTCGTGAACGAAACCCAGCTTCCTCGGTTGACCTACACCTCTCTCGTCCCGCCTGCCCCCGCTTCAGGCCAGCGGCCACCCATCGAGCTGGACATGTGATCGCCACGCTCTGATGGCGGCATCGACCGAGAAGCCAACGCCACCAGAGCGTGGTGAGCTTGGATCAGCGGGTGGGGGTGAGGTGGACGGCGAGGAGGTCGCCCGAGGTGGTGGGTTCGCAGGTGAAGCCGGCGGCGGCGCAGCGGTCGGTGAGGCGGGTGGGGGTGGGTTTCGGGGAGGTGGGGGTGTCGGTGGGGGTGCCGTAGCCGTAGCAGAGCCAGAGGCGGCCGGTGGGGGACAGGCAGGTGCGCAGCGTTGCCCAGGCCTGGGGTGCGGTGGAGGTCCAGAAGAGGTTGACGTTGACCGCGTAGATCAGGTCGAACTGTTCGCCGGGATCGAGTTCGGCGAGTAGGCGGGCCGGTGCGGTCTTTCCGATCTCGCCCTCCACCAGCCGGATTCGGCCTGCCGCGATCTGGTCGGCACACCGCTGCCCGGCTCGCGCCAGCGCGGTCGCCGAACGCTCCACGCCGACGATCCGCCCGTCGCCGAGCCGCTCCGCCATCCGTGCCAACGACACGCCGTTACCGGGCCCTATTTCGAGGACCCGCTCACCGGGCCGCACTCCCATGACATCGGCGAACCACTCGAACCGCGCGTCATCAGCCAACATCGCGCCCCTTTCTCCGCGTTCACCAGCCATGACTGATCGTGGCACGGCTTGCACATGCGAGGGGCGACCATCGCCGAGCCTGCTTCTCCGGGCACGGGCCTGCGGTGCGGAAGTACATATCGCTTGGTTCACGCGTACGGCTCGGCGAAAGCGGCTGGTTCCGACTCACGACAGGGCCGCCGAGACCCGGCTCAGCCTTCCGGAGGAAAGGTTTCCGCAGGCCATCCATCAACCGGCCCGGGAGGATCGTCCACCAAGCGCGCCGCATACCACTCGTCGACCCGAACCCCACGCTGCACGCCACCCAACCGGGCTTTCCCCTCGTAGTGGAATCCGTTACGACGAACGGCGGCTGCCGAAGCGTGATTGCCGACCATCGCGCGCCACGTGATGCGTTGCAGACCAAGCCCGTCGGATGCGAAGGCGAAATCGCAGACCAGGATGATGGTGCGTGACATCAGGCCCCGGCCTCGGTGTTCGGGGCTGAGCCAGAAGCCGATCTCACAGGCGTCGGGACCTCGGGCGTGCAGGCCGACCATGCCTTCGACCCGGCCGTCGGGTGCGGTGCGGATGGACCAGATCGGCTCGTTGTTCAGCCAACCTGCCGCCACGTTCCTGTCCAGGAATTCCTCGGCGTCGGCGCGGCCGTAGGGCACAGGGACGGTGGTCCAGCGCTGGACGGCGGGGTCTTGCACGCATTCGACGATGCGGTCGATATCGGCGGCGGCAGGCCGGATGAGCCACACGGTGCCGTCGGTGAGCGTGTGCTGGTACATCACCTCATCCTGGCAGGACGGGTGCATAGTTCTCACGGCATTTTCCGCGCGCAGGGCAAAACCGGTACACCCGTGCAACCAGCGTGAACCCACTCCGTAGGATCAGCGGCGATGGTTTCCCCGCTTCTCGCCGACCTGTTCGAATCGCATCGAGCACATCTCATTTCGGTGGCCTACCGGCTCACCGGAAGCGTCGGCGACGCCGAGGACGCGGTGCAGGAGAGCTGGCTGCGGATGGCGGGCGCCCACCAGTCCGAGATCGAGGACCTGCGTGCCTGGCTCACCACGGTGGTGAGCCGGATCTGCCTCGACCATCTGCGCAGCGCGGCGGTGCGCCGGGAAACCTACGTGGGCCAGTGGCTGCCCGAACCGATCGTCACCGGGCAGGCCCGCACCGACGACCCGCTCGAGGTGGTCGTCCGCAATCAGGACAACCGGATGGCGGCGATGGTGGTGCTCGACGCGCTCACTCCGCAGCAGCGGGTGGCGCTGGTACTGCACGACAGCCTCGCCGTCCCGTTCGACGAGATCGCCGACATCCTCGGCGTATCACCAGATGCCGCACGGCAGTTGGCGGTGCGCGCCCGCAAGACCGTCGCCCGCACCCCACCCCCGGTGACCGACGACGTGCACGACGAGGCGGTGCAGCGGTTCCTGGCCGCCCTGGCCACCGGCGATATCGCCGCGGTGGCCGCCACCCTGCATCCGGACGTGAATTTCATCGCCGACGCGGGCGGCACGGCACGCACGGCGCTCAATGTCGTCGAGGGTGCGGAGAAGGTGGCGCGGCTGGCGGTCGGCCTGTGGCGCAAGCAGCTCGAGGAACCGGCGCTGGAGATCGGTTTCGCCGCGGTGAACGGGCAATCGGGTCTGGTACTCACCGATCCGAACTCGCCGTTCGGCCGGGCGGTTCGGGTGCTCGCGTTCTCGGTGCGCGATGGGCTGGTCTGTGCCGCTTACGATTTCGCCAATGTGGCGAAGCTGTCGGGCGCTCGGCTGCGCACCTAGCCGGACCGGACCCGCGCGATCCGATCCGGCGCTGCGGTGTCTACGGGTAGGTGGACCCCCACTGGTGATCACCGGTGGACGAGCCGAGGTTGTGGTCCCCGGTGGAGGAGCCCATGTTGTTGTCGGGCGTGGCCGAGCCCGTGAAGAAATCGACGATCGGGCTGGCTTCCAGCTGTTCCTGGATGAAGCGAAGTGCCGAACCGGCGACCTCCGACGCGGCCGGTTGCAGGATGAAGTCGAGCAGAGGTGAGGCCATGCGAGCCCCTTTCGATATGCCACCACGCTGTGGTGTGTGAGGTAGAACACGGCGAGGCTAGCTGAGGTTGAGTGATCGCACAATACCGCAGGTCAAAGGCCAAAAACGTTTGTGAAACATAGGTGTTCGCTATCGTGCGGCAACGGCTGGGAAAGGTGGGATACGCTGCGGAGATGTCGTCTGTGCCGCCCACCGTCGCCCGCTTGCGCCCCTTCGGCTCGACCATTTTCGCCGAGATGACCGAACTGGCCGTGCGCCACGACGCGGTGAATCTCGGGCAGGGATTCCCCGACACCGACGGTCCGGCGAGCATGCTCGAGGTCGCCCGCACCGCCATCGCCGAGGGCCACAACCAGTACCCGCCGGGTCGAGGGGTGCCCGCCTTGCGCCGCGCCGTCGCCGACGATCGCGCCCGCCGCTACGGCACCCGCTACGACCCCGACACCGAGGTCCTGGTCACCGTCGGCGCCACGGAAGCGATCAGCGCGACGCTGCTCGGCCTGGTCGAACCGGGCGCGGAAGTGGTGCTCATCGAGCCCTATTACGACTCCTACGCCGCCGCGGTCGCCCTGGCGGGTGCGCAGCGCCGGACCGCGCGACTGGTTCCCGACGGCGACCGCTTCGTCCTCGACCTCGACAGCCTGCGTTCCGCGATCACCCCGAAAACACGCATGCTGGTGATCAATTCACCGCACAACCCCACCGGCTCGGTGCTCTCGCGCGACGAACTCGCCGCGATCGCCGCGCTGGCGCGCGAACATGATCTGCTGGTGCTGGCCGACGAGGTGTACGAGCACCTCGTGTACGACGGCGTGGAGCACATCAGCATCTCGACGCTGCCGGGGATGCGCGAGCGGACCATCGTGGTGTCCAGCGCGGCGAAGACTTTCAATGTCACCGGCTGGAAGATCGGCTGGGCGTGCGCGCCCGCGCCACTGCTGAATGCCGTGCTCACGGCGAAGCAGTTCATGACCTTCGTCGGTGGCGGGCCGTTCCAGCCCGCCGTCGCCCACGCGATCGACACCGAGCTGGAGTGGGTGCACGGCATGCGTGACGGCCTCGCCGACAAACGTGTACGGCTCTCGGATGCGTTGCGCGACACCGGCTTCGCCGTGTCGTCCACCGCGGGCGGCTACTTCGTGTGCGCTGATGTGCGACCGCTCGGCATCGACGACGGGTTGACGCTGTGCCGGGAGATGCCTGCTCGGTTCGGCGTGGCCGCCGTACCGGTGAGCGCGTTCGTGGACCATCCCGGCGAGTGGAAACACCTGGTGCGCTTCACCTTCAGCAAACGGGACGAAACCATCGACGAAGGCGCCCGCCGGTTGCGTGCGGGAGTCGCGACTCGCTGATCGGCGAGACTGCCGGTCAGTCCCGGGCGTGGCGGGCGGTGGGTGCGTGCCAGCCGTAATGCCGTGCGAGCAAACGGAATCCGACGGCGCCCGCGGCGGCGAGCAAACCTGTCCAGGTCTGGTAGATGTCCAGGTGCAGCAGGACTGCGGTGGTCGCGGCGCCGAACAGGGCGGGGATCGCGTAGAGGTCCTGGTCGGGTCGCAGGACCAGGGGGACCTCGCCGCTGAGCACGTCGCGCAGCACGCCGCCGCCGATGGCAGTCGTCATGCCGAGCAGGGCGGCGGTCGGCGCGCCGAGCCCGACCGAGTCGGCAATCACGGTGCCGGTGACACAGAACAGTCCGAGCCCGATCGCGTCGGCCACTTCGAGGGGGCCCTTGGTGAGCCGTGGCGAGGGCGCGATGAAGTACAGGATCAGCGCGGTCACGATCGACGCGGTCAGGAAGGTCAGGTCGGTGAACGCGGCGGGCGGGGTGCGTCCGATGAGCAGGTCGCGCACGATGCCGCCACCGAGCGCCGTCGCGCAGCCGAGCACGACCATCCCGAACAGGTCCAGCCGCTTGCGCACCGCGACCAGCGCACCCGACGCGGCGAACGAGATCACCCCGAGCAGCTCGCCGCTGCGATGCACCACGCTGACCGCCTCGTCGAGCTGCGCCGCCAGCGCGCCCACCATCACCACACCACTCACCACCCGCTCCTTTCCGCTGCAAGCAGGGTGGCACGGCGCCCCTCGGCGACCGCACACCGCCCATGTGTCGCAGCGCACGCCCGCCAGCGCGCCGGGCCGGTCGGTGCGCGCCTTACACCGGAGCGGGGCGGGTGCGGTCGGTGGCGAGGAGGACCGCGATGCTGCCCAGGGCGGTGCCCATCAGATAGCGCTGGATACGCAACCACAGCGGGCGGGCGGTGAGGAAGGCCGCCAGGCCCGCGGCACCGAGGACGATCAGCGCGTTGACCGTGAGGGCCACGGTGATCTGGATCGCGCCGAGCGACAGGCTCTGCAACCACAGCGAACCGAGGGCCGGGTCGATGAATTGCGGGATCAGGGCCATGTACATGATCGCGATCTTGGGGTTGAGCAGGTTGGTGAGAAAACCCATCGTGAACAGGCGCCGAGCCGGATCGGCGGGCAGCGCGGCGGGCGCGAACACCGAGACTCCACCGGGCCGGATCGCCTGCCACGCCAACCACAGCAGATAGGCGGCACCGGCCAGCTTGAGCGCGAGATACAGCCCGGGAACCACCGCGAACAACGCCGTGATCCCCGCCGTCGCGGCCAGCAGATAAACCCCGAACCCGGCCGCCACACCCGTGAGCGAGATCATGCCCGCCCGGCGCCCCTGCGCGACCGTCCGCGAGACCAGGTACATCATGTTGGGCCCCGGCGTGAGCACCATCCCGAGTGCCGCCGCCCCCACACCGAAAACCGCCGCCGTCTGAAGCATGAGTCGAGTCTGACCTGGTCAGCGAGGCATGTCGCGGTCCAGTCGACGATCGCTGGACCGCTGTCACCGGGCTTCGATCCGAGATCCGCACCGCCTCGGTCACGAGCCACAGGGCGGTGGGTTCGCGGCCCTGCGCTCAGCAGCCCGCCATCGCGACGCCGAACCCTGTCACCGCAGGTCCGTACAATTGATCGAGCTGCCGAACCTCCCCGGAACGGCTCACCAATCCCGACACATCCCGGCCGAACGCAACCCCGCACAGGCGAGTCTTACGAGCCGTTCGGGGCCGCCCCTTCGATTCAGCGCTCGAAGCGCATGTGCGCAGCGCGAGTCTCGAGCGCTGAATCGAAGGGTTACAGGCCCCGAACCCGCGGCCCCCGGCCGCCAAAGATACGGAGCACAGTGACAGACGGTCCGTTGATCGTGCAGAGCGACAAGACCCTGCTGCTCGAGGTCGACCACGAGCTGGCAGGCACCGCGCGTCAGGCCATCGCGCCGTTCGCGGAGCTCGAGCGCGCCCCCGAGCACGTGCACACCTACCGCATCACCCCGCTGGCGCTGTGGAATGCCCGCGCGGCCGGTCACGACGCCGAGCAGGTGGTCGACGCGCTGGTGAACTTCTCGCGCTACGCCGTGCCGCAGCCGCTGCTGGTCGACATCGTCGACACCATGGGCCGCTACGGCCGGTTGCAGCTGGTCAAACACCCCGCGCACGGCCTGTGCCTGGTGAGCCTGGACCGCGCGGTGCTCGAGGAGGTGCTGCGGCACAAGAAGATCGCGCCCATGCTCGGCGCCCGCATCGACGACGACACCGTGATCGTGCATCCGTCCGAGCGCGGTCACATCAAGCAGATGCTGCTGAAGATCGGCTGGCCCGCCGAGGACCTGGCCGGGTATGTCGACGGCGAGGCGCACGACATCGGCCTCGACTACACCGAGGGCAAATGGCACCTGCGCGACTACCAGGAGATGGCCGCCGACTCGTTCTGGGCGGGCGGCTCGGGTGTGGTCGTGCTGCCGTGTGGCGCGGGCAAGACGATGGTCGGCGCCGCCGCGATGGCCAAGGCGAAGGCGACCACGCTGATCCTTGTCACCAATACCGTCGCGGGCAGGCAGTGGCGGCGTGAGCTGCTGGCGCGCACCACCCTCACCGAGGACGAGATCGGCGAGTACTCCGGTGAGCGCAAGGAGATCCGTCCGGTCACGATCGCGACCTACCAGGTCATCACCCGCAAATCGAAGGGTGAGTACAAGCATCTCGAACTCTTCGACAGCCGCGACTGGGGTCTTGTGATCTACGACGAGGTGCACCTGCTGCCCGCCCCGGTCTTCCGGATGACGGCCGATCTGCAGTCGCGCCGCAGGCTCGGGCTCACCGCCACGCTGGTGCGCGAGGACGGCCGCGAGGGCGACGTGTTCTCGCTGATCGGCCCGAAACGCTACGACGCGCCGTGGAAGGACATCGAGGCACAGGGCTGGATCGCCCCCGCCGACTGCATCGAGGTGCGCGTCACGCTCACCGACGCCGAACGCATGGCCTACGCCACGGCCGAACCGGAGGAGCGCTACAAACTGTGCTCCACCGCGCGCACCAAGATCCCGGTCGTCGAGTCCATCCTGGCCAGGCACGAGGGCGCACCCACCCTGGTGATCGGTGCCTACCTCGACCAGCTCGAGGAACTCGGCATCGACCTGAACGCTCCCGTCATCACCGGGGCGACGAAGAACCGCGAACGCGAGGCACTCTTCGACGCCTTCCGCTCCGGCGAGATCCCCGTGCTCGTCGTGAGCAAGGTGGCGAACTTCTCCATCGACCTGCCGGAAGCCTCGGTGGCGGTGCAGGTTTCGGGCACCTTCGGTTCACGGCAGGAGGAGGCCCAGCGTCTCGGTAGACTCTTGCGGCCGAAACAGGATGGGGGACAGGCACATTTCTATTCGGTCGTCGCCCGCGACACCCTCGACGCCGAATACGCCGCGCACCGTCAGCGTTTCCTCGCCGAACAGGGGTATGCCTACCGCATCACCGATGCCGACGATCTGCTCGGGCCGGCCATCGGGGACAGCGGCGTGTAGCGCCGTTTCCCCGCTCAGGTGCCGGTAGCGTGCGGGAGCAGGCCCCGGCAGATAAGTGGAGGCAACACCTCCGCAACTTGTGCTAGGAAGGAAACGTGCGCCGCTTCGAATTCGAGGTCGACCGTGAGCATGCTCATGCGGTCAACGAGACCTTCACCGGATTACGCAGGATGCGGGTGCTCGCCCTGCTCGCCGCCGGGCTGGCCGTCGCGGCCACCGCCGCGTTCCTGTGGAGCGGGCAGGCCTGGGGGTATCTGCTCGCCTTCGTGTGTGCCCTCGCCGCGGTCATCGCCCTGTGGGTCGCGCTGTGGACACCGCACCGCTCCGATATCGAAAAGCTCTACCGCGACGGGGTTCTCGTGCCCGCCGTCGTCTGCGCGGCCGAACCGAACGGGATCATCCTGCTCGCCCTCGTCGACACCGCCGAAGCCACCGCGTCCGCGCGTGGCTGGGCACTGGTCACCCGCAAGGTGCGCGCGCTGCCCGGCCACGAACCGACACCGGGGGAGCGGGTGCCGTCGGTGGCGGTGCGCACCGACGGCGCACCCCGTCAGGTCGGCGAACGCTGGCAGCTGGTGACCGCCATGCCGATCGCCTGGGGCACCCGCGACCGCACGGTGATCGAGCAGGCCCGCGACACCATCTCCGACCTCGAATGGCGCCTGCTCGCCGACAATCTCGCCCTCGCCGCGCGGGTGCGTCGCACCGCCACCAAGCGGCTGATGCTCGACCCGCAACACCTGCCGCCGGAACTGGCCTGAGCGCCGCCCGCCTGCGACGATACTCGGATCCGAGTCGGCGAGAATGGGGGTCCGCGGCATGCGATGGTCGGCAGGTTCGGTGGTGGTACTGGCGCTTCTGGCACTGGGAATCCCGCCGGTAGCAGCGGATCCGGGCCTGGTCGGTGCACCGGGGCTCGGCGATCCCTACTACCCGCTCGACGGCAACGGCGGCTACGACGTGAGCCACTACGACATCACCGTCGACTACGACCCACCGACCCATCAGCTGCGCGGCACCGCGCGCATCGATGCGCGGGCGAATCAGCCGCTGGCGCAATTCAATCTGGACTATCGCGGTCCCGATGTGCTCATGGTGACCGTCAACGGCCAGCCTGCCGGGTTCGCGCGCGAGGGCGACCACGAACTCGTCGTCTCCCCCCTGCTGCCGCTGCTGCCCGGGCTGCCGATGCGCATCGTCATCGACTACGCGGGCGAGGCGGCCGACACCGAGGGCGAGGGGTGGACGTACGCGCCGAGCGGTGGCGCCTTCGCCATCGGCCAGCCGCACAGCGCGAGCAGCTGGTACCCGCTCAACGACACACCCTTGGACAAGGCGACTTTCACGTTGCACGCCACGGTGCCCGCCGAATGGGAGGTGATGTCGACCGGCGCGCGCACCCGCCACGAGGCGCGCGACGGCAAGCTGCACACCAGTTGGGAAACCCGCAGCCCCGTGCTCGGCTACCTCACCACCATCGCCGTCGACCACTTCACCTTCCTCGAACAGCGCCGTGCCGACGGCACACCGGTGCTGAGCGCGTTCGCCCCCGATTCCGACGACAATCGCGCCGACGAACAACGCCTCCCCGAGATTCTCGACTTCCTCGAAAACCTCTACGGTCCTTACCCGTTCGAGGTAGCCGGCGGCATCTACGTGGACGCCGAAGTCCCGTTCTCGCTCGAAACCCAGACCCGTCCCACCTACGCGCCGTGGGCCGATCTCGATACCGTGGTGCACGAGCTGGCGCATCAGTGGTGGGGCGACACCATGTCGGTACGGCAGTGGTCCGATATCTGCCTCAACGAGTGCTTCGCCAGCTACACCGCCGACTACCTGTGGATCGAGCGCGTCGACGGTGTCGATGTGGATGCGAAGTACCGCGAGGACATCGCGAAATACCGGTGGGAGCAAGACTTCTGGACGTACCCGCTGGCCGACCCCGGCGCCGGTAGCGAGTTCACCTCCGTCTATTGGCGTGGCCCTCTATTCCTGCACGCCCTGCGCAAACTGATCGGTGACGACGTGTTCTTCACGGCCGTCAAGGATTTCGTGAACGCCCACCGCGACGGCCATGCCTCGATGCCGGAATTCCGCGCGTTCGTCCAGAGCCGGACCTCGATGCCACTCGGCGAGTTCCTGTCCGAATGGCTGGACGGTACGACTCCGCCGCGCGAAACATTCCTGTTCCCGGGAACATTGCGCCGATAGGGTCAGTCCTCCTCGAGGCGGGAGCGTGCCCGTTCGACCCACCGCTGCATCCGCTCGAATTGCGTTTTGGCCGAAGTCAATTCACCGCGCGCGCGGTGCTCGGCGGTCCGTAGGAAATGGCGTTGCTGCTCGGCGTGCTCGAGGTCGGCACGCAGCTGCTCGATCCGTTGCTCGACCTCGTCGAGTTCGGACTTGGCCTGCGCCGCAGCCTCTTCAGCTTCCCTGCGGGCGGATTCGGCCTCCGCCAGTCCGGACTCCGCGTCGTCGAGTTCCTGCTTCGCCTCGGCGCGCCGGGCCGCCTCGGCGTCCTCGGTCGACTTCTTTGGACGAGCCTTCTTCGCCGGAGCCTTGCCCTTGCCGCCGGTGATCGCGACCAACCCGGCCGGACCGAAACCGTCATAGGTGACCGTGGCGGGCAGCACCCCGGCCCGGACCTGGTCGGCGACATCCGGGTCGGCCAGCGCGGCCGTGAGCGTCTGACCGACCTCCCGCAACACCTGCTCGCTCGCGGGTCGGTCGTGCTCGGCGGCCAGCTCACCCGCCCGCTTGGTCATGGCATTCACCACCTGCTGACGCTGCGCACCGAGCGCGCGCAACTTGTCACCGGAGAGCTGACGTTGCGCCGACCGCAGCGCGTCACCCAGATCCAGTAGCGCCGCGATCTCCTTCGGCGCGTGCCGGGCCAGTAGATTCACCGTCCACGCCGCGACCGTCGGCTTGCGCAGGGCACCGATGGCCTTGGCCAGCTCGCGATCGCCGTCGTCACGGGCCTGGGCCGCACGTTCGGTGCGTGTCGCGACGAAGTCGGCCGGGTCGAGACCGTACAGCTCGCCCGCGACATCGTCGATGGTCATCTTCCGATCGTATCCATGGGGGGAGCGGCGGAGGTGGGCGTTTGGGTATCGTCACCGGCGGTCATATCGGCTGAACCGTTCGGTGAGTGAGGTTTTGGAGTGTTTTTCCCAGGAAAGCGGCTGCTTGTCCGGCTCGTGTTCGCGCCAGTGGCGGCAGTCGCGCTGGTCGGGGCGGTAGCGGCGTGCTCGGGTGACAGCGAGGCGTCGTCGGCGCCTGCCGTCGGCTCGTGCGTCGAGGTCACCGACAACGCGGTCGACGCGATGAAGGCCACCGTCGGCGACTGCTCGTCGGCGAAGTCGAACTACCGGATCGCGCAGGTCGGCGCCGCGCCGCTGAACTGTACGGCCCAGAACGCCACCTTCAACGGCACGGTGGGCGACACCAAGACCGGTCTGTGCCTGTCGCCCAACTTCGCCGAAGGGGCCTGCTACGCCGACGCGGGCACCCGCCCGGTCGAGGCGGTGGACTGCACGGCACCCGAGGCCACCTTCAAGGTGGTCAAGCGCATCGACGGCGAGACCGACGAGATGTTGTGCGGCATGGACGCGACGCTGTACCGCACGGTCCCGGACCCCAAGACGACGTTCTGCATGGCCAAGCCCTGACGGGTCAGTCCAGGAGAGCCACCGACGCGATGCGGTGGAGGGTGAAGTGGCGGGTGGCTCCGGTCACCGGGTCGACGGCGTCCAGTTGCCCGTTGCCGACCCGGACCGGTTCGACCACCCGCTGACTCGCCACGCCCTGGGCGTCGACGTAACCGATGTTCACCGGGCGGCCCACCCGGGCGGCCAGCTGGAGTAGCGCGAGGGTGGCCTGGGTGCCCGTGCGGGTGCCGTCGGCCCGGACCGACTGGGACGTGCGGGCACCCGCCGCCCGCTCGCCCGCGCGCAGTTCGGTGACCAGCTGAGCGAGCTGATCGTCCGACGGCGGGTTGGGCCGGTAGGGCCTGCGAGCCAGGGGACGGACGGCGATGCGTGCGCCACGCGGCCGCAGGTCGACGATGGCGCCGCCGGAATCCTCGCCCGCGGGCGTGAAGCCCGCCGCCCGTAACCGCTCGAGTAGTTCGCCGAGCGGCGCCTGCGCGATCGCGACCGTGGGGGCGATCGCGCGCAGCGCCAATGTCTCGGCCACGGGGGCCGACAGCACCTGGGCGAGCAGCGCCGGGTCGTCGCTGCGCAGGAACGATTGCGCCATCCCCGCGCGCAGCTGCCCGTGCCTACGGGCCACGTCGTCGATGAGATAGGTCAGCGACTGGGGGACCGGCGTGCGGGAGTGGTTGGCGAACAGGGCGTGCAACTCGGCGGCAGTGAGTCCGGCATCGAGCGCGCGACGCACCGAGGCGTCCCCCACGCGATACACCGTCGCCGCACCCGCGGATTCCACGTCGGCGACCAGCGCGATCCGGCTGCGCAATTCGGGCACGAGCGGACCGGGTGCGATCACCGTGAGGTCGGCCTGCACGAGGACATGGTCGACGGGTTCCGGTAGGGCGGCGGCCATCTCGGCCTCGGCATCGGCCACGCTGGTCGGGCTGCCGTGCAACAGGGCACGGGCAGCCGAATCGAGGGCCCCGCGTCCGAGCAGACCGACGGTCGCCGCCTCGGCCAGGGTCGCGGTCACCACGTCGAGCCGGAAGTGCCTGCGCCGCCTCGGCATTCGCCAGGCGAGCAGTTTCCCGAGATCGGCGGGCGAGACCTGGGTGCCGCTGGGGTACTCGGCGAGCAGGCCGAGAATCGCATGCCGGTCGCGCACCGCGTGCGGGATCCGCAGCTCGGCCGACAGCGCCGCGATCGGCTTGTCGGCGGCGTCGCGCAACCCGATCATCCACGGCATCCGGTCCAGCTCGAGCCACGCCTGGGCCAGCGTCACCCAGCGTGTGGCGGGTGGCGCGTCGAGCCAGGCGTCGGCGGCGGGTGTCGGCGCCCAGAAGTCGTCGGTGGAATCCAGGTCGGGCGGCGGTTCGGGCAGACCCTTCTCGACCAGCTTCGCGGCGGCGAGCAGTTCGAGCAGCAGGCCGGTGCGCTGCTCGTCCACACCGGTCTGCTTGGCCAGCCTGCGCAGCTCGCGCACCCCGAGTCCACCGGCGCGCAGCGCGGGGGCGGGAAGTGCACCGAGCGCGTCGAGCAGGTCGGCACAGTCGCGCAGCAGCTCACCCACCTCACCCGCGCCGACGGCGTTCACCTCGGCGGGCGCGTGCTTGGTGAGTGCGGGCTTGGGCGGGGCGAGGGCATGCGGATCGGTGACGGGTTCGCCACGCAACACCTGCCCGACGGTGACCGGCAGTTCGACGGTCTCGTCATCGATCCAGCGCAGCAACCGCGCCGCGAGCAGCCGCTGCACCGGGCGGTCGGCGGGCGCGTCGGGCGCGGCGTCGCGCGTGCGCCCCCGCGGACCGGTCGTCGCCAGTTTGTCCAGCAGCGCCCGTTCGGCGGGCCCGGCCGTGTTCAGCGCCGTGCGTACTTCCGGCTCGGTGAGCGCGTCCGGTAGCGCTGTCGTCGCCCCGAGCGGCCACGGGAGGGCCTCCACGGCGCTCGGCGCCAGGTGCAGGCCGTCACCGGTCTCCCACACGAGCGCGCGGTCGAGCAAGCGGGTGAGCGCGGCTGTGAACGCGGTCTTGGTGACCCGGTCCTTCAGCTGCGCGTGCAGCGCGGTCCGGGTGAGCGGGGTGTGCGCGGTGCCGATCGTGCGCGCGTCCTCATGGGCCGCCAGCGCCTCGATGATCGCGAACTCTAGGGTGTCCAGGTCGTCGGCGGCACGCAGCACCGAGGCCCGCTGCTGCGCCCGCACCGCGAGCACCGACATCGACGCGGGCAGCGGCACCGCCAGATCGGGCCGCAACTGCAGCAGTTTCACCAGCTGGGCGTCGGTGCGCGCACCTAGCCAATCGGCGAGAGAGTCGGTCGCGATCATCGGATTCAGCGTACGTGTTCGATATGCCAGAATGAGCCCGTGGTCAACAAATCGAAGAAACCCTACGTCGACAACGGCTGGCCCGAGGTGGCCGACGGCGAGCACGCCGTCACCGAACTGTCGGCGACCCGCGCCGGTAATCTCTCGCCCTTCGGTGAGGACACCGAGTTTCCCGTTCCGGCCGCGACGCTGCCGTATGTGCACCCGCACACTGTCATCAATCGGGTGTAATTCGAACGGGAAAGACAAGAGCCCGCATCCTGGACGAGGATGCGGGCTCTTGTTGTAAGGCGGATCAGGAGGGCAGCAGGCCCTTGTTCGCCTCGAAGAAGTCGATGACCGCCGGGTCCAGCTGGGTGCCCTTGGCGTTGTTGACGAAATCGATGGCCGCCTGCGGCACGGCGACGCCCTGCTGCTGGGCGACGGTGAGGGCGCGATCGACGGCCGAGAAGACTTCCTGGCTCGGATCCTGCACCTGCGGGACGCTGACCTCGGGGACCCAGCTCGGGGTCGAGGGCACGGCGCGCTCGGTCGGACCGCTGCTCAGGCCCAGCTTGGCCGAGCAGGAGGGCCAAGCGCCCCAACCCTGGGAAGCGAGAACCTTTTCGGCGACCGCGATCTGCTGTTCGCGAGTGGCCTGGTTTGCGGTGGCGGCGTACTCCCCACCGCCGTGTGCGGCCCAGGTGGAGGGCGAGAACTGCAGCCCACCCTGGTAGCCGTTGCCGGTGTTGATACCCCAGTTGCCGCCGGCTTCACACTGTGCGAGGCGATCCCAGTCGGAGTCGGGGGCCGCGCTGGCGTTTCCGGCGAGGGCAGCGGTTGCGGTGCCGAAGATCGCGCCGGTGACGGCGACCTTGGCAGCAGTGCGCCCGGTGGAAGTCGGCTTGCGGTGGCGTCCACTCATATCGGGTTTCTTCCTCTCGTTCGCACCTGCATGTGGTCCGGACTGAGAGGTCTCCCGGTCCGCCCTCACCCCTTGATTCCAATCGGGGTCCGGTACCCGCGGGGTGAGGTTCGGTGCGGCGGGCCGGTGGTTCCGGGGGCCTGCCCCGGCTGAGAGAAACGGTACGACGGTCAGCGGGGAAAGTCACTATTTGGTAACCGGCGTGTGCGGGTGGGTATCAGGGTGGTCTCAGGGTTGTCCCGGAGGCGTCCGCGCAGGTAGTCGCGGCGCCGGGTGTGCGTGACCGTTGCACGCACAGTTCGTTACCCAGCCGTTATGTGACGAGGATCACACAAGAGATTGGGTATCGAACCCTCGGGATAACCGGTTCACCGTGCCCGTCGACCCGACCACAGGGCGAACACGATCGCGAGCAGGAAGCCCACCGGCGCGAGCATCGCGAGCAGATACAGCCACAGGCCCGGTTCCGAGTCGGAGACGATCGGCGTCACGAAGATGGCGACGACGGCGAGAATCCCGATGCCGAACAGCGCCACCGCCACTTGCAGCAGCCGATCACTGGAACGTCGCGCGGGCGGTCGAGGTGAGTTGGTCACGGGTGCACCGTAAAACTGATGTGCTCGCGGTATAGCCACCGGGGTAGACTCTGACCACATCGCGTCCTGCCTTGTTGTGGGGCGCGTTCTTTTCGCGACAAGCAGCAGGTAGTAACCCGGGCCACAAGGGTTCGGGTATCGAATGATGAACGGGTGAGCGCAGTGCCGACCGGCCGGGTGAAGTGGTACGACGTCGAAAAGGGCTTCGGCTTCCTTTCCCAAGACGAGGGCGAGGACGTCTACGTCCGTTCTTCCGCGCTGCCCGAAGGAGTCGAGGGCCTCAAGCCGGGCCAGCGGGTCGAATTCGGGATGGCCGCCGGTCGTCGCGGCCCGCAGGCGCTGAGCCTCAAGCTGCTCGAGGCGCCCCCGACCGTCGCTCGCGGTGAGCGTGGCGCACAGCCCGCCCGCAAGGACGCGGGCCCGCGCAAGTCGCCCGACGAGCTGCACGGCCTGGTCGAGGACATGATCACCCTGCTCGAGACCAAGGTCCAGCCCGACCTGCGCCGCGGCAAGTACCCGGACCGCAAGATGTCCCAGCGCATCTCCGAAGTGGTCCGCGCGGTAGCCCGCGAACTGGACCACTGAGATCGGCGCCTGGTGAAACCAGGCGCCGATTCGCTCAGGGCTGCGGGGTGCCGACGCGCCAGAGGCCGTGCACGTCGTACATCTCCTGGCCGGTGGCCGGGTCGGTGTAGACGATCGGCAGGCGCAGCTCGAAGCCCGCGAGGCGCAGTTCGGGTTCCGGCTGGGTGTCCAGGCTCAGGAAACGGGTGCCCGACGGGTAATCGATGAAGCTCAGGATGCGTTCGAACTGCTCGCCGTTGGGGCGCTCGTACACGGTGACGACGATCCACGGCGCCTCGGCGACGCTGGTCGGCAACGACACCTGCACCGGCTTACCCGAGGTGGCCGGGATGTAGTAGGTCGACTCGTCGTTGACGCACTCCCCGTTCGACAGCTCGCAGTACCCGTACGGCTCGACGACGACGGACTCGCCGTTGGCGAACACGGTGAGTTCGGGATAGTGCTTCGGCGCCTTGGACACGGCGTAGGCCACCACGCCTGCGGTCACCGCGGCCAGGGCCAGCAGGCCCACCGCGACCAGCGCGAAGATCGTGCGGACGTTGGGCTTGCTCACCAGTGCGGGTCTCCTGTTTCGCGGGGATGGGTCGGCACTTCCTGCTCGGCGTGCTGCGGGCGGTTGCCGCCGAAGCCCGGCAGCAGGGTGTGCCCGGTATAGCTGACGAAGGTCTGCGCGAGCCCGGCAACCAGGATCACGCTGATCACCGCGAAACCCTTCCAGAACTCTGTCGGCAGCAGCACACCGGCCGCCCCGCCGATCACCCAGCTCAGCTGCAGAACGGTCTCCGACCGGCCGAAACCCGAGGCGATCGACTCGGGTGGCAGGTCGTCCTGGATGGCCGCATCGAGCGACACCTTGGCCAGCGCACTGGCCGCCGACGCGACGAGCGCGGCCACCGCGGCGCCGAACAGATTGCCGGTGAACACCGCGAACAGCGCGACCGCCACACACGCCGCGGTGCACCCGAGCACCACCAGCGCCGGCCTGCCGAGCTGCAATCGCGCGCCGGTGGCGTTGCCGCCGAAATTGCCGAAACCGGCCGCCACGCCGACGAGACCGAGCATGGCCGCCTGCTCGGTCGGACTGCCGCCGGAGCCCTTGGCGACGAAGGCGATGTAGAAGGTCAGGAACCCGGTGAGCACGCGGATGGAACTGTTGCCCCACAGTCCGGTGACCACCGCGCGGCCGAGCGGTTGCCTGCGTTTCCTGGCGGGCACGGCCGATTCCTTGCCCGGCTCGAGCACCTCGGTGCGCGCGTCGGCGCCGTGATAGGTCAGCGTGGCCGGCACCTCACCCTCGGTGACCTCCACCCACGACGGGATCCGCAGGCTCAGGTAGGCGCCCGCGATCGCGATGCCCGTGGCGAACACCAGCGCACCCGTGGAGCCGGCGGCGAGCGCGGCCAGTGCGGCCAGCGCACCCGCCCCGATCGTGCCGCCGACCAGGCCGAACACCGTGAGCCGCGAATTCGTGCGGACCAGGTCGATGTCCGGTGGCAGCACGCGCGGCGTCACCGCGCTCTTGAGCACCGCGAACGATTTCGAGCCGACCATCATGCACAGGGCGAGCGGATACAGCCCCCACGTGTCGATATTGAAGATCAGCAGCACCGCGAACAGTGCCCGCAACCCGAAGGTCGTGGCCAGCGCCAGCCTGCGTCCGCGTTGCAGCCGGTCGAGCAGCGGCCCGATCAGCGGGGCGATCACCGCGAACGGCGCGATGGTGATGAGCAGATACAGCGCGACCTTGGTTTTCGACTCGGCGGTCGCGCTCGCGAAGAACAACGTGTTGGCCAGCGCGACGGCGATCGCGGCGTCGAGCGCGAAGTTGGCCATCGTGGCGTAGGTGAGGGCGGTGAGCCCCGACTGGTCGGCGCCGTCGGCCTTGGCCGCACGCTGGAAGGTGGCGATACCGCGTTCGGTGAGTTCGCGGCTACGCATCGCGGCCACGCGGGTGACCGTCAATTTGCGCGGCACCCGCTGCTTGGGCGGCTCGTCGGCGGGTTCGTCGGCCCGGGGGAGCGGGCGGGTTCCTGCCGGTCCGTCGAGCCGATCGGGGTGTTGGTGGCTGCCTGCCGGTCCGTCGTGGTCCGGGTGCGGACGGCCGCCTGCCGGTGTGTCGGGGCGCGGGCGACCGGCGCCGTTGCGTTTCGGGCTCGCCAACGGCGTGGTGGCGCCGGGGTCGGGATCACGCCCGAACCGGCCGCGCGAACGAACCGGCGCGGTCGGTGGCTCGATGTGCGGGAAGACCTTGCGCGGCGGGGATGGGGGCGGGTAATGCCCGAAGCCGGGGTGCCGACCGGGTAGTCCACCCGAGGCACTGCCGTCCCGGCGACCACGGTCAGGACCGGATGGATCGCGGGGAGTAGTCACAGTCCAATTCTGTCGTACTCGGGCTTTCGGCGTTCACTCGCGGGCGAGCAGTGTCGGCCACACCCGCTCAACGGGGCACGAAGCGCACCTCGAACAGTCGAGGCCAGTACTTGCCGGTGAGCAGGAATCGGTCGGTGCCGGGCAGGTGGGCGATGCCGTTGAGGACGTCGGTGCCCTGGCGTTCGGCGGGGGTGAGCAGGCCGCTCGCGTCGATGACGGCGGTGATGGCGCCCGTGTTCGGGTCGATGCGCAGGATGTCGTCGGTGGGGAAGTTGTTGGCGTAGACGGTGCCGTCGGGTGCGCAGTCGAGTTCGTTCGGTTTCGGGTCGTCGAGGCCATGCAGGGTCACCGACCCGGTTTCGGCGAAGGTCAGTGGGTCGCGGAAAGTGAGTTTCGGGGTGCCGTCGCTCATGACGAGGCGGCCCGGTTGAGCGCACAGCCCCCAGCCCTCGCCCTCGTAGGTGGCGCGGCCGGTTTCGGCGAGGGTGTGCGGGTCGCGGGCGAAGGCCACGCCGTCACGCCAGGTCAGTTGCCAGACGATGTCGCCCGCCCGGGTGAGTCCCTCGCCGAACATCCGGCCGGGCAGGTCGACGCGCGCCCGCTCCACACCCGAGACCTGGTCGCTGACGCGGACGTTCGACACGCCCCACATGCCGGTGCCTTCGTAGCGCGATCCGTCGACCACCTCGAGCCCCTGGGTGAACGCCGACGGATCGTGCGGTGACGAGCCGATCACCTCCACCCGCCAGCGCGGCGGACCGGACTGATCCTGGCCCCCGCAGGAGCTCACGCCGAGCACGCTGACCAGCACTGCGACGGCCAACGAACTCCGATTGCACTTCATACGGCAAAATGTATGCCGTGAGCGCAGTATCTGTTTCGGAGTCCGGCGTGCGTCCCGTTCTGGCCCAGGCGGCCGAGGTCGCACTTCGTGCGCTCGTCGAGCTGGAACCCGACGGGGTCGGAGCCCATCTGGGGGTGACCGCCGAGGACGACTCGTCGGCCACCCACCGGTTCGAGGCGACCCTGCCCGGTTACCGGGGTTGGCAGTGGGCCGTCGTCGTGGCCGCGCCGCCCGGTGCCGACCACGCGACCGTCAGCGAGTCGGCCCTGCTGCCCGGCCCCGATGCCCTGATCGCTCCCGAGTTCGTCCCGTGGGAGCAGCGCGTGCGCCCCGGCGATCTCGGCCCCGGCGACCTGCTCGCCCCGCCCGCCGACGATCCGCGCCTGGTCCCCGGTTACGTCGCCACCGGCGACCCGGCGATCGACGAGGTGGCCCGCGAGGTCGGCCTCGGCCGCACCCAGGTGCTCAGCCTCGAGGGCCGCCTCGAAGCCGCCCAGCGCTGGTACAGCGAATTCGGCCCCGACACCGAGATGGCCAAGGCCGCCCCTTCCACCTGCGGCCTGTGCGGCTTCTTCCTGCCCCTGGCAGGCGCCCTGCGCGAAACCTTCGGCGTGTGCGCCAACGCGATGGGTGCCGACGGCCACGTCGTGCACGTCGAATACGGCTGCGGCGCCCACTCCGACGTCGTCGCCCCCTCCGGCAACGGCTCGCCCCGCTACGAGGCCTTCGACGACCACGCCGTCGACTACATCGACATCGCTCCGCAGGAAACCGCCGAAGCCGAAGCGGTCGACGCGGCGGCCGCCGCCCGCAAGGCCCGCGCCGAAGGCGAGCTCCCGGAATCCCCGGAAGAGGTCATCGCCGCCGAAGTCGACACCGACCTCGCCGCTTTCGCACCGCTCGTCGGCCTCGCGTCGGCACCGGCGACCACCGACCCGGTCGAGGCATCGAGCAACCCTGAATCGCCCGCAGACACGGCGGTTTCCCCTGCGGCAGCCGAACCCACCACGGAGGCGACCGAGTCGACCTCGATCGCGGCCGCCGCTGAGCCGACCGGTACCGCCGACGCGGGAGTGTCGAGCGCCGCTGACGTCGTCACCGAGGCCGTTGTCGCTGATATTCGCAACGAGGACGTCGCCCAGCCCCAGGATGCTCCTGTAACCGATTCCGCTGCGGCCGAAGGTGTTTCGACTGATGCGGTTGTCGAAGCGACCACCGAGAATATCGAGGCGGATTCCTCGAATGGTGCCGGCGCCGGTGTAGATGCTTCGGCCGCTGCGGCGAATGTCGAATCGGATAGCGGTGCGGCGCAGGAGTCTTCGGCTGCCGGAGCTGCGCACCGACCCGAGTCGGCCGCGGCGGCGGATTCGGGTGTGGAGACTGATGACGCCGGGGCTGATTCGTCGGCAGATGCCGACGCGGGCGCGGCGGATTCGGCCGCTGATGCCGCTTCCGCCGAGGGTGATTCCGGTGTGACGCATGTCGTGGGCGCCGGGGAGCGCGGATCGTCGGTGGGGCGCTGAACGCTGGGGCGGACCCGTTCGGTACCGCGGGGCTGCGGGCCGGAGTTCTTGCCGCGTGGCGGGATTCGCCGACGCGGTTGCGGGAGGACAGTGCCGGTGAGGCCGATCTGGTCGCCGCGGGCTATCGGGATCGGGTGCTCACCGAGCTGGCGCAGAACGCGGCCGATGCGGCGGTGCAGGGCGGTGTGCCCGGTGAGCTGACGGTGCGAATCGTGGACCGCCGGTTGCATGTCGCCAATACCGGTGCACCACTCAGTGTTTCGGGTGTGCACGCACTCACGGCACTGCGTGCCTCGGGCAAGGACGACGGCGCGCAGGTCGGCCGGTTCGGCGTCGGCTTCACCGCGGTGCGCTCCGTGGGCGACGAAGTGGAGATCCGCTCCACCACGGGTTCCATCCGCTTCTCCCTCACCGCCACCCTGAACGCCCTGCACGACAACGGCATCACCCACCCCGAAGACCTCACCCCACCGGCCCTCCGCCTGGCCTGGCCCATCCCGACCACCCCACCCTCGGGCGCCGACACCGAAGTCGTCATCCACCTCCGCGACGACATCGACCCCACCACCCTCCTCACCTCGATGCGCGCCGAGGCCCCCGACCTCCTCCTCGAACTCCCCGCCCTCCACCGAATCCGCATAGCCGACAGCGAATTCACCAGCGTCACAACCCGCCTCGACCACCCCGCCCCGCCACACGGCAGCGCGAACGCCACACGTGGCGAGGCTACCCACGTCGATACGGCCCCACGCCCTCACGCGGAGCCGGGCAACGAGATCTCGATTGCCGCGCCGACGTCCGAAGGGGGCGCGGAGATTGCCCATGCTTCTGGACTCGATACGAAGACCCATGGGGGCCCGCCGGTGGGCACCCTCACCAAGCTGACCATCACCGGACCCGACGGCACCCAACACTGGTGGCAGTACCGCACCGCCCGTGCGCGCTGGCTGCTCCCGCTGGTCAACGGCCGCCCGGTCCCCGCCGCACCGGATGTCCTGCGCGCGCCCACTCGTTCGGACGAGGAACTGTCCCTCCCGGCGATCCTCGTAGCCGACATCGCCATGCAACCCGACCGCCGCAGGCTCCTTCCCGGCACTCGCCTGCACGAAATCGCCTCGGGCTACGCCGATTTCGCCCGCGCTTTGCCGCCGAAGGACCGCCTCGTCCTCGTCCCGACCCCCGCTTTCGCCCGCAGCGAGGCCGACGCCCTCCTCCGCGAAGCGATCATCACCGAACTCCGTACGAACCCGTGGCTCCCGGTCTGCCCGACCCGCGACCGCTCGGACCACGAATTCGATCCGAGCCAAGAGGAATTCCACGCTCTCACCGGGACGAATCTCGAGTCCACTGATCGCCACGACTCAACTGCCGGAGTCGACCAGGACACCTTCGGTAAGGACATGGTCACCGCCGATGTATCCGCCCCTGACAACTCGTCCGTCGGCACCGCGCGGCACCCCGGCACCTTCGAGCTCACCCGCTCGGCAAGTGTCGAAATCCCCACTCGCGCCTCCGTATTCCCTGACTCGACGCCGGAACTGGCCGCAATCCTCGCCGACCTCACCGGCCCCCTGGTCATCCCGGAACTCTCGACCCGCTCCGCCCAGGAAAAGCTGACAGTTCTCGACGTCCACCGCCTGTCATCGGCGGCCCTGGCCGACCTCACCACCGGCCTCGAACGAGACCCGCACTGGTGGCGCACCTTCTACTCCACGCTGGAACCCTTCGTCACCGATTCGAGGACAGCCGAGGAGTTCGGTGCCCTGGCCGTCCCCCTGGCCGACGGCCGCCTCGTCACCGGTCCGCGCACCGTCGTCCTCGACGATCAGCTCACCGTCGCCGTCCCGGTCCACTGGGCCCGTCTGGTACACCCGGACGCCACCCACCCGCTGCTGGCCCGCCTCGGCGCCCGCAGTGCCTCGGCCACCGACCTGCTCACCGATCCCGGCTTGCGCGACCTCCTCGAACACGACCCGGCCGACCCGGACACGGTCACCGCGGTCCTGCATCTCGCCCAGTTCGTGAGCGCCGACGAACTCCCCGACTGGCTCGGCCTGCTCGAATTGCCCGACGACACAGGAGAACTCCGCCCAGCCGACGAGCTCCTCCTCCCCGGCGCACCGCTGGCCGAGGTGCTGGTCGACGACTCACCCTTCGGTACGGTCGCCGAATCGACGGTCGCCGAGTTCGGCGAACAGGCCTTGCGCGCAATCGGTGTGGGTTGGGATTTCGCCGTCCTCACCGACCCCGACCCGCTCGGCCCCGACCACGACCTGGACGACGAATCCGCCTGGTGGAACAGCCTTCCCGAGGACCCACGCGAACTCGGCGCCGTCCGCGACCTCGACCTTGTCGACGACACCCGCTGGCCGCAGGCCCTGCGCACCCTGCTCGCGGAACCACGCACCCGCGCCCTCCTCGCCGACCGCGACGGTTACACCACCTGGTGGCTGCACCGCCACGCCCACATCGACGGTCTTCCCCTCGGCCGCTACCGCCACCCGGACGACACCGAATTCGCCGGCCTTCTCCCGCCTTTCACGGCAGCCGACCCTGACGCCCTACGTCAGGTCCTCGTCCGTCCCGACGTGATGACCCCCGAGCTGGCCGAGGAACTCCTCGACGCCCTCGCCGACCCGTCGAAAACCCCGACCCCCGAAACGGTTTCGCGAACTCATGCCCGCCTGGCCGCCGCCGTCGCGTCCGGCGCGCTCGACCCACGCGAACTCGACCTCCCCGAGCAGGTCAGGACACTCGCGGGAACAGTGGTCGACGCCGAGACCGCCATGGTCCTCGACCGGCCCTGCTTCGGCCTCGTCATCCCGGCCGAGCGCCTGGTGGTAGGCGACCCGGAACATGCCGAGGCCCTCGCCACCCTGCTCGACCTGCCGCTGGTGTCCGACCGGGTGAGCGCCGAGGTGCTCGGTGCGGGCAGGCAGAGCACCTGGGACACGGAACCGCTCGGCGTGGTGCTGCGGCAGCTGTGGTCACCGCCGCACACCACCGGCGCCCTCGTGCTGCACGAAATCCTCGAGGTATTTCTGCGCGGCGAGTTCTCGGGCACGGTCCGCGTGCCGTGGTGGGACGCCGACGGCACCGTGCACGTGCAGGTGCCGCGCGGTTAGTTCGCGTGCGCGGTGACCATCTCGGCGAGCAGGTCGAGCTGGGCCTGCACCGCGTCGCTGTCGTCGTCGACGAGCCAGCGCAGCACGATGCCGTCGATGACGCTGAGGATGAACCGGCTCAGCTGGGGCAGCGGGATGTTCCAGTCGCAGCCGGTGGCGTCGCGGCAGTGGTCCATCACGTCGGCGACGGTGCTGTCGTTGAACTTGTACTGCTCGCGGGCGATGGCGAGTTTGGCCGGGGTCGACTCACCCTCGCGCAGTGCGTAGGTGGTGGTCTCGTAGGTGAGCAGCTGACGTTCCGGGGTCGCCTCGATGTTGCGCCACATCAGTTCCAGCCCCTGGCGAACCAATTTGTGAAGCGCTTCTTTTCCTGTTCCGGTATCGGCCCAGACAGTTTCATCCGCATCGACGGAATCGCGTAATTCCATCGAGAGCGCTTTGACCAGCTCGGTCATCAGCGCGTCCTTGTTTTCGAAACAGTAATGCACCACACCGAGCGAGACACCCGCCGCTTGGGCGACATCGCGTGTGGTCACGCCCGCCACGCCCTTTTTCTCGGCGAGACCGATCGCTGCCTCTATCAGGTGGGCTCGTCGTTCTTCGACGCTCAATCGGGAGGACACCTGTGCGAGTTAAGCGCTCACGTCGCGAACAGTCAATTCGCCGAACCGCGCCGAATTCCTGGACAGTCGACCAGTTGTATGGTTGTCTGCGTCACATCACCCGTGAAGGAGCTGTTCGGATGCCTGTGAACCGTCGTACCGTGCTGGCCGCCTCGACGCTGGGGGTACCCCTCGCCGCGGCCATGGGAGCTCACGGAGCGTCGCAGGCGCGTGCCGAATCCGCGCGCGGTGGATTCGAATTCGGGCTCGGTATCGCCGATCTCACGGGCCCCGCCGCGGAATGCGGCATGATGGGCTACTCACAACTCGAACAGACCACCGCGGGAATTCATCTGCGGCCGCGAGCGCGCGCGTTCGTGATCGAATCGGGTGGAAATCGGATCGCGTTCGTCGCGGTGGAGAACGGTGCGTTGTTCCAGTCCGTGCACCGGGGTGTACTGCTCGCGCTGGCGCGCCGATTCGGTGATCGGTATACCGAACGAAATGTCGTCCTCACTTCGACTCACACGCATTCCAGTTGTGGCGGTTCCGCGCACGATTACGCCTATACGCTCGCGACGCTCGGATTTCAGCAACAGGTCTACGACACCGAAGTCGACGGCATCGTCGAGGCGATCGCCGCCGCCGACGCCGACCTCGCACCGGGCACGGTGGCGCTCGGCCGCGCCGAATTGCGCGACGCGAGCGTGAACCGTTCGCGGGTGGCCTTCGACCGCAATCCGGCGGAAGACCGCGCGGCCTTCCCGGACGCGATCGATCCGGCGGTCACCACACTCGTGTTCCGCCGTGGTGCGAAGGAGGTCGGCGCGCTCACCTGGTTCGCCACCCACAACACGTCGATGACCAACAAGAACCGGCTCATCAGCTCCGACAACAAGGGCTACGCCAGCTACGCCGCCGAGCACCTGGAGCACGGCGTGCGCCATCTCGACGGCGAGCCTTCGTATCTGGCCGCGTTCGCGCAGACCAATGCCGGTGACATGTCCCCGAACCTCGCGCTCGCACCGGGCGTCGGCCCGACCGACGACGAGTTCGACAACACCCGGATCATCGGCGAACGCCAGTACACCGCCTCGCGAGCCGCCGCCGACCGGGCGGCACCGATGACGAGCGCGATCGATTCGCTGCTCTGCTACGTCGATCTCGCGGCCGTGACGGTCGAGGGCCGCTTCACCCCCGACGGCGCACCGCACCGCACCGCACCGGCCGCCGCGGGCCTCTCGCTGGCGGCGGGCAGCGTGGAGGACGGCCCCGGCCTGCCCGGCGGACCCATTCCCGAGGGTGTACGTAACCCGCTGGTGGACTTTCTCGGCGGAATCGACCATCCCCACCCGGCGTGGCTGGCCGACGCGCAGGCGCCCAAGGCGATCTTCGCTCCACTCGGGTTGATGCCGCCGGTGCCGTGGGTACCGAATGTGGTTCCGCTTCAGCTGATCCGGCTCGGCGATCTCTACGTGGCCGCCGCCGGAGCCGAGTTCACCATCGTCGCCGGCTTGCGGGTGCGACGAGCGGTCGCGCAGGCGCTCGGTGTCGGCGTGGAACAGGTGCTGTTGCAGGGCTATTCGAATGCCTACCACCAGTACGTCACCACGCCGGAGGAGTACGACGCGCAACAGTACGAAGGCGCGTCGACGCTGTTCGGCCGCTACACGTTGTGTGCGTATGCGCAGGAATTCACCAGGCTGGCAGAGGCTTTCGTGGCGGGCGCGGTCCCGGGTCGCGGTCCCGCACCGCGTGACGTCTCCGCCTTGCAGCCGAATCTCGCCGCCACGCCGGGCCCGGACGCGACACCGTCCGGCCGCAATTTCGGTGATGTCGTGCGCCAACCCGGGCGCACCGCTCGCGGCAGCCGGGTGGAGGCCGAATTCGTCTCGGCCCATCCGAAACACAATCCGCGTCGCGGCGGCACCTTCCTCGAGGTGCAGCGCCGAACCGGGAACGGCTGGCAGCGGGTGGCCAACGAGGGGGAGTGGGATGTGCGATTCCACTGGCGGAAACAGGACGCGGCGGTCTCGATCGCCCGTTTCGTCTGGGACATCCCGGCCGGCGCGGAACCGGGAACGCACCGGTTCGTGCACTTCGCCGACGCGCTCGGCGCCGACGGCGTGCTTCGCCCGTTCACCGGGACCAGCGACGAGTTCGAGGTCGTCTAGTCCTCGGTGAGACCCACCTGGGCGCCCTTGTCGCCGCGCAGGGCCGACCGCCGCTGTGCCAGCCAGATCGACGAGCCGAGCACGCCGACGAACAGGCCCATCAGGCAAACCGGCCGGGCATCGGCCCAGGCAGGGACCACGAAAGCCAGCACGCTCGCCACCGCCCAGGCGGCGAAACCGATCAGCACCACCGGGCGCGGATCGACCAGGCTTCGCGGCAGGTGCGGCATCTCGCGGCTGACGGGTCCGGCATCCATACCCAAACAGTAGCGCCCTGAAACCCGTCAGGGGGCACGGCCGTACCGTAGAGTTCTGCACTGTGACAGTGCCATCCGACGTCCGTGCCCTCGCCGGTGATCTCTCGCTGGCGGTTGTGCGGCTCACGAGACACCTGCGCGGCCGCCGTGCCGAAGCGCAGATCTCGCTCACACAGCTGTCGGCCCTGGCCACCCTCGCTCGCGACGGCGCGATGACGCCCGGCAATCTCGCGGGCAAGGAGCGCGTGCAGCCGCCGTCGATGACCCGCGTGATCGCCTCCCTCGCCGACCTCGAGCTGGTCCAGCGCAGACCGCATCCCACCGACGGACGCCAGATCATCGTGTCGCTGTCACCGGCAGGCCGGGCGTTGGTCGCCGACGAGACGCACGCGCGCGAGGCCTGGATGACCGAGCAGCTGTCCAACCTGAGCCCGGAACAGCTCGCGGTGCTCGATCAGGCCGTGGCGATCATGAACCAGATCATCGCGGGTTCGGAGTAGTCAGCCCTGCTGCGGTACCACCTCGTGGCCGAGCGGGAACAGCGACAGCGGAACCAGTTTGAGATTGGCCCAGGCGAACGGCAGCCCGATGATCGTCACCGCCAGCGCCACACTGGTGAACACGTGGCCGAGCGCCAGCCACCAGCCGGCGAAGACGAACCAGATGATGTTGCCGAGCAGCGACCCCGCCCCGGCGCTCGGTTTGTCGACGACCGTGCGCCCGAACGGCCACAGCACGTAGCCGGCCAGCCGCAACGATGCGATGCCGAACGGGATCGTGACGATCAGGACGAAGCAGATCAGCGCCGCGAACAGGTAGCCGACTGCCATCCAGAACCCGCAGAGCACCACCCACAGAATGTTCAAGATCAACTGAACCAGCTTCATGCTTCCAGCATGCCAGGATGATCCGGTGGCCGAAGTAATTCCCATCGACGATCCCGCCGACCCGCGTGTCGACGACTTTCGTGATCTGTCCTCCGCCGACCGCAGGCCCGACCTGCCCGGCCGCAAGGGACTGGTGATCGCCGAGGGGGTCGTGGTGGTGCAGCGCATGCTCGACTCGCGTTTCACCCCGAGTGCGCTGCTCGGTGTCGCCAAGCGCTACGAGACCCTCGCCGACGACCTCGCGGGTCTCGATGTGCCGTACTACCAGGCGACAGCCGAGGTGATGGCCCAGGTGGTCGGCTTCCACCTCAATCGTGGTGTGCTCGCGGTCGCGCCACGGCCGGCCGAGCTGACGGTCGACGAGGTGCTCGACGGTGCGCGCACGGTGGCCGTGCTGGAGGGTGTCAACGATCACGAGAACCTGGGGTCGATGTTCCGCAACGCGGCCGGGCTCGGCGCCGACGCGGTGCTGTTCGGCGACCGCTGCTCCGACCCGCTCTACCGGCGTTCGGTCCGCGTCTCGATGGGGCACGTGCTGCGGGTGCCGTTCGCCCGGATTCCGCAGTGGCCGGGTGGGCTGGAGTTGTTGCGGGAGCACGGCTTTCAGATCATCGCGCTCACCCCGAACTCGGCGGCGGTGAACCTGGCGACGGCGATGACGGGCGAGCGGGTAGCCCTGCTGCTCGGCGCCGAGGGCCCCGGCCTGACCGAGGAGGCCATGCGCGCCACCGACATTCGCGCACGTATTCCCATGTCGCCCGGCACCGATTCGCTCAATGTCGCCACGGCTGCCGCGATGGCCTTCTACGAACGAGTCCGCACGTCATGAGCCCGGACGGGCCCTATCGGGCGGGGTCGGGTTCGGTGCCGTGGGCGTTGGGCGGCACGGTGATCGCGCTCGTCGCGGCGCTCGGCGCGGTGGCGGTGTACGCGTTCGGTGTCGCGCTCGCCGATGTGCATCCGCTGCTCGCGATCGCGGTGAACGTGATCGCGGTGGTCGGTGTCGCGCCTACGGTGTGGCGGTGGCGGTGCACGCCGGTCGTGCGCTGGGTGCTCGCGGGGGCGGTGGTCGGCGTGGCGCTCGGCTGGATCGCGCTATTGGTCTACCTGGTCGTCGGCTAGCCGACCGGGCCTGCGCAACCAGCGGGACAGGCCGCGCCGGGGAGGCGCGGTCGACACAGGTTCGGGCGCTCGGCCTTTCGGGTACAGCGTGAATCCGCAGACGGGCAGGTCGCCCAGGCCGGGTGCCTCGAGATGGCGGAAGCCGAGCCAATGAGCATTGGCCGCGTCGGCGAACTCGGGTGGATCGAAGGGCAGCGATTGCGGGTCCGGCAGGTCGTCCCGATCCCACGGCACCGGATGGTCTCCCGCCCAGAACTCGCGCTCCCACACCATGGGCAGTCCCTCGTTCTCCAGGATGTCGACCCTGGTCGAGCTGAACGAGCGCCGGAATTCCCCACGTTCCCAGTGGGCGAAAGCACCCCAGTGCACGGTGGTGTCGAACGAGATCAGGTAGGTGTGTTCGGAAGCGAGCGGACGCACGAGCAGATCGGGCAATCTGGTCGGCTCGATCAGTGCGGCCTCGGCGGTGCACACGACCGTCACTCCGGGATAACACCCGATGTAGACCTCGTCGCGATCCGGACCAGCGCAGCCGTCGAGTGTTCCGACCACGATCGGGCGCACATCGTTGTCGGCGTACAGCTCACCCGCCAGTGCCTGCGCGGCAACGGGATCGGACGCGGGCCGCTCGCGCAGGACGGCGGCGGGATCAGCGGTATCGACATACCAGAGCGTGGAAGCCGACTTCACGTGTCACCTCCGACAGTTATCGGAACCCGTGGTGCGGTGGCTGCCGCCGCGCCGGGCGTGCGCTCGACCCCGCTGTCGACCAGCACGGCCCCGAGTTCTCGGGAGAACTCGGGGCCGCCGGTGCACAGTCAGTTGCCGGAGCTGCGAACGCCCAGGAGGACGTCTTCCCAGGACGGCATCGGTGCCTTACCGCGCTTGTTGCGTGCGGGCTTCGGCTTCTCCGGCTCCGGCTTGGCGGCGGGCTTGTCCTGCTGCGCGGCGGGCGGCGCCGGTGTGGCGGGCTCGCTGGGCGCAGCAGGGGCCGTCGCCGCCGGAATCGGTGCGGCGGGCTTGGGGGCCGCCGGGATCGGTGCGGTCGGCATCGGTGCGGTAGGCATCGGCGAGGCAGGCATCGGCGAGGCAGGCATCGGCGTGGCGGGCATGGCCGTCGGCGCCGGCTTGGCCGGAATCGCCGCCGTCCCACCGCCTGCCGCGACCTGACGCTGCTCGTAGTACTCGTCCAGCGCGGGCTGCGGACGGCTCTGCGGGCGCGGCGCAGGCGTCATCGGCTCACGCGGACGCGGCTCCACCGGAACCGGCGCCTCGACCACCGGGGCCGACGGTGCGGGCATGGTGGCCAGACCACGCAGGGCGCGACCGAAATCCGGATCGATCAGGTCGTTGGCCGGGTCGTCGAGCGGGGAGACCGAACCGCCGTGCGCGTCGGGCTGGTAGCGCCAGTGCGCGGCGATCTCGGAGTGCCCGTGCCGCCACTGCAATTGCGCGACCCAGAACCCCTTTTCGTCTTTCCAGGCATCCCATTCGGCGTGTTCGATGGTGTGCCCGCGCTCGGCGAAGGCCGCGGTGACGATCTCGTGCAGCGTTTCCAGCGCCGGGCCGTCCGGCCGCACCGGATGGGCTTTCTGCGCCAGTTCGGCGGCGCGAGCACGCTCGAGCAGCACCGGATAGGCGAACCGCTCGACTTTGCTCGCCGGCATGCCGGACTCCGCCGTGACCTGCTCGACGGACGCGCCGGCGCGAATACGGGCCTGGATATCTCTAGGACGCATAGACGCTTCCATTTCGATCTCGATCTGGCCGAATCGTGCGAGGTCGCCGCGCGCCGCCGCGCGGAGCTTGTCGTCGGCGGGCAGCCGGAACTTGGTGCCGGACTCGAGGTCGCTGCACACGATGTGCGTGGAGTCGGGCGTCACCCCGATCACTCGAAGTTCACGCACCGTTACCTCCCTATCGCGTCGGCTCCGTCTGTTAGGACACCGCCCACTTTCCTAGACAGTAGTGCACATTACTTGGCCGTGGCAGCAGACACGCACGCCCAAATCGCGCACCCGGGCACCCCGGGCGGCTAATCTGATCAGCTCCCCGCGCGAATCCTGGTCGTGTACAGGCGTTTTGGTGATAGATCAACGGCTCGGTGCCGGATGGAATGTCGCGAAGAATGCGAACTTTGCGAAGCGTGTCAACGCTGACGAACGACGTGTGTCAGCGCCGGAGAATACGCAATGGGTTTGCGCCGACCGGGAGTTGCGGGTGCGATTTTTGCGACGAAGGAACAAAAATCGTGCCCGCAACTCCCGGTCTTACAGGGCGCAAACCCCGCGGCGCCGCAGGCGCCGCCAACAACACCGCCGCAAAAAATTACAGCTGACCGACGACCCAGTCGATCGAACGGGTCAGCTGGGAGACATCTTCGGGGTCGATCGCCGGGAACATGCCCACACGCAGCTGGTTGCGGCCCAGCTTGCGGTACGGCTCGGTGTCGACGATGCCGTTGGCCCGCAGGATCTTCGCCACCTGGGCGGCGTCGACCGAATCGTCGAAGTCGATGGTGCCGACGACCTGCGAACGGTGTGCCGGATCGGTGACGTACGGGGTGGCGAAGGAGCTCTGCTCGGCCCAGGTGTAGAGGCGCGAGGACGAGTCGAGGGTGCGCTTCACGGTCCAGTCCAGGCCGCCGTTGGTGTTCATCCACTCGATCTGGTCGGCGAACAGCAGCAGGGTGGCGATGGCCGGGGTGTTGTAGGTCTGGTCCTTGGTGCTGTTGTCGATGGCGACGGGCAGCGAGAGGAACTCCGGGGTCCAGCGACCCGAGGCCTTGATCTCCTCCACGCGGGCCAGCGCGGCCGGGCTCATGATCGCGACCCACAGGCCACCGTCGGCGGCGAAGCACTTCTGCGGGGCGAAGTAGTACACGTCGGAGTCGGCGATGTTCACCGGCAGACCGCCCGCGCCGGAGGTGGCGTCGATGGCGATCAGCGCGTTCTCCGAACCGGCCGGGCGCGACACCGGGATGGACACACCGGTCGAGGTCTCGTTGTGGGCCCAGCCGATGAGGTCGACGCTCGGGTCCGACACGGGCTCGGGTGCGCTGCCCGGCTCCGACGACACGACGATCGGGTCACCGATGAAGGGGTTGCCCTTGGCGACCGAAGCGAACTTCGAGGAGAACTCGCCGTTGGTCAGGTGCAGCGAACGCTCACGGATCAGGCCGAAGGCGGCCGCGTCCCAGAACGCGGTGGTGCCACCGTTACCGAGCACCACCTCGTAGCCCTCGGGCAGCGAGAACAGCTCGCGCAGGCCGTTGCGCACCCGCGCCACCACGTCCTTGACCGGCTTCTGGCGATGCGAGGTGCCGAAGACCGAGGCGCCGACAGTCACCAGCGACTGCAGCTGCTCCGGGCGGACCTTGGACGGGCCGCAGCCGAACCGTCCGTCGGCGGGCTTGAGGTCGGCGGGAATTGTCGGGAACGCACTGGTCATGCGGGGGAGTTTAGTGGTGGGCGGATGACGGTGGTCGCGGTGGGTGCGGGTCTGTGAGCCGCCCCACGTCCGACCGGGGATCCTGCTGACGCCCCCGCCCGCCGACAGGCCGGGCGCGCGCGGAAGCTGCCTCTCGGTGCTCCGCGTGATCGACGTCCGGATGCGCTGTCCGGCGGGTCACCGGTCCGGGTGCGGGGAATTTGCCCTGGCGCCAACGTAGTTGGCAGTACTCTTCCGCTATGACTCTGCTCGCGGTCGATTCGGGACGGAACCTGCTCGACCGGTGGGCCTGGGTTTTCGGGCGGCGGCCGGGGTTGCTCTCGGAAGCGGCGCGGCGGGAACTGCTGCTCAGGGGGATGCCCGCCACCGCGACCGTGTTGTCGGTGTGGTCGCGGCGCGGTGAGGTCGGGAATCGGTTCAGCGTGCGGGTGCAATTGCCCGGCGAGCTTGCCTACGACGTGCGGGTACGGCAACGGGTCCGTAGCCAGGACCTGGAGTGGATGCGCCCCGGCGACACCATCGGCTGCCGCGTCGACCCCGGCGACCCCGACCGCGTCGTCCTGTACCTCCCCGAGCAAGCGACATCAGGTCGCCGCTCCACCGCCAAGATCCTCGCCAACGGCCGCCGCGCCGAAGCCACAGTCCTCGCCGTAGCCCCCGTCGCCACCGACTACACCGCCCGCGAAGACCCGGTCCTACGCCTCGATCTGGAACTCCGAGCCTGGGACGAACCAACCCCCTGGCGAGTCCGCCTCATCCAACCCGTCCCCTTGACCGCCGTCGGCCAAATAGAACTGGGCACCCGTCTGGAAGCCGCCTTCTTCACCGTCGACCGAGGAAAGTCGGTAGCCCTCGACTTCACCTCCCTGAGCTGACCCGACAACCTCTGCTTTTGTATTCGCGCACATGGCAATCGGGCCCTCGGCAAGAAGAACTTCCCTGTGAAGAACGAATTTACGTATCGACGCGAAGAATGGTTCGGTCCAGAGAGTTGTCTGGCCGTCGTGGCGGGGACGGTGTGCCTCTCCCTGCCTTATCTGGTGGCCGACTTACGGGATGCGATATGGCTGAGTTGCCAGGCTCGGAGGTAGACGTGCCGACCGGACTCGACGGTTGAGCGAACAAAAAACCGGGCACCGATGCGATCGGTGCCCGGTCGGGGGAGTGGGGGTCAGTCCGCGATGGCGGACCAGCCGGCGACTTCCTCCGGCTTGCGGGGGCCCGGTCCGGTGTAGATGGCGGCGGGGCGGACGAGCTTGCCGAGCTGCTTCTGCTCGAGGATGTGGGCGCACCAGCCTGCGGTGCGGCCGCAGGTGAACATGGCGGGCATCATGTGGGCAGGGACCTCGGCGAAGTCGAGGATGACCGCGGCCCAGAACTCGACGTTGGTTTCGATGGCGCGGTCGGGGCGGCGTTCGCGCAGTTCGGCGAGGGCGGCCTGTTCGAGGGCGGCGGCTACTTCGTAGCGGGGGGCGGCCAGGCGCTTCGCGGTGGCGCGCAGCACGCGGGCGCGGGGGTCCTCGGCGCGGTAGACGCGGTGGCCGAAGCCCATCAGCTTCTCTTTGCGGTCGAGGATGCCCTTCACCAGAGCCCGTGCGTCGCCGGTCTTTTCGACTTCCTCGATCATCGGGAGCACGCGGGCGGGCGCGCCACCGTGCAGCGGACCCGACATGGCGCCGATCGCGCCCGACAGCGACGCCGCCACGTCGGCGCCGGTGGAGGCGATCACGCGGGCGGTGAAGGTGGAGGCGTTCATGCCGTGCTCGGCGGCCGAGACCCAGTAGGCGTCGATGGCCTCGGTGTGGCGCGGGTCCGGGTCACCCTTCCAGCGGGTCATGAACCGCTCGGTGACGGTGGTGCACTCGTCGATCTTCTTCTGCGGCACCGCGGGCTGGTAGATGCCGCGCGCGGACTGCGCCACATACGACAGCGCCATCACCGAGGCGCGCGCGAGGTTCTCGCGGGCGGTCTCGTCGTCGATGTCGAGCAGCGGCTCGTAACCCCAGATGGGGGCCAGCATGGCCAGGCCGGCCTGCACGTCGACGCGCACGTCGCCGGTGTGTACGGGCAGCGGGAACGGTTCGGCGGGCGGCAGGCCGCGGCCGAACTGACCGTCGACGAGCAGCGCCCATACGTCACCGAAGGTCACCCGGTTGGCGACCAGATCCTCGATGTCGACGCCGCGATACCGTAGGGCGCCACCGTCCTTGTCGGGCTCGGCGATGTCGGTGGTGAAGGCCACCACGCCTTCCAATCCGCTGACGAAATCCTGTGGTACCGAGCTCGCGGTCATGGTGACTCTCCTTGCAGGGGCAGGCCGATCTTTCGCAACGATAGACCCGCTGGTACTGCGGAGTAACGTCGCCCCTATGCGTGAACTCGACCCGTCCTCGGCGGCCGCGACCGAGCCCGCCGCGCAGCCTTCCGTAACCCTGTCCGACGCCGCGATTTCCGGCGCTGTCGACCTGAGCACGATGCGCGTCGACTACGGCGATCCGCGGGCGGTGCGCACCACCGAACCCGATCTGGACGAGTCGTGGGTGGCCGGTGGCTGGGAGCCGCTGCTGCGCCGCTGGATCGAACAGGCGGGCACCCTCGGGGTGGCCGAACCGAATGCGATGGTGCTGGCCACCGTCTCGCTCGCCGGTCCGGCGCCACGACCGGTGGCGCGCACGGTGCTGTGCAAGGGCCTCTCGCCCGAGGGTGTCGTCTTCTATACGAACTACGACTCGGCCAAGGGCAATCAGCTCGCCGCCGACCCGTACGCGGCCGCCTCCTTCGTCTGGCCGTCGCTGGCCAGGCAGGTGCATGTGCGCGGGGTGACCGAACGTGTGGCGCCCGAGGTCACCGAGGCGTACTGGCAGACCCGGCCGCGCGAATCCCGGCTGGGCGCCTGGGCCTCGCAGCAGTCGCGGCCCGCGGCCACCCGCGCCGACCTCGATCGCGCCCTGGCCGAGACCACCGCCCGGTTCGCCGATGTCGACGACATCCCGGTGCCGCCGCACTGGGGTGGTTATCTGCTGCGACCCGACGAGGTGGAGTTCTGGCAGGGCAGGCACGGGCGGCTGCACAACCGGATCGTCGTCCGCCTCGACGGCGAACAGACGACCGTTCTGCGGCTGCAACCCTGACGGTGGGATATCTCACCGAGCGCAAACATGGGACGTTTCACCGCAACTGGCTAATCTCCGGCGCGTGAAACTGCTCGCCGATACCCGGCCCCTGCGTAATCGCGACTATCGCAGGCTGTGGACGACCAACATCGTCACCGTCATCGGCGCGCAGCTGTCGGTGGTCGCGGTGCCGCAGCAGATCTTCCAGATCACCGGCAGCTCCGGGTACGTGGGTCTGGCCGGACTGTTCGGCCTGATTCCGCTGGTGGTGTTCGGGCTGTGGGGCGGCGCGCTGGCCGACGTGATGGACCGGCGCACCCTGCTCGTCGTCACCACCGCGGGCACCGGGGCGACGGCGGTCGCGTTCTGGGTGCAGGCCGCGCTCGGCCTGAACAACGTGTGGCTCGTGCTCGGGTTGTTCGCCACTCAGCAGGCGTTCTTCGCGGTCAACCAGCCGACTCGCAGCGCCCTGATCGCCCGGTTGCTGCCGCCCGAGCAGATCGCCGCCGCCAGTTCGCTGAGCATGACGGTGCAGAACGTCGGCATGATCGCCGGACCGGTCCTCGCCGGTGTGCTGATCCCCGTGCTCGGTCTGCCGACGCTGTACCTGCTCGACGCCATCGCGCTGCTCGCCACCCTGTGGGCGGTGTGCCGCCTACCTGCCTTCCCGCCGAGCGGTGAGCAGCGCCGGGCCGGTCTGCGCGCCGTGATCGACGGCTTCCGCTACCTCACCGGCCAGCGGATCCTGCTCGCCTCCTTCGTCGTCGACATCATCGCCATGGTGTTCGGCATGCCGCGCGCGCTGTTCCCGCAGATCGCGCACGAGACCTTCCACGATCCGGCCGAGGGCGGTGTGGCGCTCGGTCTGTTGTTCGCGGCGATCTCGGCGGGCGCGGTGCTGGGCGGGGTGTTCTCCGGCTGGGTGCCAAGGGTGCGCAGGCAGGGGCTGGCGGTGATCGTGTGCATCGCGATCTGGGGCGTGGCGATGGTCGGTTTCGGCCTCGCGGTCGGCCTGGCCGGTCACCTGTTCGGGCTGGGGGTGTGGTTGTGGATCGCGCTGGCGTTCCTGGCGCTCGGCGGTGCGGTCGACATGGTGTCGGCGGCGTTCCGGACGGTGATGTTGCTCAACGTGTCGACCGACGAGATGCGCGGTCGGCTGCAGGGGGTGTTCATCGTGGTTGTCGCCGGTGGACCACGGGTCGGTGATGTTGCCCACGGTTTTGCCGCCGCGAGCCTGGGTACTGCTGTTGCCGCCGCGGGTGGTGGCGTCCTGGTGGTGATCGGGGTGCTTCTCGCCGCGTTGGCCTTCCCCGCTTTCGTTCGCTACCGCGTGGCTCGCGCGCACGCCGACGTTGTCGCCGAATAAGTTGGGAGACAAGGAAATACACGATCGACGCGGGTGGTGGGCGAGTTCGGGCCGTGACCACCGGTTCCGGCCCCGCCGCGTGCCGTGCGAACCCGGATCCGCGCAGGTGGAGCACCTCACCACGGATTCGCCCCGGTGTGAGCACAGCCCAGGCCAACCCTGATTGCTCATCCACGGCCGACAAGAGTTAGCGTTACACCAAGCGCGCCGTCTGCCGACCGCAAACGGCGCACGGTTCGGCGCCGGGTTTCAGGGCTCGGCGAGAATCTCAACTAGCCTGAGAGGGATCCTTCCGTGCCCGCTGAGAACATCACCAACGTCGCCGATGACGCCAAGGCGGTACTGCAGTACCCCGGTGGCGAGTTCCCGATCTCGGTCACCAAGGCCGCGGAGGGTAACGACGGGCTCGACTTGGGCAAGCTGCTGGCCAGCACCGGTTACGTCACCTACGACCCCGGTTTCATGAACACCGCGTCGACCAAGTCGGCCATCACCTACATCGACGGCGAAGCGGGCATCCTGCGCTACCGCGGCTACCCGATCGACCAGCTCGCGGGCCGCTCGACCTTCATCGAGGTCAGCTACCTGCTCATCTACGGCGAGCTGCCGACCCAGGCCCAGCTCGACGACTTCACCGATCGCATCCGCCGCCACACCCTGCTGCACGAGGACCTGAAGCGGTTCTTCGACGGCTTCCCGCGCAACGCGCACCCCATGCCGGTGCTGTCGTCCGCGGTGAACGCGCTGTCGGCGTACTACCAGGACTCCCTGGACCCGCGCGATCCCGAGCAGGTCGAGCTGTCGACCATCCGCCTGCTGGCGAAGCTGCCGACCATCGCGGCCTACTCGTACAAGAAGTCGGTCGGTCAGCCGTTCCTCTACCCCGACAACTCGCTGTCGCTGGTCGAGAACTTCCTGCGGATGACCTTCGGCTTCCCGGCCGAGCCCTACGAGGTCGACCCCGAGGTCGCCGCCGCGCTCGACATGCTGCTGATCCTGCACGCCGACCACGAGCAGAACTGCTCCACCTCGACCGTGCGCCTCGTCGGCTCCTCCGACGCCAATCTGTTCACCTCGGTGTCCGGTGGCATCAACGCGCTCTGGGGCCCGCTGCACGGCGGCGCCAACCAGGCCGTGCTCGAGATGCTCGACGAGATCAAGGCCAACGGCGGCGACGTCAAGGAATTCATCCGCAAGGTCAAGAACAAGGAAGACGGCGTGAAGCTCATGGGCTTCGGGCACCGCGTCTACCGCAACTACGACCCGCGCGCCACCCTGGTCAAGCAGGCCGCCGACAAGATCCTGTCGAAGATCGGTGGCGACGACCAGCTGCTCGACATCGCCAAGCAGCTCGAAGAGGCCGCCCTCACCGACGACTACTTCGTCTCGCGTCGCCTGTACCCGAACGTCGACTTCTACACCGGCGTCATCTACCGCGCGATGGGCTTCCCGACCCGCATGTTCACCGTGCTGTTCGCCATGGGCCGCCTGCCCGGCTGGATCGCCCACTGGCGGGAAATGCACTCCGAGCCGCTCAAGATCGGCCGCCCGCGCCAGATCTACACCGGCTACGGTGAGCGTGACTACCGCGCGATCGACAACCGCTAGTCATCTGGACAACGCACACTATCGAAGGGGATAGCCCGCAATGACCAAGCCGGAAATCGAATTCCAGGAGGGCCCGCCGCCCTCTCAGCTCGTCATCAAGGACATCATCGAAGGCGAAGGCGCCGAAGCTGTGCCCGGCGGCACCGTTGAGGTCCACTACGTCGGCGTCGAGTTCGAGACCGGCGAGCAGTTCGATTCCTCCTGGGACCGTGGTGAATCCATCACCTTCCCGCTGCGCGGCCTGATCCAGGGCTGGCAGGACGGTATCCCGGGGATGAAGGTCGGCGGCCGTCGCCAGCTGACCATCCCGCCGGAGCTGGCCTACGGTCCGGTCGGTGCGGGTCACCACCTGTCGGGCAAGACCCTGGTCTTCGTGATCGACCTGCTCGACGCCAACTGAGCTGAGCCACCGACGGCCCGTGTTTCCCTCAGGGAGACACGGGCCGCCGGCGTTTTACACCTTGTCGATCGCGGCGGCCAGCCAACGGTCGTCGACCTTGCGCATGGTCAGCGCGAAGGTGGTGCGCTGCGATCGACCGTCGGGTGCGGTGCCGTTGGTCAGCCGCTGACCGACGATGGCGACGACGACGTACTCGGTGCCCGCGCCGGACCTGGACAGACACTCCGGCTCGCCCTCGACCGTCGAGGACACCTGAGCGGTCTCCATCGCCGCCCGCAGCCCGGCGGCGCCCTCCACGAACTGGTCGTGGAATTCGCCGGTGGAACCGGCTCGCATCTGCTCGAAGTAGCCGTCCAGGTCGCTGTGGTGATAAGTCACCATCATCCGCGTGAACGCGCAGGCCGCGAGTCGGGCCGCCTCCTGGGGCAGGACGACGGGCTCGCCCGGCAGCGCCACGGGAGCGGCGGGTTCGCGAAACACGGCCACCGCGGCTGCCGAGCCGCCGATCAGGGCCGCGACGAGCACCAGGACGCCGACGACGATCCAGCCGACACCGGGCGAGCCGCCCGGCGGGCGCACCGGTCCGGTGGGTGCGACATTGTGTGTGCCAGAGCCGGTTTCGATCATCCTGCCCCCCTTCCCGCGCGTCAGCTTACGGGCTGCGGCGCCCCGTGGCGCGGCGCGGTCGGGCATCGGGGTAATGTGCGGCGAGTGTGACCGGAGCCATAGCTCCCCGTGTGTCTCGTTTCCAATGCGTTGTCCATGACAGTGACTTGTTCGATTCGCCCGAGGCCCGGCTGCTCGGGTGATTCGGGAGGGAGATTCTCGATCATGTTCCACCACAAGGTTGTCCGTCACGCGCTGGCCGCCGTGCTGCCCGTCGCCGTCGCGGTGAGCGTGGTCGGTGCCGGGACGGCTTCGGCTGAATCCGATCAGGTGCGCTTCGCGCAGGGGCTGGCCAGCACCGGCGAAGGGTTCAGCACGACCGTCGCCCCGGATCTGCGCACCGTGTCGGCCTCGCTGTCCGAAGGTCGTTTCGTGCTCGGCCCGCAGGGTGTGGTCGTCGAATCGGCCGCGGGCGAGCAGACCGGGCAGATCCCCACCTCGTTCACCACGGCGGGCGGAAACCTCATCTCCCTCGCCACCGAGATCGCCGCCGACGGTCACAGTCTCACGGTGACCCCGCGGCCCACCCCCGCCGCGACGGCCGAACTGCGCACCATCGCCACCAACCCCGCCGCGCAGTTCCCCGACCCGGTCCAGAACGCCGCCGCCATCGGCGCGGGCATCGGCCTCATCGCCGCCGCCGTCGTCTGCATACCGATGATCACCACGATGATCCTCTACCTGCCCTGCGTCGGCCTCGTCGGCCTCCCCAACGCCCTGGTGGGCGCCCTGATCGGCGCCATCGTCGGCGTAGCCGCCCCGGACGTCATCCCCCAGATTCTGCCCTGACCCCGAAATCCCTGCGGCCCGGTCTACTTCGACCGGGCCGCAGGCTTTCCAGCGCATATACCGGGAGGTTACTCGTGGACGATCTCGACAGGGTCGGTGAGGGCGAGGGCCAAGGCGGATTGTTGCGATTGCCCGCGTGGGGGGAGGGCTTCGAGTGCCTTGCTGGTTTGGGTGTTGAGGTTGCCGACGATGTTCTGCAGGGCGCCTACGCCGCCGGTGAGTTGTTCGATGGCCGAGACCAGTTGGGCGCCGCCCTGTTCGGCGAGGGTGGGGAGGTCTTTGGCGAGGGCGGCGCCCTGGGTGAGCTGGTCGCGGGCGCTGTTGAGGCGGGCGACGACAGTGCGCAGGAGGGTGCCGAGGTCGGTGTTGGGATCGACTGCAGCGCCGGTCAATTCGCTCAGACCGGCCAACTGGGTGCCCGCCTGGTTCGAGACCGCTTGGAGCGCTTCGAGTTTGGTGATGATGCCGGCCAGCTGGGGGTCGGCGGCGAAGGGGAGTGCCTTCAGTGGCGGCAGGATCTGGTCGAGACCTGAGCCGAGGGCGGCCGCGCTGTTCTGTACGCCCGCAATGGTCACGCCGGTGGAGCTGAGGGCATCGGCGAGCTGGGTGGCCTGCAGTGCCGCACCGTCGACGGTCTGGTTCAGCAACTCGATCGCTGAAGTGAGCTGTCCCGCACCCTGTTTGGCGAAGTCGAGGAAGCCGAGCAACTGCTCCGCCCCACCGCTGAACTGGTCGGCCCCATCGGCGGCCGCGTTCACGCCCGCGCTCAGGAGCTGGGCGGTGAACTGCACCGAAGTCATCTGATTGCGCGCCTGCGACACCGCCGCGAGCGCCGCATCCACGCCGGACGCGCCGATCCGATGAGTCACCACGTCGACCGCGCCGTTCACCGTGCCCTGGTCGGCGCCTTCATGAGTGGTGACGGTGACCTTGGCGCGCTGCGGTGTCGGCGTGGCGAGGGTGGCCATGGCCGAGGTGAGATCGGCGGGCAGCGTGATCACCGCGGCGTAGTCGCCGGGGTCGACCTCGCCGGGCTTCGCGAGCGTCCACTCGTAGCCGCCCGCCTCCTGCACCGCCTTGGCGACCCGTTCGCCGGTCGGTCCGGTGTCGGCGTTGACCAGTGCGATCCCGGTCGGCGCGGAATCCGTTGTGGCGCAAGCGGCGACGGTGGCACCGGTGAGCAGGACGGCGGTGAGCAGGCAGAGCAGGCGGGCGCGTGTGTGGATCACAGCGCGACGGTATCGGGACAGTTCGGTGCGGGTCGTGGGGGTTGTCTGAGAGTTCGTTGAGGAACACCGGTTCCCACTCATCGAGACTGTTAACCCCCGAACGCTATGTGCTGTGTCACAGTTCCGGTTTCGCAGCTGTTCTATTCGGTACAACTCTCGAGTCAATCGACATCGAGATTTCTTCGATTCGTCCGGGGGTTCGGGGGTCGCCGGAGGCATCGGGAGGGAGACATTTTCATGTTCCGCCACACCATCACCCGTGCGAGTCGCCGCGCGTTCGTCGCCGCGCTGCCGCTGGCCGTCGCCACCTCGCTGGTCACCGCGGGCACCGCCGCCGCCGACGTGACCGAGCGTCAGGCGCAGATCGCCACCGGCCTGTCCAGCGTCGTCTCCGAGGGTGGTGTCGACTTCCGCAGCTCTGTCTCGCCCGACCTGCGCACCATCTCCGCGACCGTCGAGAACGGACGCTTCGTGCTCACCCCCGACGCGCTGACCGTGGTCTCCGCCGAGGGCGTCACCGTCGGTGAGGTGCCGCTGAAGCTGAACACCGTCGACGGCAACGCCATCGCGGTCGCCTCCGTGGTCTCGGCCGACGGCAAGAGCGTGTCGATGGCCCCCGCGCTGTCGGCCGACACCAGCACCGAGCTGAAGAACATCGCCACCGACCCGGCCGCCGCCAACCACGACCCGGTCCAGAACGGTGCCGCCGCGGGCGCGACGATCGGTGCGATCGCCGCCGCCATCCTGTGCGTCCCGGCCCTGGCCGCGTTCATCATCGGCTACGTCTTCTGCGCCATTCCCGGCGTGATCTCCACCGCCATCACCGGCGCGGTCATCGGTGCCGTCATCGGCCTGGTCATCCCGGAATCCGTCCCCCAGGTCCTGCCCTGATGATCCGCACCCGCGGACGGTAGCCCCCGGCTCGACACACGAAAGCCCCGCACTCGCCGTGCGGGGCTTTCGGCTACCTGGCGCGCTTGGTTCTGCCGCGATCGGCGATCCGGAACTCGACGCTCACCGGAATCGCGCTGAGCTCCAAGGCCGTTCGCAACCGGGGAACGGCGTGACCGAGGATCCGTTTGCGCAATGCGGTCAGATCGGCGTCGGGGTCGGTCTCGACCAGCAGATGCAGATCGGGTGCCAGCTTTGTGCCCGAGAGCCGGGCGGTAGCAGAGCGAACCCCATCGTAGGTCTCGATGTCGGCGGCAACCGGTTCGGCCGCGGCACCGGAACCTAGGCGGGTGTACCCCTGCTCGGTGGAGTCCCCGAGCTGCCACACCGTTTGCTTGGGCAGGCGCGTGAATTGAGCGGCCAGCCACCGCAACGCGGCGAGCGCGAGGACGACGGCTCCCGCCACAGCGAGGAAGAAGACCCAGCGCGGTGGTTCCGCCGTCCCGGGGACCAGCGGTGCAGCGCGCGATATCCGGGCGAAGGCACCCAGGTGTGCCGCGATCAGCAGCCCGCCCGCCGTGGTGAGCGTGAGGCCGAGCAGTCCGAGCAGTCCGCGATTGAGCCGGGCGGGCCGGTTGACGACGGTCATCGCGTACCTCCTGGTCCGATCGTGCGCAAGCTGGTGCGCAAGCGGGGGACAACGGCCGGCCTGATCCGGTCCAGCCGGGCGGCCACGGCCGTGCCGAGATCCTCAGCGGTCCGCTCGGCGGTGTGACTGGTGTGCCCCGCGATATGGATCTTCTTGCGGCGCAACCGGACCCGCGCCTTCTCGACGCCGTCGACGGCGCCCGCGGCATCAGTGAGCGCGTGCCGCAGGCTGCGCCGAGCGATCCCGGCCTCGAGATCGTCGCCGGGTTCCAGCGCGAGCACCACCGGCTTGCCCGGTGTCACCGCGACCGCGAGCAGCGCCAACCCCACCGCGGCGAGGAGCGCACCCGCACCGAGCACCCACACGCTGTCCCACGACGTGTCGTGCAGCCGGGTGGCAAGGCTGTCGTAGGAAACCCATTCCCGTGACCCGGTGAGCCGCTGGATCAGCGACACCGCGACGAGCACGGCGGCGCCGAGCAGCGCCAGCGCGACGACGACGGCCGGGACGACCCGGCGGGGGCGACGCGTCATCGGACTCTCCTTTCCGGCGGTTCGGGAACCATGGCCGACACCTCGATGTCGACCCGCGGCACGGTCAGACCGGTCAGCGCCTCGGTCCTGGCGATCAGGTGCGCGCGGCACGCGTCGGTGACAAGCGCGACCGGCGACGGATAGCGGACCGGGAGCCGGACGTGCAGGGTGGCGCCGGTCCCGACGACCTCGGCGCGCACCCGCACATCCGGTTCGACCCCGGCCACCTCGGTCGCGGCCCGAGCGGCGATGCGCCGTACGACGCGCTCGTCGATCGTCGTCGCCCCTGGCAGCTCGGTGGCCTCGGGACGCGCGGTGACGCCCGGGAGTTCGGTGGCGGCGCTGGTCACCGCCTGCTCCGATCCTGCGCCGACCGCAGCAGCCCGGACAGATCGACTTCACCGTCGAGCCAGCGCCCGATCAGCAGGCCGAGGCCACCGAAGATCAGCACTACGGCGAACGCGCCGAGCCCGCCGAAAGCAGCGGCGAAGCCGAGGGACAAGCCCATGACGAGGCAGATCGTGGTGGCGTTCATGTCACTGCACCCGGTCGCGGGTCGGCTGCTCGTTGTCGGACTCGTCTTCGATGTAGACGTCGTTGACGTTGATGTTCACCTCGACGACCTCGAGTCCGGTCATCTGCTCGATGGCCGTGATCACGTTGCGGCGCACCGCGCGCGCCAATTCGGCGATGGCGACGCCGTATTCGACGACGAGTTCCAGGTCGACGGCGGCCTGCTTCTCGCCGACCTCGACCGAGACACCCTGGCCGATGCTCGAGGAAGCGCCCGGAATGCGGTCGCGCAGTGCGCCGATCGCGCGGGCGGTGCCACCACCGAGGGCGTACACGCCGCGCACCTCACGTGCCGCGAGCCCGGCGATCTTCTGGACAACGGTATCGGCGATCGTCGTCGTGCCCTGGTCGGTCGCCAGCGCGCCCGTACCCTTGCCCGGTGCGCCGGTCTTCTCGACGGCCTTGCTGTTCTCGGTGCTCGTGCTGGTCATAACTTCCTCCGATGGTGTTGTGCTCCAACATTTCTCGAACTAACACTGGTAAGACACCGTGGTCGGGGTTTCGTCACGGGCGGGGAACGTGATCTGGATCGCTCCCGCCCGCAACGGTTTCGGCGTGCAGGTCGACCACATGGATCCGCAACCCCGCGCCTGCCCACGGGGTGTCGTCGAGCAGCGGGCGAATCGCGGCCTCCAGCTTGTCGATCAGCGGACGCAGCGGCAAACTCGCGGCGACCACACGCAACTGCACCGCCGTCTCATCGAGATCCACCGCCGAGCTGCCCGCGTTCCACGGCAACCAGCGACTGTTCTCCAAGCCCATCGGGACAGCGGGATGCACTCCATCGACGGCATCGATGGCCGCGACGATCCGGTCGATCAATTCCGTCTCACCGCTCACGATCGCCCCGGTTCGATATCGAGTACCCACACCGTCACCTCGTCGACCTCGGCGCCGGTGTCGTCTGTGACCGCTCGCGCGACAGCCTGCTGCACCGCCCGGCCGACCTCGCCGACATGCGCCGACGCCGTCAGCGCCAGATCGACCTGGAGGCTGAGCAACCCGCCGGTGCGCCGCACCCGGACACCGGCCGAAGCGGCGGGTTCCTGTCCGATCCAGAGCCGACGTCCCGTGCGGGCGAGTTGACCGACCAGGCCGAGCACGCCGGGCTCGAGCCGGGCGACCCCGGACACCGAGGCCGCCGCCCGCGCGGCGACCGCGGCGATCACGGCGTCGCCGACGATCAATTCGGTTTCGGGGAGCATGCCGGTCACCGGTCCTCCTCGTAGATGTCGACAACGGTGAGGTCGAGCCTGCCCAGGTGCACGCCGACCCGTGCGGTGGCCGCGGCGCGCACCCGCTCGCGCACCAGCGAGACGACGTCCTCGATGCGCGGCACACCGTGGCGCACGGCGATGGTCATGTCGACGACGATCACCTGCTCGCCGTCCGCGCCGGGCTCGCTGCTCTGCACCCGGCAACCGCGGGCGCGCACGCCGTCGACGGTGTCGGCCGCGAACCGCAGCACAACGGCCACCGCCTGCTCGCTGACCTGGATGGCGCCGGGATGAGGGGTGTCGAGGGTGAGGGTGCGGCCACGGCGCACATCGGCGCGCACGGCCGACATGATGCGCCCGAACAGGTCGGGTGGGGGTGGGTCGGGTTCCTCGATCAGTTCGCGGGTGGCCGTGCGCAGGGTCAGCAGGCTCTCCCTGGCCGCGGCGCACTGCGGGCACGTCGCCTCGTGGCTGTCGGCGTCGGTGTCGTCGAGTCGTTCCCACACCTGTTCGAGACCGCGTCCGCACGGGAGCAGGTAGTCGTTGTCGTTGTGGGTCACCGCCATGGCTTCATCACCTCTGCCAGTTGGGCTCGGGCACGCGCGATCCGTCCGCGCACCGCAGTGCTGTTGGTGCCGACGATCTCGGCGATCTCGTCATAGGAACGGCCGTGCACTTCGCGCAGCAGCCAGCAGGCCCGCTGTTCGGGCGTGAGCAGTTGCAGCGCGTCGGTCAGCGCGGCCATCTGGCTGCTCACCTCGGTGGCGTGATCGGGTCGGGTGTCGGTGCGGGTCGACGCCGTGGTGTCGGGGTCGACCTCGGTGGAGGGGCGGCGCGCGCGGATGACGTTGAGGCACCGGTTGGTCGTCATCCGGTAGAGCCAGCTCGCGAACGCGGCGTCGTCCTGCAGGCGCGTGATCGTCCGCCAGGCCTTGAGGAACACCTCCTGGGTGACGTCCTCGGCCTCGGCGCGGTCGGCCAGCATCTTGGCGGCCAGCCGGAACATCGGTCCTTGATAGCGCAGCACCAGCTGCTCGTATGCGCGGACATCGCCGTCACGCGCCCGACCTGCCAGGGTCGCGTCGTCCAGCTCTGTCTCGGCCGCGGGTGACGTCGTCACACGCCCACCTCCTCCGCTGCTCCTGTGATGGACACCGACGCGCAGGACATCGTCACGGCGAATTATGAGTGATCGTCGTCTCTGTCCCGGTTCCCCGAGGTCCCAGGGGTGTCGCGATCTCAGACAGCGGGGCGGATCGGCAGGTCGAGGACCAGCCGTGCGCCGCCGAGGGAGCTGTTCTCGAAGTAGGCCCGCCCCCCGTGCAGCTGTGCCTGCTGGGCGACCAGAGCGAGGCCGAGGCCGGAGCCGATCTTCGTGGCGTTGGAACCACGGGCGAACCGCTCGAACACCCGGTCGCGTTCGGCGGCGGGAACACCGGTGCCGTTGTCGTCGACCGCGATGACGACGCGGTCGGCGCCCACGCGGTGAGCCGAGACGACGGCCTCGGTCGCGCCGCCGTGCTTCACCGAGTTGGTCAGCGCGTTGTCGACGGCAAGGCGCAGGCCCGCGGGTAGACCGCGGGTGATCAGTTCGGCGTCGGTATCGATGCGCACCGACAGGCCGGGGTTGTGCCGCATGGCGTCGTGCGCGGCCTGGTCGCACAGGTCGGCCACATCGGTGGCGACATGGTCGGCTTCGGCGGTGAGGTCACCACGGGCCAGCCGTTCCAGTGCCGAAAGCGTCGTCTCGACGCGGGTTTCGGTGCGGGCCAGATCGTCGAGGATCTCGCGGCGCTGGGCGTCGGTGAGATCGAGCGTGCGCAGTACCTCGAGGTCGGTGCGCATCGCGGTGAGGGGTGTGCGCAGTTCGTGGGCGGACACGGCGGCGAAATCGCGGGCGGTCTCCAGCGCGGCGGCGGTCTCGGCCTGGGCCTGATCGACGCGGGCGAGCATGGTGTTCACCGCCTCGGCGAGTTTCTCCGCCTCGTCCACACCGGAACCGTCGACCGGTTGGGCAGGATGGTCGGGATCGGGGAAGGCGCTGCGCGCCGAGACCTGCCGGGTGAGCCGCACGATCGGGTCGACAGCCCGACCGGCCAGGAGCCAGCCGAGGGCGGCCGCCGCGGCGACCGCGATCGCGGCGCCCGCGAGTACCCAGCGCTGCTGATCAGCCGTTGCCTTCGCCGCCTCGGTGGTCGGAATGGCAAGCGACACAGTGCGACCCGCCGGCTGGTTCTCGGTGGTGGTGAGCACCCGGTAGGGCTGGTCGTTCACCTCGACGGTCTGCGAGCCGGGCGCGAGGTCCGGCAGCTGGGTGGAGCTGGACGCGGTCACCTGGCCGTTGTCGCGCACGGTGAGCGCCATCGTGTTCTGCAGCCCGGTCAGATTCACGAAACCGGTGGCGAGCACCGGCTCGATCAGCACGATGCGCGAGGCGATTTCGAGTTGCTGATCCGTCTGGGTCACATTGTTGCGTTCGATCGCTTGAAAGCCGACGAACGCGGCAATGCTCACGATGATCACCGCACCCGCCGCCGCGGCCGCCGCGACCCGTGTTCGCAACGAAAACGATTGCCTGCGACGGACTTTCGGCGACCGCACGGTCATTTAGGTTCCCGCAACACGAAACCGACGCCGCGAATAGTGTGCAAAATCCTTGGCGTGTCATCTATTTCGAGTTTGCGCCGAAGGTATCCGACGAACACGTCGACCACATTCGTATCGGCTATGAAATCGTAGCCCCACACCAATTCCAGCAGCCGCTCACGCGTGAGCACCACACCCGCATTGCGCGCCAGGGTGGACAGCAATTCGAATTCCCTTTTGGTGAGCTCGATTTCCCGCCCGTGCAGCAGTGCGCGATAACCCGCGACATCCACCTGCAGCGGGCCGACGGTGATCGCGCCGGGCGCCACCTGATCGGGCGTGTCGGTTCGCCTGCGCAGCAGGGCGCGGATGCGGGCGACCAGCTCGGCCAGCTCGAACGGTTTCACCAGGTAGTCGTCGGCACCCGACTCCAGCCCGGCGATCCGGTCGTCCACCGAGGCGCGGGCGCTGAGCACGCAGATCGGCACGTCGTTGCCCATGGCCCGCAGCGCCGTCACCACCCCGGCGCCGTCGAGGACCGGCATGTTCATATCGAGCACCACCGCGTCGGGCGCGTGCTCGGACACCGCCCGCAACGCGGCGCCACCGTCGCGGGCGACGAGCACCTGGAACCCGGAGAGCCGCAGGCCGCGCTCCACCGAGGCGAGCACGTCTTCGTCGTCGTCGACGACCAGCACAGTAGCGGCAGCGGCGGCACGTTCAGTCACGCTGTGACATTAGCGGCTGGCGCCGCGGTTCTCGGCGCTTGACTCCGCCTCTTCCCTCCCTCCGGGCACTGCTTCGTCGCACCCTCCGGTCGGTCCAGAGGCGGAGGCGCGCCGAGAACAGGGGAAGCCGGGCGGTTCTAGGAGGTAGGGGTTACCTGGTCGCCGTCGGGGGTGGTCGGCCTGCCGAGCGGGGGATTGGCGAGGATGCGGTCGGCCAGGGCGGTGAGGACGGCCGGGTCCTCGATGGTGGCCGGGGGTTCCACGTGTTCACCGGCGGTGAGCTGGCGGATGGTCTTGCGCAGGATCTTGCCCGAGCGGGTCTTGGGTAGGCCGGTGACGACGATCGCGTCGTGCAGGGTGGCGATGGCGCCGATCTGCTCGCGCACCCGTTCCACGAGCTCGTCGCGCAACTGGTCGGGCTCGATGTCGATGCCCTGCTTGAGCACCACATACGCCAGCGGCAGGCTGCCCTTGAGCTCGTCGGGCACGCCGATCACGGCGCACTCGGCGACGGCCTCGTGCCCGGAGATGGCGGCCTCGATACTGCCCGCCGAGAGCCGGTGCCCGGCGATATTGATGACGTCGTCGGAGCGGCCGAGGACGTAGAGGTAGCCGTCTTCGTCGAAGTAGCCGGAGTCGCCGGTGAGGTAGTGGCCGGGGAACGCCGAAAGGTAGGAGCGCACGAACCGCTCCCGGTTGCGCCACAGGCCGCTCAGGCAACCGGGGGGCAGCGGCAGGCCGATGACGATATTGCCCTCGGTGCCGTTGGGTACCGGGTTGCCGCTGGCATCGAGCACCCGCAGGCGGTACCCGGGCACCGGCACCCCGGCGGAACCGGGCTTCACGGGCAGTTCCTGCAGGCCGAGCGGGTCGGCGCAGATGGGCCAGCCGGTCTCGGTCTGCCACCAGTGGTCGACCACCGGAGTGTCGGGATGACCGGCGAGCAGGGTGTCGCTGGCCCACTCGAAGGTGGCCGGGTCGAGCCGCTCGCCCGCGCAGAACAGCGCACGCAGCCGGGACAGGTCGTGGCGATGGGCGGCGGTGGCCTCCGGGTCGGCGCGGCGGATGGCACGCAACGCCGTGGGCGCGGTGAACAGCACACGCACGTCGTGCTCGTCGACGATGCGCCAGAACGCGCCCGCGTCGGGGGTGCCGACGGGTTTGCCCTCGTAGAGCACCGTGGTCGCACCCACGAACAGCGGCGCGTAGACGATGTAGGAGTGGCCGACCACCCAGCCCACATCGGAGGACGCGAAGAACACCTGACCCGGGCCCACGTCGTAGATATTGCGCATCGACCAGGTGAGGGCCACCGCGTGGCCGCCGTTGTCGCGCACCACGCCCTTGGGCTTTCCGGTGGTTCCCGAGGTGTAGAGGATGTAGAGCGGGTCGCAGGCGCCCACGGTCACCGGCTCGGCGGGCTCGGCGTCGGCGACGGTGGCGTCCCAGTCCAGCCAGCGCGCGGCGACGGTCTGATCCGAGGCGGGCAGCACGTCGGTGGCGGGCTGGTCCTGGGCGAACTCGATGGTCGGGAACTGTGGGCGCTGTTTGACGAGCACCGTGCGCACCGAGGTGCTCTCGGCCAGGTCGAGGGCCTGCAGCACGATCGGCGGGTACTCGATGCGGCGGCCCGGCTCGAGCCCGCCCGACGCGGTGACGACGAGCACCGGCTCGGCGTCGTCGATGCGGGCCGCCAGCTCGGGTGCGGCGAACCCGCCGAAGACCACCGAGTGGACCGCGCCGATGCGGGCGCACGCGAGCATGGCGATCACGGCCTCGGGGATCATCGGCAGATAGATCACCACCCGGTTACCGGCGACCACGCCGAGATCACGCATCGCCCCGGCGAAGCGTTCCACCTCGCCGAGCAATTCCGCATACGTATAAGTCGTTGTGGTGTCGGTCATGGCCGACACATAGATCAACGCGGCCTGATCCGAACGTCCACCTTCGGCGAGAGTTCCGCCGCGCACATGCCGGTCGAGGGCGTTCACACAGGTATTGAGCTTGCCGTCGGGATACCAACGGGCCGAACGTTTGTCGGCGGCATCGAGAGTGTGCTCGGGGGCGAGATCCCACTCGATCTCGCGAGCGGCGGCTGACCAGAAGTCGGCTGGATCGACCAGGCTGGTCTGATAGACCGGCCGGTACTCGTGTTCGGTGTCCAAGCCTGTGACTCCTAGCCTCGCTTCGTGCCCGCTCGATAGATCCTGATGATTGTGGCAGACTTCACGCGACACCCGAGGGGGTGCCGCGACCTTTGGTTTTGCCTGTAACGGGCTGGTCATCGCGCGGACCTCTACCGGGAGTCGGCCAAGAAGTTATTGATCCGTTAGAATCTGTTGTCACTTATTCGGGCAGTCGTAGACGCAATTTCTCGGCCAGCCGCAGTTCTCGGCCAGCACCGTCTGGCGAGCCACCATTGCGCCTGTGGAGGTTCGTGATGGCGCACGGTACGAGGCCAGTTTGGAAAGTGAGTGGGAGATGCGTGACGCCGCTAGGTCCGGCAGCAAGCGCTGGGCGCTCGGCAACTGGGACCTGCGTTGGAAGGTTACGGCCGTCTTGGCTGTGCCTCTCGCGGTCGCGGTCGGGCTCGGCGTGTCGAGGATTACCTCCGAGTTCACCGAGGCCAACCGGCTTTCGAGCATCAACGAGCAGGTAGACGCGATTCCGTCGGTCACCTCGCTCAGTGCTGTGACCGCGCGGGTGACCGGTAGCCAGACGGTGCCCGCCGGTCCCGGGGTCACCCTGGTGACCGATCAGGACCTCGTCGACCTCGACGCTGCCATCGCCGAGGGCGAGGCCGAGCTCGGTCGACTCGTCGACCTGCCGAAGGCGCACTCCGCGCTCGAGCGGATGATCGCCCAGGCCAAGAATGTGCGTGCCCAGGGCAAGGGGCTCACGGCCTCGCCCGATACCGCGCTCGCCTCGGTCGAGCAGATGCGCAAGGACAGTGTCTCGATCGTCGAGTCGACGATCGCCCAGGTGAGCAACCCGGTGATGGACACGGCCAAGCTGCGCCTGGTCGACTCGCTCAACACCCGGTCGATCCTCGTCGATCAGCTGGCCGCGATCTCGGAGATGCTGCGCGGATCGCCCGCGGGCCCGCAGAACTACCTCACCGGCGTGGCAACCGAGCGTCACCTGCTCGACGTGCTCGCCAACCGCTTCCCCGACGGCGACCAGGTGCTCGCCGACCTCAAGACCCAGGCCGACATCCGCCAGAACCTGGTGAGCGGGCCCGACGTGGCCGCGGGCAAGCTGCCGATCGGCGAGATGCGTACCTCGCTGGTCACCAGTCTCGTGGCCTACGAAACCGTCGTCGACGAGTCGACCAAGGCCATCGAGACCTCGATGGACGAACTCACCACCTCGGCCGCCACCGGCGCCTGGACCTACACCGCGGTCGTCATCGCGACCATCCTCGCCGCGCTGCTGCTCGCCGTGTTCGTCGCGCGCTCGATGATCGTGCCGCTGCACCGCCTGCGCCTGGCCGCGCTGCGCGTCGCCGAGTCCGATCTGCCCCACGAGGTCGCCCAGCTCCGCAACGGCGCCGCCCCCGAGGACGTGCCGCTCGAGCCGATGCCGGTGCGCTCCGACGAGGAGATCGGTCAGCTGGCCCGCGCCGTCGACGACATCCACGGTCAGGCGCTGCGCCTGGCCAGTGACCAGGCGCAGATGCGTTCGCAGGTCAACGACATGTTCGAGACGCTGGCGCGCCGCTCCAAGTCGCTCGTCGACCATCAGCTCACCCTCATCGAGGCGATGGAGTACGACGAGAAGGACCCGCGCCTGCTCGAGAACCTCTTCCGCCTCGACCACCTCGCCGCGCGTATGCGCCGTAACGGTGACAACCTGCTGATCCTCGCCGGCACCAAGCAGCGGCGTTCCAAGTCGGCCCCGGTCGAGATCGCCGACGTGCTCCGCGCCGCGATCTCCGAGGTCGAGGACTACGAGCGCGTCAAGCTCGGCGCCACCCCGCGCGGTTCGCTCGTCGAACCGGCCGCCTCCGACCTGGCGCACCTGTTCGCCGAGTTGCTCGACAACGCGCTGCGCGCTTCGCCGCCGGAGACCGACGTCAAGTTCACCTTCGCCCAGGCGCACGACCAGGGTCTGCTGATCGAGGTCGCCGACCGCGGCATCGGTATGCCGCCCGCGGAGATGACCGACATCAACCGCAGGCTCGAGCAGGCCGCCGAGCCCGGCCCCGACACCGCCCGCCACATGGGTCTGTTCGTGGTCGGCCGTCTGGCCGAGCGGCACGGTCTCACCGTCCGCCTGCGCCCGACGTTCGACACCGCGCGCGATCCGGGCGTCACCGTCACCGTGCACGTGCCGGTCGGCCTGATCGTCTCGGGTGCGGGTGGCGCGGTCGTGCCGCCGAACCAGCTGCAGAAGCAGCAGCAACCGCCGCAGCCGCAGAAGCCGCAGCCCCAGCAGCCGCAGCAGCCGAGCACCATGCAGACCCGGGCGATCACCCGTACCCCGGGTGGCAACATGATGGTCACCGTCGACCCGGGCGTGAGCCCGCCGCCGACCGGTCCCGGTGGACTGCCGCAGCGTCAGCCGGGCAATGCCATGGCGCAGACGCAGGACGGCAACGAGCAGTCCACGTCGTTGCGCCCGGCCACCCCCGGTCAGGGCAATGTGCCGCAGCGCGGCAAGCTGGCCGCGGCCAACCTGCCCAAGCGCAATCTGGCAGCGGGTGGTCCCGGCGCGCCGCAGCGTCCGCAGCCACCCCAGCCGCCGCAGGGCAAGCCGGGCGAGGTCAAGCCCGCGCCGACGGCCGGTGGCCTGCCGCAGCGTCAGCCGGGAGCCAACGGTGCTCCCGCCCGCGAGCAGGGTCAGCCGCCGCGCGACGCGGCACCCACCCGTGAGGGCGGTCTGCCGCAGCGTGCGCCGGGTGCCAACGGTGCCCCACCGGCCGGTCCGCCGCTGCGTGACCCGTCGAATCGCGCGCCCCAGCGCGATCAGACCGGTGGTCTCCCGCAGCGTGATCCGGCTGCCGGCGCGCCCTCGGGTGGGCTGCCGCAGCGCGCCCCCTCGGGTGGGCTCCCGCCGCGCGAGCCGTCCAACGGTCTGCCGCAGCGCGAGCCGACCGGCGGCCTGCCGCAACGTGATCCGGCCAACGGCCTGCCGCAGCGCGAGCCGACCGGCGGTCTGCCGCAGCGCGCGCAGAACAACCCGCCGACCGGTCTCCCGCAGCGCGGCACCCCCGCCCCGCAGCGTGATTCCGAGCCACTGCAGCGTGATCCGTCGACGGGCCTACCGCAGCGTGGTGGCCCTGCGCCGCAGCGTGATTCCGAGCCGGTGCAGCGCGACCCGTCGACCGGTCTGCCGCAGCGTGGTGGCCTGCCCCAGCGCGAGCCGACCCCGCGTCTGCCGCACCGCGAGCAGTCCGGCGGCCTGCCGCGCCTGGACAACCCAGCAGGCGGTCTGCCGCAACGTGATCCGGCCAACGGGCTGCCGCAGCGCAACCCCGCCGGTGGCCTGCCGCAGCGCACCCCGTCGGAAACGCCCGCCGCCCAGCGGGATCCGGCCGAGGGCGGCCTGCCGCAGCGCGCGCCCGGTCTCCCGCAGCGCGGTGAAGCCGCGCCGGAGCGCCCACTCGGACCGAATGGGCTGCCCCAGCGTGCTCCCGGCGCTACTGTGGTACCGCAGGCGAACGCCGGGCCGGGAGTGGCTCTGCCGCAACGGGATCGGGGTCCTGCGGAGCCGGGGAACGCTGCGTCGGCAGGGCGTGATCCGGGACGGCACAGCTATCGGTCGAATCCGGCCAAGGCCGCGTCGTTCTTCCAGACCAGGTTGCAGCCGGCACCGGAGGGCGATTCCGTGATGGGCGGAACGCCGATCTTCGCGGAGATGATGTCGGCGTGGCTCACGGACGAGAATTCCGACCGGTCCCAGCTGGCCGCCGCCTTCGAATCACCCGGTGACGAAGGTTGGCAGGCCGCGCGACGGGCCGCCGAGGCGCAGGCCGAGGCCCGCACGGCCGCCGGCTTGCCACAACGCAATCCGGGCGGAAGGCTCGTGCCCGGTGGCGTGACCGGTAACGCCGACCGCACACCGAAGCGCGACCCTGAAACCATCAGGTCCAGCTTGAGTCGTCACCAGCAGGGCGTCCGGGATGGCCGCGCAATGAAGGCAATGAACCTAACCGGAGATAAAGGAGACCGATGAACCCCGATCTAGGTGGTACGAACCGTCAGCTGGATTGGCTGGTTTCGAACTTCGCCAACGAGGTTCCTGGCGTAGCCCATGCTGTCCTTGTCTCGGCCGACGGCCTGCTGATGGCCGCCAGTGCCCAGCTACCGGTCGACCGCGCGGAGCAGCTGTCTGCTGTCACCGCCGGTCTGGCCAGCCTGTCCGTCGGCGTGTCGAATCTGTTCGAAGGCGGTACGGTACTGCAGTCCGTCGTCGAGATGGAGCACGGTTACCTGCTGCTGATGGCGGTGGGCGACGGCTCCTATCTCGCGGTCCTGACCAACACCTCGTGTGACATCGGTCAGGTCGGCTACGAGATGGCTCTGTTGGTCGAGCGTGTGGGCCAGACCGTCCAGGCCACGCCACGCGTCACGATGGGTTCCTGATGGTGGGATGGACATAGACGATCACCGCATGGGAAGCGCCGAGCCAAGCCTCGTTCGCCCTTACTCGTTGACTTCCGGCCGTACCCGGCCGGCAGTCGAGTTGGCGTTGGAGGCTCTCGTTGCCTCGCATCCGGTCGCCATGGAGCGGCAGTTCGAACTGAACAACCTCGAAACGTCCATCGTGGAGTTGTGCAGACAATCGCCGTCCGTCGCCGAGATAGCCGCCCAGCTGCGCATCCCCATCGGGGTTGCGCGGGTACTGGTGGCCGACCTCATCGAGGCCGGTCATGTTCGGGTCTCGGCGACTTTGAAAGACGATTCCAGCGACGATGAACGTCGCGAGCTGATCGAAAGGGTTCTCAGTGGACTCCGGCGTATTTGATTCGACGGCGCAGGTCGACACCCGCACGAGCAAGCCGACTTCGGCGAAGATCGTTGTTGCCGGTGGCTTCGGTGTCGGTAAGACCACGTTGGTCGGTGCGGTGTCGGAGATCGTTCCGCTGCGCACCGAGGCGTTGGTGACCAATGCCAGTGCTGGAATCGACAACCTCACCGGCATTCCGCAGAAGTCGACCACCACGGTGGCCATGGACTTCGGCCGGATCAGCCTCGCCGACGACCTGGTCCTGTACCTGTTCGGTACGCCGGGCCAGTACCGGTTCTGGTTCATGTGGGACGACCTCATCCGCGGCGCCATCGGCGCCGTGGTGCTGGTCGACACCCGCAGGCTGGAGGACAGCTTCGCGGCCGTCGACTACTTCGAGGCACGTGGCCTGCCGTTCCTGGTGGCGCTCAACGAGTTCGACGACGCACCGAAGTACCCGCTCGAGGACATCCGCCAGGCCCTTGCGGTCCCCGCGGATGTCCCGATCATGTCGATCGACGCCCGCCGCCGCGAGCCGGCCAAGCAGGCACTGGTCTCGCTCACCGAATACGCGCTGCGCAAGGTGATGCAGGGCTACTGATCGGCGGGTGGGGCTGCGTCGATGAAGGCCGCAGCCCCGGTCTCACCCGTCAGGGTTCCGGTTCGGGATCGGGACGGGTCCAGCCGATGATCATCGCGGGCGCGCAACCGCCCGCCATGATCGCTGCCAGCAGCATGAGTCCCCCCGCGTAGGCGGTGCGATACGCCGTGGCTTCGGGGGCGATAGCGCTTGCCCCGATCAGGAAGAACAGACCCGGCAGGGTCAACGACTGGGTGAGTGCGAGGCCGACCGAGCGGGCTTTGTTGCGCTCGGCGATCTCGAATTCGTCGAGCATCTGTTCCGGCGCGTAATCCTGTCCGCCGCTGGCGATTCGCAGCATGGTCCAGGCGGGCAGGAACAGCAGGAGCGAGATCGTCGCGAGCACGACCGGCACGACCTGCAGGTCGAATGCGCACAGCACGCCCGCGATCGCCACTCCGGCAAGCGCGGTCGCGGTGCCGATCACCAGTAGCCGCCGACGTCGAAGCGGTCGCCAGCTTTTCAGCATGCCCGCCGTGCGCTGTTCCTGCACGAGCCAGCGCCGCACCCGATAGTCCTGATAGCGGTCGATCAAACCGGTCGCGCTGGTCATGACGTGCCTTTCGTTCGTGGATACACCTCGGCCGAGAGCGGGCCGAATTCCGTGCGGGAGAAGACCGCCTCCACCGGCAGGGCGAACACGTCGCAGATGCGCAGCGCCAGGTCGAGGCTGGGGTAGTGGTCGCCGCGCTCGAGCGCGCCGATCGTCTGGACATTGACATTCACCGCGTCGGCCAGGGCCGACCGGCTCATCCGCTGTTCGGCGCGCAGCACCGCGATGCGGTTGTAGATCGGGAGGGTTTCCCCTCGTCTTACTGGGCTCACACAACGTAGTGTTGTAAAAACACAACATTCTGTCAAGGCTATCCGCGATATCGTGATCGCCCGGCTACGCTCTGCTCGTGCAGATGTCGGCGAATGAGGTGATCGCGCGGCTGCTCGACGTGGATTCGTTCGTGAGCTGGGATCGCCCACCGATCGGGCGTGCCGCCTCGCCGCGCTACCGCCAGGAGCTCGTCGACGCGAGCCGCCGGGCGGGCACCGACGAATCGGTGCTCACCGGCGAGGGTCTGCTGCGCGGGCGGCGGGTGGCCGTGATCGCCTGTGAGTTCGGGTTTCTCGCCGGGTCGATCGGAGTGGCGGCGGCCGAGCGGATCGTCGAGGCGGTGGAGCGCGCGACCGAACTCGGGCTACCGCTGATCGCCTCGCCGACCTCGGGTGGCACCCGGATGCAGGAGGGCACAGTCGCTTTCGTGCAGATGGTGAAGATCGCCGGTGCGGTCGCCGTGCACAAGGCGGCCGGTCTCCCGTACCTGGTTTACCTGCGCAATCCGACGATGGGCGGCGTGTTCGCGTCGTGGGGATCGCTGGGTCACATCACCTTCGCCCAGCCGGGTGCACTCATCGGCTTCCTCGGGCCGCGCGTGTACGAAGCCTTGTACGGCAAGCCTTTTCCGCCCGATGTGCAGACCGCTGAGAACCTCTACCGCAACGGTGTGATCGACGGGGTGGTGCCGATCGAGGTCTTCCGCCGGATCGCGCATCGCGCGTTGAGTGTGTGCGCGGGCCTGCCGCTTCCGTTGTCCGCCGAGCCGGGTTGGGCTGCGCCCGTGCGTAATCCGGGCGTCCCGGCGAATCCCGCGGCCACAGCATGGGATTCGGTGCTCAGTACCCGGCGGCCCGGCCGCCCGGGCATTCGTGACCTGCTTCGCCATACCAGCCAACGGGTTCCGCTGTCGGGCACCGGCCAGGGCGAAACCGACCGCACCGTCCTGCTCGCCCTCGCCCGGTTCGGCGGGCAGCCGTGCGTGGTGTTCGGGCACGACCGATCCGGCCGCCTCGAGGAGCAGACCATGAGCCCCGCCGCGCTACGCGAGGCCCGCCGGGCCATGGCGCTGGCGGGGGAGTTGCGGCTGCCGCTGGTCCTGGTGATCGACACCGTCGGCGCCGCGCTGTCCAAGGAGGCGGAGGAACGCGGTCTTGCGGGTGAAATCGCCCGCTGTCTGGCCGATCTCGTCACCCTCGACACCCCGACGGTCTCGGTGCTGCTCGGTCAGGGCACCGGCGGTGGCGCCCTCGCCCTGCTCCCCGCCGACCGGGTGCTCGCCGCGCGGCACGGCTGGCTCGCGCCGCTGCCGCCGGAAGGTGCCAGTGCCATCGTCTTCCGTGATACCGAGCATGCGCCGGAACTCGCCGCGGCCCAACGCATTCGCTCCGCGGATCTGCTCGAGGACGGCGTGGTGGACCGGATCGTGGAGGAGTATCCCGACGCCGCCGACGAGCCGGTCGCCTTCGCCCGCCGCGTCGTCCTGGCGATCGCCGAGGAACTGGCCGCCCTGCGCACCCACCCACCCGAGGAACTGCGCACGCTGCGCCTGGCCCGCTACCGCCGCATCGGCCGGTGACAAAACCGACCCCCGCCCCGGTTCGCACACCTGGGGAAACACGCGAGGTCGCGTCGTTGACGCCACCGGCAACCACTTCTACCCTTCGGTAGGGTGACCTTCCGCAGCGAAAGCAGTCCTGTTCCCACCATCGTGCTGGGCGATGGGAACGTCATACCGCAGCTCGGCTTCGGTGTGTTCCAGGTGCCGGAGGAAGACGTCACCACTGTGGTCGCCGAGGCGTTGAAGGTCGGTTACCGCAGTATCGACACGGCCGCGATCTACGGAAACGAGGAAGGCGTAGGTCGCGCGATCCGTGCCTCGGGGATTCCCCGCGACGAGATCTATGTGACAACCAAGCTGTGGAACTCCGAGCAGGGTTACGACAGCACGCTGCGTGCCTTCGACACCAGCATGCAGCGTCTCGGCCTGGACTATCTCGACCTGTACCTGATCCATTGGCCGGTGCCGAAGGCCGGTCGTTTCGTCGACACGTTCCGCGCGTTCCAGGCCTTGAAGGCGCAGGGCCGGGTGAAATCAATCGGTGTCTCGAACTTCCGGATCCCCGATCTGGAGCAGGTGATCGCCGAGACCGGCGAGATCCCCACCGTGAACCAGATCGAGCTGCATCCCACCCTCGCCCAGCCCGAACTACGCGCCTTCCATGCGAACAACGCCATCGCCACCGAGGCGTGGAGCCCGCTCGGGCAGGGCACCCTGCTGGACGATCCCACCATCGTGAGCCTGGCCAAGGAGCTCGATCGCACGCCCGCGCAGGTCATCATCCGGTGGCACCTGCAGCTGGGCAATATCGTCATCCCGAAGTCGGTGACGCCCTCGCGCATCGCCGAGAACTTCGACGTGTTCACCTTCGAACTCGACGCCGACGCGATGGCCGCGATCAACCGCCTCGATCGGGGCACCCGGATCGGCCCCGATCCGGCCACCTTCAGCGCCGGTCTGGACTGATCGCCAGGTAGTCGCTCAACTCCCGGGCGGCTGCCCGGCCTGCCCGGTTGGCGCCGATCGTGCTGGCCGACGGCCCGTAGCCGATCAGGTGCACGCGGGGGTCGACCGCGACCTGGGTGGCCAGACGGCCGGTCATCGTGATGCCGCCGCCGGGCCCGCGCAACCGCAGCGGGGCCAGATGGTCGAGGGAACTGCGGAAGCCGGTCGCCCACAGAATCACGTCGGCGGGCTGGAAGGTGCCGTCGGACCAGCGCACGCCGGTCGGCTCGATCCGTTCGAACATGGGCAGCCGGTCGAGTACGCCTCGGTCGCGGGCGGCGCGCAGCCGGTCGTCGAGCGGCAGCCCGGTCAGCGACACCACCGAGCCCGGCGGCAGACCACGGCGCACCCGGTCCTCCACCGCGGCCACCGCCGCGCGCCCGTCCGCTTCGGTGAACGGTGTCTCGCGCCAGCGTGGCTCGGTCCTGGTCACCCAGGTCGTCGAGGTGACCCGGGAGATCTCGTCGAGCAACTGCACCGCCGAGATACCGCCGCCGACGACGATCACGTGCTTGCCCGCGAATTCGTCGGCGCTGCGGTAGTCGCGTGTGTGCAGCTGACGTCCGGCGAAGCTGTCGGCGCCCGGATAGCGCGGGATGAACGGGTGTTCCCACGTGCCGGTGCCGTTGATCAGCCCGCGCGTGCGCAGTGTTCCGGCACTGTCGGTTTCGACCTGCAGCACCTCACCGCGTCCGGCGCAGCTCTGCCCGTCGGCGGTCCGGTCGCAGACCACCCGCACCGAAACCTGACGGCGAACCCGCAGGTCGAACCGCTTCTCGTAGAGCTCGTAGTAGTGCGGGACGGCGGTCGCGGCCGGCGCCGAGGACGACCCGGGCGGCAGGGTCTCGGCGAACGACATGCCGGGCAGGTCGTGCACCCGGTTCACGGTGGTCAGGGTGAGCGAGGGCCAGCGGAACTGCCAGGCACCGCCCGGTCCCGGCGCGTGGTCGACGATGAGGAAGTCGCGTTCGGGCACCAACCCCAGCCGGCGCAGGTGATAGCCCGCCGACAGTCCGGCCTGGCCCGCGCCGATCACCACGATGTCGAAGTCGGTTCCCACAGCCGCCGATGGTATGCCTTACCGGGCGCCGACCGCTGACTGTGGCAGAGTGAAGACAACCACGTGATCCGGTACTTCTGTGGAGGAATTCATGCTCGGCGTGACCCGCGATGGCGACGTGATCACCATCGAACTGCAGCGCGAACAGCGGCGCAACGCGCTCAACGAGGAGCTGGTCGCCCAGCTGCGCACCGCCATGCTCGAGGCCGTCGACCAGGGGGCGCGCGTCATCGTGCTCACCGGGCGTGGCCCGATCTTCAGCGCGGGCGCCGACCTGTCCGGTGTGTACTCCGAGACCTTCCTGACCGGTCTGCTCGACATGCTGCACACCATCGAAAGCCTTCCGGTGCCGGTCATCTCGGCGATCAACGGTGGCGCGATCGGCGCCGGTGTGCAGCTGGCGCTCGCCTCGGACCTGCGAGTGATCGAGCCCGACGCCTATATCGCGGTGCCCGCCGCCAAGCTCGGCATCTCGGTGGACCGCTGGACCGTCGCCCGGTTGGCCGCCCTGATCGGCGGCGGCCCGGCCCGCACCATCCTGCTCGGCGCCGAAACCGTCAGTGCCGCGGACGCTTACGCGTTCGGCTTCGCCAACAAGATCGGCACCGTCGCCGACGCCAAGGCCTGGGCCAAGTCGATCGCCCAACTCGCGCCGCTGTCACTGCGGGCCATGAAGCTCATGCTCAACGACGACGGCACCCGCGCTCCGGCCAGCGAGCAACTGGAGACGGCACTGTCGGCGGCCTGGACCAGCGACGACGCGCAGGAAGGCCGGCTGGCCCGGCAGGAGAAGCGCCCGGCGAAATTCCAGGGGCGCTGATGAATCCGGCACGGGTCGCGGGTTCGGTGGCGAGTGCGCTCGGGCTGGCCTGGGTGGCGCGTGCCGTGTGGGGGCTGCCGAGGGCACTCGGCGCCGGGCCGTCGGAGATCGCGCCCACGGCGCTCGGCAAGTCGTCGTATCGGGACGGCCGTTTCCACAACACCGAGGCCAGCGCGATGATCGCGGCCGGTTCGGCGGCCTCGCTGGTGTGGTCGGGGCTCACCCAGGGGCGGGTCGGGCGACCGAGGCGGCCGGTTCCGCTGGTGACGCCCGCCGTACCCGAGCAGGCGGAGGAACTGGCCGTCACCTGGTACGGGCATGCGAGCGCGCTGATCGAACTCGACGGGTACCGCGTGCTGACCGACCCGGTGTGGAGCGAGCGGGTCTCGCCGTCGCCGGTGATCGGGCCTGCCCGGTTGCATCCGGTGCCGGGCGCGCTGTCCACCCTGCCTCGGGTCGACGCCGTCGTCATCTCCCACGACCACTACGACCACCTCGACAAGCCGACCGTCGACGAGCTGGTCCGCGCCCAGCGCGCGCCGTTCGTGGTCCCGATGGGAATCGGCGCACACCTGCGGCTGTGGGGCGTGCCGGACGACCGCATCATCGAATTGGATTGGGGCGGTTCGGTTTCCCTCGGCCACAAGGCCGGCGACCGTGGTCTGACCATCACCTGCGCCGAGGCCCGTCACTTCTCCGGCCGCGGCCTCACTCGCAACACCACCCTGTGGGCGTCGTGGGCGCTGGCCGGGCCGACCAAGCGGGTGTATTTCGGCGGCGACACCGGGTACACGAAGGCGTTCGCGCAGGCCGGTGCGGTGCTCGGCCCGTTCGACCTCACCCTGCTCCCGATCGGCGCCTACGACGAGCGCTGGACCGATGTGCACATGACCCCCGAGGAAGCGGTGCGCGCGCACGCGGCCCTGTGCCTCGGCGACCCCGGCTACGGGCTGCTCGTCCCGATCCACTGGGCCACCTTCAACCTGGCCTTCCACGGCTGGGCCGAACCGGTGCACCGGCTGGTGTCGGCGGCCGCCGCGGCCGGAACCGCGATCGCGGTGCCCAAGCCGGGTGAGCGGGTGGTTCCGAATGACCTCCCACCACGGGTTTCGTGGTGGGAAGATGTGGAGTGAACCTTTCGGCTTAGTGCAGCGATGGGCGATCGCGCAAAACTGGGAAAGGAACATCGGCAGATGAGTCTCGTGGACACCTTGAAGGGCTTGCTCGGTAAGGGCAAGGAGGCCGCCGCGCAGAACGCGGACAAGATCAACGATGCGGTCGACAAGGCAGGCACCTTCATCGACGACAAAACCAAGGGCAAGTACAGCGACAAGATCGAGAAGGGCAAGGAAGCCGCCAAGAAGGCCGTGCCCCCGCAGCAGCCGGGCTCGGGACCTGCCACGGGCGGCACCACCCCGACCGATCCGGGGCCCAAGGCCTGATCCGGTGCGCGGGGGCCGCGACGACGCGGCCCCCGCCGCCGGGCCACGTCGATGGTCCGCCGCGAGTTCCGTGGTGCGCCGGGTGAACCGGACGTCGAGGTCGAGCTCAGCAACCTCGACAAGGTGTTGTACCCGGCCACCGGAACGACCAAAGGTGAAGTGATCGCCTACTATTCGGCGATCACCGATGCCATCGCGCCGCATGTCGCCGGTCGTGCGGTCACCAGGAAGCGCTGGCCCAACGGGGTGGATCACCCCGATTTCTTCGAGAAGAACTTGCCCGAGCACGCGCCCGCGTGGTTGCACCGCGCCGCGCTCGAGCATTCCAGCCGCCGGGTGGTGTACCCGCTCATCGATTCCGAGGCGGCGATGGCCTGGCTCGGGCAGCAGGCGGCGCTGGAAATCCATGTGCCGCAATGGCGTTTCGAGGACGGCGAGCGCGGTCCGGCCACCCGCATCGTGTTCGACCTCGATCCCGGGCCGGGTGCGGGCCTGGTCGAATGTGCCACTGTCGCGCTGGCCGTACGGGACATGGTCGGGGAGATCGGGATGCGCGCCTTTCCCGTGACCAGTGGCAGCAAGGGAATCCACCTCTACGTACCGCTGGACCGGCCGGTGAGTTCACGTGGCGCGTCGACGGTCGCCAAACAGGTGGCGACGAATCTGGAGAAGCTGCACCCCGACCTCGTCACCGCGACGATGGCGAAGTCGGCGCGGGGCGGCAAGGTGTTCCTCGACTGGAGCCAGAACAACGCCGCCAAGACGACCATCGCGCCCTATTCGCTGCGTGGACGCACCGAACCCAATGCCGCCGCCCCGCGCGACTGGGCCGAGATCGAGGACGCGAAGTCGTTGCGGCAGTTGCGTTTCGACGAAGTGCTCGCGCGCTGGAAAGCCGACGGCGACCTGCTGGCCGACCTCGACCCACCGCTGCCCGCCCGTCCCGACTCGCTCACCAAGTACCGCAGCATGCGCGACCCGGGGCGCACGCCGGAACCGGTCCCAGCCACCGCTCCCGAGCGTGGTTCCGACGACCGGTTCGTCATCCAGGAACACCACGCCCGCCGCCTGCACTGGGATGTGCGCCTCGAACGCGACGGTGTCCTCGCCTCCTGGGCCGTCCCGAAGGGCCCACCGACCGAGCCGAAACACAACCGCCTGGCCGTGCGCACCGAGGACCATCCGCTCGAATACCTCGACTTCCACGGCACCATCCCCAAGGGCGAGTACGGCGCCGGGGAGATGACGATCTGGGATTCGGGCACCTACCGCACCGAGAAGTGGCGCGACGACGAGGTGATCGTCGAGTTCGACGGCAAGAAGGTGCGCGGTCGCTACGCCTTCATCCAGACCAAGGGCGACCAGTGGCTGATGCACTACATGCGCGACCAAGGCGCCCGGGAAACGCTGTCCGACACCGGTTCCCGGGCGTTCCCGCACGGCTTGTCGCCGATGCTCGCGACCGCCGGGGACGTGGAGTCGTTGCAGCCCCCGGAGTGGGAGTTCGAGACCAAGTGGGACGGGTTCCGGGTGATCGTCGAGATCGACGACGGCACCGTCACCGTGCGCAGCAGGCGCGGCAACACTGTCACCGCCCGGTACCCGCGCCTGGCCGCGCTGGCCGCCGAACTGGCCGGGCACCGCGTGGTGCTCGACGGGGAGGCGGTCGTCTTCGACGACAACGGGCTCTCGGATATCTCCGCGCTCCAGGCGGATTCGGCCCGCGCGATCTTCGTCGCCTTCGATGTCCTCTACCTCGACGGCACCTCGCTGCTCCGCAAGAAATACAGCGACCGCCGGGTGGTCCTCGAGGCATTGGGACAACTGGCGCCCTCGATGCGGATCTCCGAACGGCTCGGCGGTTCCGGGGCCGAGGCGATGGAGCAGAGCCGCGAACAGGGGCAGGAGGGCGTGGTCGCCAAGCGCGTCGACTCGGTGTATCAGCCGGGCAAACGCAGCCAGACCTGGATCAAACAGCGCAACTGGCGATCCAGGGAGGTGGTGATCGGTGGGTGGCGGTCGAGCGCGGCCCGCCCGTTCAAGTCCTTGCTCGTCGGCATTCCGCACGACGACGACTTCGTCTACGTCGGCCGGGTCGGCACCGGGTTCGATTCCGAACAGCAACGCCGCATCGCCGAGCAGCTGCAACGTCTGCGCCGCAAGACTTCACCGTTCACCAACGAGATGACGGCGGAGGAGATCAAGGACGCCGAGTGGGTCACGCCGAGCGTCACCGGCATCGTGCGGTTCCAGGCGTGGACCGATACGGGACGCCTGTGGCATCCGATCTGGGACGGTGTGACAAGTTCGCCACGATGATGCTCGCGCGTGAAAGCTGCGCTGTTGCTAGGGTGATCGCGTTGTACCCGGTTCGAATCAGCGAGGAGTACGCGGTGGATTTCAAGAACCTGGCGGACAAGGCGATGGGCCTTGCCTCCCAGCACGCCGACAAGGTCGACGACGTCATCGAGAAGGCCGGTGACGTGGTGGACAACAAGACCGGCGGCAAGTTCGCCGGTCAGGTGGATTCGGCTCAGGAAGCGGCGAAGAACGCGCTGCGTGACAAGGCCTGAGGCCGACGGCGGGCCGGCCGCCACCGGCCCGCCGGACCAACGCGCTGAGAGTTTGCTCCCAGCGCGTTGTCTGCGGGGATTACCCGGTCTGCGCCCAGCGGGTGGTGCCCGGGGGAGCGGTCAAGGTGTTGATCAGGTCGATGCCCGCGACGATCAGGGTCGGCCCACCGGCGACGATGGTGCCGATGATCGCACCGACGGACGCACCGGTGATGAGGCCAGGCAGTGCGCCGACGCCGCCCGCGGCCGCGCCGACGACGAGGCCGATCACCGCGCCGATGGCCATGCCGACGAAGCTGCCGATGGCGGTGGCCAGGCCGAAGGTCGAGGCGAAATTAGCCTGCGCCGCATAGTTTTCCGAGGGCGAGGCGACCGGGGTGAGGTTGGGGCGCGCGGTGGCCGCGTCCTTCACGGCGGTCAGTTCGAGCTTGCGGCCCTCGTCGCTGACCGCGTGCGGCAGCGGGTACTCGAGGGCGCCGTCGCGCACCGAAAGCGGCAGCGACAGCAGGGTGGCGCCTGCTTCGTCGCGGACCTGAACGGCGCCGTCGGTGAGGGTGAAGGTGCCGTGCGTGAGGGTGGTGACAACAGTGTTGCCGATGAGTTCGGTGCGGTACTCGACGCTCGGCGGCACCGGTTCGGCGTTCGCAACGCCGGTGCCGACGAGTGCTGCCGCGAGCACCGGAATGGCGACCGCGGCGATCTTACGGATGATCATGTGAACATTCCCATCTGGTTTTCATCAGGAGACGTGCCCAAACGAAGGCGCCGCGTTCGTTGCTTCCCCCGAGAAGCGAGCGTCGGCACGTGAAAGCGGTCCAGCTCGGTTGTCGATTGAACGCTAGTCGTCTCGATGGTGTCTCACAGAGGAATTCAGATTTTAAACATGAAATTCCTCATAGATATACGCTATTACGAGCCGTGCTCGTTCACAGTGCGGCGTTGAGCCCGAGCGCACCCGCGCAGACCGCGAAGACGATCATGAGGGCGACGGCATCGCGCCTGGTCGGGGCGCTGGGATGGGCCGTCAGCATGCCCGTGCCACCACGCGCGGTGATGGCCTCGGCCAGCTCGCCCGCCCGCCGCGACGACACCGCCATGCACGCGGTGAGAATGTCGATGAGCGGATTCGCGTCGGAGGCGCGATGCAGCAGGCTCTCCTTGGGGCGCAGCTTGCGAGCCGCGCGCAGCACCTGGATCTCGTCGAGCAGCAGCGGCAGCCCGCGCAGGGTGAGCGCGACGACCACCGCCCATTCGTCGACCGGCAGCCGCAGCTTGCGCAGCGGCGCACCGAGCTTGGCCAGCGCCGGGGCCACCTCACCCATCGGGGTGGTGAACGCGATCAGCAGCGAGGCCGCGACCAGCACCAGGCCGAACACGACCACCTGCGCGTAGACCAGCACCCCACGCGTTCCGTTGGGGATGTTGACCAGCGCGCCGAACACGATCAGTCCCCAGAACCACAGCGGCAGGCGCGGCAGCGCGCCCAGCGGAATCCTGGCCAGCACGGCGATCGCGATCAGGAACGCGATGATCACGCCGAGCACCGGCCACGCGGGCCAGAACATCAGCAGCAGGCTGATGGTGAACGCCGCGATCATCTTGGTGCCTGCCCACAGGCGGTGCACCACGCTGTTCACGGGTACCTCGCGCAACAAAACGGTGCTCATCGGGCCACTCCGTTCCCCGGTTCGTTGCGTGAATTGTCCAGTCGCCACAGCGGTTCGGTGTGCGCGGCGACAGCGCCGACGGTCTGGCGCGCGGTCTCGACGATCACCCCGGAATCCAGGTGGACGGTGCGATCGCACACCACCGACACATCGGCCACATCGTGGGAGATGACGATCAGGGTGAGGCCCGAATCACGCAGGCGGGCAAGCAGTTCCACCACTTCGGCGCGGCCCTGCGGGTCGAGCCCGGCCAGCGGTTCGTCCAGGACGACGACCTGGGGATGGCTGGCGACCATCGCCGCGAGCACCACCCGTTTGGCCTGACCGCCGCTGAGTTCGTCGACCGAGCGGGCCGCGAAGGCGCGGTCGAGGCCGACCGCGTCGAGCGCGCGGCCCACCGCGCCGGAACCGGTGGCCTTGCCGCCCCAGTCGGCGATCTCCTCGCCGACCGTCTGCTTCTGCAGTTGCAGGCGGGAATGCTGGAACGCCAGGGTGACGCGCCCGATCTGCTTGTCGACCGGGGTGCCGCGCAGTTCGCAGCGGCCCTCGCTCGGGGCGATCAGGCCGGCGATGATCCACGCCAGCGTCGACTTGCCCGACCCGTTGCCGCCGACCACGAGCAGTGCCTCGCCGCGGCGCACCGACAGGTCGACACCGTGCAGCGCCGGTGCCTCCCACGGTGTGCCCCGGTTGTAGGTGTGGCGCACGTCGGTGAGCTCGAGGATGGGTTCGCCCATCGGTGCCCGGCGCCGGTCGCGGGCCGGTTGCGGCCAGGCCGCGAGCCGGTCGACCATGCGGCCCTGCGCCAGGTGGATCACCCGGCCCGCGGCGCTCGCGTCGGCTTCGTGGTGGGTCACCAGGACCACGGCGGTGCCGTGCCGCTCGGGCAGCCGGGCCAGCAGGGCCACCAGGTCGCGGCGGCCGTCCGGATCGATCATCGAGGTGGCTTCGTCGGCGATCAGCAGGGCCGGGCGCCGGGCCAGGGCCGCGGCGACGGCGAGGCGCTGCTGCTGGCCACCGGAGAGGGTGGCGGTTTCGCGGCGGCCCATGCCGTCGAGGCCGACCTCGGCGAGCAGCGCGTCCACGTCGACCTGGGCGGCGAGTTCGGGCGGCAGGCCCCACACCACGTCGTCGGCGACGGAGACACCGAGGGTCTGGCTCTCGGGACGTTGCAGCACCAGCGCGGTGCCGCCGAGTTTGCCGAGGCCCGCGGAGCCCGGCCGGTCGACGGCGCCGGAGGTCGGTGGTCTGCCCGCGAGCACCCGGGTGAGCGTGGATTTGCCCGACCCGTTGTGCCCGACCACGGCGACGAACTCGCCGGGCCGGATGGTGAGGTCGATATCGGCGAGCGCATCGGTGGCGGCTCCCGGATACCGGAAACCGACGCCGTGCAGACAGACGGGCAGCGGCGCGATCTGCCGGTCGTCCTCGGGTGCGTCGAGGCGGTCGCTGCCCGGCAGCCACCGCAGCCGGTCGAGCACCGAGCCGAGCACGAACCAGGAGACGACGGTGCTCACGAACACGCCGAGCGCGACGGAGCCGCCGATGTAGAGCCACCACCAGCGCAGCACGGCCTCGGTGGCCTCGGTCGCCATCCGGCCGAGGGGTTCGAGCTGCGCCTGTCGTTCGGCGAGGTTGTTGATGCCCTCGGCGGTGCTGCGGATGGCGTCGAAGAACAGCTGCCTGGTCCTGGCGAACAGCAGCAGGCTCGCCACGGAGAACATCCCCCAGCCGAGGCCCGCGACCAGCCCGAGCGCCAGCACGGCGGCGAATCCGCCACCTCGTCGTTTGACGATGCCGACGATCCCGGCGACGGTCGCGGCGCCGAGCACCCCGAGCGCGGGCATGATCCCCGCCGCCACGAATGTCACCAGTCCGGCGGCGACGGTCGCGGTGACCAGCGCCCGCAGCCGGTACCGGTGGGCAAGCAGCCCCAGCGGAACGGCCGCGACCAGCTGCAACGCGGCCGCCATCGGCACCAGCGACCCCACGGTGATGAGGCCGACGGTGAGCCCCGCCATCACCGCCCCGGTGGCCAGCTCGATGGGACGCAGTGGTCCGCGAGGAAGATCCGCGGGCTTGTGATTCACGTGTCCAGTCTGCCAGGGGGTTGCCCCACCGGGATATGCGCGGCGTGTGGATTATGTGAGGATCCGGTGTGCCCACCTGGTGGTGGGCACGGCGCGCAGGCTCAGATCCGGGGTTCGGCCAGCCAGCCGCCCATCGCCACCGTGCGGAAATGGGTTGTCAGAGCGTGGTTTTCGTCGATGACATGCAGCGCGATGGCCGGGTCGGGTGCGTAGTCCATCACGCGGTGCGGCGGGGTGATCTCCCATTCGCCGCCGAGGACCGAGGCGGTGCTCGGGCAGGTGATCATCGGCTTGCCCGCGAAGGTGGTGGCGATGGGGGAGTGGGCGTGGCCGGTGAGCACGCCGATGATGCGCTGGTCGCCCGCGACGATGGCGGCCAGGCGACCGGGATCGGCCAGGGCGATCACGTCGACGATCGGGCTGAACAGGTGGTTCGGTGGGTGGTGCAGGGCGATGAGGATCGGGCCGTCGGCGGGCGCCTCGGCCAGGGCGGCGCGTAGCCACGCGTACGTGTCATCGGACAGTGCACCGCTCGGCTCGCCGGGGATGCTGGAATCGAGCATGAGGATGGTCAGCGGGCCGACGCGGTTGGCGCTGTTGACGGGTGCCGTGGAGGCGGGCTCGCCGAGCAGGCCGGTGCGGAAGTTCGCGCGGTCGTCGTGGTTGCCGGGAAGCAGGTAGACCGGGATGTCGGCGGTCAGGGCCAGGCGCGCCTCGGCGTACTGCTCGGGTCTGCCGGAATCGGTGATGTCGCCGGTGACGAGGATGACGTCGGGCCTGCGCGGCAGGTCCGCCAGATAGCCCATCACCGCCTCGACCCGTTCGGTATTGCGTGCGCTGAGGTCGAAATGGGTGTCGCTGAGCTGAGCCGCCAGGATCATCGGCAGTCGCTTTCTTCTCTGGGATCGCTCCGTTGCGTCAGAGTGCGCCGGGATGACTCATCGGCACCCTTCAAGGCTAGATGACCTGCGCTTATTCGTCTGCATGAGCCGTACCACGGACCGAAACCCATCGGCTGGTCTGTGTGCGTTTTCACCGCGCGCAAGCTCGCGTTCTCCTGCGCGAATCAGCCTGTTGTAGTAAGTGTATTCCGCTGAGTGGGATCGGATGTTTGCTCGGGCGTCGAATCCGTGAAGTGCCCGCGTCTGGCCGACGAACCGGCCACGGGCGACACCTTCATCTGTGTGGCCAAGGTCGAGGACAAAGAAGTGCGCGTGGATGTGCGCGTCGAGGACGACGAAGGCTCGGTGGAGTACAAGAGCCGCGATATCGCGTTCGACCTGGCGGCGACCGCGGCCGGCATCAGCACCGAAGCCTCGAACCAGCTCGGTTTCGCGGTGACCGTCGACTGCGGTCAGGGCCTGAAGATCGCCGAGGTCGGCAGCACCTTCACCTGTACAGCGGTCGAGGCCGAGGGCGATACGGCGACCGTCGTGGTCACCGCGCGCAACGACGGCAGCAGCAGCTGGGAGATCACCGGGTAGCAACGGTGCGGCGGTCGGCCTCGGCCAGCAGGTGCGCTGCTTCGTCGGGGTCGGTGGTGAACGGTGCCCAGAAGTCGGGGCCCGGGGTGGCGCGCAGGTCGAGGACGGGTGGGGTGAGCCAGTCGGCGTCCAGTTGCAGCCGCCAGGAGTGCAGATGGGTGCGGGGGAGGGCGGCGGTGCGGTCGAACAGGGGGTCGCCCAGGATCGGGTGGCCGGTCCAGGCGAGCTGCACGCGGATCTGGTGTCGTCGGCCGGTCACCGGTCGAAGTGCGAGCAGGGCTCGATCGTCCTTGCGCGCGACGGTGGTGAACCTGGTGAGCGAGGGGTAGTTCTTGGCGGGCAGCAGGTCGGCGTCGTCGACGAACCAGCGCTCGCCTTCGCGGCGGATCGCCTCGCGCGGCGCCGCGATCCGCACCCGGTTCTTGCGTCCCACGCTCAACGGCAGGTCGAGTTCGCCCTGGTCGGGCAGGTCTTCTCCGGACACGATCGCCAGGTACGCCTTGCGTGCGGTCTGCTTGTTGAACTGCCGGGTGAGCTGCCCGTGCGCCTTCAAGTCGGTCGCCAGCAGCACCAGCCCCGAGGTCACCTTGTCGATCCGGTGCACCGGGTACACCTGCGTCCCCGCCGCCTGCGCGATCTCGACCAGATCGGTGTCGTGCCGCTCCCCGGTCACCGAAATACCCGACGGCTTGTTCAGCGCCACCACCGCGTCATCGGCGAACACCGTGTACGCCTCGCGCACACTCAGCCAATCCATCTCCACCACAACACCCTAGAGAACGGTGTCGCTGTCTCCGTCGCGGTGGTCGATGCGACGCGTCCGCTCGGCGATCTGCTCGCGAAGGTCGGCGCGCGTCTCGTCCGCTTCGCGTGTTCTGCCGCTGTGGAAGACCGGCAATGGTTCCGGGTTCACGCGCGGCGAAGGCGGTGGGGGCGCAGGCGGTTGAAGCCGCGGACGCGGACGCTGCGCAGGTGACGGATGGCGAATTCGGGGTGGTCGGCGAGGGCCTCGGCGGCGGCGTCGTCGATGAGGATGTTGGCGGGGCGGGCGACGCCGGTGAGGCGGGCGGCGATATTGACCACCGAGCCGTACAGGTCGCCGAAGCGTTGCAGGACCTCACCGTAGGCGAAGGCGACGCGCAGTTCGGGGGTGCCGCCGACGAGCATGGTCGACTCCTGGATGGCCAGCGCGATCCGGGCCGCGTCGACCGCGTTCTCGGCGGCGAACATCACCTCGTCGCCCACGTTCTTGATCACCCAGCCGCCGTTGTCGGTGATCGCGGCGGTGGTGGTCGACTCGAAAGCCTCCAGCAGCGTGGACAATTCGTCGGGATGCAGGTGCCGGGTGAGCCGGGTGAAACCGACCATGTCGGCGAAGCCGACGGCCAGGGTGCGGGTGGATCCGTCCCCGGCGTCGTCGATGGAACGGGCGATGGCGGCCACCAGATGCCTGCGCCACACATACGCCTGTAGCTGCTCGACCTCGGCGAGGGTGTCCTCGGCGGCGGCCCTGATCCGCTCGGCCACGGGCAGGGCGGGATCGGCCGCCTCCGCGCGGACCGCGACCTCGGCGAGCACCAGGTCGGCCTGCCATTCGGCCAGCCGCGCCAGGCCCTGACCGATGGTGCGCGCCGCCGCCGCCTGCTGCCGGAGATTCGACGCCGCAACCACTTTCATGCCGCGGAAGGTGCTGACCGAGTCGATATCGATCTGGGCGTAGTCGACGGCTTCCTCGGAGTTGGCGGGGAAACCGAGCGCCGTCCACAGCCGTCGGGATTCGCTCTCCGGTACGCCGGAGAGCTCGGCCACCTGGGTCCGGTTGAACCGTCGTGGGCCGCCCAGTAGCGCCTCCTCGACGATGCGCTGTACCAATTCGGTCATCTCGGGCTCCGGCATACCTGAAACTTTACGGCTACCGGCTGGACACCCGGGGATGCTCACCTTCGGCCTTGGCAGGGTTCACAACAATGACGCCCCACACAATTGTTCAGCCACCGGCGCCCTGACCTGGACGATTACCTGCGGGTGAGCTAGGGACGGGAAAAGTGCGTACTTCTGCGCCGCCCGGATGGCGCCCACACTCGGATCCATGAACAACGTGACCGTGCTCGGCACCGGCGCGATGGGCACCGCGATCGCCCAGGCCTTTCTCGCCGCCGGCTACCGCACCCATGTCTGGAACCGCAGCCCCGAGCGCACCACGGCCCTGGTGGCGGCGGGTGCGATCGCCCATCCTGCCGTCGCCGATGCCGTCGCCGCGAGCCGGGTGATCGTGGGGACCATGACGACCTTCGCCGCCACCCGCGACAGCCTGGACGGCACCGGTGAACTCGCGGGCCGCGATCTCATCACCCTGAACAGCGGAACACCGGCACAGGCACGGCAATTCGCACGCTTCGCGCATTGCGTGGGCGCGCGTTACCTCGGTGGCGCGATCAAGAACGTGCCATCGGCCGTCGGAAACTTCGACACCCTGCTGTATTTCGGTGGCGACCGCGCCGTCTTCGACACCCATGTCGAGACCTTGCGCGTGCTCGGCGGCGACGTCGAATTCCTCGGCCCGGACCCCGACCTGGCCGCCCTCTACGAATCCGCCGTCGGCGCAACACTTCTGCCCACCCTGCTCGGCATCTTCGAGGGGGCGGCGATCCTTGCCTCCCGCGGAATCCCGGCCGAGGCGATGGTCGGGTACTCGGCGAAATGGTTGCGGATGATCGAATCCCTGCTGCCGATCCTGGCCACCGAGATCGACACCCAGGACTACAGCCGCCTCGGCGCCACCGTCAACCTGTTCCACACGGCGGTCCCCGACGACACCCAGCTGGCGGCGGAGACGGGCATCGATATGAGCTGGCACGAACCCATCCACCACCTGCTCCGTTGCGCGGTCGCCGAGGGGCGTGGTGACCAGAGCATCACCGCCCTGTTCGAGTTGCTCGCCGCCGGTACTCAGCAGAGCGCGCGAGCTCGGGGGTTGTGCGGCTGATCCCGCAGGACCTCCGTCAGGGCCGCCGCCGCTGCGACGAGCGCCCTGGATCGTCGGGTGAGTGCGGCCTCTCGGGTGGCGAGGGCGTCGCGTAGTTCTCCCGGCCCGCTGCGCCGGAACTGGGTGAGCACCGTGCGCAGGGTGGTTATGCCGTAACCCGCACGCCGTAATTGGTGCACGATCCTGGCGTCGCGCACCTGTTCGGGCGTGTATCGCCGCGCGCCTTTCAAGCGCTGGGGAACGACCAAACCCGCTGCGTCCCAATGCCGCAGCGTGGAGGTTCGGATCCCGAGCGCATCGGCGAGTTCGGCGATGCCGAGTGCGTCGGAGTCGCGCACATCCGCGATCGGTTCGGCTCCGATACCGGCCGCCGCCCGCACCGCGAGCGCCAGCTCACCGCGTTCGGTGTGCAGGGCGGCGTGGGCCGCGTCGAGCCCGGCCAGTGCCCGCTCGGTTTCCCCGGCGACGGCATCGCGCATGATCGCCTTCGCCGCCACCGGGCCGGTCCCTTCTACCAGCGCGCGATACGCCCGGGCGGCCGCGACATGCGCGTCTCGATAGTTCCGGTGGCCGCCCGGTGACCGTTGCGCGGCGGGCAGCACACCGTCGTTCTCGAGGTCGCGCACCTGCTGCACCGAGTAACCGGCCGCCCGCGCCACATCGACCGTCCGCTTCCGGGGCGAATGTAGCTTTGTCATCAGTTCTCCTGGCGGTATCGCGTCCAAGTCCACACAAGCACTTCAATGTGACGCTTGAAGCATGCAGATCACCGAGATCGACGACTTCGTGAGCGGACTCGACGGTGTGCTCGCCCTGCGACCCACCGAGGGCAGCGACTTCCCCGAGATCAGCTGGGGCGACATCTTCTACTACTACGCCCCGGACGGCGTGGTGCCCCGTGGCCAGCCCTTCGCCACGATCGTCACCAAGAACTATCCCGACGACACCGGCTCCGACCTGGACCGTCCCGGTGTCTTCCGGGTGAATATGGCCGTCACCGAGGACACCTTTGCCGCGTACGCCGGCAATACGCTGGCCGACGACACCTTCGTTCCGCACCCGCTTTACGGCCGTGCCCACTGGCTCTGCATCACCGACCCCGGCCCGGACTCGGGCGAAATGCTCTGCGCCCTCCTGCGAGGAGCGCACGCCCGCGACAGATCACGTGCCGATCGACGTTCGGCACGCTAGCCGGGCCGGTTGCAGCGCCGCCCTGGCGGTGGTCCGGCTACCGGTCACCGGAACCTTCCTTGCCTGTCGTCGGGTGATTTCCGCTGAACGCGCCCGCGCGGGCGGCTACGGCGGTGCTGTTCGCCGCCCGCGCGGGCAATCCCGGATCAGGGCTGGTGCGCAGCAGCATCAGACAGTGGTAGATCGGGGCCGTCGCGGCGATGAGCAGGGCGCGGGCATCGGTGTCGGCGGGGATCTCGCCCCGTTCCGCGGCCCGCTCCACGACGATCTCACACTGCGCGTAACGGTCCTCCCACATCCGCGCGAGCCCCTGTGCGGCCTCCATCGACCGGAACGACACCGCGATCAGCGCCGACGCGATCGACGGTTCCGCGAGCAACGACTCCTGGATCTCCTCGTTCAGCGCGGTCAGATCCCCGGCGAGCGAACCGGTATCGCGCGGCTGCCAGTCCAGATCACCCGCCGCCGCGATGACATCGGCGAGCAGCCCGCCCACATTGCGCCACCGCCGGTACACGGTGGTCCGATGCACACCGGCGCGCTCGGCGACCGAGTCGATGGTCAACGCGTCGTAGCCGTTCTCGGCCAGCTCGGCGCTGACAGCGGCCAGTACCTGCTCCCGGTTGCGGGCGGTGCGGCCACCCGGGCGCGGTTTCGGTTCGCTCATGAATCTTCTTCTTGCTCGCGGGGAAATCCTGTGGCACCATGCTAATGCAATTGTTGTCGCACTAGTGAGGTTGCCGATGCTCCTTCGAAGCGTTCATCACGTCCTGCGGTCCGCTCGGTCCGCGTCCTCGAATGCTTCGGAGTGCTTGTATGCCAACCCAACTCACCGCTCGTGCGGTCAGCAAATCCTTCCTTGGGCGCCCGGTCCTCGATGAGGTGACGTGTGCGTTCGCCACGGGCGAGCGCACCGGGATCATCGGCGAGAACGGTTCGGGCAAGTCCACCCTGCTGCGCCTGCTGGCCGGTCGCGAACTGCCCGATTCCGGCGAGGTGACGGTCCGGGCCGACGGTGGCATCGGCTACCTCGCCCAGGACGAGGAACTTTCACCGCACCTCACCGTGCAGCAGATCATCGACCGCGCCCTGGCCGACCTGCGTGCCATCGAGGCCCGCCTGCGAACGCTGGAAGCCACGATGGCCGACGGTGACGGGATGGCCGAATATGCGCAGCTGACAACGCTTTTCGAGCTGCGTGGCGGTTACGACGCCGAAGTCGAGGTGGAACGGGCCCTGCACGGTCTCGGTCTCGGGCTCGTCGCCCGCGATCGCCGCGTCGGCGACCTGTCCGGTGGCGAACAGGTCCGATTGCGGTTGGCCTCGGTGCTGGCGGCGGGCACCGAGGTGCTGCTGCTCGACGAGCCGACCAACCACCTCGACGACACCGCCATGACCTGGCTCGAAGACCACCTGCGCACCCGTCGCGGCACCGTCGTCGCGGTGTCGCACGACCGGCGGTTCCTCGAACGCGTCGCCACCGACCTGCTCGAGGTCGACGCCGACCGCAGACGAGTTGTCCGCTACGGCAACGGTTACGCGGGCTACCTCACCGAGAAAGCGGCGGCCAGGCAACGCTGGGAGCAGGCCCACGAACAGTGGCAGGCCGATATCGCCCGCCTGCGCGAGACCGCCGCGACCACCGCACGCGCGGTGGCACCGGGCCGGGCGATGAAGGACAACAACAAGATGGCCTACGACCGGGCCGGGGGTCGCGTGCAGCAGTCGTTGGCCAGCCGTGTCCGCAATGCGGAGGAACGTTTGCGGCGGTTGCTGGCCGACCCGGTACCCGCACCGCCGCAGCCGCTGCGGTTCACCCCGGTGCTGCGGGCGCGGCGGGTACAGGGGCCGGTGCTCGAAGCGGTCGACGTGGCCGTCGAGGGTCGGCTGCACCGTACGAGCCTGTCGATCGCGGCTGGGGAGCGGGCGCTGATCACCGGCCCCAACGGCGTCGGAAAGTCCACGCTGCTCAGGGTTCTCACCGGTGAAGTCACACCTGACGGTGGCGCCGTGACCCGGCGCGGACGCATCGGCTACCTGGCCCAGGAGCCTTCGTTCCCCGACCCGTCGCAAACCCTCGCCGCTGCCTTCGCGCGCGGTCGCGCGGGCGACGCCGATGAGCACACCGAGCAACTACTCGCCCTCGGCCTGTTCGATCGCGCGCGGCTGGATACCCGCGTGGCCGACCTGTCCACCGGCCAACGCCAACGCCTGGCCCTCGCCCGCCTCGTCACCGAGCCCGTCGACGCCCTGCTCCTCGACGAACCGACCAATCACCTCTCGCCGGCCCTGGTCGAAGACCTGGAAACCGCCCTGAGCACCTATCGCGGTGCACTGCTGGTCGTCAGCCACGACCGCCGTCTGCGTTCACGCTGGCGCGGCGCCCACCTCGCCCTCGGCGCCACCGCCACCGTCTGAATCCCGAAGGAGCCCCCGTGCCCGCACCCGACCCGACCAAACCCCACCCCATTCCCGACCGCACCCGGGTGATGCTGCTGAAACCGCACGTGACCTCGCCGTGGATCGAGGTCGGCGACTTCACCTACTACGACGATCCCGACGACCCGACCGCCTTCGAAACCCGCAACGTCCTCTACAGCTACGGTCCGGAGAAGCTGGTCATCGGCAAGTTCTGTGCCATCGCCACCGGTGCCCGGTTCATCATGAACGGCGCCAACCACCGCATGGACGGCCCGTCGACCTACCCGTTCCCGGTCCTCGGCGGTTCCTGGGCCGACCACATCGACCTGGTCATGGACCTGCCGAGCCGTGGCGACACGGTGATCGGCAACGATGTGTGGATCGGCAACGGCGCGACCTTGATGCCCGGCGTCCGCGTCGGCAACGGGGCGATCATCGGCACCGGCGCCGTGGTCACCGCCGATGTGCCCGACTACGGGATCGTCGGTGGCAACCCAGCCCGACTGATCCGAACCCGTTATCCCGCAGCCGGAGTCGAGCGCCTGCTGGCTTGTGCCTGGTGGGACTGGCCGCTCGACCACATCACCCGCCATATTCGAACTATCATGGCCGGTAGCGTCGATGCATTGGAATCGGCTGCCGCCGAGCTCGATTCGGATCGACGCGCCGAACCGAAAGGCCAGCAATGCCCATCCGATTCCGCCAGCGCAAATCCTTCGGCCCCCTGAAGTTCAATTTCACCCAGTCGGGCCTGTCGTCCTGGGGCATCAAAATCGGCCCCTGGTCCTGGAACTCGCGCACCAGGAAGAACGCCGTCGACCTCCCCGGCCCCCTGAGCTGGCGCCAGCGCTGAGGCCTCAGCCGACCAGGCGCGCGGAGTCCTCTTCGAGCACGGTGGTGATGCTCGCGAGCTCTACCGCGAGGAAGGTCGAAGCGAAACGGGTGCGCCGGTCGGGGTCGGCGCTCACCTTCTCGACACGACCGTAAAGGATTTCGTCGAGAATCCGCGCAGGGCGGCCGTCATGTCAATGCCCCTTGACGCGTAGCGACGTCGCGAAAACCGACAAGTCGTTCCGAATTCTATGCTGAGCAGATGTGCTGAGATAGCCTAACGAAACACAGTCTGCCCGAACGAGTTCCGTGATCCGGCACAGTGGATCCATTGAGGTACAACAGCGTTGAGTTCAGGAAAGAGTCCGATCGTCCGCCCGGCCACCAGGGCCGACATCGACTCCATGGTTGAAGTGCTCGCCGCCGCTTTCGCACAGGACGATCCGATCGACGAGTACGTCTTTCCAGACGAGACCGTCCGGTATCGACGGGCCCCGCGCATGTTGCGCGCCATGATCCGGCACCGCTTTTTGCCCGCAGGCGGGGCCGAGGTGGCGGCGCTCGACGGGCGGGTTGTCGGGGTCCTGCTGTGGTACCCGCAGGGCTATCGTCCGGGTGGCCTGCGCGAAATCATCGCGGGCCCCGAGCTTCTCGTGGCGATGGGGTCCTCGGTGCGTCGCGGTATCGAGGTCGACGCGGCCATGGATCGCGCCGCTCCGCCCGAACCGCACTTCTTCCACGTCTACCTCGGCGCCGACCCGAGCCTGCAGCGCAGCGGTGTGGGCCGGGCGCTGTACGCCTCGTTCACCGACAAGGCCGACCGGCAAGGTGCGTCGATCTGCGGCATCTGCAAAGACGCCAACGTCGGCTACTACGAGGCGCTGGGCAACGAGCGCACCGGATCCGTCCGGCTCGGTGCGTCCGGCCCGGAACTCAACATCATGATTCGCCGCCCGCGGCCGCTCTGACCTCGAGGAATGCACATGACTGACATCGCCATCGTCGGCATCGGCTGCCGCTATGCGGGCGGCATCGACTCACCGGAATCGTTCTGGGACTTCGTGATCCACAAGCGCGACGGCGTTCGCGAGATTCCCGAGGAGCGCTGGGACTGGCGGCGCTACTACGACGAGGACCGGCGCGCCCCCGGCCGCATGTACACCAAACGCGGTGCCTTCATGACGGGCGACCCGTGGGCCTTCGACCCGGAGTTCTTCGGCATCTCCCCACGCGAGGCCACCAGCATGGACCCGCAGCAGCGGTTGATCCTCGAGGTGGCCTGGGAGGCGCTCGACGACGCGGGCGTGGCCGGACGGGCCGCGGGGTCCTCGCTCGGGGTGTACGTGGGTGCCTTCACCCTCGATCAGATGGTGGTTTCCGCGGGTGCCGCGCTGCCGCATGTCGACCTGCACACCGCCGTCGGTGTGTCGTACACGATGCTGTCGAACCGGCTCGCGTACGCGCTCGACCTGAAAGGTCCCGCCGTGACGGTGGATACGGCCTGTTCGTCGTCGCTGGTCGCCCTGCACCTGGCGTGCCGGGCTATCGCCGACGGTGACTGCGAGGTCGCGATCGCCGGTGGCGTGAACGTGATGGTGCAGCCGGAAACATTCGTCACGATGTGCAAGGGCGGCTTCCTCGCCGCCGACGGGCGGAGCAAGCCGTTCGACGCCGCGGCCGACGGTTACGGCCGGGGCGAGGGCGCCGGGGTGGTGGTCCTGAAGAAGCTGGCCGACGCCGAGCGCGACGGTGACCGGGTCTACGCCGTGGTCAAGGCCACCGGCGCGAACCAGGACGGGCGGACCACCGCGATCACCGTCCCCAATGCGGAATCCCAGGAAAGCCTTGCGCGCGAGGTGATCCGGCGCTCCGGTATCGATGTTCGGGATGTCACCTACGTCGAGGCGCACGGTACCGGCACCCCCGTGGGCGATCCGATCGAACTGCGGGCCATCGGCCGCGCCTATGGCGCACCTGCCGGACGACCGGGGCAACTCGGCGTCGGGTCGTTGAAGGCCACGCTCGGGCACACCGAGGCCGCCTCGGGTGTCGCGAGCGTCATCAAGTCGGCGTTGGCGATTCGGCATCGCACGATCCCGCCGCAGGGCTGGCTGGACACGCCGAACCCCGATATCCCCTTCGACGAGTGGGGCATTCGGGTACTCACCGAGGCCGAGCCGGTCGGACCCGACGTCGAGCGTATGGCCGTGGCGGTCAACGGGTTCGGTTACGGCGGGACGAACGCGCACGCGATCCTGCAGGAGTACCGGCCGAGCACCGAAACGGTCCGGCCACCCGTGCATTTCGGCGTGCTGCCGCTTTCGGGGCGCTCCGAGGATGCGGTACGGGAGCTGGCGCGCGGGTTCGCCGAACGCATCGCCGACGGTGCCGATCCGCAGCGGCTGGCCGAGGCGGCGTGGCGGCGGCGCCAGCATCATCCGGTGCGCACGGGCGTCGCTTTCGGTGACGACACCGAGCTGGTGCAGGGGCTGATCGAGCTGGCGACCGGATCGGGCCGGGTCGCCAAGACCGTCGCCAAACGCGCCGGTGAACCGGTGTTCGTCTGCACCGGCATGGGCCCGCAGTGGTGGGGCATGGCACGTGAGCTGCTCACGGCAGAGGGCACTTTCGCTGTCGAAGCGAAGCGGGTGGACGCGGAGTTCCAGGCGGTGGCCGGCTGGTCGATCATCGAGGAGCTGTTGCGGCCCGAGGAAGAATCGAGGGTGACCTCGACCGCTGTCGCGCAACCGGCCAATTTCCTGGTGCAGGTCGCGCTGTTCGCGACGCTGCGGGAGCGGGGGATCGAGCCCGCGGCCGTCGTCGGGCACAGTGTCGGCGAGGTGGCAGCCGCGTACCTGACCGGCATGTTGTCGCTGGGCGACGCCGTTCTCGTCAGCTACCACCGTTCGCGGTTGCAGGCGACCACGGCGGGCACCGGCGGCATGCTCGCGGTCGGGCTCGGGCCGGACGAGGCCGGTGCGCTCGTGGCAGGTGAGGACGCGGTCGATATCGCGGCGATCAACAGTCCGTCGGCGGTCACCCTCGCCGGTGCGGTCGACCGGCTGGACGCCCTTGCCGAAACGCTCACGGAGCGAGGCATTTTCGCGCGTCGTCTTCAGGTCGAAGTGCCGTATCACAGTGCCCTGATGGACCCGATCCTCGACGAACTGCGTGCTGCGCTCGCCGACATCACCGTCGCCGAACCACGCCTCCCGCTGTACTCCACCGTCACCGGCGAACTGGTCACCGGCGCAGACTGGGACGCCGACTACTGGTGCGCCAACGTGCGCCAGCCGGTGCGTTTCGCGGCGGCGGCCACGGCGCTCGTGAAGGCGGGGCACCGGGTGTTCCTGGAAGTCGGTCCCCACCCGGTGCTCGGCGCCAATATCCGCGAGATCCTCATCGGTGCGGGCGAGACGGGCACGACCATCGCCACCCTGCACCGCAAACAGGACGACACGCACAGCATGCGCCAAGTGCTCGCCGACCTCTACGCCGCGGGCGCTCTCGACATCGACGCCCTGTTCACCGAAACAGTCCGCCCGACACCGCATATCGACCTGCCGCGCTACCCCTGGCAGCGCACGGTGCTGCGCTCGGAACTGCCCGAGCTGCGAACGCAACGGCACGGCACCCCGGACGCGCACCCCCTGCTCGGCGACCGGCGCCCCGACGACGCGAGCACCTGGCGGCTCAACCTGTCGACCGCCGCGCTGCCCTGGCTCACCGACCATGTCGTCGGTGGCACCGCGATCATGCCGGGCTCGGGCTACCTCGACGCCGCGCTCAGCGCCGCGGCCGTGCGGGCCGAGTCCGAGCAGGTGGGGCTGGAGGACGTGCGGTTCGTCGCGCCGCTCGTCGTCGACGGTGGTGACGCACCGATCGTCGAACTCCACCTGGAGGTTTCGACCCGACGCTTCACCATCCGTTCCCGCGGCGCCGCCGGTTCGGTGTGGACCGTGCACGCGACCGGACGGCTCGTCGAGGGCTCCTACGCGCCGGTCGGCGCCGACGTGCCCGACCTCTCCGCGATGACACCGGTCGAACCCGCCGACTTCTACACCGGTCTCGTCGCGGCCGGGCTCGAGTACGGTCCGGCGTTCCAGCGGGTGACCGCGATCCGGCTCGACACGGACACCGTTGTCGCGCGGGTGAACGGTGAAATCGACCGCGATGCGCGCCATCTCGCCCACCCAGCCGTGGTCGATGCCGCCTTGCAAACGGTCGCGGCATTGCTCGCCGGGCGTGCCGCCGAAGGGGCGATGGTTCCCGTCGGCGTCCGCTCGGTGCGCCGACTGGCCGCATTGCCCGCCGAGATCACGGTGGTCACCCGGATGTCCGGTGACGCCGCCGACATCGACCTGCTCGGTGCCGACAACGCCGTCTGCCTGCAGTTGCGGGGCGTGCGCTTCGCCTCGCTCACGCCGGGTGCGGGACCACTGCAGCGGATGAGCGACTTCTTCTACGAAGAACGCTGGGAGCTGCGCGAACCGGTCGACACGACCGCGCTGCCCGGCAACGACGGACTGTTCACGCTGGTCCTCGGCTACGGCGAGGGCGTCGAAGACCGCGTCGGACGGGTGCACCAGGCCGTGTGCACCGGTGCCGCCGGTTCGGCCGCCGTCCGGCTCGACGACACCGAGCTGGAAGCGAACCTCACCGCCCGCCTCCGCGACCTCTTCGCTCTCGAAGCGGTCGAGCGCGTGCATGTGTGCGTGGTTCCCGGCACCTCGGCCGACGGCGATATACCCACCCTGTGGACCCTTCGCCGGGTCGCGGCCACCCTCGAGAGCTTCCTCGACATCCGCGCGAACGAACTCGCCGTCGACCTGCCGATGACCGGCGACGGGTCACTGCACGCGACGGTCGTCACCGCCAACGCCTACGCGCACCCGGCCGACCCGACGCCACCCTCGCTCACCCAGGCCGCGATCGCGGGCGCCCGCCGTGTGCTGCTCAACGAACAGTCCCGGCTGCGGTGGCGGCTCGTCGATATCGACGCTCGGGTCACCGGAACCGAACTGGCCGCCGAACTCGCCGTGCCGGGTGCCTTCACCTACGACCGCAGTGACGAGGTGATCCTGCGTGACGGACTGCGCTGGGTCACCGTCGTGGACCGGACCATGCCGCAGCGCCTCGAAACGCTCGACACGGCGGAGCCGCTCACCGATCCGGAGGCGAACTTCGAACTCGAGCTGCCCCGCTCGCGCACCTTCGCCCGGCTGGCCTGGCGGCGGTGCGAACGCCGTGCACCCGGACCCGGTGAGGTCGAACTGCGCATGCGCGCGGTCGGCCTGAACTACAAGGACGCGCTGAAGGCGATCGGCGTGCTCGGGGAGCGGGAGCTGGCACCCACCTATTTCGGCACGGTGCCCGGTATGGAAGGAGCCGCGACCGTCGTCCGGGTCGGTGCCGGAGTCACCGAGGTGGCCGTCGGCGACGAGGTGACCGTGACCTCGAAGGGCATGATCGCCCGGTTCCACACCACCGACGCCGCCCTGCTCGCCCGCGTGCGCCCCGGCACCGATCCCGGTCGCTGCACGAGCGGAACGGCCTTCGCCACCGCCGAACACTCCCTGCTCGAGCTGGCCAGGATCCAGCCGGGGGAGACCGTGCTGATCCACGGCGCCGCCGGTGGTGTCGGCACCGCCGCGGTGCAGATCGCCAAGCAGCACGGTGCCGTGGTGATCGGCACCGCGAGCACCGAGCAACGACGTGCGCTCGTGTCGGCCGAAGGCGCCGATCACGTCCTCGGTTCACGCTCGCTCACGCTCGTGGACGAGGTGCTCGCGCTCACCGACGGCCGTGGCGTCGACGTGATCCTCAGTACCGCACCCGGTGAGTTGCAACGCCAGAACTTCACGATGGTCGCCGAATTCGGCCGCATCGTCGAAATCGGCAAGGCCGACATCTACGCCGGTGGCGTGCTGGAACTGGCCGCCTTCGACAAGAACATCGCCTACTACTCCTTCGACCTGGACCGGATGGCCCGCGTCCGGCGCGACCGCGTGCTCGACCTGGTGCGCGGAATCAACGCCCGGCTCGACGACGGCACCTACCGGGCGCTGCCGTTCACCAGCTACGGCACCGCCGAGGTCGGCGAGGCCTTCGAGGCGGTGGCCCGGTCCACCGGAACCGGACGCGTCGCGCTCGATCTCACCGAAGCCGAGCCCCTCGTCCGCCCCGCCCTGCCACAAGTGCGTATCGAAGCGGACGCGAACTACCTGATCACCGGCGGTTTCGGGGCCTTCGGCCTGGCCACCGGACGGTGGTTGGTCGGCAACGGCGCCCGTCACCTGACGCTGCTCGGCCGTAGCGGCCCCACCACGGGGGCGGCAGTCGCACAGCTCGCGGCGTGGGCGCAGCAGGGCATCACGGTGGTCAGCGAGCTGGTCGACATCACCGATGCCGAGGCCGTCGCCGCGGTGATCGACCGAGCGCACACGGCCGACCATCCGCTGCGCGGTGTGTTCCACACGGCGGGCGTGATCGACGACAAACGCGCCACGGTGATGGACATCGACAGTCTGGCGGCGGTGTATCGGCCGAAGGTGGACGGCGTGCGCGCCCTGGCGGCGGGTCTCGAGGCGGCAGGCGTGCGACTCGACCACTTCGTGCTGTACTCCTCCGGCTCGACCATGTTCGGTGCCGTCGGTCAATTCGCTTACACCGCAGCGAATTCCGCGCTGCAGGCGATGGCCGAATCGGTTGTCCGTACAGGCGGCACGGCGCTCGCGGTGGGCTGGGGTCACATGTCCGGCGGCGGTATGGCCGCCGCCGACGAGCACATCACCCGGTATCTGCGCACCACCGGCTTCGATCCGCTCGACATGGACGAGGGCGCGCAGTATCTGGAACAAGCGCTGCGCCTGGGTATTACGCAGGCGGCGATCATTCCGATCGATTGGGCCAAGGTCGACGCCACCGCGCCGTTCTTCGCCGAGACCGGTCGTCTCGAAACGATGATCGCTGCTGCGGCGCAAGATGATTCGGCGGCCAGCCAACTGCGGCTCCAGCTCGCCGAACTCGACGAGGACAAACGCGGGGAGGTGGTGGCGTACATGCTGGCCGAACAGCTGGCGCAGGTGATGGGTGTCGCGGCGGATTCGATCGACCTGAGCGTTCCGGTTCCCGAACTCGGCCTGGATTCGCTGATGGCGGTGGAATTCGGTGCGCTGGTATCGAAGTCGCTCGGTGTCGAGCTGCTGACCTTGCAGATGGGCCGTTCGTTCAGCCTCGAACAGGCGGGAGCGCGGGTGGCGGAGGCGATCGTCGGGGTACGGGCATGAGCGAGTCGGCGCGGGAACTGGCCAGGAAGCTGCTCAACGACACGGTCGGCGAGGGGGTGTCGCGGGCGCCGTCCACACCCCCGCCCGTCACGCGACGGCCTCGGCGCGGTCCTGGTCGCCAGTTCGCCGACCACCCCGAGGTGGCGGCGATGGCGAAGAAACGCGCCACGATCGCCGAGCTGTACGACCGATTCGACATGCCGAACCCGGTCTTCCTGCTGCGTGAGAGCGCCAACGACACCGTGATCCGTTGGCAGGGGCGCGAACTGGTGAACTTCGGCGCCTACAACTACCTCGGGCTGAGCAATCATCCGAAGGTGGTGCAGGCGGCCAAGGACGCGCTCGACACCTACGGCGCCTCCGCCTCGGCCTCGCGCATCGTCGCCGGGGAGATCCCGCTCTACGCCGAACTCGAGCAGCGTCTGGCCGGGATGTACGACGTCGCCGACGCCTTGGTGACCACCAGCGGATACCTCACCAATGCCGGGGTGATCGGCTTTCTGTTGCGTGACGGCGATGTCGCCATCTGTGATTCGCTGATCCACCGCAGTGTGGTGTCGGGCGTTCAGTGGTCGGGTGCGCGTCAACTCACCTTCCGGCACAACGACCCCGAGTCGCTGCGGTCGGTGCTGCGGATGGCGCGCGCCAATTTCGACCGTGCGTTGGTGGTGCTCGAAGGTCACTACAGCATGGACGGAACCATCGGGAAGCTGCCCGAAATCGCCGCTGTGGCGAGGGAATTCGATTGCGCGGTAATGGTCGACGAGGCGCATTCGCTCGGTGTGTTCGGCGCGAACGGCCGAGGCGTTCGCGAACATTTCGGCTTGCCCGGTGATGCCGTCGACATCTGGATGGGCACCCTGTCCAAGGCGCTCGGCAGCTGCGGTGGATTCGTCGCAGGCGACGCCGACCTGATCGGTGCGATGAAGGTCGCCGCACCCGGCGTGGCGATGCTGAGCGGTGGCCCCGCCCCGTCGACGATCGGTGCCGCCCTGGCCGCCCTCGACATCCTCGACATGGAACCCCAACGCCTGACCCGCCTGTGGTCCAATACCGAGTTCTTCCGGAGCTTGCTCGTCGAACGTGGCCTCGACCTTGGGGTTTCCGAGGGCACCCCGATCTTCCCGGTCATGGTGCCACAGGAATTCCGTGCCGGTTTCGTCTCGGCCCGGCTGCTTCAACAGGGCATCTACACCGGTGCGATCACCGCCCCCGCCGTCCCGGTCGGCAGCGAACGGTTGCGCTTCTTCCTCACCTCCGAACACACCACCGACCAGCTCCGGCGCACCGCCGACGAGCTGGCCGAGGCGGTGCGGGTCGCCGAAGCGCTGCCCGCCGTGAACGGCATCGGCTGACGGTTCCCGATCTCACCCGGAACGGGTGATGTATCGCGACCGGCCGGGCGTGACGATTGCCCGATGACTACCGCAGCGTCGAAACCGGATCTGGCAGCACTGGCCGCGGATGCCTTCGTCTACGGGTATCCGATCCTGGCCGACCTGGACAAGGTCGCCGAAGCGGTGCGGAACGGTTTGGGGGCGACCGCTGCCGCCCCGTTCAACCAGTTCGCCAATGCGGCATCCCTGGCCGGGCCGGATACGAAATTCGTGTCCGTCAACAACGACACCGTGTACTCGAACGCGATGGTCGACACCAGTGGCGGCCCGGTGCGGTTCGACGTGCCCGAAGCCGACGGCCGCTACTACGTCATGCAATTCGTGGACGCCTGGACGAACAACTTCGCCTACGTCGGCCACCGTGCCACCGGAACCGGGGCCGGATCGTTCCTGCTCGTGCCGCCCGGATGGACCGGTGACGCGCCCGGGGACGTCACCGTGATCCACTGCCCGACCGCGGTCGTCTCGATCGTCGGCCGCTGGGCGGTCGACGGCGAATCCGACCTGCCCACGGTGAAGGCACTGCAAACCGGCCTGCTGCTCACCCCCACCGGTACCGGAAAGGGGCTGCCGGCACCGGCCACCGGCGTGCCCGACGACCTGCTGTTCTTCGAACAGCTGCGCGTCGCGATGGCCGCGTTCCCACCCGCCGAACGCGACGAGCGGTACCAGCGGCGGTTCGCCCCGCTCGGATTGCTGGCGAATGAATCCCCTTACCGCGCTTGCGATCCCGACCTCGCCGCGGCGCTGGTCGAAGGTCTGGCCGAGGGCAGGAAGAACCTCGAGTCGGAGCTGAAGCACGTCAACGCGCCGGTGCAGAACGGCTGGAACCTGACCTACCACCTCTTCGACTACAACCTGGACTTCTTCGAAGTCGGCGCCCTCGACGATCCGGAATGGAAAGTGCCCGATACCTCCGCCCGCTACACGCAACGCACCGCGGCGGCCCGCGGGGGACTGTGGGGCAATCACGGCTACGAGGCCGCCTACGCGATGGTCTACGTCGACAGCGTCAGCGCCGCACTGGACGGATCACAGCGGTACCAGCTGACCTTCGCCACTCCACCACCCTGCGGTGCCTTCTGGTCGATCACGATGTACGACGCCAAGAACTTCTACCTCGTCGACAACCCCATCGACCGCTACTCCATCGGCGACCGCACCACCGGCCTGGTCACCGGCGCCGACGGCTCCCTCACCATCACCCTCCAGCACGACCAGCCGACCGACCCGACAGAACGTGCCAACTGGCTCCCCACCCCCGTCGGCCCCTTCCGCCCGCTGTTGCGCGTGTACGAACCCGACCCCGGTGTCCTCGACGGTTCCTACGAACTCCCACCGGTCATCCGACAGTCCTGATCGGTGACCGGCACCCCCGACACCGGAGACTCGGTGCGGGTCGCTGGAGCACTTCGCGTCGTAGGGTGAGATCGCCTCCGATCGGAAGGAACACCGTGACCGACGCAGCATCCGTGGTCGTCGCCTACACCCACCTGTTCCCAGGTCTGGAACTCGAACTGCCCGGTGATCGCTTCGACCTCGTGTTCGCCGACGGCAGTGAAGCGGCCGCCATCCTCACCGAAGCGGGCGGTGACCCAGCCATCCTGGTCGACGCCTACCGGACCCAGGCGGGTACGGAAATCGCCGAAACACTCTGGCCTGTCCGGCGTTCGGCGGACGACGAGCGCAGGGTGAAGCTCGGGAAGGCCCTGCGCTCGACCAGCTAGGGCCGCAGTGCTCCGAGCGCCTGCTGTGCGGTTTTGGCGTGGCTCGCTGCGTTCGGGTGCAGTGGTGCGATCGCGTCGATGGTGGCGGGTGTCTCGCGTCCTGGGCCTGCACCGGTTGGCGGATCCCCAGCGGGCAGGCGACCAGCACGATGTGGACGAGGGGGGAACGCCCGGTCGTCAGTGCAACCGGGTCGCGAGCCCGTCGAGAACAACGCCGAGTTGCCGTTCGAACCTCGGGTCGCCGTCGTCGCGGAGATGTCCGGCGGCCTTGACCAGTTCAGCCCCCTCGCCGAGCCACGCATCACGTTCGGCAAGCGAGTATCGAGCGGGGTCAGCGCTCGTGGACGGGCTGCGCTCCTGCTCTTCGATGACGAAGCCGACCACGAAGGCCGTGAGCAGGTCGAGGGTGTCGTCGGCCTCGGGCAGTGAGAACCCGGCCGCGGTCAAGCGCTCGAGCCACGATTCCTTCGCCTTCACCACGTCGGGGTCGGCGAAACGCGTGCCGCTGAAGATGCGCGCCCCGTCCCGGTGCCTCAGATACTCCGACCTCAGCACGCGGGCGTAGGCGGACACGTCGGCACGCCAGTCGGCGCCGCGCGGGATCGCCGCGAGGGCATCGGTGACGCGGCGCATGACGAATGTGGCCATCTCGTCGAGGAGTTCCTGTTTGTTGCGGACGTGCCAGTACAGGGCGGGGGCCTTCACGTCGAGCCGGGCGGCGAGTGCGCGGACGGTGAGGGCGTCCATGCCCTGCTCGTCGAGCAGTTCTAGCGCCGCCGTCACGATCTGCTCCCGGGTGATTCCTTTTGCCACGGTTGACACCTTAACAAAGTTAAGGCACCGTTGACGGCAACGGAAATTAACTTAGTTAAGGAGACATCTCATGCGTGCTGCCGTCGTCGAAACCCCTGACGCCACACCAGTTCTCGCGGACTTCCCTGATCCGCAACCGCGGCCAGGCCGGGCGCCACTGAGGCTGGTCGGCGCTGGCTTGCACCACGTCGTCCGTGGGCAGGCCTCCGGGCGCCACTACTCCGGTGGCCCGGCACATCCCCTCGTACCGGGCGTCGATGCCGTGGCCCGGACCGAGGACGGGCGGCTGGTCTACACGGGCTTCGCCCGGGCGCCGTGGGGGACCATGGCGGAATGGATGGTCACGCCGTTCGAGGCGGAACTTCCCGCCGGGGCCGATCCGCTCGCCGTCGCCGCCGGCATGAATCCGGCCCTCTCCGGCTGGATGCCGCTGGTCGCCCGGCGCGAGGAGGCGGGCGAACTCGGGACCGTGCTCGTGCTCGGCGCGACCGGCGCCTCGGGCGGTCTGGCGGTGCGGGCCGCGCTCGCTCTCGGCGCGAAACAGGTCGTCGCGGTCGGGCGCGAACGCGCGGCGCTGGAACGACTGCGCGGCCCGGGTGTAGTGACCGTTGCACTCGCCCCGGACGCACCCGACACCTGGTCGACCACCCTCGGTGCGGCCGTCGCCGACACCCAACCCACCCTCGTTCTCGACTACGTGTGGGGCACCGTCGCCGAGGCTGCCTTCGCAGCAGTGGGAAATTCCGGCCCGTCCGCCACCAGCGTGCCGCTCGATTACGTGCAGATCGGCACACTCGCCGGAACCGATGCCTCGCTCCCCGCGGCGCTACTGCGCAGCCGCCGCATCCGGATCAGCGGCAGTGGCCTCGGCTCGGTCTCGAAGGAACAGATGATCGCCGAGGTCCCCGCCCTCCTCGCCCGCTTCGCCGACGGCACCTTCGACCCGCCCTACACCGCGTACCCGCTCAGCCGGGTCGGCGAAGCCTGGGCACATCAAGGCCGTCAGCGCGCCGTCATCGTCCCGGATTGATCGCGCCGCGCGGTGCAGTCGGCGTGGAGGGAGTGAGGGAAGTGAGCTGGAATTGTCTGGGCGTCAGTCCCTTCCAGCGTTTGAACGCGTGGATGAAGCTCGCGGATTCGGCATAGCCGAGGCGGATCGCCACGTCGTGTACCGAGAGCGCGCCGGTGCGCAGCATCTGTTCTGCGAGTGCTTCGCGAACCTCGTCGCGCAGGGCCTGGTAGCTGGTGCCTGCTTCGCCGAGTCGTCGTCGCATGGTTCGCGTGCTGATGTGGAGTGCGCGGGCGACCTCGTCGGGCCCTGCTGCGTGCAGGTCGACGTGGGTGAGCAGGTCTCGGACCTGTGCCGCGATGCCGTGGCGGTGTCGGCGCGCGGTAACCAGTTGTCGGCATTGCTCTTCGCATTGGGCGAGGGTGCGCGGATCGGCTCGGGGGAGCGGCTGGGTGAGCAGGTGCGGGTCGAACGCGACGATGTTCTCGGGCCGGTCGAAGATCGGCAGCTGGTGGAACACTTCCTCGTACGCTGTCGTCGAGGCTGGTCGTGGGCGGCGGATCTCGACTCGCGCTGGTGAGAACCGGCCGGGGAAGAGGTCTTCGCTCACGGTGAGGATGGCTGCTGCGTCGCGGTCGAAGAGGAATTGTCGTGCCGGTGCCGCGAGGGCGCTGTCGTCGAGTCGCACGATCACCTCGGTCTCGGACAGTTCTACTCGTGGCACGCAGAAGGCGAAGGTCAGGTCGATGTAGCGGAGAAAGAACGACAGGGCCTCACCCAGGGTAGGGCTGGCCAGGCAGGCGAATCCGAAGATGCCGAATGTGGTGGTGCGGTATCTGCGGCCGAGATCGAGCCCAGGATGGTTTTCCTCGGTGAGCGCGGTGGCCAGATTGGTGGCGACGGCGAGTTCCTGTGCGGCCGAAACGTGCGCGTGGGGGTCGGCGAGGTGGGTGGCGGTGAGCCCTGAGCCGTCGAGTGCCTGCTCGAGTGGGAGGCCGTGGTCGGAGGCGAACCGGGACATCAGGGTGACGCTGGCGACTGAGCGGGGAAAATCATGGTGAGAAACCGCTGCGGCCGGGATAGATCCCGTCATGACCAGCGAGTTTACAAACCGCGCACGGGTTTGGCCAGAATTGTCAATTCTCTGGCCGCGCGGATCTACGCCGCGCGATGGTCCGTGGTTAGCGTCGAGGACCATGCGAGATGGGACGACAAGCGTGGCGGACACGGTATCGGTGGTCATCGTCGGTGCGGGTTTCGCCGGGCTGGCGATGGCCAATGAGCTACTGCGGGCGGGGATCAGCGATTTCGTGATCTTGGAGAAGGCGGATCGCGCGGGCGGGGTGTGGCGCGAGAACACCTATCCGGGAGCCGCCTGCGATGTGCCCTCGCCGTATTACTCGTTCTCCTATGCGCCGAAGCCGGACTGGACCAGGCGCTACGCCGGTCAGGCCCAGATCGAGAGCTACCTGACCGATATCGCATCCGCGCCCGGCCTGCGGAACCGGATTCGGTACGACGTGGAGGTGACAGCCGCCCGGTTCGAGGAGTCCGAGGGGCTGTGGGATCTGCGCACCGCCGACGGCGGTTCGGTACGCGCCAGGGTGTTCGTGCCTGCGACCGGGCAGCTGTCTCGTCCGGCGATGCCCGACATCGAGGGACGCGAGCGTTTCGAGGGCGCATCGTTTCATTCGGCGCAGTGGCGTCATGATTGCGACCTGCGAGGACGTCGGGTCGCGGTGATCGGCGCGGGTGCGAGCGCCATCCAGTTCGTTCCGCGGATTCAACCGCAGGTCGCGCAGTTGACCCTGTTCCAGCGCTCGGCGCCCTACATCCTGCCCAAACCGGACGGTGAGTACCGGGCGATCCACCACTCCGCTTTCCGGCGGCTGCCCCTGCTGCAAAAGCTCGAACGCGGCCTGTGGTGGACCCTGGGCGAGGTGTGGACGCTGGGTATCACCGGTAACCGGCGGATCAGCGCCGCGGTCGAAGCCGCGGCGAGGTGGCAACTGCGACGGCAAGTGGCCTCGGCGGACTTGCGGCACAAGCTGACACCCGACTACCCGATCGGTTGCAAGCGAGTGCTGTTCGCCAACGATTACTACCCTGCCCTGACCGAGCCCAACGTCGACGTTGTCACCGAACGCATCATCGAGATCACCGCGGGCGGTATTCGCACCGCTGACGGCGTCGAGCACGCGGTCGATGTGATCATCTACGGCACCGGATTCGCTACCCAGGAATTTCTCGGACCGATGACGGTGCGCGGACGTGCGGGCCGTGAACTCCGTGCCGCGTGGGCCGAGGGTGCCCACGCTCATCTCGGCATGACAGTCCCTGGGTTTCCGAACATGTTCCTCATGTACGGACCCAACACCAACCTCGGTACCGGTTCGATCATCTACATGCTGGAACGGCAGGCACGTTACATCCGGCAGGCCGTCGAGGTGTTGACGCGAGACCCCGGTGCGGTCGTGGAGATCCGCGCGGAGGTCGAACACCGCTACGACGAGGAGATACAGCGTCGCCTCGCCGGCTCGGCGTGGGCGGGTTGTGTGAGCTGGTACAAATCCGCCTCGGGTCGCATTTCCAGTAATTGGCCGGGGTTGGTCTCGGAGTACTCCCGACGGACGGCGAAGTTTTCGCTCGCCGAATTCCACACCACGGCAGTCTCGCGAGTATCCGACAGCACCGAAGCGACTACGTGAGGCCGCTCCGGAGGCCATCCCGCAGCGGTTTCTTGACTGACGTTCAAGAAGCGCTTACCGTAGCCGCGACACCGTTCTTGAGTGACGTTCAAGAGCGCTGGGTTCGCTGAGCGGAAGGAATCAAGTCATGGCTACCGACGAGCCGATCGATCGAGGTGAGGCCGCTTCGGCGATGCAGCGGCGCGATGTGCAGTTCCTCTCCGGCGGCGTGCCGTGCGCGGCGTGGTTGTACTCCGCGCCCGGTACGTCCGGCCCTCGCCCGATGGTGATCATGGGGCACGGGCTGGGAGCGGTGCGCGAGATGCGCCTGGAGGCGTTCGCCGAACGCTTCGCCGCGAACGGCTGGTCGGTACTGGTCTTCGACTACCGCCACCTCGGGGCCAGCGGCGGACAGCCGCGTCAGCTCCTCGACATCGATCGCCAACTCGCGGACTGGCGTGCCGCTGTGGACTTCGCGCGCACCTTGCCCGAGGTCGATGTCGAGCAGATCGCATTGTGGGGCACCTCATTCGGTGGTGGACATGTCCTGGAGGTCGGGAGCGGCAACCCACAGGTCGCGGCCATCGTCGCTCAATGTCCCTTCACCGACGGGCCGGCCTCGCTGATCTCACGACTGCGAACCGGGCCGCTGAGCGCTGTCGCGCTGATGGCCGCGGGCATCCTCGACACCGCATGCTCGTGGCTCGGTATCAAGCCGATCCTCATGCCGATGGCCGGAACCTCGTGGATGCCCGCTTTCGTGGCCTCACCCGACGCCATCGCGGGCGCGTCGGCGCTGCTACCGCCAGGCACCCGGCTGTCGCGCCGCACCAGCGCCGTCCTGCGACGGCTGTCATCGGTTCGTGCGCGGCTGTCACAGAACATCGAACTGACGATCGCCGACGAACGTGAGCCTGTCACCACGGTGGGCCGCGACTCGATATGGGGCGTACTACGAGGCCCGGATAACAACTTCGATGCCGCCAATGCGCTGGCCGCCCGCTTGGTGTTGCGGCTACCGCTCTACCGACCCGGCCGTGCCATGGCCCGCTCCGGCGTTCCGACCCTGCTGTGCGTCTGTGACAACGACGCCGCTGCCCCCGCCGAAACCACCAAGCTCCGCGCGCGGGGCCTGGCTCATGTCCATGTGGAGACCTACCCCTGCGACCACTTCGACATCTACCTCGGCACCTACTTCGAAGACGCCGTCCGCGACCAGATCGACTTCCTGACAAAACAATTCGCCAAGACTGCGCACGCCGCGAGTTAGACCCGCACGACACGGTGCGCAGCTTGCGTAGCCGCCCGCTGTTTCGTCAGCGGGCGGCTACCGCCATTGCGCGGGCGCTCTGTATCAGTGTTTCCATCACCGCACGCTTGCGCTCATCGTCGACCGGGTGCATCAGCAGTCCCTCGACCACGAAGACCCCGATCGAGGTCATCGCATCCAACTCGTTCTCGGGAACCCCGATCATGGCCAGATCTGCCCGGAACAAGCCCTCGGCCAACGCGTGGAACCCCTCGTGCCAGTCCCGAACAGCCTCCGACTCCTTCGCGCGAGCATGCACGGTGGTCACCAACCGGCTCACCTGCTCCAACTCCGCGACGACCCACACCAATCGATCGACGAGATCGGTGTCGAGAATCTGGCCGTACCGGGCCATCGACTCGGCCAGGACCTCCTCCAGCACCGCCGTCAGGACCGCGTCCTTGTCCCGGAAATACCAGTACAGCGTGTTCGACACCACGCCGGCGTCCTGGGCGATTCTGCTCACCGGAACCGCGTCGTACCCCAGTTCGGTGAACAACCGCCGTGCGGCAGCGACGATCTCGGCGCGCTTCTCCTCCCGATCCCGGGGGCGTCTGTTTCTCGGCATCACCAGTCCTGACTCATCGCGACCTGCGAACCAGCCTATCTTGGACAGTCCTCAAGAAAGCGGGCGGCAGACGCACGGGTGACAGGGGTCTCCGGCACAGTGTTGCCATGGGTTCATCGGTCGCTGACTCTTTCACTGTCGCCACATTCAACGTCAACGGGATTCGCGCGTCACGTCGTCGTGGATTCGACCAGTGGTTGCGGGCCAGGTCGGCGGATGTGGTCGCGCTGCAGGAATTGCGTTGTTCCGCAGCCGATGTGGGAACCTTTCCGGGCTATTCGGCGGCAGTGGACGTCGGTTCCGTGGCCGGTCGCAACGGTGTGGCCGTATTGACCAAGGTTCCCGCCGCTGCCGTGCGGACGTGGGTGACCCATCCACCCAGGGCCCGCGGACTCGGTGAGTTCACCGCGCAGGGACGTTATATCGAGGTAGACCTGGCTGACCGCCCGGTGACGGTGGCCTCTCTGTATCTCCCCAAGGGTGGTCTGCCCGCGCATCTCCAGCGCCCGGGATCGATGCGCGAACAGCCCGACGGTGGGGTCAAGTACGAACGCAAGCAGAGGTTCCTCGCTGCGTTCGCCCGCGAAGTGCACCGGAACCGGCTCGCCGCGCTGAGTGCGGGACGCGAGTTCGTCCTCACCGGCGATCTGAACATCGCGCACACCCCGCACGATGTGACCAACTGGCGTGCTGCCCGCACAATGGACGGCTTCCTGCCCGCCGACCGCGAGTGGTTCAGTTCGATTCTCGGCACGCGCCGGCTCGTCGACGTGGTGCGACAGGTGCACGGCGATCGCCCGGGCCCACTCACCTGGTGGAGTTGGGCGGGTCAATCGTTCGCCAAGGATGTGGGTTGGCGCGTAGACCACCAACTCGCAACACCCGGCCTCGCCCGCCACGCGACGTCTGTCGTCGTCGACAAGGAACCGTCACCCGCCGAGCGCCTCTCCGACCACGCGCCCCTCGTAGTGACCTACTCGGCGACGCCCGACTGAAAAGTTCTGGTGCCCTCGGCGGGGCACATCGAAGATGGGAACGAGGGCGATCTGGGAACTCGCTTCGGTCACGTAGTGGTCGTGGCAGATCGCGCTGAGCTGAGCGGCGAGGTTGAGGCGGGCGACAAACCCAGTTGGTGGAGTGAGTGGGCGGCTGTCACCAATCCGATAGTATGCATTTAGTTGGGTAATGGCCAACTAAATGCATACTCTCACCAGGAGGGGTGGTGCTGATGGCGGAGTATCGCAGCACCGTGCTGCCCGGCGAACTCTGGCGAGCGCCACTTCGGACCCTTCGGCCGCAGGACTTGGCCGACATCTACGCACAACCGCGCCCTGAGATCGCGCGGCTCGTTGATAGGGGCGTACTGCATCGCGTTGCTCACGGCTACTACGTGATCGTCGCGCCGGACCAGGTCGGCCGGACCTGGCTGCCCGCCCTGGAAGCCGTCGCCGCAGGTATCGCGACATCGATTTACGGGCCGGATCAGGCCATTGTCATGGGAATCAGCGCGGCTCGCTTACTTGGAGCTGTGCCGCGTGCGCTGGCGACCGCGATTGTCGCCGTTCCGCGCCAGCATCGGCCGATCGCACTGACCGATCGCTCGGCTCGAGTCCGGTTCGTTCGCCGCGATACCAACGCACTCGACGCCGAGCGTATCGAAACGCCGCTGGGCCCTGCGCTGGTCACAACACCGGAACAGACCGTGCTCGACCTGGCCCGACGTCCGGAGCTCGGTAATGCGGAGGTGGAGGTTCGTCCGGCGATCGAGACGCTTTACCTTCGTAGTGATCCGGTGAGGCTCGCGCAGCTAGCTACTGATCAGCGACTGGGTGCGGCCCTTCGGCGCGCGCAAAGTTGGGTCGGGGCATGAGAATCGACGAACGCGACAGAGTCGCATTTCAATTCGGTGTTTCGCCGGAGCAGGTCGAACGCGACCATCTGATCTCCCATCTGCTGGCGGCAATCGGTGGAAGGTTCGGCGAGCGGCTGCACTTCATCGGCGGAACCGCCCTTGCCCGTACGCATCTGGTAAACGGCAGACTCAGCGAAGATATCGATCTGGTTGCCTTGGACAACCGGACAGTATTGGCAGCCGAACTCGACGCTGCGCTACCGCGATCGGTCGCGCGAAGCTACGGTCGGCTGGAATGGGCGCCGTCGTTGAGCACCGTCCCGGATACCGGTGCCGCCCACCTGCGCTCCGCATCTGGTGTTTCGGTCAAGATCCAGTTGCTATCCGCACGTGGCAGACCAGTGTGGCCGACCGAGCTCCGCGAACTCGAGCAGCGCTACACCGACGTGCCACCGGCTGAGCTCCTCGTGCCCACACTGTCGGCTTTTGTCGCGGGGAAGACCGTGACATGGCATGACCGACGCGCATCACGCGATCTATGGGACCTGTGGGCGCTGGGCGGCATCGGCGCGATCGACGACAGTGCGGGAGCGTTGTACCGGAGATACGGCCCGACCAACCGGCTGCCTGCCCCACAGTTGTTCGATCGAGCGCCGGACGAGGACGACTGGAACGCGCAACTGGCCGGGCAGACGCGGCTGACGATCAGCGCAGAGATCGCGCTGTCCGCGGTCCGAGCAGCCTGGGCGCGAATTTCGAACAGCCGCTGAGCCCGGCCTACGTTGTGCCCTCGGCAGGATTCGAACCTGCGACACCCGCTTTAGGAGAGCGGTGCTCTATCCCCTGAGCTACGAAGGCGGGGGGCTCGCTCGGCGGGCCGAGGTGAGTATAACGCGACGCGGTGGGTGGGTTGGTGGGCTCGGTCAGAAGGCGGGGTAGGTGCCGGTGTCGTAGCCGGGGTCGGTGAGGTCTGTGGGGGTGGGGGTGGCGGCTTGGCCGGTGCCGTCTTCGAAGGCTTCGGCGTCGTAGCCGATGCCGGGCAGGCCGGCGAAGAGGGCCGAGAACAACAGGACCGAGCCTGCTCCCCAGGCGCCGGCGAGGAGGGCGGGTTTCCACCAGGGTTCGGAGTACCAGCCCGCGGGGACGGGGCGGCCCGCGACTCGGCCGCCGGGGTAGTAGTGGCCGGTGGTGGGGGAGGGGTGGGGGGAGGCGGTGACGCGGCGGCCGTTGTAGTCGATGGTTCGGGGTTGGTCGACGCGGCCCGCGATGTCCTGGCCGTCGAGGGCGGGGATCGGATCGCCGGGGTCCATGTTCATCGCCTGCCGAGCGGCGCGGACGTAATAGAGGCCTTCGAGTGCGGTGCGGCGAGCGAGGTCGGCCTGGTGGGGTGAGCGCGCGCGGTCGAGTTGGGCGGTGGCGGCGGTGTGGCGTTCGGAGGCGTCGGCGAGGGCCTGGCGGGCGGCTTCGTTGCGCGGGGTGAGGGCGTAGACCTGGCCGCCGAGGCGTTCGATGCCCACCCTGGCCTCGGCTCGCGCCTCGTCGAATTCGCGGGCGGTCCGCTTGTTCTGCTCGGCACGCAGGTACAGCAGGGCGCCCACCGATAACACCAGGATCAAGACCAGCCACCACAGCATCGCACGCCTCATTTCGTCGAGGTGTCGAGATGCCGTCCAGTTTACTGACCGGTTGCGGCGAACGCGCTGACCGCTGGTGATCAGCGCGTTGCCGAATTGCTCACCCGGCGAGATGGCGGGCGATCACCAGACGCTGGATCTGATTGGTGCCCTCGAAGATCTGCATCACCTTCGCCTCGCGCATGTAGCGCTCCACGGGGAAGTCCTGGGTGTAGCCGTAGCCGCCGAACACCTGGACGGCGTCGGTGGTCACCTTCATCGCGGCATCGGTGGCGGCGAGTTTGGCGACGCTGGCCTGACGCGAATAGGGCAGCCCGGCGTCGCGGCGGCGGGCGGCGTCGAGGTAGGTGGCGCGGGCGGTGTCGACGGCGGCGGCCATGTCGGCGAGCACGAAGCCGAGGCCCTGGTGATCGATGATCTTGCGGCCGAACGCTTCTCGCTCCTTGGCGTAGGCGACGGCCTCGTCGAGCGCGCGCTGGGCCACACCTGTGGCGACGGCGGCGATGCCGAGGCGGCCCGCGTCGAGGGCGCTGAAGGCGATCGAAAGTCCTTGCCCCTCTTCGCCGATGCGGCGTTCGGTGGGCAGGAACACGTCGTCGTAGGCGGCGGTGGTGGTCGGGATGCCGCGCAGACCCATCTTCTCCTCGGGCTTGCCGAAGCTCAGACCCTCGGTGCCCGCGGGCACGAGGAAGCACGAAATGCCGCGCGAGCCTTCGCCGGTGCGTGCGAACAGGGTGTAGAAGTCGGCGCGGCCACCGTTGGTGATCCAGGCCTTGGTTCCGGTGATCCGGTAACCGCCGTCGACGGGGGTCGCGCGGCAGCGCAGCGCGGCCGCGTCGGAACCGGCGTGTGACTCGGAAAGGCTATAGGCACCGATGGTTTCGCCCGACAGCATCCCGGCCAGCCACTGCTGTTTCTGTTCGTCGGTGCCGTAGGTGAACAAGGGATGGCACGACAACCCGTGCACGCTCACCGCCACCGCGACCGCCGCCCACCGGCTCGCCAGTTCCTCGAGCACCTGCAGGTACACCTCGTACGGCTGCGCGCCGCCACCGAACTCCTCGGGGTAGGGCAGGCTGAGCAGTCCGGCCGCGCCGAGGGCGGGGAAAACGCCTTCGGGAAAGACCCCGGTCTTCTCGCTCTCGGCAACGCGCGGCTCGAGCACTTTGTCGGCGATCTCACGGGTCAGCTCGATCAGATCGCGCGCTTCTTCGGTGGGCAACATGCGGTCAACAGCCATGGCCGTCACATTACGGCGGTGCCCGTCGAACGGTTCGCGCCGACAATGTGTCCGCCGGAATCTTGGCTGGGAGAACCGTTGCCCAGGCCAAACCTTTCGGTAACATCCCGTGTGACGTGGATCATTCCGCGGCGAGGGATTCGAAGGAGCACCGATGCTGAGCACAATGCAGGACGACCAGCTCTCGCTGGCAAAACTGCTCAACTATGCCGCCACATTCCAAGGCGACTCCACTGTGTCCACCTGGACCGGCGACGGTGTTCGCACCATGACCTACCGCGAGCTCGGCGCGGATTCCGCTCGGCTGGCCAACGCGCTGCGCGGGCTCGGCATCGAAGAGGGCGACCGGGTCGGCACCTTCATGTGGAACAACAACGAGCACATGACCGCCTACATCGCGGTCCCCGCGATGGGCGCCGTCCTGCACGCGCTCAACATCCGGCTGTTCCCGGAGCAGCTGGTGTTCGTCGCCAATCACGCCGAGGACCAGGTGGTGATCGTCGACGGCACGCTGGTTCCGCTGTTCGCCCAGTACCTGCCGAACCTGAAGACGGTCAAGCACGTGATCGTCGCCAACGGTGACCCGGCCGCGCTCACCGCGCCCGAGGGCGTGCAGGTGCATTCCTACCGTGAGCTGCTCGACAGCCAGTCCGCCGAGTTCGACTTCCCCGTCGTCGACGAGCGTTCGGCCGCCGCGATGTGTTACACCTCGGGCACCACCGGCGACCCGAAGGGTGTCGTCTACTCGCACCGCTCCAACTGGCTGCACGCCATGCAGGTGAACTCGCCCAACGGCATGGGTTTCCACGGCGGCGACTACGTGCTCGCGATCGTTCCGCTGTTCCACGCCAACGCGTGGGGCCTGCCGTACGCGGCGCTGATGTCGGGCGCCAACATCCTGATGCCGGACCGTTTCCTGCAGCCCGCCCCGCTGCTGGAGATGATGGCCGCCGAGAAGCCGAGCTTCGCCGCCGCGGTGCCGACCATCTGGGGCGGTGTGCTCGCCGCGCTGGCGGCCGCGCCGCAGGACATCTCGCACCTGCGCACGGCTGTCGTCGGTGGTTCGGCGGTTCCCCCTTCGATGATGCGCGCCTTCGAGGAGAAGCACGGCGTGCGCATCCTGCACGCCTGGGGCATGACCGAGACCTCGCCGCTGGGTAGCGTCGCGCACCCGCCGTCCGGGGTGGAGGGCGATGAGGCCTGGGAGTACCGCTACACCCAGGGCCGCTTCCCTGCCAATGTGGAGGCCCGCCTCGTCGGTGACGACGGCAAGGTCGTCCCCAACGACGGAGAGTCCCTCGGTGAGCTCGAGGTGCGCGGTGCCTGGATCACCGGCTCCTACTACTCGCCCACCGGCGCCGAGGTCGACCCGGACAAGTTCGACGACGGCTGGCTGCGCACCGGCGATGTGGGCAAGATCAGCCCGAACGGCTACCTGACCCTGGTCGACCGTTCCAAGGACGTCATCAAGTCCGGTGGCGAGTGGATCTCCTCGGTCGACCTGGAGAACGCTGTGATGGGCCACCCCGCCGTCGCGGAGGCGGCCGTGATCGGCGTGCCGGACGAGAAGTGGGACGAGCGCCCGCTGGTCGCCATCGTGCTGGCCGAGGGTGCCGCCGCCGAGGCCACCGAGCTGCGTGACTTCCTGGCCGACAAGTTCGCCAAGTGGCAGCTGCCGGAGCGCTGGACCTTCATCGCGGAGGTGCCCAAGACCAGCGTCGGCAAGTTCGACAAGAAGCGCCTGCGCGCCCAGTACGCCGAGGGCGAGCTCGAGGTCGTCACGGTCTAGAACGACGAAAAGGGCGGGCGTGGAATCACTTCCACGCCCGCCCTTTCTGCGGTCCAAGCCCTTTCTCCGAGCAGGACCCGCGGCGCCGACCGCCGAAGATTCAGCAGTTACGGAGCTCGGGACTCTGGTTCAAGAGCTGGGCGCGTGGGCTGATGTAGCGGGTGTAGGTTTCCCCGCCGACCGCCGAGAGCGGGAAGGCCGCGACCCGGTGGCAGTTCTGGAAGGCCAGCTTGACCCCGAAGTGGCGTTCCAGGCCACCGCGGATGGCGTCGGAGGCGAGGGCACGCAGCAGCTGGCCGCGGGCCGCCTCGTCCGGCGGCGGGACCCGGTTGTCGGCGTATTCGTCGGTGCCGGCACGCAGATCACCGGCGACCCGGCTCACCACTTCCCAGGCATAGGGCAGCGACCGGCGGACACAGTCGACGAATTCCGCGTCGTCGATATCGCCCTGTTCGGCGCGTTCAAGTAAGGCGGCGGGAACATCGAGGGACATGGCGCTCTCCTCCTGCTCGAAGTGTTTCGGTGGAATGCGATGCCCGGCCGAGTGTAAACGAAATCCGTTGTCGATAAGCGGGGTTCAGTCCGAAAGGGCGCGGCGCAGCGAGGATTTCGCATCCGACCACAGGGTGGTGATCAGTTCGCCCGCTGGTTGCTCGGTGCTGAGCGAATGTGCTTGCCCGGCCCACAGATTCACCTGATCCGGGTTGCCCGCCGCCCGGCCCTCGGCGCGCAAAGGGGAAGTGGCGTAATGGATTTCAGGGTACGCGGCGGGTGCGCCCGCGGTGTGGTCGATGAGGAATCGGTTGCGGATGCCGCGCGCACGCCGACCGGTGAAGGCGCGGGTGAGCATGGTCGGTTCGGGGGAGCCGATCGCGCCACGGTGCACCGCGTTGGTTCCGGCTTCCGGGCAGCGCAGCAGGGCCGTGCCGACCTGCGCCGCCCGTGCGCCCGCGGCGAGAACCGCCGCGACCGCCGGGCCGGTCGCGATGCCACCCGCGGCGACGATCGGACGATCGGTGGCGGCGGTGAGCAATTGCAGCAGGGCGAGCAGGCCGAGGGGGTCGATCGGGTCGTCGGCCGGATCGTCGAGGAAGCACGCGCGGTGCCCGCCCGCCTCGGCTCCCTGGGCGATCAGTGCGTCGGCGCCCGCGTCGAGCGCGATGGCGGCCTCGGCGGGCGAGGTGACCGTCACCCAGACCTCGGAGCCGACGGCGTGCAACCGGTCCACCTCCACCGCGGTGGGGCAGCCGAAGGTTGTCGACACCACCGCGACCGGCTCCTCGGTCAGCAGGTCGAGCTTGTCGGCCCAGCCGTCGGTGTCGTGCTTGGGCGTGCCGAGCGGAAATTCGATTCCGAGTTGGGCGAGGTAGCCCGCGTAGGAGGCCGGATCGGCGACCGGGCCCGGCGCGAAGAGGTTCACGCCGAACGGTTCGGGGGTGAGTGTCCTGGTGGCGGCGATCTGCGCGGCCACCGCCTCGGTGCCGAGATATCCGGCGGCCAGCTGTCCGAATCCGCCCGCGGCCGACACCGCGGCCACCAACTCGGGAGTGGAGGGGCCGCCCGCCATGGGCGCGGCGACGACGGGGACGCGCAAGCTCTCGATCACCATGCCAAGAGTGTGGCCCGGCGAACCGGTGTCCAGCCCCCGCGACACCGTCGGCAACACGCCTCGAACCTGGGCCCGTTACTGATCAACACCCGATTCACCTGGGAATTTGCCACCGAAGGTTGCGGAATGATCACGGCGCGGTACAGTTCACATCACGACGGATGCCGAACCGTTACACATAGTCCGGCATCGGGAGAGATCCCAGGTCGATCGCGAGATCGGCTTCGTACCGTCATTGTCGCCGGACGCTAGGACGAAACCTTGTCGCAGCACCGTATGGGCCCCGATTCGATCTCCGTCAAGGCCCTGCTGGCCGACGGTGGCGCCGGACGCCCCAGCCGGCACCGCGCCGCGCCCTCGCGCACCGAGCGGGTGCGGGCCGCCGCCGGTGCCGCGGTCGCCGCGGGCGCCCTGGTCGGGACCGCCGCGCAGGTCGTCCCCGCCATCGCCTACGCCGCCCCGCTGCTGCCGACCACCCAGGACGACGTCGAGGAATCCGTTGTTCCCGAGTCGGCCCGCGAAGACGTGAACCTCGTCGCCGCGCAGGAAGTCGCCTCCCACGTCGAGGCGCCCGCGCCGGTGCAGGCCGTCGCCGCCCCCGTCGCCGCTCCGGTGGCCGCCCCGTTCGGCATCGGCAACCTGCCCCCGGAGATCTCCGGCCCGCTGGCGCAGGTCGAAGACATCCTGCAGGGCATCCAGCACCAGGTCGCGCCGCCGCAGGCCGCCCGCCCGGTCGCCGGTCCCATCAGCTCCGGCTTCGGCGCCCGCTGGGGCGCCATGCACAGCGGCATCGACTTCGCCGACAACCTCGGCGCCCCGATCCACTCCGTCATGAGCGGCACCGTCGTCGAGGCGGGCCCGGCCTCGGGCTTCGGTCTGTGGGTGCGGGTGCTGCAGGACGACGGCACCACCGCGGTCTACGGCCACGTCAACGACATGCTCGTCAGCGAGGGGCAGCGGGTGAACGCGGGCCAGGTCATCGCGACCGTCGGCAACCGCGGCCAGTCCACCGGCCCGCACCTGCACCTCGAGATCTGGGATCAGGGCGGCGCCAAGATCGACCCGCTGCCGTACCTGGCTTCCAAGGGCGTTCCGATGGAATGGGGCCCGTCGGCTCACTGAGCGGATATCGCCCGCAAACAGGCACGATCGAGTGACGGTGGTTCATATGAGCCCCGTCACTTTGCCGTTGAAGCGGCAACAGTGACAAAGCCTGCGCCGATACTCCTCTGGGCCCGAGATTCTGGGGGCTACCGGCGCGATCCCGGTATGTGTGTGGACGGTCGATATGATGGCTCGATCTGCACGGTGCGGTTGTGGCCGCGCGTCAGGCTCGATGAGAGGTGAATGATCCCGCATGGAAACTGCCCGTCGTTCTGCCCGCGGTAACCGCCGTCGCCGGTCGAGCAGTCCGACTTTCGGGCAGTTGCTGACCGCCGCTGTCGAGTCGTCGGCCGATCGGGTGGCAGTCCGGTTCAATCCCACCGGCGAGCCCGCCGATCAGCGCGAGCTCACCTACTCGGAGTTCGACCAGCGCTCGGCCCAGCTGGCGCGGGAACTGATCGGGCGCGGTATCGGTCCCGGCGACGTGGTCGCCATCGGCATCGCCCGCAGTATCGAATCGGTGCTCGCGGTGTGGGCCATCGCCAAGACCGGTGCCGCCTATGTGCCGGTCGACCCGAACTACCCGGCCGACCGCATCGCCCACATCCTGTCCGACTCCGGTGCGGTCCTCGGCCTCACCACCACCGCGCACCGCGCGGTCCTCGGCACCACGCTGCCGTGGCTCGAGCTCGACGACTCCGCGACCGCCGAGCGGATCGCCGCCCAGCCCGCGCACCCGGTGTCCTACGCCGACCGCGTCCGCACGCTCGACGAGCGTCATCCGGCGTACCTGATCTACACCTCCGGCTCCACCGGCAAGCCCAAGGGCGTCGTGGTCACCCACACCGGCCTCGCCCCGCTGGTCGCCGCCGAACGCGAGCACTACGGCGTCACCGCCGACTCGCGCGTGCTGCACGTGTGCTCGCCGAACTTCGACGTATCGGTGCTCGAGCTGCTGCTGGCGTTCTCGGCGGGCGCCACCCTGGTGATCGCGCCGCCGCAGGTGTTCGGCGGTTACGAACTGGCCGACCTGCTGCGCCGCGAGCGGGTGTCGCACATGCTCATCACGCCCGGTGCGCTGGAATCGGTGGAAGCGGCCGATCTCGACGATCTGAAGGTCGTCGTGGTCGCGGGTGACAAGTTCGGCCCGGAACTGGTCGGCCGCTGGGCCGTCGGCGACCGTCGCTTCTACAACGGTTACGGCCCGACCGAGGCGACCATCCTCGCCACAAGCACCTCGCCGATGGATCCCGCCGCCCCGGTGACGATCGGTTCGGCCATCGCCGGAATCGGTGCGTTCGTGCTCGATTCGCGGCTGCGACCGGTGCCCGCGGGGGTGATCGGCGAGCTGTACCTGTCCGGTCCCGCGCTGGCGCAGGGTTATCTGAACCGGCCCGCGCTGACCGCGGAGCGTTTCGTCGCGAGCCCGTTCGGCGCGCAGGCGGGCGACGCCAACGCCCGGCTGTACCGCACCGGCGACCTGGTGCGCCGCAGCGAATCCGGTGACGGTGTCATCGAATACATGGGCCGCTCGGACTTCCAGGTGAAGATCCGCGGCTTCCGCATCGAGCTCGGCGAGATCGACAACGCCCTCACCGCGCACCCCGACATCGACTTCGCGGCCACCCTCGGCAAGACCTTGCCCTCCGGCGTCACCGCGCTGGTGTCGTATGTGCTGCCGCGTGCGGGCGCCACCCTCGACATCCCCGCCGTCGACGCGTTCCTCTCGGAGTCGTTGCCTGGGTACATGATTCCGGCCGCCATCATGGTGCTCGACCGGATCCCGCTCACCCCGGTGGGCAAGCTCGACCGCAACGCCCTGCCGGAACCGGTGTTCGCCGCGCGCGAGTTCCGCGCACCGTCCACCCCGGTCGAGGAGATCGTCGCCGACGTCTTCGCCGCCCTGCTCACCACCGGTGGCGACGAGGAGATCCGGGTCGGCGCCGACGACGACTTCTTCGAACTCGGCGGCAACTCGCTACTCGCCGCCCAGGCGGCCACCCGCATCGGCGCCGCGCTCGACACCAGGGTGCCGGTGCAGGTGCTGTTCGAGGCGAGCACCGTGTCGGCGCTGGCCGAACGGGTGGAACGCCACATCGGCACCGGCTCCGGCCAGGAACTCCTGCCCCAGGAGCGGCCCGAGATCATTCCGCTGTCGTTCGCGCAGCAGCGGATGTGGTTCCTGAACCGGTTCGATCCGGTCAGTGCCGTGAACAACATGCCCATCGCGGTGCGGTTGTCGGGCGCGCTCGACGTCGACGCCCTGCGCGCGGCGGTGCGCGACCTGGTGACCAGGCACGAGGTGCTGCGCACCATGTACCCGCAGGTCGACGGTGCCGGTCAGCAGCTGATCCTGCCGGTGTCCGATCCGCGCGCGGTGCCGGAGATGGCCTGCGAGCAGGCCACCGAGGAGCAGGTGCCCGGGCTCGTCGCCGAGACCGTCGGTGTCGGCTTCGATGTGTCGCTCGCGCCGCCGATCCGGCTGCGGCTGCTGCGGCTCAGCGCGCAGGAGCATGTGCTGATCTGCGTGGTCCACCACATCGCCGGTGACGGTGTGTCGATGGGCCCGCTCACCCGCGACCTGATGACCGCCTATGTGCAGCGCAGCGCGGGGTCCGAGCCCCAATTGCCGCCGCTGCGTGTGCAATACGCCGACTTCACGCTGTGGCAGCGCGCCGTGCTCGGCACCGAGGACGACCCGGAATCGGTGCTGGCGCAGCAGATCGGCTACTGGCGTACCCAGCTCGCCGGCCTGCCCGACCAGCTCGCCCTCCCGGCCGACCGGCCGCGCCCCTCGGTCGCCACCTACCGTGGCGCCACCTTCGACTTCCGCATCCCCGCCGACGTGCACGCCGGGCTGGACAAGCTCGCGCACACCCACAACTCGACGCTGTTCATGGTGGTGCACGCGGCGCTGTCGGCGCTGCTCGCGCGGCTGTCGGGTAGCACCGATATCGCGATCGGCACGCCCGTGGCGGGCCGTGGTGACGCCGCCCTCGACGACCTCATCGGCATGTTCGTCAACACCCTCGTGCTGCGCACCGAGGTGGATCCGGCGATGGGCTTCGAAGAACTGCTCGCCCAGGCCCGCGCCACCGACGTGGCCGCGTTCGGCCATGCCGACGTGCCGTTCGAGCGGCTGGTCGAACTGCTCGATCCGGCCCGTTCCACCGCGCGGCACCCGCTGTTCCAGGTGATGCTCGCCTTCCAGAACATGGCGCGCACCGCGCTCGAGCTGCCGGGCATGACCGTGAGCGGGGTGGACCTGAGCATCCCGTTCGCCAAGTTCGACCTGCAGTTCGAGATGGTCGAGGACACCGACCGCCACGGGGTGCCGCACGGCATCGCGGTCGGCCTGACCTATGCGACCGACCTGTTCGACGCGGCGACCGTGGAAGGTATCGCCGCCCGGTTCGTCCGGCTGCTCACCGCCGTCGTCGCCGACCCGGCGGCCCCGCTCGGTGGGCACGAGCTGATGGAGCGGGCCGAGCTGGATCGAATCCTGCTGGGCTGGAACGACACCCGTCACGAGCTGGCGCCCGCGCTGCTGCTCGACGGTTACCGCCGCGCGGTGGCCGAACACCCCGATGCGGTCGCGCTCGCCTACGAGGGCACCGAACTGACGTACCGGGAGTTCGACGAGCGGGTGAACCGCTTGGCGCGCAAACTCGTCGCCGACGGCGTCGGACCGGAATCGTATGTGGCGCTGGCCGTCCGGCGCTCGCTCGATCTAGTGGTCGGGATGTACGCCATCGTCACGGCCGGTGGCGCGTACGTGCCGCTCGACCCGGACCACCCCGCCGAGCGCATCGCCCACATTCTCGACACCGCGCAGCCGGTGTGCGTGCTCACCACCACCGCCGACGCGGTCGAGGTGCCCGTCGGAACGCCGGTGATCGCGATCGATACCGTTGCGCTGCAGGACTTCTCGGCCGAACCGCTGACCGCGTCCGAGTTGGCGCGCCCGGTCCTGCCGCAGCACCCCGCCTACGTCATCTTCACCTCCGGCTCGACCGGTAGGCCCAAGGGTGTCGCGGTGTCGCACGCGGCGATCGAGAACCAGATCGCCTGGATGCTCGCCGAATACCCGCTCGGTCCCGGCGATGTGTACCTGCAGAAGACCGCGACCACCTTCGACGTGTCGCTGTGGGGCTACTTCATGCCGCTGCGCACCGGCGCGAAGCTGGTCGTCGCCACCCACGACGGGCACCGCGACCCGGCTTACATCGCCGAAACCATTGCGGCGCAACACGTCACGACGACCGACTTCGTGCCGTCGATGCTCACCGTCTTCGCCGCGCACACCGCGCCGGGCAGCATTCCCACCCTGCGCGATGTGTTCGCGATCGGTGAGGCGCTGCCGCCGGAGACCGTCGCCGCCATGCGCGCGGTCTCGGACGCCCGCGTGCACAACCTGTACGGCCCCACCGAGGCCGCCGTTTCGGTGACCTACTGGCCCGCCGACGACCCGGGCCGCGGCTCGGTGCCGATCGGTGTGCCGGAGTGGAATACCCAGGTGTACGTGCTGGATTCGCGGCTGCGCCCGGTTCCGGCGGGTGTCGTCGGCGAGCTCTACCTCGCCGGTGATCAGCTCGCGCGCGGGTATGTCGCCAGGCCGGACCTCACCGCCGACCGCTTCGTCGCCAATCCCTTCGGCGCGAACGCGCGCATGTACCGCACCGGCGACCTGGTGGTGTGGCGTACGCAACCAGACGGCCGTGGCACGCTGGAATACCTGGGCCGCACCGACTTCCAGGTGAAGTTCCGTGGTCAGCGCATCGAACTCGGCGAGATCGAGACCGCGCTGCTCGCTCAGCCCGCGGTGAGCCAGGCCGTGGCGATCGTCGCGGATTCGCCTGCGGGAGAACAGCTCGTGGCCTACGCGGTGCCGAAGCCGGGCGCCACGATCGAACCGGCGGCGCTGCTGGCCGCCATCGGTGAGACGCTGCCCTCCTACATGGTTCCGGCCGCGCTGGTCGCGCTCGACGAACTGCCGCTCAACCCCAGCGGCAAGCTCGACCGCAAGGCGCTGCCCGCCCCCACCTTCACCGCGGGTGAGTTCCGGGCACCGGCCACGCCCACCGAGGAGATCGTGGCGGGCGTCTACGCCGAACTGCTCGGCATGGCCCGGGTCGGCGCCGACGACGACTACTTCGCGCTCGGCGGCAACTCGCTGCTGGCCACCCGCGCGATCGCCAGGATCAACGAGGCGCTCGACGCCGACATCAGCATCCGCGACCTGTTCGAGGCGCCGACGGTGACCGCGCTGGCCGCCCGGATCAGCGCGAGCGGTTCCGGCGCACGGCCCGCCCTCGTCCCGGCCGCGCGCCCGCAGCGGATTCCGCTGTCGCTCGCGCAGCAGCGCATGTGGGTGCTCAACCAGGTCGATCCCGCCTCGGGCGCCTACAACCTGCCCTTCGCGCTCCGCCTCACCGGTGACCTCGATGTGGCCGCGCTCGACGCCGCCATCGCCGATGTGCTCGGCAGGCACGAGTCGCTGCGCACCCGTTTCCCCGCCACCGACGGCGAGGGCGCCTACCAGGAGATCGTCGCGGTCGCCGAGGTGCTGCCCGACGGCCTGGTCGTGGAGACCACCGACGACGTGCTCGGCCGGGTCGCCGAACTCGCGGGCGCCGGTTTCGACGTCACCCGTGAGGTGCCCGTGCGGACGCGGCTGCTCACCGACGGATCGTCGGATTCGCTGCTGGTGTTCGTGGCGCACCACATCTCCGCCGACGGCGCCTCGCTCGCCCCGCTGGCACGCGACCTGATCACCGCCTACGTCGCCCGTACGGGTGGGCAGAGCCCGGCGTGGACCCCGCTGCCGGTGCAGTACGCGGACTTCGCGCTCTGGCAGCGCGAAGTGGTCGGCGCCGACGACGAGCCGGGCTCGGTGGCCGCCGCCCAGCTCGACTACTGGCGCGACCAGCTGGCCGGGCTGCCGCCGCTGCTGGAGCTGCCGCAGGACCGCCCGCGTCCCTCGGTGCCGAGCCTGCGCGGCGCGACCACCGAGTTGCGGTTGCCGGCCGAGGTGCACGAGCAGCTGAATCATCTTGCACGCGAGCACAAGTCGTCGCTGTTCATGGTTGTGCACGCGGCGCTGGCCGTGCTGCTCGCCCGGCTGTCGGGCAGCACCGACATCGCGATCGGCACCGCCGTCGCCGGTCGTGGTGAGCGGGCGCTCGACGAACTGGTCGGCATGTTCGTCAACACGCTCACGCTGCGCACCGCCCTCGACCCGGCCGGTTCGTTCGACGAGGCCGTCGACCTGGCCCGCGAGACCGATCTCGGCGCGTTCGCCCATGCCGATCTGCCGTTCGAGCGGGTCGTCGAGGTGGTGGCGCCGGGCAAGGGCAGTGCGCACAACCCGCTGTTCCAGGTGGCGCTGACCTTCAGCAACAACGAGACCGCCGCACTCGAACTGCCCGGCCTCACCGTCGCCGCGCTCGACACCGGGGTGTCGGCCAAGTTCGACCTGCAGGTCGACGTGGAGCCGCGCTACACCGACGAAGGCGCGCCCGGTGAGCTGGTCACCCTGTTCAACTACGCCACCGATCTGTTCGACGAGGCGACCGTTCGTTCCATCGGCACGCGCTTCGCTCGCATCCTGACGGCGGTGGCCGCCGACCCGCAGATCCGCGTGGGCGATATCGACATCCTCGACGAGAGCGAACGGGCCCGGTTGCTCGCAGGCGCCGCCCAGGCGCCCGCGCCGACCACGGCGACCGGCGGAACCACGCTCACCCAGGCGTTCACCGCCGCCGCCGAGGACGACCCGGACGGCCCGGCGCTGGTCTGGGGCGACGAGCAGCTCGGTTTCGAACAGCTCGACGCCCGCTCCTCGCGCCTGGCACGCCTGCTGATCGCGCGCGGCTTCGGACCGGGTTCCGGTGTGGCCCTTGCTCTTCCGCGTGGCGCCGACTGGGCCGTCGCGGTGTGGGCGGTGCTCAAGGCGGGCGCGGCGATCGTGCCGTTCTCGCGGGAGACGGCCGCCGAGCCGACGGCCAAGATCGGCATCACCACCGGCACGGCACCCTCGTCGGAGCTCGACTGGGTGGTGCTCGACGATCCCGCCGTGCGCACCGAACTGTCCACGCAGTCGGCCCGCCCGGTGACCTATGCCGATCGCACCCGCGCCCTGCGCGGTAGCGACCCGGCCTTCGTCGGCGCCGAGGGTGTGCGCAGCTACGACGACCTCGCCACGGCGGGATCGCGGGTGCGCACCGAGGCCGAGCTCACCTTCGAATCACGGACCTTCGCCACCGCGACCGACACCTTCGCGGCCGTCGTCGAACCGGTCGCGGCCGGTGTGGCCGGCGCGTCGATGGTGCTGGTCACCGGCGATTCGTCGGCGGCGCTGGCCGAGGAATGGGTGAGTCACCTGTTCGGTGACCGGGCCGGTCTCGACTCGCTCGACACGGGCGAGCTCGAGGATCTGCGCGCGGTGATCGCCGACGACGCGGCACCCGGCGACGCGGGCCGGGCCGAGGTGGTCCTGGTACTCGCCGAGCTGAGCGCCGCCGCGGTCTGAAACCATGACCGAGGGCAGTGACCCAGTTTCGGTGACGGATGAGGTGGATTCGCGATGACACGACCGGTACGCACCCGCCCGGTGCGCACACGCCGCGCCCGGGTGACCGCGCTGCCGCAGCTGCTGGCCACCGCCGTGGAGACCGCTCCCGACGGTGTCGCCGTGGTGCTGGCCGATGCCACCCGCACCCTCGGTAGCCTCACCTACGCCGAGCTCGACGAGCGGTCCAGCCGCATCGCGCGCCTGCTCATCGCGCGCGGGATCGGCGCGGGCGACCTGGTGGCGCTGGGGATTCCGCGCTCGATCGAGTCGGTGCTCGCGGTGTGGGCGGTGGCCAAGACCGGTGCCGGTTTCGTGCCCGTCGACCCGAACTACCCGCCGGACCGGGTGGCGCACATGGTCACCGATTCCGGAGCGGTGTTCGGTCTGACCGTCGCGAGCGCGGCCGAACGGCTGCCCACCCAGGTCCAGTGGCTGGCCATCGACGACGCGGCGACGGTGGCGCGGCTCGACGAGTTCTCCGGTGTGCCGATCACCAACACCGACCGGGTGCGCCAGATCCGCGCCGAGGACCTCGCCTACGTCATCTACACCTCGGGTTCGACGGGTCTGCCCAAGGGTGTGGCGGTGTCGCAGGCCGGGCTCGCCGGGTTCAGTGCCGAACAGCGCAAGCACTACGGGGTCGAAGCGCACTCGCGGACACTGCATTTCGCCTCACCGTCGTTCGACGCGTCCATTCTCGAACTGCTGCTCGCGGTCGGTGCGGGCGCGACCATGGTGATCGTCGATCCGAGTGTGTTCGGCGGTGACGAACTGGCCGCGCTGCTGCGCCGGGAGCGGGTGAGTCACGCCTTCATCACCCCGGCCGCGCTCGCCTCGATCGACCCGGCCGGTCTCGACGACTTCCGGGTGGTCGCGGTGGGTGGCGAGGCGTGTCCGCCGGATCTGCTGCGGCGCTGGGCGATTCCGCTGGCCGACGGCAGTCTGCGGCAGTTCCACAATGTGTACGGGCCGACCGAGACCACCATCGTCACCAATATCAGTGTGCCGCTGAAACCGGGTGATCCGCTCACCATCGGCGGACCGTTGGCCGGTGTTGCCGAATACGTGCTCGACGACCGGCTCGGTCCGGTGCCGCCCGGTGTCACCGGCGAGCTGTACATCACCGGCGCCCAGCTCACCCGCGGTTACCACGCGCGGCCGGGGCTCACCGCGTCGCGTTTTGTGCCGAACCCGTTCGAGCCCGCCGGTTCCCGGCTCTACCGCACCGGCGACCTGGTCCGCTGGACCACCGACGGTGCCCTGGAGTACGTGGGGCGCAACGACTTCCAGGTGAAGATCCGTGGTTTCCGGATCGAGCTCGGCGAGATCGACGCCGTGCTCTCCGCGCACGAGAGCCTCGACTTCGCCGCTACTGTCGGCCACGAACTCGACAGCGGCGCGACTATTCTCGTGTCCTACGTGCACGCCGCCCCGGGTGCCGTCGTCGACACCGCCGAGCTCACCGCGTTCGCCGAACGCAGCCTGCCCGCGCACATGGTGCCGACCGTGCTGATGGAACTCGACACCATCCCGCTCACCCCCGTTGGCAAGCTGGACCGCCGCGCGCTGCCCGCGCCGGTGCTCGAGCACGCCGCATTCCGCCCGCCCGTCACCCCGATCGAGCAGATCGTGGCAGGCACCTTCGCCCAGGTGCTCGACGCCGACACCCAACTCGGCCTCGACGACGACTTCTTTGCCCTCGGCGGCAACTCGCTGCTGGCTACCCAGGTCGCGGCCCGGCTCGGTGCCGCCCTCGACACCGAATTCCCGGTGCGGCTGCTGTTCGAGGCGCCGACGGTGGAGGCCCTGGCGCGTCGGCTCGCCGAATCCGCCGGTGCCGGTGCGCGTCCGGCGCTGGTGGCCCGCGAGCGGCCCGCCCGGATCCCGCTGTCGCTGGCCCAGCAGCGGATGTGGTTCCTCAACCAGTTCGATCCGCAGTCGGTGGCCTACAACATCCCGATGGCGGTGCGGCTCACCGGCGCCATCGACGTGGCCGCGCTCGACGCGGCCGTCGCCGACCTGGTGGCCAGGCACGAAACCCTGCGCACCGTCTACCCCGAGACCGACGACGGGCCGGTGCAGCGGATCCTCGACCCGTCGGAGGCGACACCCCGGCTCGAGGTGCGCACCCTGACGGTCGCCGAATTGGCAACGGCCATGCGGGAACTCGGCTCCCACGGTTTCGATGTGCGCAGTCAGGTGCCGTTGCGGGTCGCGCTGTTCCAGCTCGGCCCCGAGGAATCGGTGCTCGCGGTCGTCGTGCATCACATCGCCGGTGACGGCAGCTCGCTCGCCCCGCTCAGCCGGGATCTGATGCTGGCCTACGGCGCCCGTTCGGCCGGCACCGCGCCGGACTGGGCGCCCCTGCCCGTCCAGTACGCCGACTACGCGCTGTGGCAGCGCGAGCTGCTCGGCAGCGAGGACGACCCGGATTCGCTGGCCTCGGCCCAGCTCGACTACTGGCGCACGGCCCTGGCCGGGCTGCCCGACCAGCTCGACCTGCCCGCCGACCACCCGCGTCCCGCCGTCCAGTCGCTGGCCGGTGGCCGGGTGCCGATCGAGATCGACGCCGACACCCACCGCGCGCTGCTCGCCCTGGCCCGTGCGCAGGGCGCCACCCTGTTCATGGTTGTGCACGCCGCGCTCGCCGTGACTCTCGGCAGGCTGGCCGGCACCGATGACCTGGCCATCGGAACCCCCGTCGCCGGTCGTGGTGAGGCCGCGCTCGACGACCTCATCGGCATGTTCGTCAACACCCTCGTCTTCCGCACCACCCTGAACGCAGGCGAACCGTTCACCGATCTGCTCGCGCGGCAACGGGAAACGGACCTGCAGGTTTTCGCCCACGCCGACCTGCCGTTCGAACGACTCGTGGAGGCGATCAATCCGGCTCGCTCCACCGCGCGGCACCCGCTGTTCCAGGTGGGCCTGTCCTTCCAGAACCTCACCCGCACCGGGCTCGAGCTGGGGGAGACCGATGTCGAAGGCGTGGATGTGGACCTGGCGGTCTCGCAGTTCGACCTGCACGCCATCGTCGCCGACGCCTACGACAGCGAAGGCGCGGCCCAGGGCATCAACGGTGTACTCACCTACGCCACCGATCTTTTCGAGCCGCAGACCGCCCGCGCCTACGCCGACCGGTTCGCGCGCGTCCTCGCCGGGATCGCCGCCGCACCGTCACGACCGGTCGACGAGATCGAGCTCCTGTCCGAGGCTGAGCGCACGCGAATCCTGCACGACTGGAACGACACTCGGCATGCATGCCCGTCGACCACGCTGCCCGCGCTGTTCGACGAGACGGTTGCCGGGCACCCGGATCGGGTGGCGTTGGTCGCTCCCGACGGCACCGAGCTGACCTACCGCGAGTTCGCGGGCAAGGTGAACCAGCTCGCACGACACTTGATTTCGCAGGGTGTCGGCGTGGAAGACCGGGTAGCGCTGGCTGTTCGGCGATCCGTGGATCTCGTTGTCGCCATGTACGCGGTGGCGCAGACGGGTGCGGCGTATGTTCCGCTCGACCCCGATCAGCCCGCCGATCGAGTACGCCACATCCTCGACACCGCCGCACCCGTGTGCGTGTTGACCACCACTCGCGACGGTTTCCCCGACGCCACCGCTGCCGACGCCAATGCCTCCGCTATCGCCGTCGACGCGCTCGACCTCGCCGCGTACCAAGTGGGTCCGATCGCGGCCCAGGAGCGACGAGGTGTGCTGCGGCCGGAGAACACGGCGTATGTCATCTTCACCTCCGGGTCCACCGGCAAGCCCAAGGGTGTTGCGGTGTCGCACGGCGCCATCGTCAACCAGTTGCTCTGGAAGACGCAGTATTTCGGCCTCACCAGCGACGATTCCGTGCTGTTGAAGACCGCTGCTACCTTCGACCTCTCGGTCTGGGAGTTCTGGACCACCGCTGTGAGCGGTGGCCGATTGGTGATCGCCGCACCTGATGGGCATCGCGACCCGGCCTACCTGCTGCGGGTGCTCACCGAGCAGCGGGTGAGCACGCTGCACGTGGTCCCGTCCATGCTCGACGCCCTGCTCGCCGAATCCACAGGTGCGCTGCCGGTTTCGTTGCACCGCGTCCTCGCCATCGGCGAAGCCCTCCCGGCCGACACGGCTCAGCGTTTCCTCGCCGCCACCGATGCCGCGCTGCACAACCTGTACGGCCCGACCGAGGCTGCGGTATCGATCACCGACCACAGGGTCACCGCCGCCGACCGCACCACAGTGCCGATCGGCGCGCCCGAATGGAACAGCCGCGTCTACGTGCTCGACGCCCGCCTGCGGCCGGTGCCCCCGGGCGTGGCGGGTGAGCTGTACCTGGCAGGCGACCAGCTCGCCCGAGGCTACTTCGCCCGGCCCGACCTCACCGCCGACCGCTTCGTCGCCAACCCCTTCGAACCGTGCGCCCGCATGTACCGCACCGGCGACCTGGTCGCCTGGAACGCGGTCGGCGAACTCGACTACCGGGGCCGCACCGACTTCCAGGTGAAGATCCGCGGCTTCCGCATCGAACTCGGCGACATCGAATCGGCCCTGCTCGCGGCGCCGCAGGTGGCCCAGGCGGCGGTGCTCGCCACCACCGACCCGCAGCTCGGTGACCGGCTGGTGGCCTATGTGGTGCCCGCTCCCGGCGCCGAACTCACCGCGACTGTCGCCAGAAACGCGGTGGCGCAGGTGCTTCCGTCGTACATGGTGCCGTCGGCGTTCGTCGTCCTCGATCGGCTGCCGCTCAACGCGAACGGCAAACTCGACCGTGCGGCCCTGCCCGCACCGGTCGTCGAACCGCGCCGGTACCGGGCGCCCGAAAGCCCAGACGAGATCGTTGTCGCCGAGGTCTTCACCGAGGTGCTCGGCATCGACAAGCCGGGCCTGGACGACGACTTCTTCGCCCTCGGCGGCAACTCGCTGCTCGCCACCCGTGTGGTCCACCGCCTGCACGAACACACCGCAACCGCCCTCACCGTCGCCGCGTTCTTCGCCGACCCGACCGTGGGCGGCCTCGCCGAACGCCTCAGCGGTGCGGGACAACAGGATCTGACGGCCGCGCTGTCGGTCGTCCTGCCGCTGAACGACGCCGCCCGCAACGGCACGCGGTCCAGCCGCCACGACGGGCAGGCCGACGAGACCACCGCAGGAACATCGGGCCCGGAACCCCTGTGGTGCCTGCACCCGGTATCCGGCCTGGCCTGGGCGTATTCGTCCCTGGTCCCGTACCTGCCCGCCGACCAGCCGGTGATCGGCGTTCAGTCGCCTGCCCTGAGCGAACCGGCCTTCCGACCCGCCACAGCCGACGACCTGATCGACCGCTATGTGGCCGAAATCCGCGCCGTCCAACCGCACGGTCCGTACCGGCTGCTCGGCTGGTCGCTCGGCGGTGTGCTCGCCCACGCCGTCGCCACCCGACTGCAGGCGGCGGGCGAGACGGTGGCCTCGCTGACCATGCTCGACAGTGTGCCCGGCGCCGACCTCACCGACTTCCGCGCCGAACTGCGTCACGCCCTGCTCGACCTGGGCATCCCCGACGACGAGCTCCCCTCGGCCGAGGATTTGGCCGACCTCGGTGACGACGCCCTGGCCGCCCTGCACACCACCCTCGCGGCCGACCTGCCGATCTCACGGGACGATTTCGTGGCGATGTACCGGGGCGCGCTGCGTTCGGTCGCGCTGGTGACCGAACTCGTCCCGGACCGGTTCGACGGATCGCTCACCTATTTCACGGCCGTGAACACCGGCGGCGTGGACCGTGGCGGCGCTTCGCGGTGGCGGCACCACATCAGCGGGGTCATCGTCGATCACCCCGTCGCCACCACCCATCAGCTCATTCTCGCCGACCCGGCACCGGCCGTGATCGGACCGGTTCTGGACCAGGTCATCAGCGGGTCTGGGCATAGCACCACGTAACAGGCGGGCGGCAGATTACGATTCTGTTGCCAGAGAGTCGGTGTGTCATGGCGCACACCTCGGCGACGGTCGGCGGTGCAATGTAGAGATCTATGCTGTGTCCCGTTCGGCCTCGTCGGACGCGAGAGGTGTATTGGTCTGTGGAAAGCCCCCGCCGCGCTGGCCGTGAACGTCGTCGAACCGGCAGCCGAGCGCTGTTCGGCCAGTTGCTCACGGCTGCTGTCGAGTCCGCAGCCGATTCCGTCGCGCTGCGCTACAACCCGACCGGCATGCCCGGCGCCGAGCAGGTGCTCACCTACCGTGAGCTCGACGAACGCTCCTCGCGGCTGGCCCGTGAACTGATCGGCCGTGGTGTCGGTGCGGGCGACGTGGTCGCCGTCGGCATCTCCCGCTCCATCGAATCGGTGCTGGCGGTGTGGGCGGTCGCCAAGACCGGCGCCGCCTACGTGCCTGTCGACCCGGCCTACCCCAGCGACCGGATCGCGCACATCGCCGTCGATTCCGGCGCCACCCTCGGCCTCACCACGGCCGCCCACCGGGCGAGCCTCGGGACCAGCCTGTACTGGATCGAACTGGACGATCCCGTTGTCGCCGAGCGCATCGCGGCGCACCCCGCGCACGCGGTGAGCTATGCCGACCGGGTGCGCCAGATCGACCCGGCCCACCCGGCCTACGTCATCTACACCTCCGGCTCCACCGGCAAACCCAAGGGCGTGGTGGTGACCCACGCGGGCCTGGCCTCGCTGGTCGCGGCCGAACGCGAGAACTTCGGGGTCGGCCCGGATTCGCGAGTGCTGCACGTGTGCTCGCCGAACTTCGACGTCTCGGTGCTCGAGCTGCTGCTCACCTTCGCCGGCGGTGCCACGCTGGTGATCTCGCCGCCGCGCGTGTTCGGCGGTTTCGAACTGTCGGATCTGCTGCGCCGCGAGCGCGTGACCCATCTGCTCATCACGCCCGGCGCCCTGGAGTCGGTCGACCCGGCCGGGCTGCCCGACCTGCGCACCGTCGTCGTGGCGGGCGACCGGTTCGGACCGGAACTGGTCGGCCGCTGGGCGGTCGACGGCCGCAACTTCCACAACGGTTACGGACCGACCGAGGCGACCATTCTCGCCACCAGCACCGCCGCCCTGCACCCGCACGAGCCGATCACGCTCGGCACCGCCGTGCCCGGTATGGGCCTGTTCGTGCTCGACGCGCGGTTGCGACCGGTGCCAGCGGGCGTGGTGGGCGAGCTCTACCTCGCGGGTCCGGCGCTGGCGCAGGGGTATCTCGGCAAGCCCGGGCTCACCGCGCAGCGGTTCATCGCCTCGCCGTTCGGGCCGGGCAGGCTCTACCGCACCGGCGACCTGGTGCGTCGCGTGGAATCCGGTGCCACCCTGGAGTATCTCGGCCGCACCGACTTCCAGGTGAAGGTGCGTGGGTTCCGCATCGAGCTCGGCGAGATCGACAACGCCCTCACCGCCCATCCCGACCTCGACTACGCCGTCACCCTCGGCAAGTCCATGCCGTCGGGGGCCACCGGTCTCGTGTCGTATGTGCTGCCGCGTCTCGGACGCACGGTCGACACCGGCGAACTGGCCGAATTCCTCGCCGAATCACTGCCCGCGTACATGATTCCGGCCGTCATCATGGTCCTGGACAAGCTGCCGCTGAACTCGGTCGGCAAACTCGACCGCGCCGCGCTGCCGACCCCGGTGTTCACCGCTCGCGGATTCCGCGCGCCCGCCACCCCCGCCGAGCAGGCCGTCGCCGATGTCTTCGCCGCGCTGCTCTTGCGCGACGGCGCCGGCCGGGTCGGCGCCGACGACGACTTCTTCGAGCTCGGCGGCGACTCGCTGCTGGCCGCCCAGGCCGTCGCCCGCATCGGTGCCGCACTCGACGTGCGGGTGCCGGTGCAGGCAGTCTTCGAGGCGCCGACCGTCGCCGCGCTGGCCCAGCGCGCCGAACAGCAGCGGACCTCGGCGGGCGCGCTGGCGCTCGTCGCCCGGTCGCGACCCGCACAGATCCCGCTGTCCTACGCCCAGCAGCGGATGTGGTTCCTCAATCGGTTCGACCCGTCCTCGGCTGTCGACAACATCCCGCTCGTCCTCCGCCTGAACGGGCGCCTGGATCTGCCCGCCCTGCGAGCCGCGATCGGCGACCTCGCCACCCGGCACGAGGTGCTGCGCACGGTGTACCCGGCCATCGAGGGTGTCGACGGGCCGGTGCTGGAAGGCCACGGCCACCAGCTCATCCTCGCGCCCGGCGATCCGCTGGCCACTCCGGAGTTCGAGGTCGTCGCGATCGAGGAGGCCGAGCTGGCCGACGCCGTCGCCGACACCGTGCTCACCGGTTTCGACGTCACCGCCGCCCCGCCCGTGCGGATCCGCATCTTCGAACTCGACGAGTCCGAACACGTCGTGGCGTGCGTGATCCACCACATCGCCGCCGACGGGTTCTCCTTCGCCCCGCTCACCAGGGACCTGCTCACCGCCTACGCCGAGCGACGCGGCGGTGGCGCACCGCAGTGGCCGCCGCTGCCGGTGCAGTACGCCGACTACACGCTGTGGCAGCGCGAACTGCTCGGCAGCGAGGACGACCCGCGTTCGCTGCTCGCCACCCAGATGGCGTTCTGGCGTGACACCCTCGCCGGCCTGCCCGAACAGCTGGAACTCCCCGCCGACCGGCCGCGCCCCGCCGTCGCGAGCCACGAGGGCGACCTGCACCATATCCATGTCCCCGCCTCGGTGCACGCGGGCCTGCAGAACCTCGCGCGCGAACACAACGCCACCGTGTTCATGGTGGTGCACACCGCGCTGGCGTTGCTGCTCGCGCGTCTGTCGGGCACCCGCGACATCGCCATCGGCACCCCGGTCGCCGGGCGCGGTGAGCAGGCGCTCGACGAGCTCATCGGCATGTTCGTCAACACCCTCGTGCTGCGCACGGAGATCGACCCGGCGGTGTCGTTCCGGCAACTGCTCATCGACGTCCGCGCCCGCGACCTGGCCGCTTTCGGCCACGCCGACGTGCCGTTCGAGCGGCTCGTCGAACTGCTCGAGCCGGTCCGTTCGACGTCGCGGCATCCGCTGTTCCAGGTGATGCTCACCTTCCAGAACCTGGCCCGCACCGATCTCCAATTGCCCGGGCTCACCGTCAGCGACGGTGACTTCACGGTGCCGATCGCCAAGTTCGATCTGCAGGTGGAGGTCGCCGAACACATCGGTGACGACGGTGCCCCGCAGGGCATGGCCGTGTCGTTCGGGTACGCCACCGACCTGTTCGATCGCGGCACCGTCAGCGATTTCGCCGATCGGTGGGCGCGGGTGCTCGGCACCGTGGTCGCCGATCCGACCCTGCCCGTCGGGGATATCGATGTCCTCGCTCCCGGAGAGCGCGAACTCGTGCTCCGCGAAGGCAATTCGCCCGGTGTGCCGGTTCCCGAGGTGACCCTGGTCGACCTCCTCGCCGCCCAGGCGCGGCAGCGGCCCGACGCCGTCGCGGTGCGGGCCGGGGAGCGGTCGTTGAGCTTCGCCGACCTGTTCGGTCAGGCCTCGGCGCTGGCCCGCGCGCTCATCGCCCGCGGCGCTGGTCCGGAAACCCTTGTCGCCGTTGCTGTGCCACGCACCGAGGAGCTGCCGGTCGCGCTGCTCGCGGTATTGCTGTCGGGCGCGGGCTATCTGCCGATCGACTCCGGGTACCCGGCACAACGCCTCGAGTACGTGGTCGACGACGCGAAACCCGCTGTGCTGCTTGCCTCGTCGTCGGAATACGACATCCTGCGCGAGGCCGGACACGGCTGGGCCTCGGCACTGCCGGTGGTGCTGCTCGACGAGCGCGCCCTGCATTCCGACGCGCCGCTGCACTCGTCCGAACGTCACGCTCCGCTGCGTCCGGACCATCTGGCCTACGTCATCTACACCTCCGGTTCCACCGGTCTGCCCAAGGGCGTGGCGGTGAGCCACCGCAATGTGCTCGAGCTGTTCGCCAATACCCAGGTGCTGTTCAGCTTCGACGTCGACGACGTGTGGACGGTGTTCCACTCCTTCGCCTTCGACTTCTCGGTGTGGGAGCTGTGGTGCGCGTTGGCGGGCGGCGCGTCGGTGGTGGTCGTCGACCACGTCACCTCGCGTTCGCCGATCGAGTTCCGCGCCCTGCTCGCCCGCGAACAGGTGACAGTGCTGAGCCAGACACCGACCGCGTTCGCCCAGCTCGACGAGGCCGACCGCGCGGCCCAGGCCGCGGGCGCCGCCCCGCTCGCGCTGCGCTACGTGATCTTCGGTGGCGAGGCGCTCGACCCGCGCAAACTCGTCCGCTGGTACGACCGGTACGGAAACAGCCCGGCCGCACCGGAACTGGTGAACATGTACGGCATCACCGAGACCACGGTGCACGTGTCGCACCTGGCTCTCTCGCCGCAGCCGTCGGCGACCGCGGGCAGCGTGATCGGTCGCGCCCTGCCCGGTCTTTCGGTCGCGGTGCTCGACGACCGGTTGCGTCCGGTGCCCTTCGGCGTGGCCGGTGAGCTCTACATCGCGGGCAACCAGGTGACGCGCGGCTACCTCGGCAAGCCGGGCCTGACCGCGACCCGTTTCGTCGCCGACCCGTACGGTCCGCCCGGTTCGCGGCGCTACCGTTCCGGCGACCTCGGCCGCTGGGTCAGCTTCCGTGGCACCCCGACCCTGGAATACGGCGGCCGTGGCGACCAGCAGGTGCAGTTGCGCGGTTTCCGGATCGAGCCGGGCGAGATCGAGTCGGCGCTGCTCGGTGTCGCCGGTGTCGGGCAGGCGGCGGTGGTCGTACGTGCTGACGAACACGCGGGCGACCGGCTGATCGCGTACGTGGTGCCGGTGGCGGGGGCAGACCTCGACCCGGTGGCTGTCCGCGCGACCGTCGCCGAATTCCTCACCGGATACATGGTTCCCGACGCCGTGATGGTGGTGGCCGGGCTGCCGCTGACCGCGAACGGCAAGCTCGACCGGGCCGCGCTGCCCGCCCCCGAGTTCGCCTCGGCGGCGACGTTCCGCGCGCCGACCACGCCGATCGAACAGAGCGTGGCCGAGGTGTTCGCCACCCTGCTCGGCGTGCCCGAGGTCGGCCTGGACGACAACTTCTTCGATCGCGGCGGCAACTCGCTGCTGGCGACCCGCGCCATCGCCCGCATCGACGCCGCCCTGGCCGCCGACCTGGTGGTGCGTGACCTGTTCGAGGCGCCGACCGTGGCCGCCCTGTCCGCGCGGGTGCGCCCCGGCGCGGTCACCAACCCGCGCCCGCCGCTGGTTCCCGCCCAGGACCGGGGCGTCATCCCGCTCTCGCCCGCCCAGCAGCGCATGTGGTTGCTCAACCGCATCGACCCGGATTCCCCGGCCTACAACATCCCGCTGGTGCTTCGCCTGCGCGGCGCGCTCGACACCTCGGCGCTGCGCTACGCGGTGGCCGATGTGCTCGAGCGGCACGAGGCGCTGCGCACCCGCTTCCCGGCCGACGCGCCGGGCGAGCTGCCGTACCAGGAGATCCTGCCGGTGAGCGCGGTGCTGCCGGGCGGGCTGCCGATCGAGATCTGCGACGACCCGGCCGAGCGGGTGATGCGGCTGCTGGCCGGTGGTTTCGATGTCACCGAGCGAGTTCCGTTGCGCGCGTGCCTGTTCACCGTGCCCGACACCGACCCGCTGGCCGAGGAGGAGCATGTCCTCGCGGTGGTGGTGCAGCACATCATCGCCGACGGTGCCTCCCTCGCCCCGCTGGCCCGCGATCTGGTGATCGCCTATCGCGCCCGCGTGGAGGGGCGTTCGCCGAGCTGGGCGCCGCTGCCGGTGCAGTACGCCGACTACGCGCTGTGGCAGCGCGCGGTGCTCGGCGACGAGAACGACGAGACTTCCACCGCCGCACGCCAGCTCGCGTTCTGGCGGACCACCCTGGCCGGTCGCACCGGAACCATCGAGTTGCCGCACGACCACCCGCGTCCGCCGCAAGCCTCGCTGCGCGGTGCCGATGTGCGGACCACGCTGCCCGCCGACGTGCACGCCGGGTTGGCCGAGATCGCCCGCGAGCACAACGCGTCGCTGTTCATGGTCGTGCACGCGGCGCTGGCGGTGCTGCTCGCCCGGGTGAGCGGCGACACCGATATCGCCATCGGCACGCCCATCGCCGGGCGGGGCGAGCCCGAACTCGACGACCTGGTCGGCATGTTCGTCAACACCCTGACCCTGCGCACCGAGGTCGCACCGCAGCGCGGTTTCGCCGAATTCGTCGACACCGTGCGCGAAGTCGACCTCACCGCGTTCGCCCACGCCGACCTGCCGTTCGAGCGGATCGTGGAGGAGGTGGCGCCCACCGGCGCCGTCTCGCACAACCCGCTGTTCCAGGTGGTGCTGTCGTTCCACAACAACGAGACACCGGTCCTGCGACTGCCTGGACTCACCATCGAGGCGGTGGACTCCGCCGCGCGCTCGGCCAAGTTCGATCTGCAGGTGAACGTGGAACCCACGCACACCGCCACCGGCGAACCCGACGAGGTGGGTGTCGTGTTCACCTATGCGACAGACCTTTTCGAGGAACACACCGTCGCCGCGCTGGCGCGTGGCTTCGCCGAGATCGTCGCGGCCGTCGCCGCCGATCCCACGGTGCGGGTGGGCGATATCGACCTGCGCGATGCCAGGGAGAAGGAACGCGAACTCACCGCCGCGGCCTACGCGCCCGCCCCGTCGGCCAACGGCGCCGCGCTGGCCCAGGAACTGGCCGCCGCCGTGGAAGAGGACCCCGACGCGCCTGCCCTCGACCTGGGCGATGCCGAACTGAGCTACCACCAGTTCGACGCCCGCTCCTCACAGTTGGCGCGGTCGCTGATCGCGCGTGGTGCGGGACCGGGCAATGGTGTCGCGATCCGGCTCGACCGGGGTGCCGAGGCCGCCATCGCCGTGTGGGCGGTGCTCAAGGCGGGGGCGGCGGTGGTGCCGCTGCTCACCATCGATGCGCCGCTACCCGACGTGCTGGAGGTGAAGCTCGGCCTGAGCCTCGACATCCTCGACCCGCCCGACGGTCTGGACTGGTACGACCTGGCCGACCCGGCCCTGCGCGCCGAACTGGCCGCCGAGTCACCGAGACCCATCGGCTACGCCCACCGCACCCGCGCCCTGCGCGGCGACGACGTGGCCTTCGTCGGTGGTGGCCGGGTGCTGAACTACGACGAGCTGGCCGGTGCGGCCGAGCGGATCGGGCAGCGTACGGGTCTGAATTTCGAATCACGGACCCGCACGGCGGGCAGGCCGGATTCGGTGGCCGGGGTGCTCGAACTGGTCGCAGCCGGAATCGCCGGTGCGGCAGTTGTTTTGGGTTCCGGTGACGACGGCGCCGACGAGGTGAGCCATGTGTTCACCGAATCGGCGGTCGCTGTCGCCGAACCAGGGGAAGGTGCCGGTGCGACGATCGTCGCGTTGAGTGAGATGATCGGCAACGCCGGCCGGTCGCAGCAGCGGCGTGCGGTGGCTGGGATGGATGGATAGGTACGAGGTGCGTGCATGACCGGGCAGCGGCGAGTCGACTCCGGCGATCGGATGGGGCTGTCGTGACCAGGGCGTCGCGGGCGTCCGGTACCCGAGCCAGGCAGCGGGGCAAGACGCTGCCGCAACTGCTGTCCGTGGCGGTGGAATCCAATCCGGGTGGGGTGGCGCTGAGCTGGTCCGACGGTGTGTCGGCGCCGGTTCGCCTGACCTACGGCGAACTCGACGAGCGCGCCAACCGGTTGGCCCGGTTGCTGATCGAGCGTGGAGTCGGTCCCGAGGACGTGGTCGCCGTCGGCATCGGCCGCTCACCGGAGTCGGTGCTCGCCATGTGGGCGGTGACCAAGGCCGGCGCGGCCTTCCTGCCCGTCGACCCGAACTACCCGCAGGCGCGGGTGTCGCACATGCTCGCCGACGCGGGCGCGGTGGTCGGGCTGTCGATGTCGGCGGCCGTCGATCGCCTGCCCGCCACCGTCGACTGGTTGTGCCTGGACGATCCCTCGGTGCGCCGCGCCGCCGAGGAACACCCCGGCGACCCCGTGACCTTCGCCGACCGGGTGCGCCCGCTGCGGCTACAGCATCCCGCCTACGTGGTGTACACCTCCGGCTCGACCGGTCTGCCCAAGGGCGTCGTGGTGACCCACGCCGGTCTCGCCGGGTACTGCGCCGAGCAACGCGCCCACTACGGCATCGAACCCGATTCGCGCACTCTGCATTTCGCGTCGCCGTCGTTCGACGCCGCCGTGCTGGAACTGCTGATGGCCGTCGGTGCGGGGGCGACCATGGTGATCGCGCCCGCGGGCATCCTCGGCGGTGCCGAGCTGGCCGAGGTGCTGCGCCGCGAGTCGGTGACGCACATGTTCATCACCACCGCCGCCCTCGCCTCGCTCGATCCCACCGGGCTGGACGAACTGGCCGTGGTCACCACCGGTGGTGAGGCGTGCCCGCCGGATCTGATCCGCCGCTGGGCGACCGGCACCCGGCGTTTCCACGATTGCTACGGGCCGACCGAAACCACCATCGTCACCAATATCAGTGCGCCGCTGGAGATCGGCGACACGGTGAACATCGGTGCCCCGCTGCGCGGGGTCACCGAGTACGTGCTCGACGAACGCCTCGTGCGCGTGCCCGACGGCATGATCGGCGAACTGTACATCGCGGGTAACGGGCTGGCGCGCGGCTACCACCGCAGGCCCGCACTCACCGCGTCCAGATTCGTCACCGATCCCTTCGACCCGGCGGGCGGACGCATGTACCGCACCGGCGACCTGGTGCGCAGACGGCCCGACGGCGCCATCGAATTCGTGGGACGCAACGACTTCCAGGTGAAGGTGCGCGGGTTCCGCATCGAGCTCGGCGAGATCGACACCGTGCTCACCGCGCACGAGTCCGTCGACTTCGCGGTGACCATCGGCCACGAACTCGACAACGGCACAACGATTCTCGCTGCCTACGTGCATGCCGCGCCGGGCGCCTCGATCGATCTCGACGATGTGCTCGCCCACGCCAAGGCCGGTCTGCCCGCCCACATGGTGCCGACCGCGCTGACGGTGCTCGACACCATCCCGCTCACCCCCGTGGGCAAGCTCGACCGGGCCGCACTGCCCGCGCCGACCCTGCGCGCCGCCGAATTCCGCAGGCCGTCCGGGGCGATGGAGGAGCTGGTCGCCGCCGTCTTCACCGACCTGCTGCACCCGGCCGACCTGATCGGCGCCGACGACGACTTCTTCGCCCTCGGCGGTAACTCCCTGCTCGCCACCCGGGTCGCGGCTCGGCTCGGCGCCGAGCTGTCGACCCGTGTTCCGGCCGGGCATGTCTTCGAAAGTCCCACTGTCGCCGGGCTCGCCGCGCTGCTCGAGCCGCTGAAGGGCGCCGGTGGGCACGCGCCGTTGACCCGGCGCGGCCGTCCCGCGCTGATCCCGCTCTCGCCCGCGCAGCGGCGGATGTGGTTCCTCAACCAGTTCGACCCGAACTCCACGGCCGAGACGATCCCGTTCGCCCTGCGCCTGACCGGGCCGTTCGACGCGCACGCGCTGTACGCGGCGTTGTCGGATCTGGTCGGCAGGCACGAATCCCTGCGCACCTGGTACCCGGTGCTCACCGCCGGTGAAACCGTCGACGGCGACGGTGTGGCCGAAGGTGTCGGGCACCAGGTGATCCTGCCCGCCGCCGACGCGGTGCCCGAGGTGCTCGTAGACAGCCTGTCCGAGGACGAATTGCCGCTCTGGCTGGCCGAATTCGCCGCCAAGGGCTTCGATGTGGCGGCCGGGGTTCCGCTGCGGGTGGCGCTGGCCGAGCTCGGCCCGCGCGATCATGTGGTCGCGATCGCCCTGCACCACATCACCGCCGACGGTGCCTCCATCACCCCGCTCCTGCGCGACCTGCTCGGCGCCTACCTGGCTCGGCGCAACCGGTCCCGGCCCAGCTGGGCGCCCCTGCCGGTGCAGTACGCCGACTACACGCTGTGGCATCGCGAACTGCTCGGCGCCGAGGACGATCCCGACTCGCTAGCCGCCGCCCAGATCGCCTTCTGGCGCGACACGCTCGCCGCCCTGCCCGACCGCCTCGACCTGCCGACCGACCGCCCGCGACCACCCGTATTCACCGGTCGCGGTGCGGAATTCGGCTTCCAGATCCCCGCCGCCGTGCACACCGCGCTCGCCGACCTGGCCCAACGCACCGGCACCTCGGAGTTCATGGTCGTGCACGCCGCGCTCGCGGTGCTGCTGAGCCGGGTGGCCCACACCGACGACATCGCCATCGGCACCCCGGTGGCCGGGCGCGGTGCCCGCGAACTCGACGACCTGATCGGCATGTTCGTCAACACCCTGGTCCTGCGCACCCAGGTGGACCAGCGGGCGAGCTTCCTCGAGCTGCTGCGGGCGACCAAACGCGCCGACCTGGCCGCCTTCGCCCACGCCGACCTGCCCTTCGAACGGCTCGTCGAACTGCTCGACCCGGTGCGCTCGCAGGCGCATCATCCGCTGTTCCAGGTGGCGTTGTTCTTCCAGAACCTCGACCTGCCGACGCTGCGGCTGCCCGGCATGGAAGTGGCGCCGGTCGAATTCGGTGGGGCGGTGGCGCGTTTCGATCTGCAACTGACCGTCGTGCCCGGCACCGATCCGGCCGAACCGATGGCGGCGCTGTTCACCTACGCCACAGATCTGTTCGACGCGGAGTCCATCGAGAACCTGGCCGGACGCTTCACCCGCCTGCTCTCGGCGGTGACCGCCGAGCCGTCGCTGAGTGTGGCCGAAGTCGACCTGCTCACCGACGACGAACGCCACCAGAGCATCGTCGCCTGGAACGACACCACCCACCCGGTGGCGCCGGAGCTCGTACTCGATGCCTATCGCCGTGCGGTGCAGGCCCATCCGTCGGCGACGGCGCTGGTGTACGAGGGTGTCGCGCTCACCTATCGGCAGTTCGACGAGCGGGTCAACGCACTGGCCCGCGTGCTGATCGGCGCGGGTGTCGGCCCGGAAAGCCTTGTCGGACTGGCTGTCCGGCGCTCGCCGGAACTGGTGATCGGGATGTACGCGGTGCTCACCGCCGGTGGCGCCTACGTGCCGCTCGACCCCGACCATCCGGCCGACCGCATCGCCTACATCCTCGACACCGCCCGTCCCGCCTGCGTGCTGAGCACCCGCGCCGACGCCACCGCCCTCCCCACGGGGATCGACGTGGTGCTGGTCGACGAACTCGACACCACAGGTGTGTCCGTCGAACCGGTGCGCCCCGAGGAACTCCTCGCCCCACTGCACCCTGAGCACCCCGCCTACGTCATCTTCACCTCCGGTTCCACCGGCAAACCCAAGGGCGTGCTGATCTCGCATGCCGCCATCCACAACCAGCTGGTGTGGATGCTGGCGAAATACCCCCTGGTCCTGGGCGACGTCTACCTCCAGAAGACCGCGACCACCTTCGACGTGTCCCTCTGGGGTTACTTCCTCCCCTTGCGCGTGGGGGCCACTCTGCTGCTGGCGACCCCCGACGGCCACCGCGATCCGGCGTACCTCATCGATCTCATCGACACCCACCGCGTCACCGTCACCGACTTCGTCCCGTCGATGCTCACGGTCTTCGCGGCACAGGCCCGTGCCGGTCGGCCGGAAATCGAATCCGTGGCGAGTGCGTCGGCACGTCGTGAAGGCGCTTCCGGTGTGGTCGTCGACGCCGCCCAAGCCTCGGCCGGATCCGGCGACTCGGCACAGCCGCGACGTACGCCGGGTGGGCTGCCGCAGCGCGTACCCGGGAATTCCGCAGGGCTCCAAGGTGGTCCGGCACGCGGGGCGACGGGGGATGCCGGTGAGGCCTCGCCCGGGCTCGGTGGCTCGACGCAGTCCGGTTCGGGTCCACGACAGGCGCACGGTCTCGGTGGTCCGGCCTCGGCGGCCCCGTCGGGATCCGTCGGGGATCGTGTCACCCGTGAGCGGCTGTTGCGTTCGGCGCTGGCAACCGCGCCCGCTCAGGAGGACGAGCCGCCCGCGTGGTCGCTGCGGGCCTCGCGGACGTCGGCCAACCCGCTACCCGGCCCCGTCGATGCCCAGCCTGCCAGCCTGTCGACATTGCGCGACGTGTTCGTGATCGGTGAGGCGTTGCCGCCGGAAACCGTCGATGCCATGGCCGAGGTGTGTTCGGCGCGGCTGCACAATCTGTACGGGCCGACCGAGGCGGCTGTCTCGGTGACCTACTGGCCCGCCAGGGCGGGGGAGCGGTCGGTGCCGATCGGCCTGCCGCAGTGGAACACTCGCGTGTACGTGCTCGACGAGCGGCTGCGGCCGGTGCCGCCGGGCGTCGCGGGTGAGCTCTATCTCGCGGGCGATCAGCTCGCGCGCGGGTATGTCGCGCGGCCCGGTCTCACCGCCGACCGGTTCGTCGCCGACCCGTTCGCCGCCGATTTCGGTGGTTCGGTCACCGGCGCCCGCATGTACCGCACCGGTGACCTGGTGGTGTGGCGCAGGCCGACCGCGGGCGAGCCCCAGCGGCTCGACTACCTGGGACGCATCGACTTCCAGGTGAAGTTCCGTGGCCAGCGCATCGAACTCGGTGAGATCGAAACCGCCCTGCTGGCAAGCGAATCCGTGAGCCAGGCGGTGGCGATGGTCGCCGCGACGGAACTGGGTGATCAGCTGGTGGCCTATGTGGTTCCGGCGCCCGGCCGCGCCGCCGACCCTGATCGCCTGCTGGCCTCGATCTCCAAAACCCTTCCGGCGTATATGGTTCCGGCCGCCGTAACGGTGCTCGACGAATTGCCACTCAACCCGAGCGGCAAACTCGACCGCAAAGCACTGCCCGCACCGCATTTCACCACGCGCGCCTTCCGCGCCCCGGCGACCGCGGCCGAGAAGCTGATCGCCGCGCTCTACGGTGAAGTGCTGGGGCGCAAGGATATCGGCGCCGCCGACGATTTCTTCGCCCTCGGCGGAAACTCCCTTGTCGCAACCCGGCTGGTCGCCCGCCTCGGCGGCGCCACCGGCAGCCGCATCCCCGTGCGCACCCTGTTCGAGCACCCGACGGTCGCGGCGCTGGCCGCCACCCTCGACCCGGCCGCCGTCGACGCGACGGTGGACACCGCCTCCACCCTCGGCAGCCTGGACCGCCCGGCCGAACTCCCACTGTCACCGGCTCAGCGCCGCATGTGGTTCCTCAACCGCTTCGACCAGGGCGCCGCCGGCGACGGCACCGCCGCCTACAACCTCCCCTTCGCGCTGCGCCTCACCGGCAACCTGGACGTCGACGCCCTCACCACGGCGTTGCACGACGTCCTGGCCCGCCACGAAGTCCTGCGCACCGTCTACCCCGACACCGGCGACGGCCCGATCCAGCGGATCCTGCCCGCCGACGAGGTCGACCTCGGCATCACGGTCCACCGCATCGGTGAACCCGCCGACCCCTTCGCCACCACCAAGCTCCCGGTCGTGAACGCTGCCGCCGACGCGGCTGGACAGCCCTTCTTCCGTTCGGGTGGCCGTTCGCTACCGGGCGGGAACGGGCACCTCGGCGAGGACGGCGCCCCGTTCCCCGGTGCGGATCACCCGACCTCCGGCGTTTCCGGTTTCGGGGACGATCGGCCCGCCGGTGTGGGGGCCGCCGAGTCCGGGTCCGGCGCGGAGCTGGTCGAACAGATCACCGCACTGGCCTCGACCGCCTTCGACGTGACGACCGAGGTGCCCTTGCGGGTGCGGTTGTTCGAGGTGACCGGTGCCGATCCGGACGCGCCGACGGAATACGTGCTCGCGGTGGTGGTGCACCACATCGCGGCCGACGCCTCGTCGATGGCGCCACTGGTGCGGGATATGACTATCGCCTATCTCGCACGGGCGGCCGGGCACGCGCCCGACTGGGCGAGTCTGCCGGTGCAGTACGCCGACTACGCGCTGTGGCAGGTGGACCGGTTGGGCGCGGAGAGCGACCCGGAATCCCTTGCCGCACAACAGGTTGCCTTCTGGCAGGCGGAACTGTCCGGGCTGCCGGACCTGCTGGAACTGCCCGCCGATCACCCGCGCCCCGCCGTCGCCTCGCTCGCGGGTGACCGGGTGCCGGTGCGGATCGACGCCGACACCCACGCCGGGCTCGCGCGGATCGCGCAGCAGACCGGATCGACGGTCTTCATGGTGCTGCACACCGCCTTCGCCGTGCTGCTCGCGCGGCTGGCCGGTACCGCCGACGTGGCGGTCGGGACACCCGTCGCCGGACGCGGCGAACGCGAACTCGACGATCTGATCGGCATGTTCGTCAACACCGTCGTCCTGCGCACCCGCTACGACGGGAGCGCGGTCTTCACCGATCTGCTCGCCGACCAGCGCTCCCGCGATCTGGCCGCCTTCGCCGCCGCCGACGTGCCCTTCGAACGGCTCGTGGAGGTCCTCGACCCGCCGCGTTCCACGGCACGTCACCCGCTGTTCCAGGTCGGCCTGTCCTTCCAGAACGTGGACCACGCCACCCTCGAACTGCCTGGTCTGCGGATCGCCCCGGTGCCCGCGGACCTCGCGGTCTCGCAATTCGACCTGCACCTGATCGTCGGTGACGGGTACGCCGAGGACGGCAGCCCCACCGGCATCGAAGGGTTCTTCACCTACGCCACCGACCTGTTCGACGCCGCCACCGTGGCCGGGTTCGCCGAGCGGCTGAACCTGCTGCTCGACGCGATCGTGCGGGAACCGGCCCGGGTGGTCGGCGATGTCGACCTGCGCACGGTAGTCGAGCGGTCGAGCGAAATCGTCAGCGGTGCCGCCGATCTCGCGATGCCGACCGGCACCCTCGCCGACCTTCCCGCCGCGGCGCGGCCCGAAGCGATCGCCCTCGTCGCGGACCTGCCGGAGGGTCGTCTCGAACTGACCTATGCCGAGTTCGAGGCGCGCGCGAATCGCCTTGCCCGCCACCTCATCTCGCTCGGTGTCGGCCCGGAGTCGCTGGTCGCGCTCGCCCTGCCGCGTTCGGTGGACCTGGTGGTCGCCATGTACGCGGTGGCTCGTTCCGGCGGCGCCTACGTGCCGATCGACCCGGATCAACCCGCCGACCGCACCGACTACATCCTGCACACCGCGGCCCCGATCTGCGTGCTCTCCAACGGTTTCCACACCGACGCGGCGCCCGTGGTCCGGGTGGACCATCCGGCGGTGCAGTCCGCCGATCCGGCCCCGGTGACCGATGCGGATCGTCGGGCGCCGCTGCGTCCGGAGAACACGGCCTACGTCATCTTCACCTCCGGATCCACCGGACGACCCAAGGGTGTCGCGGTCCCGCATGCGGCGGTGGTCAACCAATTGCATTGGCTTCGTGCCGAATTCGAGACGACCGCGGCCGACGCGTTCCTGCTGAAGACGCCCGCCACTTTCGACCTCTCGGTGTGGGAGTTCTGGTCGGCGGCCGTCTGCGGTGGCCGCCTGGTGATCGCCGCACCCGACGGGCACCGCGATCCGGCCTACCTGGACGCGCTCATCGCCGACGCGGATATCACCACACTCACGGCGGTACCGTCGCTGCTCGACACCCTCGTCGGCTACTGGGAGGCGACCGCGCCACCCCTGCGCCGCATCCTGGCGATCGGCGAAACACTGCCCGCCGCGCTGGCACAGCGACTGCTGAATACCTTGCCGGACACCAGGATCGACAACCTCTACGGTCCCACCGAGGCCGCCGTCTCGATCACCGACCATCGGGTGACTTCCGCCGATACCGAGACCGTCCCCATCGGCACGCCCGAGTGGAACAGTCGCGTCTACGTGCTCGACGAGCGCCTGCGTCCCGTCCCACCCGGCGTGCGTGGCGAGCTGTACCTCGGTGGTGTTCAGCTGGCCAGGGGTTACCTGCGCAAACCGGCCCTCACCGCCGAACGTTTCCTGGCCGACCCCTTCCAGCCGGGTGCTCGGATGTACCGCACCGGCGACCTGGTCATCCGCACGCCCGCAGGCAGCGAGACCCGTGGCGAACTGGTCTACCTGGGCCGCACCGACTTCCAGGTGAAGGTCCGTGGCTTCCGGGTGGAGCCAGGCGAGGTCGAGGCCTCGCTCCTCGCTCTCCCTCAGATCGCCCAAGCCGCCGTCCTGGCACGCACCGACGCCCACTACGGCGACCGCCTCGTCGCATACGTGGTGCCGACGGACTCCCGCGTGGCCGAAGGTGGAGACATCACCGGGGCGTCCGGCGGCACCGCTCCAGGCGCGAGCACGCACGCGGCTGTCGGCGGCACCCGCTCTGAATCGGCCGTCGGCCGCCCCGCGCATTTGGGTGCTGCCGCTGCCGAGAACTCGGTCGCGGCATCCGCGCCGGTCATTCGCCCGGAACTCGATGTGGCGCAGGTCAAGTCAGCGATGCGGGAGAAACTTCCCGCGTACCTGGTGCCCGAGGCATTCGTGGTGCTCGATGCGCTGCCGCGCACCGTCAACGGCAAGCTGGACCGCGCTGCGCTGCCCGCACCGGTCTTCGAATCCGCCGCTTTCCGGGCGCCGACGACGCCTACGGAGCAGCTGATCGCCGGGGTCTACGCCGACATCCTCGGGGTGGACGACGTCGGTGCCGACGACGACTTCTTCGCCCTCGGCGGCAACTCCCTGCTCGCGACCCGTGCGGCCGCCCGCATCGCCGAGGCGTTGAACCGCGCGGTGGGCGTGCGACTGCTGTTCGAGGCCCCGACGGTCACCGAACTCGCGCTGCGGGTGCACCGGGCCGACGAATTGTCGACCCCGCGCCCGGTCGCGGGACCGCGCCCGGCCGAGGTGCCGCTGTCGCTGGCCCAGCAGCGCATGTGGCTGCTCAACCAGCTCGACCCCGACGCGACCGTCTACAACATCCCCGCCGCCATCCGCCTCACCGGCACCCTCGACCTGCCCGCCCTAGAGGCCGCCGTCCGCGACCTGTTCACCCGCCACGAAGTCCTGCGCACCCGCTACCCGGCGACCCCGCACGATCGGGTCCGGCAGCCTGCGGCGCTCACCAGGGGAACCGCCGCCGGGCAACCTGTGACCGGTGCGTCGGTGGATGCCACCACAGCGCACCGTGACACGGGGACGGCTGGGCAACCGGCGACCGGTGCGTCGGCGGGCACCACGGCCGAGCACGGCACCGAACGGGAAGGCTGGGACCGGCCCGTGCAGGAGGTGCTGGCTCCGGGGGCGGTCGACCTCGACCTCACGCCTGTTCCGGTCACCGCCGACGACGTCCTCGCCGAAGTGCGATGCACCGCCTCGACCGGGTTCGATGTCACCGCCGCGCCACCGGTCCGGTTGCGTCTGCTCCGGCTGAGTGCCGACGAACACGTGCTGGTGTTCGTCGCGCATCACATCGCCGCCGACGGCTTCTCGATGGGCCCACTCACCAGGGACCTGGTGCTCGCCTACACCGCGCGCACCTCGGGTGCCGCGCCCGCGTGGACTCCGCTGCCCCTCCAGTACGCCGATTACGCGGTGTGGCAACGCGATACGCTCGGCGACGAGACGGACCCGTCATCGATCGCCGCGAACCAGCTCGTCTACTGGACCACCGAACTCGCCGACCTCCCCGACGAGATCGACCTGCCGACCGACCGGCCACGCCCAGCGGTGCAGTCCTTCGCCGGTGCCACAACAGGTTTCGACATCGACGCCGACCTGCACGCCGGACTCGCCGCACTGGCACGGCGGGAAGGCGTCACCCTGTTCATGGTGGTGCAGGCCGCGCTCGCCACCCTCCTGGCCCGCCTGTCCGACACCGACGATGTCGCCATCGGCACCCCGATCGCCGGTCGCGGCGCGCGCGAACTCGACGACCTCGTCGGCATGTTCGTCAACACCCTCGTGCTGCGCAGCCGCATCGCGGGCGACGAACCGTTCACCGCGCTGCTGGCCGCCACCCGCGACACCGACCTGCGTGCCTTCGCCCACGCCGACGTCCCGTTCGAGCGGGTCGTCGACGCGGTCCAACCGGCGCGCTCGACCAGCAGACACCCCCTGTTCCAGGTGGCATTGTCGTTCGAGAACCTGGCGCCGGTGACCGTGGAACTGCCCGGTCTCGCCGTGCACGCCCTCGACGCCCGCACCGCCGACGCCAAGTTCGACCTGCTGCTCACCGTGCGCGAACAGCAGCGCACCGGCGGCATGTACGCCGAATTCACCTACGCCACCGACCTGTTCGACGAATCGACGGTGCGTACTCTCGGTGCCCGTTTCACCCGCCTGCTGGCCGCCGTCGCCGCGGACCCCACCGCGCCCGTCGGCGATATCGACCTGCTCGACGAGCGGGAACTCGCCGCGCAGACGACCTTCGCGGGCCCACCCGCCGCGCCCGCGCGCACCCTCGCCCAGCTCATGGGCGACGCGGTCCGCGCCAACCCGTCGGGAATCGCCCTGCGCGGCGGAGGACGCGGCTTCACCTACACCGACCTCGACGCGGCCGCCAACCAGTTGGCCCGTGCGCTCATCGCCCGTGGCGCGGGCCCGGAAGTGCCGGTGGCCGTCGCCATCCGGCGATCGGTGGAATCCGTGCTCGCGCTGTGGGCCATCGCCCGCACCGGCGCGGTGATCGTGCCGATCGACCCCGGCTACCCCCTCGACCGGATCGCGCACATGGTCGCCGATTCGGGTGCGACCCTCGGCGTCACCCTGGCCGCCGAACTTGCCGACCTGCCCGCGTTGCCCGCCGCCGGTGGCTGGGTGGCGCTCGACGACCGCGCGTTCACCGCCGAGGTCGCGGCCAATCCCGGTGTCGGGCTGCGCGAGATCGAGCTCCTCGGCACCGCGCGCCCGGGCGGCGCGGCGTACATGATCTACACCTCCGGGTCGACCGGTCTGCCCAAGGGCGTCGTGGTCACCCATGCCGGTGTCGCCAACTTCTGTGCCGAACAGGTCGAGCGCTACCGGCTCGACAAGTCCACGCGCGCACTGGCATTCGCCTCGCCGTCGTTCGACGCGTCCATGCTGGAACTGCTGCTCGCCCTCGGCGGCGCGGGCACGCTCGTCGTCGCCCCGGCCGACAGTGTCGGCGGCACCGACTTGGCCGAACTGATCCGCACGGAAGGAGTGAGCCATGCCTTCCTCACCCCGACCGTGCTCGCCACCCTCGAGCCCGAGGGGCTACCCGATCTGCGCGTCCTGATCGTCGGCGGCGAGCACCTGGCCGAGGACCTCGCTGCTCGCTGGGGCACGCCGCCGCAACGCCGCTTGCACAACGCCTACGGCCCCACCGAGGCCACCATCGCTGCCACGATCAGCGCACCGTTGCAGGGCACCGACGTGAACATGGGTGGCCCGATCCGTGGCGTCCGCGCACTGATCCTCGATCCGCGCCTGCACCCGGTGCCCGAAGGCACCACCGGTGAGCTCTACGTGGGCGGTATCCAGCTGGCCCGCGGTTACCATCAGCGCGCGGGCCTCACCGCAGCCCGCTTCGTCGCCGATCCGCACGGTCCGGCCGGTGCCCGCCTCTACCGCACCGGCGACCTCGTCCGCCGCCGCGGCGACGTGCTGGAATACCTGGGCCGCAACGACTTCCAGGTGAAGATCCGTGGTCTGCGCATCGAACTCGGCGAGATCGATGCCGTGCTGGCCGCCGCACCCGGTGTCAGCTGGGTCAGCACGATGGGCCGCGACAACGGTGCCGGATCGACCATGCTCGTGTCGTATGTGCAAGGCACCGATCTGGAACCGAGCGCACTCACCGCCACCGCCGCCGAGACGCTGCCGGACTACATGGTGCCCGCCGCCGTCGTCGTACTCGACGAACTACCGCTCACCCCGAGCGGCAAACTCGACCGCCGCGCCCTGCCCGATCCGGTGCTCAGCCGCCGCGAGTTCCGGCCGCCGCGCAGTTCGGCCGAACGCGCCGTCGCCCGCGTGATCGGTGAGGTGCTCGGCCACGACCGGGTCGGTGTGGACGACGACTTCTTCGCCCTCGGCGGCGACAGCATCACCGCGATTCAGGTGGTGTCGCGGGCCGCCGACGCCGGCGTCACCCTGCGCCCGCGCGACCTGTTCGCCGCGCGCACCGTCGGCGCCCTCGCCGAGCGCGCGCAACTCACCGCCGAGGCGACCACCCGGACCGGCGCCCTGCCGCTCACCGCCACCGCCGCCCAGCTCCTGGAAGCGGGGGAGCAGGCCGTCGAACCACGTGCCCTGCTGCTCGACGTGCCCGCCGACTGCCCCGACGAGGCCGTCGCCGCCGTCGCGGCCGCGGTGATGAACCAGCACCCCATGCTGTGGGCGGTCCTCGACCGCACCGAATCCGACCCGGTGCTGCGCATCCCCCCGGCCGCGGAACGCACCGGTGGTGCCTTCCGCAGGCTGGCCGGTGAGGACGGCGAGGCCTCGCTGCCCGTGGACGACATCGTCGCCGCCGCGGCCGCCGCGCTCGACCCGGACGAGGGCCGCAACATCCACTTCATCCTCACCGGCGACGGCCCGTCCACCCTCGTCGTGGTGGCCAATGCGCTCGTGCTGGACGAGGTTTCCTGGCGCGCCGTGGTCGACCAGCTCACCACCGCCTGGAGCCGGGGCCGTCACGCCGCACCCTCGGCGCCCGACGCGGGTCTCGACGACCTGATCCGCCGCCTGGCCGACTACCCGTCCTCGCCCGCCGCCCGTGCCGAACGCGAGTACTGGCACCGCGCCGTGCGCGCCAGGACGGCCGACTCGGGCGACCTGCGCCAGCGCCGCCGGGTATCGCTGAGCATCACCGGCGAGGGCACCGCCGCCGTCGGCACCGTCGCCGAGGCCTACCGCGCCACGGTCGACGAGGTGCTGCTCACCGCCGTCGCCCTCGCACTGCACACCGCCGCCGATTCGGCGGCCGTCCGCGCGATCGGCAGCGTCGTCCGGCTGCGTGCCGACCAGCGCGTGCTCGGACGGCACGACGCGGAGAACGTGGTCGGCGGATTCACCACCGACTTCCCGCTCGCGCTTCGCCTCGACGGCGTGGACCCGGCCGACGCGCTCGTCGGCGGCCCCGCCGCGGGCACCGCACTGTCCCAGATCAAGGAACTGTGCCGCACGGTCCCGGCCGGCGGCGCCGGCTTCGGACTGCTGCGCTACCTCGACACCGACGCGGCCGACACCGTGCGCACCGTCGACCGCGGCCGCTTCGCGCTCCGGGTGCGCGACCTGCGACCCGCCCGCGTCCACACGGACGTGGCCGTCGACGATCTGGTCCTCGTGCTCACCGTCGACGCCACCGCCGACGGCATGGTCGCCCGCTTCGACTACGCCGCGACGGTCCTCGACGCCGACGCGGTGAAGCACTTCGCCGAGCACTGGATCCGCGCCCTCGGCGGACTCGCCGAACACGGCCTGCGCCCCGACGCGGGCGGATTCACCCCGTCGGACTTCGCCCTGGTCCGCCTCGGCCAGACCGAACTCGACCGCCTGGTGCGCCGCTACCCCCGGCTCAGCGACATCTGGCCGGTGACACCGCTGCAGTCCGGAATGCTGTTCCACGCCCTGCTCGCCGAGAACTCGGTCGACCCCTACATCACCCAGATCGTCCTCGACCTCGACCCGTCCGTCGACACCGAACGCCTGCACACCGCCGCCCAGACCGTGCTCGACCGGCACGACAACCTGCGCGTCGCCTTCGCCACCGACCCGGCAGGCACACCGCTGCAGGTGGTCATCGACGACGTCGACGTGCCGTGGCAGGTGATCGATGCCGACGAAGCCACCTACGAGCGCATCCGAAGTGCCGACCTGGCAACCCATTTCGACATGGCGGTCGCGCCGCAGCTGCGTTTCACCCTGGTGCGCACACCCCAGCGCGCCCACCTGGTGGTGACCAGCCACCACATCCTCATCGACGGCTGGTCGATGCCGCTGCTGCTGCAGGAGCTGCTCGCCGCCTACACCGTCGGGCGCACCCGTCGCCTGCCGAAGCCGGCGCCCTACCGCGACTACCTGGCCTGGCTCACCGAACAGGATCTCGACGCCGCCCGCCAGGCCTGGCGTGGCGCGCTCACCGGCCTGGCCGAACCGACCCCGTTGGCCCCGGTCGAGAAGGGCCGCGAAATCGCCTCGGGCACCGGGGAAACCGGCTTCGCGCTCACACCCGCCGATACCGCGGCCCTGACCCGGCTCGCCGCCGACCTCGGCGTCACGGTGAACACCGTGGTCCAGGCGGCCTGGGGTCTGCTCATCGCCCGCCTCGTCGACCGCGACGACGTGGTGTTCGGCGCGACCGTGTCGGGCAGGCCCGGCGCGCTGCCCGGCGTTGAACGCATGGTCGGGCTGTTCCTCAACGCCATCCCTGTGCGGGTGCGGGTGCGGCCCGAGCGCACCGTCGCCGAGCTGCTGCGCACCCTGCAGGACGAGCAGGCCGCCCTGTTCGACTACCACTACCTCGGTCTCGGTGAGATCCAGGAGATCGTCGGTGTCGACGCGCTGTTCGATTCGCTCGTCGTGTTCGAGTCGTTCCCCGTCGACCGGGCGGCGATCGACCGGGCTGCCAGTGGGTCGGCCACCATCACCGGTCTCGACGCGACCAACGGCACCCACTACCCGCTCACCGTGCAGGTGGTGGCAGGCGAACAACTGCGCGTGTCCGTGAAGTACCTGCGCGACGTGTTCGACGCCTACACCGCACACCTGCTGTCCCAACGGTTCTCACTGTTGCTGGCCCGCTTCACGGCCGACCCGCAGTCCCGCCTCGGCGCACTCGACGTGCTGCTTGCCGACGAACGCGGCACCCTCACCGCGCTCAACGCCACCGACGCACCGGAACTGCTCGACGAGTCGACGCTGCTGACCCTGTTCGACGCCCAGGTGGCCCGCACACCCGACGCGGTCGCCGTGATCGACGGCGAGAACAGCTACACCTACGAGCAATTCGACGCCAGGTCACGGAAACTGGCGGCCACGCTGAGCGCGCTCGGGGCCGGTCCTGAGGTGCTGATCGCGGTCGCCATGCGTCGCGGTATCGACCTCGTCACCAGCATCTACGCGGTGTTGCGCACAGGGGCGGCCTACGTCCCGGTCGACCCGGACCATCCGGCCGAACGCACCGAACGCGTGCTCGCCGCCGCGGCACCGCTGTGTGTGCTCACGACCACGGGCACCGGATTCCACAGCAGCGCAAGGGTCGTCGAGATCGACACCCTTGCCCCCGCGTCCGCCCCGCTGACCGAACCGGCACCGGACAACCTCGCCTACGTGATCCACACTTCCGGTTCCACCGGAAAACCCAAGGGCGTCATGCTGACCCACCGTCAGCTCGTCGCCCAGTTCCGCTGGGCGCAACGCGACTACCTGCACAGCCCCGGCGATGTGGTGCTGCACAAGACACCGGTCACCTTCGACATCTCCACCTGGGAACTGCTGTGGCCGTTGCAGACCGGTGCGGCGGTGGTCATCGCCCGGCCCGACGGTCACCGCGACCCCGACTACCTCGCCGAGGTCATCACCGAACATTCCGTCACCACCGTGCACTTCGTGCCGTCCATGCTCGACGCCTTCCTGACCGACCGCCGGGCGGGCCAACTGCCCTCGCTGCGACGGGTGTTCGCCGCCGGTGAGGCACTGCAGGCAGCGACCGCGCGCCGGTTCGCCGAGGTGCTCCCCGGAGCCGACCTCGTCAACTGGTACGGCCCGGCCGAGGCCACCGTCGTCACGGCGACCGAAGTGACTGCGGGGGAGCACATTCCGATCGGCGAACCGGTCGCCAACACTCGCGTCCACGTGCTCGACCGGCACCTGCGACCGGTCCCGCCCGGCAGCGCGGGCGAGCTGTACCTCGAAGGCGTCCAGCTGGCGCGTGGGTATCTCGCCGCGCCCGCGCTCACCGCCGAACGGTTCGTCGCCCACCCGGGTGGCGGCAGGCTCTACCGCACCGGCGACGTGGTTCGGCTCGACGCCGACGGCGCACTGGAATACCTGGGGCGCAGCGACTTCCAGGTGAAACTCCGGGGTCAGCGGATCGAGCTCGGTGAAGTCGAAGCGGTCCTGCGCGGGCATCCGGCGGTGCGGCACGCCGCCGTCGCCCTGGTCCACGGCCCGACCGGTGACCGCCTCGTCGGCTATGTCGTCCCCGCCGAAACGCGCGCCGAGCAGCCGGGAACCGCCACCCCGGCGGCGGGCTACTCCATCGAAAGCGGCACGAGTACAAGTGGTTTGGACGAAGCCGAAGTGCTGTCCTATGCCCGCACCGCGCTCCCGTCGTACATGGTCCCGGCCACGCTGGTCGTGCTCGCCGCGCTGCCGCTCAATGCCAGCGGCAAGCTCGACCGCAAAGCCCTGCCCGTGCCGGCGGCGACCACCCGGCCCTACCGGCCGCCGACCACCCCGGTCCAGCGCGCGGTCGCCGAGGTCTTCGCCGAGGTGCTCGGCGCGGGCAAGGTCGGCCTCGACGACGACTTCTTCGAGCTCGGCGGCAACTCGCTCGTCGCGACCAAGGCCATCAGCAGGCTGCGCACCCGCGTCGGCGCCGACGTGCGTGTGCAGTGGTTCTTCAGCGACGCCACCGTGGCCGCGCTCGCCGAACGCATCGACGCCACCCAGGCGGGCGCCGGCGACTACGACCTCGAATCCGACGACGCCCTCGGCGTGCTCCTGCCCATCCGCAACCGCGTGCCGCACGGCACCGAGGCGGGTGGACCGCTGTTCTGCGTGCACCCGATGTACGGGCTGGCCTGGTGCTATGCCGGGTTGGCTCAATACATTCCAGCGCGCAGGCCGATCTTCGGCCTGCAGTCACCCGCGCTCAGCGAGTCCGGGTATCTGCCGGGCACCCTCGCCGCCATGGCCCGCCGCTATGTCATCGAGATCAAAGCCGTCCAGCCACAGGGGCCCTACCGGCTGATGGGCTGGTCGCTCGGCGGTGTGCTCGCCCACGCCGTCGCCACCGAACTGCAGGCCGACGGCGAGCAGGTGAGCCTGCTCGCCATGCTCGACTCGCACCCCGACATCGACGTCCCCGATTTCCACACCGCCGTGCGCGACGCGCTGGCCGAACTCGGGGTCGACCTGAGCGCCGCCGTGGCGACCAACGGGGTGCGTGAACTCAGCGACGAGGCGCTGGCCGCCCTGCACGCGATCATCCCGGCCAACATGGCCGTGCTCACCCCCGAGCGGGTGCGCCGCATCTATCGCAGTGCGGTGCGTTCGGCGGAACTGATCGCCGAGCACCGGCCCGCCGTATTCCGGGGCAGGCTGGAGTATTTCAGCGCCCTCGGACACGAGAAGGCGGCCGCGAACTGGGCCCGGTATGTCGACGGCGAAATCCGCGATCGGCCGGTCGCGGTGGTGCACGATCAGATGACCTCACCGCAGGCACTCGCCGAGATCGGGCCGCGGCTGGCGGAACTGCTCGACGCGGGCGACCGGGCGACCGGGGCGCGGTGAGGCGGCTGTGGCTGATGCGGCATGATGTGACCGCGCTGTTGTAACGATTACTACTGTTGTATCGAGTGCATAACCCGTAAGGTTCTGCCGTGGTGCAACTACGCCCCGGGAAACCGGGTGCGGACCGAGTCGGAATTCGAGACGAAGCGAAGGTGCGAAAGTGATCCGTCGGCACACCCGGCGTCGTGGCCTCCGAGCCGCGGCGATGATCGCGGCAACGGCAGTGGCCGCCGGACTGTTGTCCGGCCTCGGCATCGCACCGGCTTCGGCCGACCCGATCATCGATTCCAAGAGCCTGCTCGCCAACCCGGTCTCCGAGGACGGTTCCAAGATCGTCAAGGCCGAGGTGAAGGATTCGCGCAGCCTGCGGTTGCACGTGTACTCGGCGGCCATGGACCAGAACATCATCGTCGACGTGCAGCGGCCCGCCGACGCCTCGGTCCCGCGCCCCACCCTGTACCTGCTCAACGGTGCGGGCGGCGGCGAGGATTCGGCGTCCTGGGTCGCCAAGACCGACGCGCTGGAATTCCTGTCGGACAAGAACGTCAACGTGATCCAGCCGATCGGTGGCTCCTGGAGCTACTACACCGACTGGATCAAGGACGACCCGGTCGTCGGCCGCAACAAGTGGAAGACCTTCTTCACCGAGGAACTGCCCCCGCTCGTCGACGGCGCGCTCGGCACCAATGGTGTGAACGCCATCGCGGGTCTGTCGACCTCCGGCACCACCGTCCTCGCGCTGCCGATCGCCAAGCCCGGCCTGTACAAGGCGGCCGCGGCCTACAGCGGTTGCGCGCAGACCTCCGACCCGGTCGGTTCGGAATTCGTGAAGCTCACCGTCGAGACCTGGGGCGGCGGCGACACCATGAACATGTGGGGTCCGCAGGGCTCGGAGGAATGGGTCAAGAACGACCCGTACGTGAACGCCGAAGGCCTGCGCGGCGTGGAACTCTACGTCTCCACCGGCAACGGCCTGCCCGGACCGTACGACACCCTCAACGGCCCCTACGCGCTGCCCGGTGCCTACGGTCTGGCCAACCAGATCGTCATCGGCGGCATCATCGAGGCGGGCACCAACTACTGCACCAACAACCTGGCCAACCGGCTGAAAGAGCTGAACATCCCGGCCACCTTCAATTTCCGTCCCAACGGCACCCACTCGTGGGGCTACTGGCAGGACGAGCTGAAGCTGTCGTGGCCGACGCTGGCCCGGGGTCTCGGCCTCTAAGCTCCCCGCGATTCCACCCGAACCGTCCCGCTCGCACCGCCGCGAGCGGGACGGTTCACGTTTGCCCGACTTCGTCACGCCGTTTGCGAATTGTGGTTAACTTAGGTTGACTGGTCCAGCGCCGTTGCCGGACGGCGCCGAGCCGTCGACGACGGTTCGCGCAACGGGAAGTGAGCAACGTACATGGTCGCCGATCGCAGGGAGTCCCACCGCGGCCCCGAGCAGGCGACCGCGCAGGCCAAGGTGGTCCGCCGCAGGCCGAAGGACCGCAAGATGCAGATCATGCGCGCCGCCGCCAGGGCGTTCAGCGCGCGCGGCTACTACCCGGTCGGCGTCGACGAGATCGCGGCCGAGGTCGGCATCTCCGGCCCCGCGCTCTACCGGCATTTCGCCAACAAATACGCACTGCTCGTCGCCGCCGCCGAAGAGGGCGCGCGTGGGCTGCGCGATGTGGCGAAAGCGGCCGATGACCCGGCGCTGAGCCCGCACGACCGCCTCGACGCGCTGCTCACCGCCGTGGCCGAGCACAATATCGACATCCGGCGCGAAGCCGGTCTGTACCGCTGGGAACGTCGTTACCTCGAGCGTGAGGACCGTGTCCGTATCCGCGCGTTCTACCGGGAACTCGAGGCGATGGTCGCCACGCCCATCGCGGAACTGCGACCCGACGCGAGCCCCGAGGACATCACGCTGCTCGCCGTCGGCGCACTCAGCGCCCTGGCGAGCATCGCCGCGCACCGCACCACACTCTCGCATTCGCGCATGCTCGCCCTGCAGCTCGACATGGCCTGGTCCATCGTGCGCGCCGACCTGCCGCCCGCACCGGCGCCGGCCGAGCCGGACAAGCAGAATCGCGGGCTGCCGGTGACATCGAAACGTGAACAGCTGCTCACCGAGGCGATCCGCATCTTCGGCCGCAACGGCTACCACGAGTCGGGTATCGAGGAGATCGGCGCCGCCGTCGGCATCAACGCCTCCAGCGTGTACCGCCACTTCGACAGCAAAGCCGACCTGCTCGCCGCTGCCTTCCACCGTGCGGGCGACCGCCTCGCCGTGGGGATCAGCGAGGCGCTCGCGCAGTCGAACGACCGCGCCGACGCCGCCCGTCGCATCGCCGACGAGCACGCCCGCCTCACCTTCGCGACGCCGGAGATCATGCCGGTGTACTACGCCGAATTCAGCAATCTGCCCCAGGCCGAACAGCATCGGCTGCGCGCGATCCAGCGCCAGAACATCCTCGAATGGGCCAACCTGCTCGACGGCGACCCGATCGAGGCGCGGTTCCGGGTGCACGCCGCGATCGGTCAGATCATCGACGTGGGCAGGCTGCTGCGCTTCGACTCCCGGCCCGAGCAGCTCGCCCGGCTCGGCGCGCTCACCGGTGCGGTGCTGCTCGGCGGGCAGTCAGCGCCCGTGGCGTAACCGGAACGCCGCCTTGGCCAGGCGCAGATGTCCCGGCCTGCGATCGAACGTCGACAGGCGCACCGGCGCGCGGAAACGCCTGCGCGCGATCGACATCGTCCGGCTGAATTCCTGCAGACCTTGCTGACCGTGGCTGTGCCCCTGCCCGTATTCGCCGACCCCGCCGAACGGCAGGGCCGGGATACCGGTGAACGCGGTCGACGAATTCACCGTCACCACACCGACTTTCAGCTGGGCGGCGATGAACTCGGCGCTGACGATATCGCGGGTGAACACGGTGACGGCGATGCCGTTGCCCGCCGCGTTCACCCGGGTCACCGCGTCGGCCAGATCCGACACCCGGTTCACCACCAGCACCGGGCCGATGCCCTCGCCGGTGATCGCGATGCTCTCCTCCGGCACCTCGGCGAGCACGATCGGCTCCACATACGGGTCGCGGAAGGAGTCGAGTCCGCCGAGCACGGCATGCCCGCCGCGGGCGATGGCATCGCGCACCTGAGAGCGCACCACGTCGACCTGATCGGCATTGATCATCGGCCCGTAGGCGGCGCGGTTGTCGGCGCCCGGCCGCAGCCTGGCGGCCCGGTCGGCGACGCGGGCGAGGAAATCGTCGAAGACCGAGTCGGCGACATAGCAGCGCTGGATGCCCGAGGCGTTCTGACCGGAATTGGCCATGGCCCCGAACACGGCGGCCTCGGCGGCTTCGTCGAGCGCGGCGTCGACGTGCACGATCATGCTGCCCTTGCCGCTGTGCTCGACGACCACCGGCGTGAGCGAGCGCGCACACTGCGCGATCACCTCGCGACCACCGGCCTCGGGACCGGCGTAAGCGATCTTGTCCACCTCCGCACCGCACAGCGCGGTCGCGGTGCGCGCGTCGCCCGTCACGGCCTGCAGCACCGGATAGTCGGGTACCACGCGCGACCAGCTCGCTGCCAGCCACAGTCCGACGCCGGTGGTGATCTCGTGCGGTTTGAACACGACCGTGTTCCCGGCGGCCATGGCGTAGGCGATGGAACCCATCGGCGTGAACACGGGGTTGTTCCACGCACCGAGCACGCCGATCACACCGAGCGGCAGATAACCCACCGACGCGTATTGATTGCGGGTGAACCAGCCCGAACGCAATCGTTTGCGGCCCAGTGCGCGTTCGGCGTTGCGGGCGGCCCAATCCAGATTCTCCACCGCGAGCATCACCTCGAGCGCGGCATCGGCCTCCGGTTTACCCGTCTCGTTGCGCAGGATCTCGACCAATTCGCCACTGCGCCTGGCGATATGGCTGCGCCAATCCAGCAGCAGGCTGCGGCGTTCACCGAAATCCAGTTCCCCCCACCAGTTCTGTGTCGCCCTCGCGGTGCGGACCGCGCGCGTGACCTCGGCGCCGCCCTGCACCGGATATTGCGCGAGTTGTTCGCCGGTGCGCGGATCGAACGACATCAGCAGATCGGTACGGCCCGGCAATGCGGCGGCCGATTCGGCCATGGTCACCTCCCTCTACCCGGATGCCAGGGTATGGGCGTGTCGTCGCGGCGACAAGGAATCGGACCGAATCTCCCCGGGCCTGCCGGAGTACCGACCCGGAAAATCCCCGGACCGGTAACATCGCGCCGAACGGTATGGATCACTTACCGGGAAGAAAAATTCCGTGGCGCGCACCCGTTCGATCGGCGCCGCCGCGGCCGATGGTGGAGAGTTGATGCCGAGTTCTATCTCAGTGGATTCGCCCGTGGGTGGCGTCGCGTCGCACGGCGGTGAGCCCGCGGTGCTCGTTTCCGACGTGCGCAAATCCTTCGGCGACGTGCACGCGCTGCAGGGCATCAGTTTCCAGGCCGAGAAGGCCAGCGTGCTCGGGATCCTCGGCCCCAACGGCGCGGGCAAGACCACCACGGTCAAAATCCTGTCCACGCTGCTGCGCCCCGACTCCGGCACCGCCGTCGTCGCCGGGCACGACGTGCTCACCGACGCCGCGGGCGTGCGCCGCTCGATCATGATGACCGGCCAGTACGCCGCGCTCGACGAGAACCTCACCGGGCGCGAGAACCTCGAACTGTTCGGTCGCCTGATGGGCCTGACCAAGTCGGCCGCCCGCAAGCGCGCCGAGGTGCTGCTCGAGGAATTCGACCTGGTCAGCGCCGGTAAAAGGGCCGTGCGCAACTACTCGGGCGGTATGCGTCGCCGCGTCGACATCGCCTGCGGGCTGGTGGTCCGCCCCGAGGTGGTGTTCCTCGACGAACCGACCACCGGGCTCGACCCGCGCAGCCGCCAGGGCGTGTGGGACCTGGTGACGGCGCTGAAGAACCAGGGCATCACGGTGCTGCTCACCACGCAGTACCTCGAAGAAGCCGACGTGCTCAGCGACAACATCATCGTCATCGACAAGGGCACCGTCATCGCCGAGGGCACCGCCGACCAGCTCAAGGCCAAGACCGGCGGCAGCTACTGCGAGATCATCCCGCTCGACCTCAGCCGCATCGCGGCCGCCGTGCAGGCCCTCGGTGACCTGGTCCCGGCCGCCGTCGCCGCCGAGATCGCGGGCGCCGACAAGCTGTCCATCCCCGCGCCCGACGGCGCGGCCACCCTCGCCGAGGCGCTGCGCAGGCTCGACAACGCGGGCATCGAACTGGCCGACATCGCCCTGCGCCGCCCCTCCCTCGACGACGTGTTCCTGTCGATCACCGGTCATTCGGGCGGCCACTAGTGAGCGTGTCCACCCCCGCGGCGAAGGGGCTCTTCGCCGACCTACCCGCGGTGCACCAGAGCAGTTTCGCGCAGTGGCGCGCGCTGACCGGTCGCATCGTGCGGACCATGGCGACCAAGGGCGAACTGATCGTCGCCGTGCTCACCCCGCTGGTGGTGACCGTCGCGTTCTACCTGCCGCTGCGCTACGTGATGAAGGTGCAGGGCATCGACTACGCGCAGTACGTGATGCCCATCATCGTGCTGCAGACCATGGCGATGACCATGATGTCGAATGCCCAGCTCGCGGCGTTCGAGGCGCTCACCGGGTTGAGTACCCGGCTGCAGACCATGCCGATCGGGTCGCTGGTTCCGCTGATGTCGCGGATCTGCGCCGGTCTGGTCCGTTCGCTGGTCTCGCTGGTCGCGACCGTCGGCTACGGCTACCTGATCGGATTCCGGTTCACCGGCGGCGTGGTGCAGGCACTGGCGTTCTGCGGGTTCGCGCTGGCGGTCGGCGTTGTGCTCACCCTCGGTGCCGACGCGCTGGGCAGCCTCACCAAGAACCCCGAGGCGCTCAGCCAGGCACTCACGCTGCCGATCCTGATCTTCGGCATGATGTCGACCGGCTTCGTGCCCGAGAGCAGTTTCCCCACCTGGGCGCGCGGGTTCGCCCGCAACCAGCCGATCTCGCAGTTCGCGCAGACGCTCAGCGACATGGCCGCGGGCCAGCTGTCGTGGGCGGGTACCTGGGTGTCGCTGGTGTGGCTCGGCGTCGCGGCAGTTGTATTCCTCCCACTGGCGGTGTGGGCGAGTGTGAGGCGATCATGACGACAACGGAAACGGCGGCCCAGCTGCCGGTGGTGCACGCCAAGCCGGAGAGCTCGGTGTCGGTGTGGTTCAGCCACAGCCTCATCCAGACCAAACGACTGCTGATGGTGTGGTTGCGCGACCCGTCGACCACCATCCAGACCATCGCCTACCCGGCCGTGACGCTGCTGATGTTCCGCATCGTCCTCGGTGACTCCATCACCGCCGCGACCGGCACACCGAGCATCTACGGCCAGGCCGCGCTGCTCACGCTCGTCGCGGCGATGACCGGTGCGGTGGTCAGCGCCCTCGGCTTCAAGCGCGAGAAGGCCTCGGGTCTGCTCAGCCGCTTCTACACGATGCCGCTGAACAAGGCGTCGCTGCTCACCGGGCGGCTGCTGGCGGAGGCGCTGCGCATTCTCATCACCACGGTGATCGTGCTGTTCGTCGCCGTACCGCTGGGCTTCCTGTTCATGGAGGACCCGCTCACCAACGTCGCCCTGGTCTGTGTTCCGATCCTCTTCGGGCTCGGCTTCGCGGTGATGGTGACGGCGCTGGCGACCATCACCGAGGGCGTGATGCTCATCAGCCTGATCGGCATCCTCAACACCCTGCTGATGTTCTTCAACACCGGCTTCGTCCCGATCATCGCCTACCCCACCTGGTTGCAGACCGTGGTCGCGAACCAGCCGATGAGCTGCGCGATCGACGCGATGAAGGGGCTGTCCTACGGCGGTCCCGTCGCGGACCCGCTGCTCAAGACGGTCCTGTGGACGGTGGGGATGATCGCGGTGTTCGCCTATCCGGCCATCCGCGGCTACAAGAAGGCCGCCGAGACCGCGTAGTTCTGTGGAAGGCCGCGCCGTTGCAACGGCGCGGCCTTTCTCATGCCGGTTCCGCGAACGGGTAGTCGACCCAGCGGTTGCGGTTGGTCCAGCCGACCAGGTCGTAGCGCCAGCGGAACGGCCAGGTGTGGGCGACGGTGTTGAACAGCACCGCGCCGAGGGCGGTGTAGTCGTCGTGGGCCGACAGCAGCGCGCGCTGGCCGCGTTCGGATTCGGTGAAGAACGCATCGAACATGGCGATCGACTGGTCGGTGGTGAGTCGGCCCAGGCCCCACAGGCCGCGCATCCGCATCCAGTACACCGCTCGCGCCTGCCACGGCCACAGCGCCTCGACGGGGTCGGTGCCCTGTTGCACGGCCGAGACGGCGGTGTCGATGAGGGCGAGGGAATCGGCCACGCTGTAGCCGGTGCACGGGTGCATCATGCCGCCGCGGGAACCGAACGGGATCGCCGCCGCGGCGCCCTTCTTCGGTGGCGGCTGGTCGAGCGGGTAGTGGGCGGCCTCGTGCGGTTCGTCGCCGGTGAGCCGAATGCCGTGGGCGGCAAGACGATTCACCGTCCGCTTGCGCAGTTCGTGCTGGGGCATGCCGCCGCGCAGGCCAAGGCTCGTCTCTTCGAAGATGACGGTTCCGTCGCCGAGCGGCACCGCGTACAGGAACGACGGCGGTTCGTCCGGGCCCGCACCGTTCTCCGGTCGCCAGTCCAGCAGCAGGCCCTCGCCGTCACCGACCATCGGCGCCGCGGTCGCGGCATCGACGAAGATTCCGTGTGCCGACGCCGCCCGCCGCTTGCCGAGCGTCGGCAGCCCACGGGTGTCGAACACCGTGCCCGCCGAGATCACCGTCCCGTCGGCCAGCTCCACCTCGTGCTGGTCCACCCGCCCGGCCCGCTGCGCGAACACCGTCGCGTCGTCGAGCGCGAGCGCCGCGTGCAACCCCGCCTTCGACAGCACACAGTAGGCCCGCTCGATCCGATGCTCGGTCTTGGTCCACACCACCGGCGCCGCGATCCGCTGCGCGACAGCACTCTCGGGCAACCAGCCCGGCAACTCGTCCACCCAGCACGAGAACGTCGGCGGAAACAACCGCTCCGGCCGCGGATCCACCGCCGCCACCCGCAACCCGGCCACAGCAGCCCGATGCGCCAACCCCCGCCCAGCCGGCCCCAACCCGACCACGCAAATATCGAACTCCCGCACACTCACCCCCGCATTCAATCCACACCCCACACCCGGGCGCAAGGAGACGTGACCGGTGTCCCGGTGTCAGTCCTCGAGGGCGAGGGCCTGGCGGAGGGTAAGGCGGCCCTGGGTTTGCATGAGGGAGCGGCGGTAGATCTTTTCGGCCACGATGACGATGGCGTAGGTGGCGGCGGCCATCAGGGCCAGGGCGATCAGGGGTTCCCACCAGGCGGCGGTGCCTTCGGCCAGACGGCTCGGCATGGCGATGATCGAGGTGATGGGGACGTAGGAGGCGATGACGCGGGCGGTTCCGGAGAGGAAGATGCCCGCGAACAGCACGATCATGATGAGCGTCGACAGGGGAGTGGAGGTGGACTGCAGGTCCTCGCTGCGCGTCGACAGGGAGCCGGCTACCGCCCACAGGCTGGCCAGGGCGAGGAAGCCGACCACGAAGAACACGATGAACCACCCTGCGGCACCGGCGATCCGGGCGAGCTGGTCGGCCTTGCCGAGGAAGACCAACCCGCCGAGCCCGGCCACGACGAACAGCACGAGCTGTCCGAACGCCAGCACCGCGTTACCGACCACCTTGCCGATCAGCAACTGCCGTAACGGGATCGCGCTCGCCAGGATCTCGACGATGCGGTTCTGCTTCTCCTCGATCACACTCTGCGCGATCGACATCCCGAACAGCAGTGACGCCAGATAGAACAGGAACGCGAAGACGAACGCGACGATCTTGGCCAGACCCGGATCGATGGCGTTCTTCTCCAGCAGCGTGTAATCCACATCGGCGCCCTGGGCGAGTTCGTCCATGGTGACCCCGGCAGCGGCGGCATTGCGCTGCAAGGCCAATTGCTGGGCGGCGGCGGTGATGTAGGTGGTCGCGTCGTCGTTCTCGGCGGTCTTGCCGATCAGCTGCCAGCCGTCGGGCTCGCCGGCGACCAGGCCGACATCGACCGCGCCGTCGCGAACCTGCTGTTCGACACCTGCACGGTCGGCCACGGCATGACCCGTGAAGCTGACGTCTCTCTCGGCCCCCAGCTCGTTCGCCCGGTCGAGCACCACTACGCCGGCCGTGCCGGTGATCGCGACATCGACCTTGTCGGGCCTGCTGCCGAGGAATCCGCTCACCGCCACCGAGGCGATGATCGCCACGATGGTCACCACCGTCGAGATCACGAAATTGCGATCCCGCAGCTTCACCACGATCTCGCGCGCGGAAACGATCCGCCACACCCCGCTCACGCGGCACCTCCTCGGCACGCCGCGATCACGCGATCCGCTGACTCCGGCCGCATCACGCCGTCACCTCCCGGTAGATCTCGGCAACGGTCGGCCTGACCTCGGTGAACTCACGCACCGATCCACGCGACAACGCCTCTTTCAAGATGGCATCGGTCTCCGACGCTTCGAAAACCGCACGCCCACCGTCTATTTCAGCGGATCGAATCCCGGGATGGGTCCGTAACCACTCCGCGTCACCGTCGACGACGAGCCGATATCGCAACCCGCCGGCGGAGCGGAGCTCGTCGACCGACCCCTGCCCGACCACCCGCCCCGAGGACAGAATGACGAGCCGGTCGCACAACCGCTCGACCAGATCGAGTTGATGCGAGGAGAACAGCACCGGCACACCCTTCGCCGCGTACTCCCGCAACAACTCCACCATCGAGTCGACGGCCAGCGGGTCCAGCCCGGAGAACGGTTCGTCGAGAATCAGTGCCGACGGCTCCGCGATCACCGCGGCCGCGATCTGCACCCGCTGCTGATTGCCGAGCGACAGCGACTCGAGCTTGTCCTTGGCCCGGTCGGCCAACCCGAACCGGTCGAGCAGGCCGAGCGCACGGGTCTTGGCCTCCTCGGCGGGCACAGCACGCAAGCGTGCGAGGTAGACGAGCTGGTCGAGCACCGGTTGCTTGGGGTAGAGCCCGCGTTCCTCCGGCATGTACCCGAAGGAGCGGCGATCCAGGGCCGTCACCGGCCGCCCGTCCCAGCGGACCTCGCCGGACTGCACGGCGAGCACGCCCATGATCATCCGCATGGTCGTGGTCTTGCCCGCCCCGTTTCCGCCGACGAACCCGGTGAGCACCCCCGGCGCCACCGTGAACGACACGTCGTCGACCGCGACCTTGTCGCCGAACCGGCGGACCACATGCGCGACTTCCAGCATCGAATCTCCCCGTCTGTAGCCGTGCTCACAACCGTACCGGCCCAACGGATTACCGGGGCGTGACCCAGGTGGTGATCTCGGCGTGCACCACCTCGACGCCGTCCTTGTCGAAGATCGACACCGGCACCGTCAGCTCGCGCCCCTCGGTGATCGCCGCGAAATCGGGGATCTCGGCCAGCTTCGCCACCGCGCGCAACCCCGACTCGGCCTTCGCCAGGTACTGCACATTCATGGCCTTGGGGATCCAGCGATGGCTGGTCGGCACCGTCGCCTCGCTCAGCATGCCCATCGCCACCTCGGCCAGATTGCACGCGGCGATGGCGTGGAAGGTGCCGAGATGATTGTGGATGCCGAACCATTTCGGCGAAGTCACCTCGCACAGGCCCGGCTCGAGCCGCACCACTTGCGGCAGCACCGTGCCGAAGTAGGGGACCCGGGCCACCATCCCGAGTGAGAACAGCGCGTGCCCGATGCGATTGTCGGGCAGCTTCTTCCAGCCGCGGTACGTCGCGGTTTCCTGTGCCATCCCCGTATCTTACTCAAAAGTAAGATACGGGGGAAGCCCACCTGACCAGCGCCGGTGACCCGCCAGCTACCATGGTCGAGCACAGTCCGATCAGTGACCGATGCCTCATGCCCCCCGATTTGAAGAGCCTTGTCGGCATGGTGCATACTGTTCGGGTTGCCTTGCGCAGGATCGTCGCCCTTCGGGGCCGACGGGTCGAGCAGGGCAGGCAGCAGTTGTGTATCCCACCGGTTCGCCGGTGTGGATACGTTCGGGACCACGTTGTAGCAAAAAGGGCGACACGCCCGACCGCGTGGACCGGAGAACCATGACAGATGAACAGCGGCGAGGACTGGGCGGTGCCCGGTGGCGATCTCGAAACCTCACGTGTGTTCGGGCTGTGCAAATGAGGGTGGTGCGGGAGCTTGCTCCTGTGACCACGAAGGAAAGCGGAGAAAAGGACACTTAGCGTGGCGGGACAAAAGATCCGCATCAGGCTCAAGGCCTATGACCACGAGGCGATCGATGCGTCTGCGCGCAAGATCGTGGAGACGGTGACCCGCACCGGCGCCCGTGTGGTCGGGCCTGTGCCGTTGCCCACCGAGAAGAACGTGTACTGCGTCATCCGTTCGCCGCACAAGTACAAGGACTCGCGCGAACACTTCGAGATGCGTACGCACAAGCGCCTCATCGACATCCTCGACCCGACGCCGAAGACGGTCGACGCGCTCATGCGCATCGACCTGCCGGCCAGCGTCGACGTCAACATTCAGTGACGGGGACTCGAGATATGACTGACAACAAGAACCGGCCCGCAGCCGGCATCCTGGGCACCAAGCTCGGCATGACCCAGGTCTTCGACGAGAAGAACCGCGTCGTCCCGGTCACCGTCATCAAGGCGGGCCCGAACGTGGTCACCCAGATCCGCACCGTGGAGCGCGACGGCTACTCGGCCGTCCAGATCGCTTTCGGCGCCATCGACCCGCGCAAGGTGAACAAGCCGGTTTCCGGCCAGTTCGCCAAGGCCGGTGTCACCCCGCGCCGCCACGTCACCGAGATCCGCGTCGCGGATGCCTCCACCTTCGAGGTCGGCCAGGAGCTTTCCGCCGACGTCTTCGAAGAGGGCACCTACGTCGACGTGACCGGAATCAGCAAGGGCAAGGGCTTCGCAGGCACCATGAAGCGTCACGGCTTCAAGGGCCAGGGCGCCTCGCACGGTGCGCAGGCTGTGCACCGTCGCCCGGGTTCCATCGGTGGCTGTGCCACTCCCGGCCGCGTGTTCAAGGGCATGCGCATGTCGGGCCGTATGGGTAACGACCGCGTGACCACGCAGAACCTGTCGGTTCACAAGGTCGACGCCGAGAACGGCCTGCTCCTGGTCAAGGGTGCCATCCCCGGCCGCAAGGGCAACGTCGTGATCGTCAAGAGCGCCGTGAAGGGTGGTGCGCACGCATGACCAGCCTCGAGAAGAAGGCCAACCTGACGCTGACCGTTAAGGCTGCAGGCGGCAAGACCGAAGGCACCGTCGACCTCCCCGCGGAGATCTTCGACGTGACCGCCAACGTCGCGCTGATGCACCAGGTCGTCATCGCGCAGCTGGCCGCCGCTCGCCAGGGCACCCACGCCACGAAGACTCGTGGCCAGGTCTCCGGTGGTGGCAAGAAGCCTTACCGCCAGAAGGGCACCGGCCGCGCCCGCCAGGGTTCGACCCGTGCGCCGCAGTTCGCCGGCGGTGGCACCGTCCACGGCCCGCAGCCGCGTGACTACAGCCAGCGGACCCCCAAGAAGATGAAGGCCGCCGCCCTGCGCGGTGCCCTGTCCGACCGGGCCCGCAACGAGCGCATCCACGTGATCACCGAACTGGTCTCGGGTCAGACCCCGTCGACCAAGGCCGCGAAGAGCTTCCTGTCCGAGCTGTCGGACCGCAAGAAGTTCCTCGTCGTCGTCGGTCGCGAGGACGTCGCCGCGTGGAAGAGCGTGGCGAACCTGCAGAACGTGCTGCCGATCGCCCCGGATCAGCTCAACACCTATGACGTCCTCAACAGCGACGAACTGGTGTTCAGCGTCGAGGCCCTGAACGCGTTCGTTCACGGTCCCGCCGAGGCGGCCCAGGAGGAGAGCAAGTGAGCACCATCGCCGACCCCCGCGACATCCTGCTCGCACCGGTCATCTCGGAGAAGTCCTACGGACTGATCGAGGAAGGTACCTACACCTTCCTGGTGCACCCGGATTCGAACAAGACGCAGATCAAGATCGCCGTCGAGAAGGTCTTCGGTGTCAAGGTCACCAGCGTCAACACCGCCAACCGTCAGGGCAAGCGCAAGCGGACCCGCTTCGGTTACGGCAAGCGCAAGGACACCAAGCGCGCGCTCGTGACCATCTCGGCCGACAGCAAGCCCATCGAGATCTTCGGAGGCCCGGTCGCGTAAGCGGCTGGCGATCCAGAAAGCAGAGAAGAACTCATGGCAATCCGTAAATACAAGCCGACTACACCGGGCCGTCGTGGCTCGAGTGTCTCGGACTTCGCCGAGATCACCCGGTCGACGCCGGAGAAGTCGCTGCTGCGCCCGCTCACCAAGTCCGGTGGTCGTAACGCGCACGGTCGCATCACCACGCGTCACCGCGGTGGCGGTCACAAGCGTGCCTACCGTGTCATCGACTTCCGTCGACTGGACAAGGACGGCATCCCGGCCAAGGTCGCGCACATCGAGTACGACCCCAACCGCACCGCGAATATTGCACTCCTGCATTTTGCTGATGGCGAGAAGCGCTACATCATCGCGCCGAAGGGCATCAAGCAGGGCAGCCCGATCGAGTCCGGCCCGACGGCCGACATCAAGCCGGGTAACAACCTGCCGCTGCGCAACATCCCGACCGGTACCACGATCCACAACGTGGAGCTGCGTCCGGGCGGTGGCGCCAAGATGGCCCGTGCCGCAGGCATGAGCATCCAGCTGCTGGGCAAGGAAGGGCCGTACGCGACCCTTCGTATGCCGTCGGGTGAAATCCGCCGTGTCGACGTGCGCTGCCGCGCCACCGTCGGCGAGGTCGGCAACGCCGAGCAGTCGAACATCAACTGGGGCAAGGCCGGCCGTATGCGCTGGAAGGGCCGTCGTCCTACCGTCCGTGGTGTCGTCATGAACCCGGTCGACCACCCGCACGGTGGTGGTGAGGGTAAGACCTCCGGTGGTCGCCACCCGGTCTCCCCGTGGGGCCAGCCTGAGGGCCGTACCCGCAAGCCCAACCGCCCGAGCGACAAGCTCATCGTCCGCCGCCGCAAGACCGGCAAGAAGCGCTAAAGGAGGAGGTAAGAAATGCCACGCAGCCTCAAGAAGGGCCCGTTCGTCGACGACCACCTCCTGAAGAAGGTGGACGTCCAGAACGAAAAGGGCACCAAGCAGGTCATCAAGACCTGGTCGCGTCGCTCGACCATCATCCCCGATTTCATCGGCCACACTTTCGCCGTCCACGACGGTCGCAAGCACGTCCCGGTGTTCGTCTCGGACAACATGGTCGGCCACAAGCTCGGTGAGTTCGCGCCGACCAGGACGTTCAAGAGCCACGTCAAGGACGACCGGAAGAGCAAGCGGCGATGACTGAAACCAACACCGAAACGGTTCAGAACCCGACTGCCCGCGCTACCGCTAAGCATGTGCGGGTCACCCCGATGAAGGCGCGTCGCGTCGTGGACATGGTCCGCGGCAAGCGTGTCGAGGACGCGCTGGCCATCCTGCGGTTCGCCCCGCAGGCCGCCAGCGAGCCGGTGGCCAAGGTCGTGGCTTCGGCCGCGGCGAACGCCGAGAACAACCTCGGCCTCAACCCGGCCACCCTGGTCATCTCGACTGCGTTCGTCGACGAGGGTGCCACCATGAAGCGTTTCCAGCCGCGGGCCCAGGGCCGCGCGTTCCGGATTCGCAAGCGCACCAGCCACATCACCATCGAGGTCGAGAGCGTGCCCACTGCCGGCGCTGCCACTCGTAGCCGCCGGAAGGGAGGGGCAAAGTAAATGGGACAGAAAATCAACCCCCATGGCTTCCGCCTCGGTATCACCACCGACTGGAAGTCGCGTTGGTACGCGGACAAGCAGTACGCGGAATACGTGAAGGAAGACGTTCAGATCCGCAAGCTCCTCGCCACTGGCATGGAGCGGGCCGGTATCTCGAAGGTCGAGATCGAGCGCACCCGTGATCGCGTCCGTGTGGATATCCACACCGCGCGTCCCGGCATCGTGATCGGTCGCCGTGGCGCGGAGGCCGACCGCATCCGCGCCGAGCTGGAGAAGCTCACCAAGAAGCAGGTTCAGCTGAACATCCTCGAGGTCAAGAACCCCGAGTCGGATGCGCAGCTGGTTGCTCAGGGTGTCGCCGAGCAGCTGTCCAACCGTGTGGCGTTCCGTCGCGCGATGCGTAAGGCCATCCAGTCGGCCATGCGTTCGCCGAACGTCAAGGGCATCCGTGTGCAGTGCTCGGGCCGCCTCGGTGGCGCCGAAATGTCGCGCTCGGAGTTCTACCGTGAAGGTCGCGTCCCGCTGCACACGCTGCGCGCGGACATCGACTACGGCCTCTACGAGGCCAAGACCACCTTCGGTCGCATCGGCGTGAAGGTCTGGATCTACAAGGGTGACATCGTCGGTGGTCGTCGTGAGGTGACCGCTGCCGCTGCCGCTGCTCCGGACCGCCAGCGTCGCGAGCGTCCGAGCCGCCCCCGTCGGTCCGGCGCCACTGGCACCACCGCGACCAGCACCGAGGTCGGTCGCGCCGCCACCGCAGTGGCGGAGGCTCCGGCAGAGAACAAGGAGGGCTGACGCATGCTGATGCCCCGTAGGGTCAAGCACCGCAAGCAGCACCACCCCAGTCGCTCCGGCATGTCCAAGGGCGGCACCGCGGTGGCGTTCGGTGACTACGGCATCCAGGCTCTCGAGCCTGCCTACGTCACCAACCGTCAGATCGAGTCGGCGCGTATCGCGATGACCCGCCACATCAAGCGTGGCGGCAAGATCTGGATCAACATCTACCCCGACCGCCCGCTCACCAAGAAGCCTGCCGAGACCCGCATGGGTTCCGGTAAGGGTTCGCCGGAGTGGTGGGTCGCGAACGTGAAGCCCGGTCGGGTCATGTTCGAGATGTCTTACCCCAACGAGGAGACCGCTCGCGAGGCCCTGCGCCGCGCGATGCACAAGCTCCCCATGAAGTGCAGGATCGTGACCAGGGAGGAGCAGTTCTGATGGCTACCGGAACACCGGCCGCAGAGCTCCGCGAGCTCAACGAAGAAGAGCTCGTGGCCAAACTGCGCGAGTCGAAGGAAGAGCTGTTCAACCTGCGCTTCCAGATGGCGACGGGTCAGCTCGACAACAACCGTCGTCTGCGCGTCGTCCGCCACGAGATCGCGCGCATTTACACGGTCATGCGTGAGCGCGAGCTCGGCCTGGCCACGGCGCCCGCGGGCAAGGGAGATGCGGCATGAGCGAGAAGAAGGAAGAGCGCGGCAGCCGCAAGGTTCGTAGCGGCTACGTCGTCTCGGACAAGATGAACAAGACGATCGTCGTCGAGCTGGAAGACCGTCACCGGCACCCGCTCTACGGCAAGATCATTCGCACCACCTCCAAGGTGAAGGCGCATGACGAGAACGAGATCGCCGGCGTCGGCGACCGCGTTCAGCTGATGGAGACCCGTCCGCTGTCGGCCACCAAGCGCTGGCGTCTGGTCGAGGTCCTGGAGAAGGCCAAGTAAGGTCCCTCCTCGATCCATCGAGATCGTTGCCACGAAGGCCCGTTTCCCTCTGGGAGGCGGGCCTTCGTGGTGTCGCGGGCTAGGTGATATTGCCGGATATCATGCGGAATGGCCATAACACTGCATCTCGACGGCGATGATGACCGGCGCCTGACCGAGCTGGCCGAGTGTCTCGGACTGAGCGAGCAGGATTTGGCGCAAGAGGCAATTCGCATGTACGCCGCTCGGCACGAGGCGTTCGGTGCGGTGGTCTACTCGATCATGGACGAGCACGCCGTGCTGATGCGGCGGCTTGCGTGAGCTACCTCGGCTGCCTGAGAGTGTCGTTGTTGCCCGCGGGGTGGGCCTGGCGCCGGACGCAGAGCTCGCGCGGAGCTTGGACTCTTGGTCCGAAAGAATCGCCGGCCTCAACCGGTGAAGGCGTAGGGGTGGCGGATCTTTCGGGCGAATTCGACGACGTTGGTGACGGTTTTGCCGGGGACGCCTACTTCCGCGCCGATGCTGCGGGCTGACCAGGACTGGTCGGTGAGTTCGAGGATTTCCTCGATTTGTTCGAGGGTCAGGCGCAGGGGGCTGTGGGTGGCGATGCGGCGGGCGAGGGCACGGACCTCGGTGTCGTCGTAGTCGAACTCGTCGACAGGGTGGTCGTCGAGGAGGTCGTCCTCCGGGGCGGCTTCCTGCGCGGTGAGCGGTTCGTCGGCATTTGCGGTGTCAGTTGGCAGTGCGACCGGCCCGGGGTCTTCGGACGTCTCGGTCGGTGCGACCGGCTCAGATGTTCGGGCCGACGGTTCGACCCGTGCGGTCGACCCGGATTTGCGGGTGGACGAGGTGGCCGTCGCGACGGTCTCGGTGACCGGGGTGGCCGGTGCCGTGGGCTCGGTCACTGCGGTGGCCGACGCAATCGGCTCGGTGATCTCGGTGACCGGTGCGACGGGCTCGGTGACTGCGGTGGGCGATGCGACGGGCTTGGCGACCCGGGCGGGTTCGGGCTCCAGCAGTAGTTGCTCGGCAGGTTCCGTGGCGAGGGTGAGCTGTTCGGGTTCGTCGGCGGGGGCCGGTGAAATGTGTTGCGCTACCACCGGAGTGGGGGCAGACGTGTCGCCGTTGTGGTCACGGGCGACGGTGCCGGCGTGCGCCGTCGCCTCGGGAACGGGGTCGGTGCCGGTCGCTTCGCCGGGAGTGGGCTGGGCGGCGGCGGTGACAGGTATTCGCCGCAACGAAGGGGTGGCGCCGTTGGTGTCGGCATGGCCGTTGCGCCGGTGGTCGGCGGCGGCCCGGTGGATGAGTTCGAGGGTGCCGGGGGCGGTGAGCTTTTCGGCGCTCGTGCGGCGGACGACGGGGCGGTGGGCGGTCACCGGAATATTGTTGTCCGCGCCGGTACCCGCATCGGTCGTGTCGCTGTCGCTACGCAGAGTGCTGCCGTCGTGCTGAGCTTCATCGCTGGTGTCGCCGACCTGCGGGGCTTCGTCATCGCGTGAGGTGTTGTTGCCGGGCGTGGCTCCACCGGCAAGCGAGTTGGCGCGGCCGAGCTGTGCGTCGCTGTGGGGCTGGGCATCGTCGCGCTGGGCCTTGCTGTCGCGCCGGGCGTAGGCACTGAGCGGTACGTCGGCTTCGAGCGCGGATTCGTTGTCGAGTTCGGCGTATCCGTGGAGCCGGGCTTCGCTGCCGAGTGGGGTCTTGTTGTCGAGCCGGGCTTCGTGCCCCAGAGGAGCGCCGTCACGAAGCGTTGCATCGCCGAGCCGTTGGCTGTCGCCATCTCGGGCGCCGTGGAGTGTGCGCACACCGTGTTCGGTGCGGTTGTCGATGACGGCATCCTCGCCGGCGACCACCGCGACCGGCTCGGTCCGGTCGGAATCCACGGGCCTTGCCGCACCGGCAGCAGCTGTCTGCGCTGTACGGAGTGTCGCGGTATCGACCAGGCGTGGTTCGTTGCCGATCGTCGACAGCGAGTTCGGCTGGGCGACAGCAGTGTCCATCCTTTCGGAGGGGGAGTAGCTCCCCGGCAGCTCGACCGAGGCACCCTCGATCAACATCGCGTACCGCGCCGAAACCCAGGCGTGCAACCAGATCACGACACCGACCATCACCGGCGCGATGGAGAACTCGGCCGCCCGCCCCCATGCACCGGAGGCCAGGTGGGGCCCGGCGTTGAGGGCGACGGTGGTGCCGAGGAGGGCGAGTTCGAACACGATGACCTTGCCGCGTTCGAGTTCACGCCCCCAGCGGGCGGCGGTGGTCGCGGCGATCATGATGACGATGATCGGGATGGAGATCATCGCCTCGATGCCGAAACTGAGCCAGTACAGCGGGTCGCTCATGTCCCCGCTCGGCACGAGGTTGTGCTGCACATTGACCCCGGCCCACACCATGCCGAGCAGCACCACACCGATCAGCGCGCGCGAGGACCACTCGGCGCGCCGGTAGAGCTGCGCGAGCCGCGCGTCGGCACTCGACACGCGGCGGCGCGCGGCCAGGGCTTTGCGGTGCCAGCGGGCGTCGGCCTCGTCGGTGCGCCGGATCAAAGCGCCGGTGCGACGGTCACGTTTGTCGGCGGCGAGTTCGTCGGCGACAGCGCGACGCCGCTGTTTACGGCGCTGGGCCCGGATCCATTCGGCGAGTTCGCGTTCGGCGCGGATCTCCGCTTCCGAGAGGGCGTCGTAGAGCGCCGTGTCGTGCTGTAGCGGCAGCTTGCCCCTGGCGGTGGCAACCTGCTTGGCGAGGGCCGTGATCTCGGTATCGGCAGGGTCGATCGACCGATCGTCGGACATCTCGCGCCTTCCGCGTCACTCGAACATATGGACTATCGAACATATGTGTGATTGCAGAGAGCGTAAACGCCGACCGTTCCCGGGTCAACGATCATGGTGTGGAATCGGAGCGGAGAAGGCGCTCAGGCCCCGGAATCGTCGTCGAGTAGACGCTTTTCGTAAGTGGCTCGTGCGGACGAACCGCTAACGGCCGCAAGCTGATTCGGAACGGTCCGCCGCAGTATCAGATCTCGGGCCCACTGTGGAAGCACTCCGGCCCATCGCAGCATCGGCCCGAGCGATCCCGGCACCGTCACCTCGAACCGTGGCCGCTGGATCACCTCGACAACGGCCCGTGCCACGTCGACGGGTTGCAACAGCGCCGCCGCACCGGTGGACGTGCCCTTCGCGAGTTCGGTGTCGACAACCCCCGGCATGATCGCGCTCAACCGCACACCGCTGCCGCGCAATTCCTCCCGCACACCCGTCAGGTACCCGAGCACGCCGTGTTTGGTCGCCGCGTAGGTCGCCTCCCCGGCGGGTGACACCTTCGATGCCACCGAGGCGATGGTGACGATATGTCCCCGCCCCCGTGCGCGCATGGCGGGCGCCGCCAGCCGCACACCCCGGATCACCCCGTGCAGATTCACCGCGAGCATCCGCGCGGTGGCACTGTCGGGTTCGTCGTCGAACGCCCCGACCCACATCACCCCGGCATTGTTGACCAGCACGTCGACCGGCCCGAGCAGCGCCTCGGTGACGGCGAGGAAGTCGTGGAACGACCGCTCCGAGGTCACATCGAGCTCGCACCCGTGCACCGTCCCCGGCAACTCGGCCGCCGCCGCCCGAGCGGCGTCACCGGACAGGTCTCCGATACACACCAAGGCCCCTGCGGCCCCGAGTTCCCGGGCGATCTCCCGCCCGATCCCGGCCGCCCCGCCGGTCACCGCGACTACCAATCCGACAAGCACACGTTTCACCGGACCGATGCTAGGCCAGTGCGGTGTGCCAGACGAGGGCTGCGGCGAGTGCGCCTGCTCCGTTGAGGGACCAGTGCAGGGCGATGGGGGCGAGGAGGCTGCCGCTGCGGCGGCGCAGCCAGGTGAAGACGACGCCCGCGGCAGCGGTGGCGGCGACGGCGAGGGTGATGCCGATGACCTGGCCCGCGAGGCCGCCGCCGACGATGCCCGATAGGCCGGTGTTGCTCGCGGTGAGGCCGAGGGAGGAGGCGATGTGCCAGAGGCCGAAGAGCAGCGAGCCCGCCGCGAACAGGCCGCGTACCCCGAGCACCCGGTCGAGGGTGCCGTGCAGGACGCCGCGGAAGGCGAGTTCCTCGGGGATCACGGTCTGCAGCGGGATGACGATCATCGACGCGATCAGCGCGCCGGAGATCGTCGCGTACCGGTCGGCGAGGAAGAAGGGCCTGGTGATCGGCAGCAATGCCCCGATCGCGACAGCCGTGAGCACGATCCCCACCGCGCCGAGCGCGTAGACGGTACCGCGTCGCCAGTGCCTGGGGGACAGCCCGAGTTCCGCCCAGCCGAGCCCGCGCTTGCGCATCAGAGCGAGCAGCAGAAAGGCCGCGACGGGCACGGTGACGATATTGGCCCAGGCGGTGGTGAAGTGTGCGATCAGATTGGTTCCGGCGAGCACGACCACCACGACGGCGATATCGATATAGGCGTGCAGTCCGGGTCGGGGATCGGCGGAGACGGGCACCCGGTCGAGTGTACGGATTTATTACAGAAGGGAAACGGTCCGTGAGCTACTCGACAGCCGATCCGGACCAACCGGGCAAATCGTGCCACGCCTGCAGAGTTCGACGCGATTCGAATCGCCGGGGAACCCGACTGATCGGGTCGGTGAATTCGAGGGTGGCCGCCAGTAATTGCAGTGGCCGCGTGTAGTCGTCGACGGATTTGTCGGTGACGACCGGATAGAAATCGTCGCCGAGGATCGGCACGCCGAGGCTGTTCATATGCAGCCGGAGTTGGTGGGTGCGCCCGGTATGCGGCCGCAATCGGTACCGGCCGAGCCCGTCGCGATGCTCGACGAGCTCCACGTGGGTCTCGGCATTGGGCACTCCGGGCACCTCCTGCGCGGCCAGCACATGCTTTTCCTTGACGATCCGGCTGCGCACGACCCTCGGCAGATCCAAGGTGGGGTCGTAGGGCGCGATCGCCTCGTATTCCTTGCGCACGGTCCGGTGCCCGAACATCGTCTGATACGCCCCGCGCACGGCCGGATTCACCACGAACAGGATCAGCCCGGCGGTCACCCGGTCGAGGCGGTGCGCCGGGATCAGGTCGGGCAGGTCGAGTTCGCGCCGCAACCGGACCAGCGCGGTCTGCAGGATGTGCTGACCGCGCGGAATGGTCGCGAGGAAGTGCGGTTTGTCGACGACGAGGATGTCGTCGTCGCGGTGCACGATGCCGATCTCGAACGGCACCTCCTGCTCCACGGGCAGGTCACGATGGAACCAGACCGCACCGCCCGCGACGTACGGCGCGTCGGGCGCGAGCGGCCCGTCCAGGTCGACGATCTCGCCCGCGCGCAACATCTCGTCGATGCGCGCGGGGTCCACGCGCGGCAACCGCTCGACGAGGTGGTCGCGCACGGTCGCCCAGTGCCCGTCCTCCGGGAGCCGGAGCCGGGCCGGGTCGAGGCCGTGCCGCTTGGGCAGCGGCGGCTGCTGCCTGCGTCGCATACCGACAGTCTCGCCGCCGGACGACCCGGCCCCGCCACAGGCCCCCGGTTCAGACCGTGCGCCGGGCCAGACCCGGGTAGTCGACGATCAACCCCGCATCGTCGTAGGACAGAGTGGCGCGATAGTCGAAATCCGACGAGGTGTAGTCGAAGCGCGGCCCGTCGTCGCCGTCGGTGGCCCGGCGGTAGTGCTGCGGCAGTCGCACCGTCTTCAGGTCGGCGGCGCGGATGTAGACCGCGGGTGCGTCGGCGGAGTCGCCGATGTCGAGTGCCAGCCTGCGCACCGGGAGCGAGTTGGTGAACACCGATGCCTCGAGGTCGACGTCGAGGCACCCGTCCAGTTCGGGTGCGGTGGCGCCGTCGACCTGCCAGCGTCCGAGCCCGTCGGATTGCACGGTGAGCGTGCGCCTGCCGTCGGGATAGCGTCCGGTGATCTGCGCCGAACGGGTGTGCCAGCTGCCGTCGAGCCGCAGCCGGTAGTCGATCACCCAGACGGCGCCGTCCTCGGTTCCGGTGGCGCACCCTTCGACGAGCACGCCACGATCACCGTCGCGGAAATACGTCACTTCGAAACCGGTTCGCGCCTGGTGCTGTATCCAGGCGGCCGATGGGGGCAGGTGAGTGAACACGAAGGGGGCATGCCCCGAAATTCGGGTATCAATCCTCAGCCGGCGCGTTGATCCAGGACCATCAATTTCGCCTCGACGAGAATCTGGCGCGCACGCCGCCGCACCCGGCACAGGTCGACGCTGCATTCGAGGTGTATCTGCATGGCCCGATGCGCTTGTTCGGGCGTCATATTCCCGGGGTCGGTCCGGCAGTCCGCAATTGCCGAAATAATTGACGTGACAAACATTTTCGTACTCCCACCGCGTCGATGGATAACAAGGTAGGAGCAAATTACGCCCGATTCGGTGCGATATCGCCGGGGTTGACTGGCAGTTCACGCAACCTTCCCCACCCGGCCACGACCACTCAACTTAGGCTAACCTACATCGGCAGAGCTTGCTGTGGACAGGTCGAGAGGGCAGAACGTATGACGGTGCAGGTGGCGCCGCCGCCGGGGGTGGAGTCGGGCAACCGGCCGTCCAAGGCGGCCGCGAAAGCGCAGAAGCAACGAGAAGCGCAGGCGCGCAAGGACATCCTGGCCCCGGTGGCGGGCATGCTCACGGCGGCGAGCCTGATCGTCGCGGTGGCTTCGGTGTGCAGCGTGGTCCCGTTCCTGCTGATCGTCGAGGCGTGCCGCGAACTGCTCACCGGCCCGGTCGACACCGACCGGGTGTGGTGGCTGTTCGGCGCGGCCGTGGCGGTGCTCGTCCTGCGGGCGCTGCTGCAGGCCGTCGCGCTCACCTGGTCGCACGCGGCCGACGCCGGTTACCAGCTCACCCTGCGTCGCCTGCTCGCGGCCAAACTCACCCGGGTGCCGCTCGGCTGGTTCGGCGAGCGCAGCTCCGGCGAGGTGAAGACCTATCTGCGCGACGATGTGGAGGCACTGCACTACCTGGTCGCGCACGCGCGGCTCGAGTTCGTCGGCGCGCTGGTGGTTCCGCTGGTCACCCTCGGGTACCTGTTCACCGTCGACTGGCGGCTCACGCTGGTGCTGCTGATTCCGCTGATCGCCTACTTCTTGCTGTTCGGCCGGATCATGGACCGCGACGGTCGCGATCGGCTCGCCGTCTACACCCGGTGGGAGCGGCGCACGGCCGAGGCAACCATCGAGTTCGTCGACGGCATCCAGGTGGTGCGCGCGTTCGGGCAGGCGGGCAAGGCGCACAGCGAGTTCCAGGCCGCCGTCGACGGTCAGGTGAATGCCGCGCACCGGTTGAAGATGCCGATCATCCGGGTGCAGTCAGCTTCCGACATCGTCGTCACGCCGGTATTCGTGATGCTCGTCGTCGTGCTCGCCGGGCTGACGTTCATCGGCGCGGGCTGGGTCGAGCCGCTCGACCTGCTGCCCTTCCTGCTGGTCGGGCTCGGTATCGGCAGTTCACTGCTCGGTCTCGGTTACGGGTCGCAGGCGTTGCGGGCCGGTGGCGCCGCGGCGCTGCGGTTGCACGAATTGCGCCAGACTCCGGAACTCGAGATCGCCGAGTCGACCGGTGACGTGCCGGTCGAGCGCGGCGTTGTCCGCTTCGAAGGTGTCGAATTCGGCTACCGCACAGGACACAACGTGTTGCGCGGCATTGACCTGGAACTCACGCCGGGCACCATCACCGCGCTGGTCGGCCCGAGCGGTTCGGGCAAATCCACCCTCGCCAAACTGCTGCCGCGCTTCTACGACGTCGGTGCCGGGCGGATCACCATCGACGGTCGCGATATCCGCGAGTTCAGCAGCGAAGCGCTGTATCGCACGGTCGGTTTCGTGTTCCAGGACGTCCGCCTGATCCGCGGTTCGATCCGCGAGAATCTCCTGCTCGCCCGACCCGGTGCCGATGACGCGGCCATCGAACGGGCCGCCCGCGCCGCCCAGATCCACGACCGGATCGCGGCGTTGCCGCGCGGATACGACTCCGAAATCGGTGCCGACGCAACCTTGTCCGGCGGTGAGGCTCAACGCCTTTCGATCGCCCGTGCGCTCCTGGCCGACACCCCGGTCCTCGTCCTCGACGAGGCGACAGCCTTCGCCGACCCCGAGTCGGAGGCCGCCGTGCAGGACGCGCTCGCCGCGCTGGTGGCGGGCCGCACCGTGCTCGTCATCGCGCACCGCCTGCACACCATCACCGGTGTCGACCGGATTCTGGTGCTGGACAACGGGACTCTCGTCGAGCAGGGCACCCACGACGAACTGCGCTCCACGGGCGGGCTGTATCAGCGCCTGTGGGACATCAACGAGGCCGCGCTCGGCACGCTCGCCCTGGTGGAGGAAACACGATGATCCGCAAGGTTTTCCGTCTTGTCCCCGACGAGTTCGCCTCGCTTGTCCCGCGTCTGCTGGCCGCCATCGTGCTGCAGGCCGTGTGCCAGGCCATCGCGTACCTGCTGCTCGTCCCACTGCTCGAGTCCCTGTTCGGCGACGACCTGTCCGGCGCGTGGACGTGGGCACTCGGCATGACCGCGGCCGTGGTCGGCGTGGTGGTGTTCGGATACCTGCAGGCCGTCATCGGCCTGCGCATCGGCCTGGGGATGCAGCGAGGGCTGCAGACCCGCCTCGGCGACAAGCTCAACGAACTGCCGCTCGGCTGGTTCGAAGGCCGTGAGGCAGGCCCGCTCTCGCGGGTGATGGTCGAGCAGGTGCGCGAGATGCAGGGCCTGATCGCCTATCTGCTCACCAAGGTGCTCACCGGTGTGATCGTTCCGGTGGTCGTCGCGCTCGGCATGCTGTTCATCGATTGGCGCATCGGTGTCGCGATGCTGCTGGCCGCGCCGGTGCTGTACCTGGTCAACGCGGTCGCCAACCGCGCCTACACCGGTGCCGACGCACGGCTGCACGACGCGGCGGCCGAAGCCGATTCGCGGGTGGTCGAATTCGCGCAGGCCCAGCCGGTGCTGCGTGCGTTCGGCGCGGTCGGGACCGGCAACAAGGCGCTCGAGGCGGCGCTGGTCCGCCAGCGCGGCGCGGTGCTGAAGATGATGGTGGCCACGGTGCCCGGCCTGATCGTGTTCGCCCTGTTCGTGCAGGCGGTATTCCTCGTACTCGCCTACCTCGCGGTGGTCCAGGTGACCGACGGGGCCATTTCGGCGGCCGCCGCCATCGCCCTGATCGCGGTGAGTTCGCGGTTCATCGAACCGGTGAACCAGGCCGCCCAGCTGGGCGCCGCGCTGCGGTCGGCCGCCTCGGCCGCCGACCGCATCACCGAACTGCTGGCCGAGCCGACCCTGCCGATGTCGACCGATCCGGTCACGCCCGGTGCGCCCGCCGTCGTCTTCGACAAGGTGAGCTTCGGCTACCGCCCCGGCGAACCCGTGCTCAGCGACCTGACCTTCACCGTCCCGGCGGGCACGACCACCGCCATCGTCGGGCCGAGCGGCTCGGGCAAGACCACCCTGCTGCGCCTGGCCGCCCGCTTCTACGACGTGGATTCCGGCGCGGTCTCGGTAGGCGAACACGATGTGCGCGAACAACCTTCGAACACGCTGCTCGATCAGCTCGCCCTGGTCTTCCAGAACGTCTACCTGTTCAACCGCTCGGTGGCCGACAACATCCGCATCGGCAAGCCCGACGCGAGCGAGGACGAGGTGCTGCGGGCCGCCCGCGCCGCGCGGGTCGACGAGATCGTCGACCGGCTGCCCGACGGCTTCGACACCATGGTCGGCGAGGGTGGCGCGTCGCTCTCGGGCGGTGAACGTCAGCGGGTGTCGATCGCCCGCGCCTTGCTCAAGGACGCCCCGATCGTGCTGCTCGACGAGGCGACAAGCGCGCTCGACCCGCACAGCGAGGCCGTCGTGGTGCGCGGCATCCACGAACTGGCAAGGGACAAAACCGTTCTCGTGGTCGCGCACCGCTTGGCGACCATCGCCCACGCCGACCAGATCCTGTTCCTCGACGGCGGCCGCATCGTCGAACAGGGCACGCACGCGGAGCTGCTCGCACTCGACGGCCGGTACGCCGCGTTCTGGAACGAACGCGAACGGGCTTCCGGTTGGCGGCTGGAGCCGGTGCCGGCCTGAATGCCGCCGGGTGGCTACCTCGCGGTGACACCCGGATGACGCGCGGCCGCCTGCGCGATCTCGGCGTGGTCGCCGAGCAGGAACGGCGCGAGGATGTCGTTGCCGAGCCGCTGGGTGTCGGCGGGTCCACGCGACCCGCCGACGAACAGCGAAGCCACGAAACGCACCGGCGCCGAGACGAAGTGCGGTGCGTCGGTGAAACTGATGTGGTCGGCCTCGCCGATCTCGTAGCGGAACGAGGGAGCGCGCAGCCGTCGCAGCAGGTCGGCATTGCCGTCGAGGTAGCGGTCCGAGTGGCCGGTGATCTCGCGGTCGCTTTCCAGAATCAGCACCGGTCGGTCGATCGTGCGCTGGGGCAGGTCGCCGTAGAGGGTGCCGTCGAGATTGGCGGCGGCGACGAGCCTTCGGTCCTCGGAGAGAGCGGACAAGGCCGCTGCGCCGCCGAAGGAATGGCCGATGGCGGAGATATGGGTCAGGTCGAGCCGGTCGGCGAGCGGACCGAGGTCGGTGCCCCCGCTGATCTGGTCGAGGACGAATCGCAGGTCGGCCGTGCGGATCGCCTGACGTTCCACCATGAAGCGCGGGTCGTCGACGGGCATGGTCTCCACGGTGTGGGCGATGGTGCCGTCGGCGAGCTCGGTGACGGCCGCCTCGTAGGGATGGTCGACGGCGAGGACGACGAAGCCCCGGGCGGCGAGGTCGGCGACCAGCCCGGAATAGAAAGCCCGAGGTGCGCCGTAACCGGGGGAGAACAGCACGACCGGCCAGCGCTGCCGCGCCTGCGCTACCGGAACATCGGCGTAGGCGTGGGTATCGATGCGGTCGTAGGCGCCCATGATCAGGCTCGGAACCACGGCGACCTGGGAGGGCAGATCGCCTTGTCCGTCGAGATAGACCCAGCGCCGCCCGGAGGCGAACTCGGCCGGATACCACGCCTGCACAACCACATTGCGCCGGTCGTCGGCCTCGGTGCGCGGCTCGGGCCGCGCCTGATCCACCCAGCGGAAGATCGCCGACCCGACGGCGTGGGGCCCGGTCGGTTCCGGCAGTTCGGGCACCGGCGGCACCAGCCACACCGCCGCCGAGATCGCGGCGAGCACTCCGATGACGATGCGTCCCAGCAGTTCCCGGCCGGCGGTCGCGACGCACACGAGCATCGCGACGAGCAACAGATACAGCGGCCACCACTGCCGATAGGGTTCGACCAGCCACAGCCCGGCGTGGCCGACGAGCAGCACCGGCACGGCGACAACGCCCACTCGCCTGCCGCGTCGCGGCGAGACGACCAGCAGGATCGCCGCCGCCACGGGTGCGGCGAGCATCACGGCATCGATCACGGACACGGCGGCGCTCGTTTCGATCGGGCCGGGGCGGAATTCCCGGCGTGATCGAACCAGCGTGCCGCACGAGAGCGTGCGTCCGCATCAGCCGACGGGCGCACGCTCCTCATCCCGCAGGATGATTTCCTACTTCCAGTAGGCCTGGTACTTGATGGCGGTCTTGGGCAGCGCGTGGTGGGTCTTGAGGGTCTTCACGATCGAGCGGGTGGTGTGGCCGTCGCAGGCGACCCAGGCGAAGGCGTCTGCGGGGCAAGTCATTTCGTTCGCGGCTTCGCGCAGCAGGCGGCCGTCGTCGATGCGCTGCACCCAGGTGACCGTGTGGTGCGGCTTGTTGTGCACGGGGATCGTCGTGTCGGATTCGTACTGCCATTCCAGCCACACTCGCGCGGGGGTGTCGCCGATGGCGTCCAGTAGCGAGTTGATAGCCGGGAGCGAGGCGGTGTCGCCGAAGACGACGTACTCGCTCGGGGTCTGCTCGGGCAGCTGGAAGTCGGAGCCGAGGACGCTGGCGTCGAGCGGGTCGCCGGGCTTGGCGCGGCGGGCCCAGTTGGCGGCGGGTCCGTCGTGCAGTGCGAAGTCGATGCAGACGGTGTCCTCGGCCGGGTTCTGGTTCACCAGGGTGTAGCCGCGGTGGTGCAGTTTGTCACTGTGCTCGTCGGGAATCCACAGGCGGATCCACTGCGTGGGGTGCACCGGGTTGTCGGCCAGCAGCCCGCCCGCGGTGAAACTGATCCGCACGAATTTGTCCGTGATCTGCTCGTTGGCAGTCACCGTGAGGCGGTAGTCCGAGCCACCCCAAGCCTTGACCATCAGGCCGTTGAATCCCTTACCCATGAACGTTAGGTTAGCCTAACGACACTTACTTGTCTGCCCCCGGTAGATAAATAAGGTAAGCCTATGCAACCATGGGCCGTGCTTGAGAGAGTGGAGAACGAACCGGTGCAAACCCTGCTCGTGGTCGGCGCGGGGCCGAAAGCCCTTGCGGTAGCGGCCAAATCGCATGTCCTGCGCTCACTCGGCCTGCCCGCGCCACGCGTGGTCGTCGTCGAGGCGCACGCGGTGGGTGGCAACTGGTTGCCCACCGGTGGCTGGACCGACGGGCAGCACCGGCTCGGCACCAGCCCCGAGAAGGACATCGGGTTCCCGTACCACTCCACCTGGGCCCGCGGCCGCAATCGCGAGATCGATCGCGCCATGTCGGCCTACAGCTGGACCTCGTTCCTCATCGAGCACGGCACCTACGCCGAGTGGATCGACCGTGGCAGGCCGAGCCCGCAGCACCACGTGTGGGCGAAATACCTGCAGTGGGTGGCCAAGTCGATCGACCTCGAGCTGGTGATCGGGCGCGTCGAGCAGATCCGCCACGACGACAGCTGGCAGGTGCGCGTCGTCGACGCCGACGGCGCGGCCACCGAGCTGAGCGCCGACGGCCTGATGATCACCGGCCCCGGCCGCAGCAGCCGCGCGCTTGCCGAGCATCCGCGCGTGCTGAGCATCGCGACGTTCTGGGATCTGGCGGGCAAGCGCAGTCTGCCCGCCGCCTCGCGGGCCGCGGTGATCGGCGGCGGCGAGACCGCCGGCTCGGCGCTCGACGAACTCGTGCGCCACGAAATGCTCACCATCTCGGTGATCTCGCCCATGGCGACCATCTACACCCGTGGCGAAAGCTATTTCGAGAACTCGCTGTTCAGCGATCCGGTGAAGTGGAACGCGCTGAGCATCCAGGAGCGTCGCGACGTGATCCGGCGTACCGATCGCGGTGTGTTCTCGGTGCGCGTGCAGGAAAGCCTGCTCGGCGACAGCCGGGTCCACCACCTGCAGGGCCGGGTCACCAAGGTGGTGCCTGCCGGTGATTCGCTCGCGCTCACGCTCACCAACGAGCTGCGTGCCGATCAGGTGCACAACTTCGACCTCGTCGTCGACGCGACCGGGGGCCAGCCGCTGTGGTTCCTGGAGATGTTCGATCAGCAGACCGCCGATCAGCTGGAACTGGCGGTGGGCGGCCCACTCACGCAGAACCGCATCGAATCCTCGATCGGCTACGACCTGGCCGTCAACGGTCTGGCGAGCAAGCTGTATCTGCCGAACATGGCCGCCATGGCGCAGGGCCCCGGCTTCCCGAACCTCAGCTGCCTCGGTGAGCTGTCCGACCGAGTGCTGCGCACGGTCCCGGCGCGCAGCCACGTTTCCGCAGCGCAAGCAGTCTCACGCTGACCCGTGCGGTGAGTTGCTCGTCCGCCTCTCCGCAAAATCAGGCCGGACTCAGGTGCGGCGGGACCTGCGTCGGCGGCCAGGCCAGGTAATGGATCACGGCAGCCCGTTCCCGGCGAGTTACCCATGTTCTTACGAAACAAGTGGATAACCCGTCGCGCGGGCGTCCACGAGTGATCAGTAGGGGACTGGGAGATCTGAGGGGGTGCGCGGCACCGTGTACAGGAAGATGCGGCGGTCCGGGCGGACGTCGAACTCACCGATGCTCTGCCAGCCCGACTTCTCGAGGCTGCGCCGGATCGGCTCGTTGCGATGGTCGGGATCGCCCATCATGCGCCGGCAGTCGGGGTTGGCCGCGAACACGGCGGCGGGCAGGATCGAGATCCAGGCCGACATGATGCCCTTGCCGATCACTGCGGTCTCGGCGGTGGCGATGTGGAAGGCGATGTCACCGGCGTCGGCGTGGTAGAGCTTGCCGATCTCGTCCTTGGCGGCGCGGTAGAACTCGATGTAGGCGACATCGACCACGCCTTTCTCCGGCTGACCGATCACCGCGAAGTCGAGGCTGAGAATGCAGGGGCGTGAGTAGGTTCCGGCCAGTTGGGTGCGGAAATTCTCGCGACGGCGCTGCGCGTCCCAATCCTGTTCCCAGGACTCGAGCAAGTGCGGACGGGCCATCCATTCTTCGAGCATGTCGGGGTCGTTACCGTCGGGATCGGCCATCCGCAGAGCGAAGGGCGCCTCGAACACCGGCAGGTTCGGCGCGGGGGCGGCGGCTACGTCGGCGGGCAGGTCTGTCTGCTCGCGGGGTAGCGCGGTGGGGGTCCCGGCGGGGTTCATCTGCTGGGTGCTCCATTCCATCGTTACCTTGGTCACCTCAATTGGTAAGGCTAGCCTATACTAATGGGTTGATGCTACTGTTGCCCGACCGATCGCCCGGTGGTTGCCGGAGCGCGCCCGGAGCTGGTTCGGGCTCGGCGGCAACAACATTCGCCCCGGTCCCGGACGACTGCGCCGGGTAGGCCCGTGTCCGGGCCCGGCGAGAGATAGTGCGAAACGGCCGCAGCTGGACGCGGTCGGTGAGGGAGAGCGACATGGCAAGAGAACTCGGCTGGATCAGGCAATTCCAGGCCCCCCGGACCGACTCCCTACCGCCACTGATCGTCTTCCCGCACGCGGGCGCGGGCGCATCGGCCTACCGGGTGTTCGCCAAGCGTATGGCGCAGGACTTCGACACCGTGATCGTGCAGTACCCCGGCCGTCAGGACCGCCTGCGCGAACCGGCCGCCGAGACGCTGCCCGAACTGGCCCGCGGCGCCTTCGAGGCCTTCCGTGGCTCCGCCCGCGACACCGGCGCCCCGATCACCGTGTTCGGCCACAGCATGGGCTCCATCGTGGCCTTCGAATTCGCCCGGCTCGCCGAGGCCGCCGGGTTGTCCGTGCGTTTGCTGGTGGTTTCCGCGGCCGCCGCGCCGCAGCGGATCGCCGAGCTACCTGGTCATCCGACCGAGGACGAGGAATTGCTCGACCACATGGCCGCCCTCAACGGCACCGGCGCCGACGTGATGGCCAGCCGCGAGGTGATGCGCATGGCGCTGCCCGTGCTCAAGGCCGACTACCGCGCCTTCGACGCCTACTCCTGCGATGCGGGCGTGCGCGTCGCCGCACCCGTGCTCGTGCTCGGCGGCGACGACGACCCGTTCGTCGGCCCGCGCGACCTCTACGGCTGGGACCAGGCCACCACGGGCGAGGTGGAGGTGAACCTCTTCGCGGGTGGGCATTTCTACGTCGACGAGAACATCGACGGCATCGCCGAGGTGCTGGCCGGACAGGCGCTGACCCGATGAGCGTTGATCCCATCGTCATCGTCGGTATGGGTGTCGAGGCCCCCGGCGGCATCGAATCCCTGCCGGATTTCTGGTCCGCGCTCGCGGGCGGCCGGGAACTGATCGGCCCGTTCCCGCGCGACCGTGACTGGCCGCTGGCCGAACTGTTCGCCCTCGGCAGGCTCGACGGTTGGGCACCCGTCCGCGACGCCGGTGGATTCCTGGACGGCGCGACGGAATTCGACGCCCAGTTCTTCGGCATCACCCCGCGTGAGGCGGTCGCGATGGACCCGCAGCAGCGGGTGGCGATGCGGGTGGCGTGGCGCGCGCTCGAGCACGCGGGCATCAACCCCGGTGCGCTCGACGGTGATCCGGCCGGTGTCTTCATGGGCGTGTCGATCACCGAATACGGTCCGCGCGCGGCGGGTGTGAACGAGTACAGCGGATACCGGGGCACCGGCACCGCGCTCGGTGCGGTGGCCGGGCGGATCTCGCACGGGCTCGGCCTGGTCGGCCCGTCGATCAGCGTGGACACCGCGTGCGCGTCGTCGCTCACCGCCGTGCATCAGGCCGCGTCCGCGATCCGGGCGGGGGAGTGCGACTGGGCGCTGGCAGGCGGCGTGTGCGTGATGGGCACGCCCGGCGCGTTCTACGAGTTCTCCAAGAACAATGCCCTGGCCACCGACGGACACTGCCGCTCCTATGCCGCCGACCCGACCGGCACCCTGTGGGGTGAGGGCGCGGGCGTGATCGTGCTGGAACGAGAGTCGCGCGCGAAGGCGCTGGGCCATCGGATCTACGGGCAGCTGCTCGGTTCCCGGGTGAACCACAACGGCGCCGGTGCGCCGATCGCCGTGCCGAGCGCGGACGCACAGCGGCGACTGATCGAGGCGACCGTGGCCGCCGCGGGGGTGAGCGTCGACGATATCGGCCTGATCGAGGGCCACGGCACCGGAACCGCCGTCGGCGATCCGCTCGAATTGACCGCGCTCGCCGCGACTTACGGCAACACCGATCGCTCCGATGCCCCGCTGCTCGGCTCGGTGAAGTCCAATGCCGGTCACGCGCAGGCGGCCTCGGGCATGCTCGGGCTCATCAAGGTGCTGCTGTGCGGTGAGCACGGCACCATCGCGCCGAGTCTGTGGGCGGATCGGCCGACCACCGATATCGACTGGGGCGCAACCACTTTGCGTTTGGCGGCCGAGGCGACCGAGTGGAAGCCGCGCCCGGACGGGCTGCGCTACGCCGCGGTGTCGTCGTTCGGTGTCGCGGGAACCAACGCGCACGCCATTGTCGGCCTGCCGGTGCTGGAGGAAACCAATCATGGCTGAGTACCGTCTGCCCGACGGCAGCGTTCCTGTTCTGCTGTCCTCCGACAGTGCCGACGGGCTGCGTGCGGAGGCTGCCGCGCTGCGTGACTACGTCGACGCGCACACCGCGGTGACACCGGAACGGCTGGCCGACATGCTGTTCCGCACCCGGATGCCGCGCCGTCGGCGGGCGCTGATCATGGCCCGGCCGTCTACCGGGGGTCCAAGGGGCGATCAGTCGCCCGCGCGGGCAGATGGCGGAGCCTGGAACGGTGTCGAACCCCCATCGGCTGAGTTGCGGGCGGCGCTCGACGCCATCGCGACCGGTGCCGAACACCGTGACGTCGTTCTCGGTGACGTCCCCGCGAGCTCTCGCCGCATCGGTTTCGTCTTCCCCGGTCAGGGCAGCCAGCGTCCTGGCATGGGTGCGCTGTTCTACGCGCAATCGCAGGCCTACCGCACCGTCGTCGACGAGTGCGCCGCCATCCACCACGAACGGTTCGGCCACTCCCAGCCGATGCACTACCTGCTCGGCGACGAGGGGCAGTACGAGGACACGGTGTGGGAAGTGCAGCCCGCGCTGATGTTCCACATGACCGGCCTCGCCGCGCTCTGGCGGGCCGCGGGCGTGGCGCCGCAGGCGACGATCGGGCACAGCCAGGGTGAGCTCGCGGCCGGTGCGGTGTCGGGTGTGATGACCCTGCGCGACGCGGTCCTCGCCGTCACCCACCGCGCCCGCCTGGTCGAGCGCATCTCCCCGCGCGGCTACTCGATGGCCGTGCTCGGTATGGACCGCGAGTCCTGCGAGGCGTTGCTTGCCAGGCATTCGGGCTGGGCCGAGCTGTCGGTGGTGAACTCGCCGCACATCCTTGCCATCTCCGGTGACCGCGAGACCATTGTCGATCTGGTCACCACCGCCACCGAGCGCGGGCAGTTCGCCCGCGAGATCCGCGTGGCCTACCCCGCGCACACCTCCATCGTGGCCGAGCTGCGCGCCGATTTCGTGGACATGCTCGGTGACGAGATGAGTGGCACGCACTTCACCGAATCCGAGATCGATTGCTACGGCGCGACTCTCGGCGCGAAGATCGGCTCCGACCTGAATCACCAGGACTACTGGTACTGGAACCTGCGCAACCGGGTGCGTTTCGACAAGGCCGTGATCGCGGCGGGCAGCGATGGCGTCGACCTGCTGATCGAGGTCGCCGAACACCCGGTGCTGCAGCTGGCCCTGCAGGAGAACCTCGGCCTCGTGCCGTCGCGTCCCGGCCTGCCGCAGCGCGACTTCCGTGTCCTCGGAACGTCGCTGCGCACCGCCGAGGGCCTCTCGGAGTTCACCCGCAATCTCGCCCAGGTCGCGGTGCTCGATGCCGGGTACCGCTGGGACGCGCTGCAGGTGGACGACACCATCACGCTGCCGCTGCGCGACTTCCCGCACACCGTCACTGCCCCGAAGCGCCTCTGGGCTGCCCCCGACGAGTCGGCAACCCCGCCCGAACTCGTGGTCACCACGCCGAAACCCCAACGGCTGGTAGAACAATGGACCCCGCTCCAGCGCCGCACCCTGACCGCGCCGCGCAGCCTGCTCGTCGTGGACCACACGGGTGAGTGTGCGGCTCTGTCCGCCGCCCTGGTGAAGGCCGCGGATCGTCACGGTGCCGAGGCTCGTGTGCTCGGCCCGGCCGAACTGAAACCGGCTGTCGGCGCGGGCGCCGAGGCGAACGATCGAGGATCCGCAGCCGATGCGATGAGCTCAGCCGCACCCGGCGAAGAGCATGCCGTGCCCGGCGACGCGCGCGGACTGCCCGACTCGGTGCGTATGCAGGCGTTCGATTCCGTCGTTGTCCTGCTGCCACCCTCGGCGGCCGACGACACCGCGACGGCTGTCGAGGCGCTCACCTCCTTCTACGCCGAACAGGTATGGACCCCAGCGCTTTCCGTGCTGCGTTCCGGTGGTGAATGCTGGCTGCTGACCGTCGGTGGCGAGGCAGTGCACGACAGCGATCCGATCCCCGGTCTGTTCCAGGCGGGCGTCGCGGCCGGGTTCCGCAGCGTCGGTATCGAACACCCCGGCACTGTCTTCCGCCATCTCGACCTCGCCGCGAACGAGGATCCGATCGCGCAGGCGGCCAGGATCGTCGGTGCGGTGCATTCCAGTGGTGAGTCGGAGCTGGCGCTGCGAGCGGGCAAGCTCTTCGTCAAGCGATTGGTGGTCGACGAGGCCGCCGAAACCGGTTCGCTCGCCGAGGGGCTCGATCATGTGGTGATCGTCGGGGGTACCGGTCAGCTCGGTCTCCGTTTCACCGATCAGCTGGCGCGTACGGGCACCGGCCGTGTCACCCTGCTCAGCCGCAGCGGTGAAACCCCGGTCCTGGCAACGGAACTGGCGCGTCTGCGTGGTCTCGGCACCACCGAGATCGTCGTGCGGTCCTGTGATGTGAGCGATCCGGAATCGGCGAAGGCCTTCGCTGCCGAGATCGCCGATCGCCCGGCCGACCTGGTGATCCACGCTGCCGTGAACTACGTCGACGCCGAACTCGACCAGGTCACCGCCGAGGCCGTCCGCACCGCCGCCCGCGCCAAGCTGCACGGCCTCGACACCCTGATCGACACCGTGCCGCTGACCACCGACTGCCGTGTGCTGCTGTGCTCCTCGATGGCCGCGACCATCGGCGGGCGCGGCCAGATCCTGTACGCGGTCACCAACCGCATGCTCGATGTCGCCGCCCGCAGGCTGCGCGCCCGTGGGATCGCGGCGGCCAGCCTGCAGTGGGGACTGTGGAGCGTGGCGGGCCCGCTCGACGACGCCGGGTTCGCCCGCGTGGAAGAGGCCGGCGTGTTCCCGATGGACCCCGCCGACGCCATCGAGGCGGGCTTCACCGCGCCGGTGCGCGACGGCATGATCATCGCCGCCGACTGGGACTTCCTGCGCGAGGTACTCGGCGCGTTCGGCCAGGACAGCGTGCTGACCGGACTCGAGTGCGCGACTGTACCGGGTTCCGCTGTCGCGCCGAAGCCTGCGCTGGTTTCGCTTGTCTCCCAAGAGATTCCGCCCACGTCCGCGCAGTCTTCCGTGGCCGTATCCGCCGAATCGGCTGCGCAGCCCGACAACTCCTCGCTCGAGTCGCGCATGCGTACCGAACTGCTGAAGGTGATCGGCGGCGACAGCGCCGAATCCATCGACGCGACCATGCCCTTGGTCGCCCTCGGCCTGGACTCGTTGCAGGCCTTGGACTTCCGTAAGCGCGTGAAGGCGGAGCTGGACCGGGATCTGCCGGTCGCGGCGATTCTCGGCGGCGCGTCGCTCGACGACGTCGTGCAGCTGATGGCACAGAACACCAACCAGGGCTAGGGGCCGAAAGAACATGTCAGACACCGAAGCCACCCTGTCCGTCGCGGAACGCCGCAAGCAGCTGTTGCAGCAGAAGCTGCGCGAGCGCGGCATGGCCGCGTCCACCGCACCCGTCGCCGTGCCGCGCATCGCGGCGGGGGAGCACCGCCCGCTCACACCGGGCCAGCGCCGCATGTGGTTCCTGCAGACCCGCGACCCGCAGGACACCGCCCTCAACATCTGCGTGGCCTACCGCCTCACCGGCCCGCTCGACGCCGACCGCCTGCACACCGCGTTCGACGCCGTCGTCGCCTGCCACGACATCCTGCGCACCACCTACGGAGTGGACGCCGAGGGCGAACCGTTCCAGGTGTTCACCGCCGACGCCCGCGCCGAGTGGACCACCCACGACCTGACCGACCTCGCCGAATCCGGCCGTGACCTGCGAGTGGAGGTGCTGGCGCAGCGCGAGTTCAGCCGTCCCTTCGCCCTCGGCACCGAGCTGCCGTTGCGCGCCACCCTGATCCGCACCGGCGCCGACCAGCACGTGGTGCTGTTCACCATCCACCACATCTGCTGGGACGACGACTCCTGGGCGGTGTTCTTCACCGAGCTCAATGCCGCCTACCGAAACCCGGCCTCGCCGGCAGGTGATGGGAGTTCGGCCGCACCGACGGGAACCGTGCAGAACGGGGCGAGCGAGGCGACCGTGCAGTTCGCTGCGATCGCGCCGACGGCGGAACCGGCCGACGACGACGTGGCCTACTGGCGCGACGCCCTTCGCCCCCTGCCCGAACCCCTGGAGCTGCCCGGCTCGGCCTCGGCCACCGCGGGCAGGCAGGCGCAGCGCCGCACCCACCGGCTCCCGGCCGACCTCGTCACCCGCACCGAACAGTTCGCGCGCGAACAGGCCGCGACCCCGTTCATGGTGCTGCTGGCCGCCTTCGACGCCCTCGTGCACCGCTACACCGCCGCCGACGACTTCCTCGTCTCCATCCCCGTCACCGACCGCCCGGCGGGCACCGAGCAGCTCATCGGCTACTTCGGCAACACCCTGCTGCTGCGCGCGGGCATCGGCACCGGCGACGACTTCACCACCCTCGTCGCCGCCGTTCGCGAGACCTGCACCGGTGCGTTCGCGCGACGCGGTGTGGGTATCGATCGTGTGGTGCGCGAAGCGAATCCGGACCGCGTCGCCGGTCGCGACGGTCTCGACCAGTTGGTCCGACTCGGCTTCAGCGTGCGCAAAAGCGCCGACGGTTTCGCCATCGACGGCGTCACCTCCACCCTGCTCGAACTCGGTGCCGTGAGCGCGCAGGTGCCGCTGGCCTTCGCCGTGGTGCTCGACGCCGACGGCACCGCCGTGGTCGAGGCCGAATACCAGACCGACGTGTTGTCCGACGCCCTGGTCGATCAGTTGCTCGGGCACTTCGGTGTGCTCCTCGACAGCGCGTTGCGCGAGCCGACCCGCAGGCTGCGCGACCTCGAGATGCTCGCCGCCGACGAGCGCGCCGCACTGCTCGACCGCTCCCACGGTCTGCTCGTCGACCAGCCGGCCACCACCCTGGTAGCCCTGTTCGAATCGGCCGCCGCCGCATCGCCCGACGCGCTCGCACTGGTCTCCGACACCGCCGAACTCACCTACGCCGAGCTGCACACCCGCGCGAATCGCCTGGCGCACTGGCTGATCGGGCAGGGCATCGGCACCGAGGACATCGTCGGCCTGCGCCTCGGCACCTCGGTGGAGTTCATCGTCGCCGTGCTCGCCGTGCTGAAGGCAGGCGGCGCGTACCTGCCGATCGATCCGGCCTACCCGGAAGACCGCATCGAGTACCTCGTCGAGGACGCGAACCCCCGATTGCTGCTCGGCGCGGTCGAATTGGCCGCCGCCGAGGAGACGGCAGCCGAGCTGTCCGGCTCGGCGCCGACCGATGCCGACCGGTTGCGCCCGCTGCGCCCGGCCAACCTCGCCTATGTCATCTACACCTCCGGCTCCACCGGCAAGCCCAAGGGTGTTCCGGTGCCGCACAACGCGATCGCCGAGCACATCGTGTGCTTCTCCGCCGAGTGGGACATGACGCCCGCCGACCGGATGATGCAGTCGTCGTCGGTGAGTTTCGACGCCTCGCTCGCCGACATCGCCATCCCGCTGTCGGTCGGTGCGCAGATCGTGGTGCCGAAACCCAAGCCGTTCCGCGACATCCGCTACGTCGCCGACCTCATCACCCGCCGTCAGGTGACCGTGCTGCACATGGTCCCGTCGATGCTGAGCACCTTCCTGCTGTTGCCCGAGGTGAGCGAATGGCGTTCGCTGCGTCAGGTTCCCGTGGGTGGTGAGGCGCTGCCCGGCGAGGTGGCCGACCGCTTCGCCAACACCCTGGAAGCCGAACTGCGCAACCACTACGGGCCTACCGAGGCCGTGGTCTGCTCGACGTACATGCCGGTGCACGGGCCGCAGGGGACCGGCGTGGTGCCGATCGGCGTGCCCAACCGCAACGTCTACACCTACGTCCTCGACGAGGCGCTGCAGCTGGTGCCCGACGGTGTGGTCGGTGAGCTCTACCTCGGCGGCGATCAGCTCGCCCGCGGTTACCTCGACCGCCCCGCGCTGAGCGCGCAGCGTTTCGTCGCCGATCCGTTCACCTCCGGCGCACGGCTGTACCGGTCCGGTGACCTGGTGCGCCGCAACAGCTTCGGTGAACTCGAGTTCGTCGGCCGCGCGGACGAACAGGTGAAGGTGCGTGGTTTCCGCATCGAGCTCGGTGAGGTGGAAGCCGCCATCGCCGCGCACCCGTCGGTCGCCCAGTGTGTGGTCGTCGTGGCCGAGGATCCGGCCATCGGCGCCATGCTCGCCGCCTATGTGGTGCCCGCCGAGGGGTTCATCGACCTCGAGCAGATCCAGGCTTTCGCCGCAGCCGGTCTGCCGGACTTCATGGTGCCCAGCGCGTTCGCGGTGATCCCGGAGGTCCCGCTCACGGTCAACGGCAAGCTCGACAAGCGCGCACTGCCCGCCGCCACCCCGGCCGTCGCGCGCACCCACCGCGCGCCCGCCACGGCCACCGAACGCAAGATGTGCGCCCTGTTCGGCGCCCTGTTCAATCTCGACGAGGTGGGCGCGGAGGACTCGTTCTTCGAACTCGGCGGACACTCGCTGCTCGCCGCCCGCCTGGTCGCGCAGGTCCGGGCGGAATTCGGCATCGAACTCGACGTGCGCGTCATCTTCGACAGCCCGACCCCCGCCGCGCTCGCCGCGAATCTGGTCGCCCGATTCCTCGCCGAGTTCGACATGGACCTGGATGCGGTCGATTCCGATGTCGACGAGGCGGCCGAACCGGCGCCCGCGGCGAGCGCCGATGCGGTCGCTGCGGCACCGACCACCCGCCCCGCGATCGGTGGCCGACCGCGCGGCGAGCGCGTCCCGCTGTCGTACTCGCAGCTGGCCATGTGGTTCCAGTACCGCATGGAAGGTGCGGGTTCGGTCGGCAACCTCCCGCTGGCCATGCGCTTCGACGGCCCGCTCGACATCGCCGCATTGCGCGCCGCGCTCGGTGATGTCGTGGCCCGCCACGAGTCCCTGCGCAGCACGTTCCCGGAGCACGAGGGCGTGCCCTACCAGGTGATCCACCCGGCCACCGAGGTCGCACTGCCGGTCAGGCAGATCGCCGCCGACCAGGTGTCGGCCGAGCTGGCCGAGATCGCCCGCTACGCGTTCACCCTCGACGGCGAGCCGCTGCTGCGCGCCGAACTCCTCGAACTCGACGCCAACACCCACGTGCTGTCGCTGCTGGTGCACCACATCGTCGCCGACCACGCCTCCTTCGGTGTGCTGCTCGACGACCTGACCACCGCCTACCGCGCCCGCAGCGAACAGGGCAGCGCCCCTGCCTGGGAGCCGCTGCCGATCCAGTTCGCCGATTACGCCCTGTGGCAGCGCGAGCTGTTCGACCAGGCCGCGCCGAGCGAATTCGCGCAGGCACAGATCGACTTCTGGCGCACCGCGCTGGCCGGGGTGCCCGACGAGATCTCGGTGGCCCACGACCGTCCGCGCCCGCCGGTGCTCGGCAAGCGCGGCGAGGTGGTCACCTTCTCGTTGCCCGCGAGCGTCCGATCTGGTCTCGAATCCCTCGCGAAAGGCAGTGGCGCAACCGAATTCATGGTGTGCGAGGCCGCGGTCGCGACTCTGCTGCACACCCTCGGCGGCGGCACCGACATCACCCTCGGCACGCCCGTCGCGGCACGCACCGATCCGGCCACCACGAACCTGATCGGACTGTTCGCGAACATGGTCGTGCTCCGCAACGATCTGTCGGGCGCGAACACCTTGCGCGACACCGTGATCCGGGCCCGCGATGTGGTGCTCGATGCCAACGCGCACCAGGAACTGCCGATCGAGCGCCTCGTCGAGGCACTCAATCCGCGCCGTTCGCGGTCGCGGAACCCGTTGTTCCAGAGCATGATCCACTTCCGTGGAGCGGACTGGGCGCCGACCACCTTGCCGTTCGCGACCTCGGGTGCCAGCACGGTCACCGTGCTGCCCGCCGACTTCGACGTCTCGTTCCTCGATCTGAACCTGAGCCTGAACGTGACCGTCGAAGGCGGCATGGACGTGCGCGTCGTCGTCAACGCCGACCTGTACGAACCGGCCACCGCCGCGCTCATCGCCGACGCCCTGGCCGCCACCCTGCGCGCCTTCGCCGACAACCCGGACCAGCCGATCGCCGACCTGCGGGTGCTGCCGCAGGCCGACCTCGACCGGCTGCTCGCCGTCCCGGCGCCCGTCGCCACGACGGCCGCCGCCGGGGGAGCCGCCGATTCGGACACCGAGCGCACCCTGATCGCCCTGATCGAGGAGCTCCTCGAGATCGACGACGTCACCGGTGACGACAACTTCTTCGCCCTCGGCGGCGACAGCGTCATCTCCATCCAGTGGTCGGCCCGTGCCGCCGCCCAGGGACTGCCGCTGACCCCGCAGATGGTGTTCGAGTGCGCGACCATCACCGAACTGGCCGCCGCCGTCGACGCCGCTCCCCGCGAGGCGGAAACCGAAGAGCCCGAACAGGTCACGCACGCGCCGATGAGCGCGTCCGGCCTCGACTCCGACGCCCTGTCCGCCCTCACCGCGGCCTGGTCCGCACAGGGATGAACAACCCGACATCCGCGCCGCACCTGTCGGGTACCAGCCCGGCACGGTGCGGCGCCGCATGTCGACCGGGTCTCGGCTATCCGACGACCCGACCACTAGGAAAGGACGCAGCATGAGTGCGCCGCAGATCGAAGACGTACTCGCGTTGAGCCCCCTGCAGGAGGGGTTGTTCTCCCTGTCGCGGATGGCCGGGGCCGAGATCGACCTCTACACAATGCAGTTCGTCGTGGACATCGACGGCCCACTGGACACCGCTCTGCTGCGCCGCAGCGCCCAGGCGATGCTCGACCGCCACCCGAATCTGCGGGCCGCGTTCTGGGACACCGATGTACCCAAGCCGGTGCAGATCATCCCGTCGCACGCCGAGCTGCCGTGGGCTGAACGTGACGCGGTGGCAGCGGAATTCGACTCCATCGCCGAGTCGGAGCGGCGGGTTCCGTTCACCCTGAGCCGGGGTCCTGCCCTGCGGATCCTGCTGCTGAACGTCACCGACGCCCCGCAGCCGCGCAAGCGGATGATCCTCACCGCCCACCACATCCTGATGGACGGCTGGGCGGTCGCGGTGTTCTTCACCGAACTGCTCGCCGTGTACCAGGCGGGCGGCAGTCTCGACGGGTTGCCCGCTCCGCGCCCGTACCGCGACTACATCGGCTGGCTCGGCGCCCAGGACCACGATGCCGCCGCGAGCCGCTGGGCCGAGTACCTGGGTCAGGTGAGTGCGCCGCTGGTGCTGGCCGACGGTACCGGTGCGCGCGATTCCTCGGTCCCCGAGACCACCCGACTCCACCTGTCCGCTGGCGAAACCGAAGCCTTGCAGCAGTGGGCGCGCGCCAACGGTATGACGCTCAATACCGCCGTGCAGTTCGCTTGGACGGTGCTGCTCGGCCGGATCACCGACCGCGCGGATGTCGTCTACGGCACCACCATCAGCGGCCGACCGGAGAAGCTGGCCGGTGTCGAGGGCATGGTCGGGCTGTTCATCAACACCGTTCCCGTCGTGCACCGGCTCGAGTCGACCGAACCCGTCGTCGCGCAATGCGCTCGGCTGCAACGTGATTCGTCGACGATGCGCGATATCGGCTACCTGAGCCTGTCGACCCTGCAGCGCGCGGCAGGTCACGGCGCCCTGTTCGACACCCTGTTCGTGTTCGAGAACGCCCCCATCGACGACGCGATCAAGACCGTCACCGCCGCCGACGGCGCCCAGTTCCGGCCCATCGAGATGGAAAGTCTCGCCCACTACCCGCTCACCGTGGTCTCGCACATGAGCGAAGGCGAACTGCTCGTCCTCGTCGAGGCGGTGCCCGCCCTGCTCGGCCACCTCGACCCCGCCGACGTCGGCGCCCGTCTGGTCACCGTCCTGCGCACCCTGCCCACCCTCGATGCCGGGGCGACCCTCGACGCCATCGACCTGCTCACGCCTGCCGAACGTGCCGAACTGGCCAGTGCTGCCGCAGATCTCGTGTCCGCGCCCTCTTCCACACCGTGGGGGCTGTTCGAGCAGCAGGTCGCCGCGACCCCGGACGCCACCGCCCTCACGACCACCTCGGGCGAACACTTCACCTACCGCGAGCTGTACGACAAGGCCTGCCGTCTGGGCGCCGAGTTCGCCGCCAACGGTGTCGGTCCGGAAACCGTTGTCGCCCTGATGCTTCCGCGCGGCACCGATGCGATCGTGGCCATTCTTGCCACGTTCGCCGCCGGTGCGGCCTACGTCCCGGTCGACATCAGTTTGCCCGTAGGACGCATCGAATCGATTCTGCGCCAGTCGAACCCGGTGCTCGCCGTCGTCCTCGGCAAGGATCGTCACCTGCTCGACGGGATCACGGGCTCCGGCGCCGCGGTGCTCACGTTGGACGATGCCGAGGTCGTCGACCGGATCGCGGGCCGCCCCGCGCAAGCCCCCGTCGTCCGCCGCGAACTCGACCACGCCGCCTACATCATCTTCACCTCCGGCTCCACCGGCGAGCCCAAGGGTGTCGTCGGCACGAACGCGGCGCTGGCCGGGTACTTCGCCGACCATCTCGACCGGTTCTACCGCCCGGCGATGGCGAAACTCGGCCGCCCGCTGCGCATCGCGCACGCCTGGTCGCTCGGGTTCGATGCTTCCTGGCAGCCGATGGTCGGCTTCTTCGCGGGCCAGGCCCTGCACCTTTTCGATGCCGACGAGATGCGCGACGCACACCGAATCGTCTCGGGCATGGCCGAATTCGACATCGACATGATCGACACGACCCCCTCGATGCTGGCCCAGCTGGCGGCGGCGGGCTTGCTCGATCGTGAGCTGTCCGTCCTCGCTCTCGGCGGTGAGGCCATCGATACCGCCCTGTGGGCACGTTTGCGCGCGCTCCCGGGGACGGCTGTGTACAACTGCTACGGGCCGACCGAGACGACCGTCGAAGCCGTGGTCGCCCCGGTCGCCACCTCGGAAATCCCGACGATCGGCACCGCCAACGGCGGGATGGTCGGCTACGTGCTCGACTCCCGGTTGCGCCCGGTTCCGCAGGGGATCGTCGGTGAGCTGTACCTGTCCGGCGTGCAGCTGGCCCGCGGCTACCTGGGTAAACCCGCCATCACCGCCGACCGGTTCGTCGCCGACCCGGCCCGCCCGGGACAGCGCATGTACCGCACCGGTGACCTCGTCCGCCGCCTGCCGGGTGGCCGCTTCGGTTACCTCGGCCGCGCCGACGCGCAGGTGAAGGTGCGCGGGTACCGGATCGAGGTCGGCGAGATCGAGACCGCGCTGCGCCGCTCGGCCGATATCGACACCGCCGCCGTCACCGTGGTCCGTCGTGCCGGTGGCGCGTCGCTGGTCGGCTTCGTCGTCGGCAAGGCCGGACGTGCCGTCGTGGTGAGCCGGGTGCGCGCCGACCTCGCGCAGCGCCTGCCCGCGTACATGATTCCCGCGCGCATCGTCGTCCTCGACCGGTTGCCGGTGAACGTCAACGGCAAACTCGACGGGCACGCGCTGAACGAGTTTGCCGAACAAGCGCTTTCATCGGCCGACAGCAATGCTGCCGCCGAGGCGCCGACCGAGATCGCCCTCAGCGAGGTCTTCGCCGAACTCTTCGACGGCCGCGCCCCCGGTATCGACGCCGACTTCTACGAACTCGGTGTCGACTCCATCGTCGCCATCTCCCTGGTGAACAAGGCCCGCCGCCGAGGCCTCGCCCTCAACCCGCGCATGGTCCTGGCCTGCCCGACCATCCGCGAACTCGCCGCCGCCGTCGACGACGCCCCCGCCGCCGCCCAGGCAGGCGCAGACTCCTACGGTGTGGTTCCGCCGCTGCCGGTGGTGTCGTGGATGTACGAGTACGGCAACTACCGCCGCTTCACCCAGACCGCCCTGCTCCGCCTGCCCGCCGGAATCGACCGTGCCGGACTGGAATCCACACTGCAAGCTTTGCTCGACGCGCACGACACCCTGCGTGCCGTGCTCACCGATACGCCCGACGGTCCGCGCCTGCTCACCCGCGCACCCGGTGTCGTTGCCGCGGGCGACGTGGTGATCGAAGCGCCGCGTGGACTCGCCGGTTCCGAACTGGATTCCGTCATCACGGAATTCGCGCGTATCGCCAACGATGCGATCGACCCGAGGTCGGGGGAGATGGTGCGCGCGGTGTGGTTCGCGGGTGCACCGGGCTCGTCGGAAGTCGACCAGAGCTCGGGTGACGCGAACAATTCCGGGGGCGACGCTGATGGCGATCCCGGCGACATCCTTTTGCTCGCGGTGCACCACCTGGCTGTCGACGTGGTGTCCTGGCACATCATGATCGACGGACTCGCCGCCGCCTGGCAGCAGATCCAGTCCGGCGTCACCCCGAAGATGCTCCCGGAGTTCACCTCCTACCGGCAGTGGTCCGAGGCCATGTGGCAGCGCGCCAGCACGCCGGAAGTGCTTGCCCAGCGCGACTATTGGGCGGCCCAGGTGCGCCGACCCGACGCGCCCCTCGGCGCCCGGCACCCCGCCCCCGCGTCCGACACCTGGTCGAGTCTGCGCGTGAACACCGTCGCCACCCCCGTCGAGGTGACCCAGCGCCTCCTCGACCGCATCGGCAAGGACGAGGGCGTCCGCGAATTCCTGCTCACCGCCCTCACCATGACCATGGCCTCGCTGCACGCGAACAACGGAAACGATCCAGCCGCAGGCGCTTTGATCGCCCTCGAGGGCCACGGCCGCGCCGACGCCGAACTCGGCACCGACACCGCCAACACCCTCGGCTGGTTCACCAGCGTGTTCCCCGTCCGCCTCGGCGTGGGGGAGCTGTGCGTGGATGTCGCACGAGCCCAAGCTGATCCGGCCTCCGCGCGGTCACTGCTCGACTCCGTCAACCGGCACCTTCGTGAAATCCCCAACCAGGGACTCGATTACGGCCTGCTCCGCTACGTCGACCGAGTCCCCGAACTCCGCAATGCCGCCGAACCGCAGGTGGAATTCAACTACCTCGGCCGAATCGACCTCAGTGGCAACGGCAATGATCCATGGTCGCTGCTCGTGGGAGACCACGACACCGCCCTCCCGCTCGATCCGGAACCCGACCTTCCCTTGCGGTACGCGGTAGACATCATCGCCGGCATCGGCACCACTCCCGAAGGCCCGGCTCTGACGACCAACTTCCGCTGGAGCACCGCCCTGTTCACGGAAACGCAGGCCGACCGGTTCGCCGAACTGTGGGCCCAGGCCGTACAAGCCCTGGCCGCTGCTCTCTGAACACCCGAACGCGGGCGGCCTCGGTTGCCCGCGTTCGGTGTTACCGCTGGTTAGTCTGGGTTTCGACCGTTTTCCATTCGACGCAGTTCCACTGTTTTTCGGAAGGAAGAGTATGAGTCCCGCCATCGGCGCCGTCGTCATTCCCGTCTCCGACCTGGAAGCCGCCAAAAAGGTCTATACGGCCCTCTACGGACAACCCCACACCGACCAGCCCTACTACGTCGGTTACAACGTCAACGGCTTCGAGATCAGCCTCAACCCCCAGGGCGACCGCGCCACCGGACCGGTCGCGATGACCGACGTCGACGACCTCGATGCCACCCGAAATGCCCTGCTCGCCGCAGGAGCCACCGAGAAATCGGGCCCGCAGACAGTTGCCCCCGACCTCCGCATCTGCACGCTGGCCGACCCCGACGGCAACCCCTTCGGCCTGCGCGGCAAGTAGGTCACCGACGCGCTTCGATGCCGTCGAGCACCTGCTCGAGGCCGGTGTCGAACTGCCAGCGCAGGTCGTCCTTGCGTCGTGCCTCGTGCACATAGCGCTCGAAGGTCGGATAGCGTCCGGTGCCGAGCAGCCAGGTCATCTGGGTGGACAGACCGGTGCGCGCCTGTGCGCCGGTGGTCCAGCCGCGATCGTCCATGAGCGCGCGTAGGCCGATCTCGGCACCGGTCGCACCCAGCACATACGCGAAAACCGTTCGCGCGGCCGCCATGGCCGTGTCGAGGTCGAGACCGAGGTCGTCGTGGAGCGCGGTCAGGGCGTGCTCGGTCAGGGCCATGCGGTTGGGTGTGAGTTCGTAGACGAGCTCCGGTGCGGTGAGCCGGGTGAGCCAGGGGTGCCGCAGGATCAGCGCCTGAAGGGCCGTCGCCAGGTCGCGCAGCGTCGCGCGCCAGCCGTCGCCGGCCGCGTATTCGACCTCGCCGTAGACGAGGTCGACCATCAGTTCCAGCACCTCGTCCTTGCTCGCCACATGCCGGTAGGCAGCCATCGGCGCCACCCCGAGCTCCGTGGCGAGCCGGCGCATCGTGATGGCGTCGAGCCCGTCGACGTCGGCCACCGCCACGGCAGTCTCGGCAATTCGCCTGGCGGACAACGGTTTACCGGTGTTCCGCTCGCCTTCTGTCAGTCGTTCCCAGAGAGAAGTCACGCCTGTCCCACTCCTGATGTGCACTTAGTACGCACGAGATGTGTACTTTGTATCTGTGAGCATACGCAGTACACATCTGCTGGTGGCGGGCGCCTTCGGTCCGGCCGTCTTCGTCCTCGGCTACCTGATCAACGGCGCACTCCAGGCCGGCTACGCCTCCTCCCACGACACCATCAGCGCCCTCAGCCTCGCCCCCCACGGCTGGATCCAGAACAGCAACTTCGTCGTGTACGGCATCCTGACGGTGCTCTTCGCCGAAGGGCTCCGCCGCACCGCGTCCCTGCGCACCGCCGGATACCTCGCCCTGCTGGTCGCCGCCGCCGGGCTGATCGTCATCGGATTCTTCCCCACCGACCCGGTACTCGGCTTCCCCGAAAGCGCACCGACGGTCGTCACCGCGACCGGCGGCATCCACAACCTCGGAGCCCTTGTCGTCTTCACGGCCTTCCCCGTGGCGGCCCTCACCACCGTCACCCGCCGTTCCCACCTGTGGTCGGTCTTCTCCATCGCCACCGCCGTGTTCTCGATAGCAGCGGTCGGAGCCTTCTTCGCCGCCGTGGAATCGACACCGGCCGGCGCCCAATCGTCGGCCGGTTTCTATGAACGCCTCCCGACGCTGTTCATCGGCCTCTGGCAACTCGTCTTCGTCTACCGAGCCCTCACAAGAAATAGATAACGTGCCGTTCATCGGGAGACGACGTGGCGACCGGTCGGGTGCGAACCTACCGTCCCGGAACGGGTCGCATTCATGCACACAGCGTGGGCCCACACCGGTTACTCGAGGAGTCCCTATGCCCCAGATCGCGTCACGTCTGTCCGTGGTCATCGCCGCGGTTGCCATGATCACAGCCGGCGGCGGTAGTGCGGCCGCCGCACCGCAGACAGGTGAAATGACCCTCACCTTCGTCCGCCACGCCGAATCGGCCGGCAACGCATCAGGCCTGATCGACACGTCCGTCCCCGGACCCGACCTCACCGAAAAGGGCTGGGAGCAAGCCGCCGCGGCCGCGCTGCGCCTGGCCGACTGCAAGTTCGACGGTGTCTACGCCTCGACAATGGTGCGGACACAGCAGACCGCACTGCCCACCTCGGAACTGTGCGACCGCCCCGTTGTCGTCGAGGAGGGCTTCCACGAAATCGAAGCCGGAATCTACGAAGGCACACCCGAGAAGGACGCGATGGCGAACTACTTCGCCGCACCGGTCCAGTGGATGCAGGGCAACCTCGACGCTCGCATCCCCGGCTCGATCAACGGCCACGAATTCAAAAAGCGCATGGACGACTCGATCCAGGACATCCAGGACCGCGGCAACAAGCGCGCCACGATCTTCTCCCACGGCGGCTCCATCATGGTCTGGACCCTCATGACCGTCAGCAACCCCGACATGACCAAACTCCAGTCCGACCCCATCCGCAACACCGGCCGCGTAATCGTCAAGGGCAGCCCCGCGAAGGGCTGGAAACTCGTCACCTGGGACGGCACCCCCGCCGCCTGACCGAGGCGGCCGGTGCGGCTTCTCCTGGCTGATTCTCAGCGGGCAGGCGAGCCGACGATGATGCTGCCGACGTTGCACTCCTCGAGTTCGTCGATGCCGGTGGCGGTGGCGAAGGCGGAGGTGTCGGAGAAGCCCTGGGCGACTACACCGAGGTTCATGGCGGTGGCCGAGAGGTAGACGGTCTGCATGAAGACGCCGACGTGCTTGAGGATGTTGGCGTAGGCGACCTGTTCGTAGCTCCACATCACCCGGCCCGCGCGGGCCGAAACCAGCAGGACCACTTGGGGTTCCGCGCCACCGGCCAGGGTGGCCGAGGTGGACTTCACGAGTTTCTGGACGGCGGGGGAGTCGAAGGGGGCTACCTGACGCAGGGCGTGGTCGACCGAATCGTAGTGGTACAGCCCGCTTTCCAGGCCTGCCACATTGCGCACCACGGGGTAGACCTCGAGCTCGTAGGCACCGCCGCCGGAGGGGTAGGGGCGGGAGCCGTCCTCGCGGGTGCGGGCGCTGCGGAAGAGCAGTTCGCCCAGCTGGGCGGTGGTGACGGGGGCGCTGTCGTCGAAGGCGCGGGTGGAGACGCGGTCCTCGAGGGCGGCCGACAGGCTCGGGTCGCCGACACGAAGCGCGACCAGGTCGGGCTTGGGCAGGAAGATCGGGTCACCGGCGAAAGCTGCCCGGCGAGCGGGTAATTCGGGGAACTTGCCCTCGGCCCAGCGGGTCGGCCCGAAATCGTCCCAGGTGACCGTGCGGGCGCCGAGCGTGCTGCGCCGGTGGAACCACAGGTCGGGCGCGTTCCAGGAACGGGTGGTGAACTCGTGCTCCTCCTCGTCACCGTCGACGAGGAACCCGCACCACTGCAGGTCCGCCATGAACTGTGTCTTCACCGCGGCGGCCACCGGCGAGTCGGCGGCGAGCGGACCGTCGAGCAGCGCGAGCAGGCGCGGATCGTGGATGCGCAGATCGCACCACGAGCGCGGATGCTCGAGCACGAAACCCTGTGCGTCGCGGTGCAGCACGGCGAACTTCGACAGCGTGGCCGACCAGGTCGGCAGCGCGACCTCGGGCCGGGGCGCGGGCTGGGCGAACGGGCGGATGCTGTAGAGATCGCGGCCGCCGTCGCGCACGGTCACCGCGAGCCAGCCGCCGTCGGTGAGCTTGCGCATCAGGCCGGTGATGTCGTCACCGGCGGCCGCGGTCGCCATCTCGGCAGCGGTCGCCGGGCCCTGGTTCAGGGTTTTCAGTGCCTGCAGTGCCCCCGCGCCCAGACCGGTCAGCTTCTCGTTGCGCGGCGGATTGAGCAGCACCGCACCGGCCGGCGTGGTCAAACAGGTGACACCTGCGCGGAGGGCGAACCGAGTCTGGGCGGGATACGGGGAGGCAAGCACGGTGAATCCTCGAGTTGTGGGTGGAGCTTATTTCGCGGCGGCGGCGAACGCGGGTTCGAGTTTGTCGAGCATGTAGGGCACCGACAGGGCGCTCGGCTGGTTGATCGCGCTGATCTCCTGCGTGGTCAGGAACACCACCGAACCCTTGCGCACCGACGGCAGCTCCGCGTAACCCGGCAGCTGCCGGTACTTCTCGTCGAGACCGGGGGAGTAGCCGGCCAGCAGCAGATCGGCGGTGAGCTCGTCGACGCGCTCCGGCGACAGCGCCAGCCGGCCCTGGTTGGCGGGCTGCGCGGTGAGGTTCGCCGGGATCGACATGCCGAGCTGGGTGAACACCTTGGCCGAACCGTCGTTGGGATCGGTGAGCACCATCAGCTGGGCGGGGCTGGCCAGCCAGGTGCTGGCGAAGGTCTTGCCCTTCAGGCCCGGGTTGGCGGTGGTGATGGCGGCGATCTTGTCGTCGACCTTCTTGATCGTCGCGGTCGCGTCGGACTCCTTGTGCAGCACCTTGCCGAGGGCCGTGACCTGGTCCTGCCACGGCGTCACGGCGTCCTTGGTGAGCGCGGGAATGGTCGGCGCCACCTTCGACAGGTCGTCGTAGGTCTTCTGATCGGCGATGAACGGGTCGGCCAGGATCAGATCGGGTTCCAGCGCGGCGACCTGCTCGGCGACGCTGCCCTGGGTGTTGAGCGCGGTCGCGGACTTCAGGCTGTCGGGCGTCCACGGCGGGGTGCTCTTGGACAGCGCGGAGACGTTGTCGATGTAGCCGACGGGCACCACGCCGAGCGCCAGCGTGGAATCGAGCCACTGATTGCCGAGGGCGACAATCTTTTTCGGCGTCCCGGTGACGGTGGTCTCGCCGCGGGCGTGGGTGATGGTCACCGCTTCGCCCGAGCCCGACTCGTCCTCGGTGGAACCACAGGCGACGACACCGAAGGCGAGCGCACCGGCGAGCGCGGCCACCGCGGCGCGCCGCCAGCCGCGTGAAGTCCGAACTGACGTCATGAGCGCATCCTCCATCGAGCAGGTTTAGGTCAGCCTAGGCTAACCTACGGCGAATCGGGAGGGTGCAAGCCCCGTCTACAGGGCGACGCGCTGGTCGGCGGGCATGAACAGCTTGTCGCCTTCCTTCACATCGAAGGTCGTGTAGAACTCGTTGATATTGCGCACCACCTGGTTGCAGCGGAATTCGTTGGGGGAGTGGGTGTCCTGCAGACCCTGCAGAGTCGCCTCGACGGTCTGCTTGTCGCGCCACTGCCGCGCCCACGACAGGAACACCGAGCGGAAATCGGGCGTCTCGCCGGACCGCTGCGCCACCTTCTTGTACGCCTCCAGCGCGATCTGCAGGCCGCGCAGGTCGGCCAGGTTCTCACCGACGGTCAGCGCGCCGTTCACGTGCTGCCCCTCCGGTGCGCCCTCGGGGACGAGCACGTCGTACTGCGCGATGATCTGCTGGGTCTTGGCGTCGAACGCGGCGCGATCCTCCGGCTGCCACCAGTCGCGGCGGTTGCCGTCACCGTCGTATTTGGAGCCCTGATCGTCGAAGCCGTGGCCGATCTCGTGGCTGATCGTCGAGCCGACCGCGCCGTAGTTCACCGCGTCGGTGGCGTCCTTGTCGAAGAACGGCGGCTGCAGGTAGGCGGCGGGGAAGACGATCTGGTTGGTCGTCGCGCTGTAGTAGGCATTCACCGTCTGCGGCGACATGCCCCACTCCGAGCGGTCTACCTCGGTGCCGAGCCGGGCGAACGCGCGCTTGGACTCGAAAGCGTTGATCGCGAGCAGGGATTCGATCAGCTTGCCACGCTTGATCTCCACCGAGGAGTAGTCGACCCATTTGTCGGGGTAGCCGATCTGCGCCACGATCTTGTCCAGTTTGGCGATCGAGGCCTGCCGTGTGGCCTGCGACATCCAGGTGGAATCGGTGAAGTTATCGCGCCACGCGGCGGTGACATCGGCGACCATCTCCTTGGCGCGTTCCTTCGCCGAGGGCGGAAAGTGCTTGTCCACGTACAGCTTTCCGAGCGGCTCGCCCAGATTGTCGTCGACGACGCCCACGGCGGAGCGCCACATCTCCGGTTTCTCCTCCAGCCCGGCCATCACCCGCCCCACGAATTCGAAGCGCGCGTCGGCGATCGCCTTGGGCAGGAACCGCGCGTAGGTGTCGGCGACGTGCAGCTTGAGGTAGTCGCGCCACAGGGCGATATCCACCCCGCTCCACAGTTGCGCGGCCGCGGTGACGAACGACGGCTGCCCGACGACCATCTTGTCGAACAGCGACTTGGGCCGGTCGGTCATGCCCGAAAGCCAGGGATCCCAGTCGAACTGCGGTCCGAGCTTGGTGAGCTCGTCCCAGCTCATCAGGTTGTAGGTGGCGTCGGTGTCGCGCAGCCGCACGCTGTCCCAGTGCGCGGCGGCGATGCGCTTCTCCAGGTCGAGCACGCGCTGGGCCACCCCGGCCGGGTCGGGCAGGCCGATGCCCTGCGCCAGTTTCTCCAGGTACACCTGGTAGCCCGCCAGCTGCTCGGCGAACTCCGGCTTGCGGTAATACTGCTCGCCGAGCATCAGACCCGACTGGCCGACGCTGGGGATATAGGCCTTGGAGTTCTTCCGGTCGATACCGATGCCCATTCCGATCAGGCCGGCGATCGGTGCGATCGCCATCTCCTTGGCCAGCTCCGGCTTGCCCGGGGCTTTGTCGATCGCGGCGAACAACCCGGAAAGCGGCGTGATGCCGAGGCGCTCGATCTCGTCGAGATCCAGGCGCGCGTCGTAGAGATCCTTGATCTGCTGCGCCTCCGAACCCGGCTCGGGATCGGAGATGGATTCGATGATCGCGCGCAGCTGATCGAGGGTCCGGTCGTTGGCGTCGGTGATCGCGCCGACCGAGGCCTTGTCCGGCGGCAGCTGGTAGTCGCGCAGCCAGGCGCCGTTGACGTGGCGGTACAGGTCGTCCTGCGGGCGGATAGTCGGATCGCCCCCGCTCAGATCCACCCCGTTCAACTGCGCCGCGGGCGCATCGGACGAGCACGATGCCAGGGCGACGGCCACCGGCACCAACCCCATGGCGGCCAGGAATGCGCGGCGGTCGACAACCGACGGACGGCCGGACTGTGTCACAGGACTTCCTTCCCCGATGCGGCAACCGCACCCATGCTCGTTGCGATCCAGCTCGCACAGGCTACCGGCGCGGCTGCCGTCTCGGGGGCTGCGGCGATCAGGAAGAGCTGCCCGCGCTGCCGGTCGCCAGGTCACAGGCCAAACCACTGCCCGCGTTGATGATTCGCATGACCGTCGGCACGCGCTTGGAGACCAGCGGCATGCCGGTGGCGTGCAGCAGCGCCGTCAACTGCACCTCGACCTCGGATTCCACGTGGTAGAACGCGGTGGCCTTGGCGACGGTGACGCCGCCGACGGTGACCTCGAGGTCGACGGTGTCGCTGGCGAAAAACTTGCCGTTGGCGACGAAGTCGACCTGGGCGCCGACGTAGTCGTCGAGGCCGACGACGTCGATCTTCGAGGTGCAGCCGACCGTGAGGGTGTCGGTGAGCATGTCGATGACGGGCCCGGCGGCGGCCTGCGGCGCGAGCACCGTGAGGACGGCGGCGAAGGCGGTTGACGCAAAGGTGAGTTTCATGGGTGGCTCCTCGTCGGCTCGTCCCCGCGACGAGCAGGGGGACCGTAACAACGGGGCACACGCGCGCACGGCAGTTTGAAACATATTCGCTTCAAATTGGCCGACGACCCCCGATTTGGGTCGACCTGGGGATTCACCTACACTAGACCGGTTGCCTGCGGGAGCTCTGCCCTCGCAATCCGGCCGTGAACCCCCAGTGGTGGACAAAACCGCTGGCAGGCGCGCGTCTGGTGGGTGACTGACCATGTGCGTCGGGTCGGCAATCCGGCGTACGTATACATCCAGGTCCAGGAGGTGCTGAAGTGATTCAGCAGGAGTCGCGACTGCGCGTCGCCGACAACACCGGGGCGAAGGAAATCCTTTGCATCCGCGTGCTCGGTGGCTCGTCGCGTCGCTATGCCGGTATCGGTGACATCATCGTCGCCACCGTCAAGGACGCCATCCCCGGCGCGAACGTCAAGAAGGGCGACGTCGTCAAGGCTGTCGTCGTGCGCACCGTCAAGGAGCGCCGCCGTCCGGACGGTTCCTACATCAAGTTCGACGAGAACGCCGCTGTGCTGATCAAGGCGGACAACGATCCGCGCGGCACCCGCATCTTCGGCCCCGTCGGCCGCGAGCTGCGCGACAAGCGTTTCATGAAGATCGTTTCGCTGGCCCCGGAGGTGCTCTGACATGAAGGTGCACAAGGGTGACACCGTGCTCGTCATCTCGGGCAAGGACAAGGGCGCCAAGGGCAAGGTCATCCAGGCCTACCCGGCGACCGGCAAGGTTCTCGTCGAAGGCGTGAACCGCATCAAGAAGCACGTCGCGGATTCCGCCAACCAGCGTGGCGCCTCCTCGGGTGGCATCGTGACCCAGGAAGCCCCCATCCAGGTTTCCAACGTGATGGTCGTCGACTCCGACGGAAACCCGACTCGCGTCGGCTACCGCACCGACGAAACCACCGGCAAGCGGGTTCGGATCTCCCGTAAGAACGGGAAGGACATCTGACATGACCACCTCTGAGCAGACTCAGCCCCGGCTGAAGGCGCGCTACCGCGCCGAGATCAAGGACGCGCTGGCCAGCGAGTTCGACTACGCCAACGTGATGCAGATCCCAGGCGTCGTCAAGGTCGTCGTCAACATGGGTGTCGGCGACGCCGCCCGTGACGCGAAGCTGATCAACGGTGCCGTCAAGGACCTCGAGCTGATCACCGGCCAGAAGCCGGAGATCCGCAAGGCCACCAAGTCGATCGCGCAGTTCAAGCTCCGTGAGGGCATGCCGATCGGCGCCAAGGTCACCCTTCGTGGCGACCGCATGTGGGAGTTCCTGGACCGCCTGGTGTCCATCGCGCTGCCCCGTATCCGCGACTTCCGCGGCCTGTCGCCGAAGCAGTTCGACGGCAACGGCAACTACACGTTCGGCCTGAGCGAGCAGTCGATGTTCCACGAGATCGACGTGGATTCCATCGACCGCCCGCGCGGTATGGACATCACCGTGGTGACCACGGCGACCAACAACGAAGAAGGCCGCGCGCTGCTGAAGCACCTCGGCTTCCCGTTCAAGGAGAACTGAGCACATGGCTAAGAAAGCACTGCGCATCAAGGCGGAGGCCAAGCCGAAGTTCGCCGTCCGCGCCTACACCCGCTGCCAGCGTTGCGGCCGCCCCCACGCGGTCTACCGCAAGTTCGGCCTGTGCCGCGTGTGCCTGCGCGAAATGGCCCACCGCGGTGAGCTCCCGGGCGTGCACAAGAGCTCCTGGTGACCCCGCGCTCCTCGTGAGCGCAGCCACCTAAGCGAATACCGTACGAAGGCACGGACTTCCCACCGAAGTCCGTGCCTTCGCGCGTTCCCGGGCCGGAGCCTTGTCCCGGGTTGTCGAGGTCACCTAACCGAAGGGGGAGTGGTCGGTGCCGCAGCGCATGTCCTCGGGTGGTAGTTGGCCGGTGAACAAGTAGTTGCGTTTGGCTTGTTCGGCGCAGGTGCTGGGGACGTACATGCTGCTGTGCCCGGCGCCCTCGATCACCAGGACCCGGGCGGTGGCCAGTTGGGCGGCGCCGGCGTAGGCGCCGTGCAGTGGGGTCGCGGGGTCGTAGCGGCTGTTCATGACCAGGATGGGGGCGGCCGTCTGCCGGTTCCACGGGCCGGTGTAGCGGTCGGCGTCGCGGGCCGGCCAGAACGCGCAGGGCATGGCGTTGAAGACGGCGGTGCGGCCGAAGTAGGGGTTGTGCAGGTCTTCGATGGCGGCGACGCGACTGTAGGCCGCGGGTTCGGTGGGGACCATACTGTCTGAGCACTGGATGGCGTAGAACGCTTCGGCCCGGTTGGCGGGGTAGGCGGGGTCGAACAGCGAGTCGGGGACGAGGGCGGGAGCGCTGGTCGCCGCGTCGAACAGTTGCTGCAGCAAGGTCGCCAGATCGGCGTAGGTTTCGGGGCGCGACAGGCTGCCCGCGGCGGTCACCACCTGGGAGAACGTCCATGGTGTTCCGTCGAGCACGATGGGGGCGTGGCGGGCCCGTTCGGCCAGCGTGAGCCACTTCAGCTTCGGATCGCCCGCCGAGAACGCGCAGCGCGGGCCCGCCGCCGAGCATTCGCGCAGGAACGCGTCGAAGGTCTCGGCGATGCCGACCGCGACACCCTGCCTGGTATCCAGCGGCAGATGGGTGCCCTCCGCGCCGTGCCCGTCGGCATTGCCCTCGAAGTCGAGCGAACCGTCGAACACCATCGCGCGCACCCGGCGCGGAAACATGTTCGCGTAGACCGCGCCGACCTGCGTGCCGTAGGAGATGCCGTGATAGGTCAGCGCGTTGTCGCCCACCGCGCGACGCAGGAGCTCCAGGTCACGGGCGGTATTGGCGGTCGAGGCGTGATTCAGGATCGGGCCCGCCACCTGACCGCAGCGCGCGGCGAGATCGGCCGAACGCGCGAAGAACTCCGCTTCCTGACCCGCGTCGGTGGGAGTCCCGGGGAAGGTGCCGAAGTATTCGGCCTGTTCCTCGGCAGTGGCGAAGCAGTGCACGCCCGCACTGCGTGAGACCCCGCGCGGGTCCCACGACACCAGGTCGAAGCGCGCGCGAAGCTCCTCGGAGAACAGCCACGGCCAGCGCGCCCGTTCCCGTAACCGGTCGACGCCCGAGGGGCCGGGACCGCCGAAGTTCACGAACAAGGTGCCGACGCGCTTGCTCGGATCGCTCGCGGGCAGCCGGATGGTGGCCAGTTCCAGCTGGGCACCATCCGGTTCGTTGTAATTCAGGGGCACCCGTGCCAACGCGCATTGGAAACCGTCGTCGCAGTCCGACCAGCTCAACTCGGGAGTCGTCGCGGCTTCGGCGAGCCGGTCGACATAGGCGTCGGCGGCGCGAGCGGGGGAGGGAAACGCGAATGTGCCGACGCCGAGCAGAACAGCCAGCGCGTAGAAGCCGCCTCGGCGGGTTCCACGGCGCACCGAGCGCGAAAACACCTGCCGAGCCTCCTGCACAGATCCGACGAACTCCGTGAAGCTACCACACCGCCACCTGGGGAAATCGGTTGTCGCCGAATCTGTTTCGATGCCACACCGGGTAGTGCGTTGGATTCATAAAAGTCACACAGAATTCATCGGGAATTACCGGGTTACCTGGGTATTACCGGAACCTGATAATCCTGTGTCTTCTCCGAGAATGTGATCCGAGCAATGGCCGACAATTCAACTTCTCGCTACCGTCGGGGATGTCACGACAGCGGGAAGGGTCAAAGTCGATCCCCGATTCGAATCGATGCGAAGGATGTGGGATTGTGACTGCGACCACAGAAAAAAGAGCACGTGACCTGGGCAACCGCCAGCCGCTGCGGGGTATACCGGCAGGCGGGATGACAATGGTGGCTTTTCTTTCGATATTGGCGGGATTTATCGGCGCAGCAGCCTATACGCATTCCGCCGGATACTTCGTGACATTCATGACCGGAAATACCGAACGCGCGCTCCTCGGCTGGTTCGACGGCGACTATCTGCTGGCCATCGGGGCGATATCGCTGCTGTTCGCCTTCGGCCTCGGTGTCTTCGTGGCCTCGCTGCTGCGACGGCGGCTGTGGCGCAACGGCCACTACGGCGCCTCGGTGGTGACCACGGTCGCGCTGGCCGCCGCGGTGGTGGTCGACTACGTGGTGAGCCGAACCGGCGGGCAGGAACTGGGTTTCGTCCCGATCATGTTCGTCGCGTTCGCGGTCGGCGCGCTCAACACCGCCTTCGTCAAGAACGGAGAGGTCAGTGTCCCGCTCAGCTACGTCACCGGAACGGTCGTGAAACTGGGCCAGGGCATCGAGAGCCACGTCAGCGGCGGCAGCGTGCGTGATTGGCTCGGCTACGGCCTGCAGTACGCGGCGTTCGCGACGGGCGCGCTGCTCGGTGGCGTGATGAGCATGCTGGTCGGCGGTGAGATGATGCTGATCGTGGCCACCGGCGTCTCGGCATCGGCGATCCTGGCCACCTCGCGGTCGACCGAGCCCGCGCCCTGACCCCGGATTTTGTCCTGACCACGGCGTTGCCTACACTAGAGCGGTTGCCTGGGCAGATCTGTGTCCGCTCCACGCTCGACGTGGGCGGATCGTGCCGGGCGCCGAGCGCTCGTGAAGAGTACTCATCCGGTCGGTAAGTGCCGCCCGGACCAGCCGAATTGTTGTAGGCCCACGGTCGCCTCGCGAAAGCGGGGAGATGCTGCATGGGAACCGCAGCGAGAAAGGTGTCGAGGTCTAACCATGACCATGACTGATCCGATCGCAGACTTCTTGACGCGTCTGCGCAACGCCAACTCGGCGTACCACGATCAGGTGAAGGCTCCGCACTCCAAGCTCAAGGCGAACATCGCCGAGATCCTGAAGCGCGAGGGTTACATCGCCGATTACCGCACCGAAGACGCGCCGGTGGGCAAGGCCCTCGTCGTCGATCTGAAGTACGGCCCGAGCCGTGAGCGCAGCCTGCAGGGCCTGCGTCGCGTCTCGAAGCCGGGTCTGCGTGTGTACGCGAAGTCCACCAACCTGCCCAAGGTCCTCGGCGGCCTCGGCGTGGCGATCATCTCCACGTCGACCGGCCTGCTCACCGACCGGCAAGCGGCCAAGCAGGGCGTCGGGGGCGAAGTCCTCGCCTACGTCTGGTAAGGGAGGTCTGGACTAATGTCGCGTATTGGTAAAAACCCCATCGCAATCCCGGCCGGTGTCGACGTCAGCATCGACGGCCAGGTCGTCACGGTGAAGGGTCCCAAGGGCACCCTGTCGCACACCGTTGCCGAGCCGATCACCGTCGGCAAAGACGAAGCCAACCAGCTCGTGGTCGCCCGTCCCAACGACGAGCGCGCCAACCGTTCGCTGCACGGCCTGAGCCGCACCCTGATCGCCAACATGATCGAGGGCGTCACCAAGGGCTACGAGAAGAAGATGGAAATCTTCGGCGTCGGTTACCGCGTTCAGGCCAAGGGTTCGAACCTCGAGTTCGCCCTCGGCTACAGCCACCCGGTGCCGATCGAGGCCCCGGAGGGCATCACCTTCGCGGTGGAATCGCCCACCAAGTTCTCGGTTTCCGGGATCGACAAGCAGAAGGTCGGCCAGATCTCCGCTGTGATCCACGGACTGCGTAAGCCCGACCCGTACAAGGGCAAGGGCATCCGCTACGCCGGCGAGGTCGTTCGCCGCAAGGTCGGAAAGACGGGTAAGTGATCATGGCGCAAACTGCTAACCAGAAGGCCAAGCGGATTCCGCTGGGCAAGGACGCATCGACGAAGCGTCGTCTGTCGAAGACCCGCCGTCACTTCCGTCTGCGCAAGAAGGTCGTCGGCACCACCGAGCGTCCGCGCTTGGTCGTCAACCGTTCCTCGCGGCACCTGCACGCTCAGCTCGTCGACGATTCGGTCGGCAAGACCATCGCCGCCGCGTCCTCGATCGAGGCCGATGTGCGTGCGCTGGAGGGCGACAAGTCCGCCAAGGGCGCCAAGGTCGGTCAGCTGATCGCCGAGCGCGCCAAGGCTGCCGGTATCGAGTCGGTCGTGTTCGACCGTGGTGGTCACGACTACCACGGCCGCATCGCGGCGCTGGCCGATGCCGCTCGTGAAGGTGGGCTGAAGTTCTGATGACTGAATTTTCGAACGGAAGGAACGTCTGATGCCGGGACGTCAGCGGCGTGACGGCGGCAACGGACCCGCCGGACAGAACAACAACAACCCCAGCGGTGGCCCCGAGGGCAACCGTCGCGGTGGCGGCGATCGTCGCGGCGGCGGCGACCGTCGGGACAACGCGGCCGAGAAGAACCAGCTCGAGCGCGTAGTCGCGATCAACCGCGTCTCCAAGGTCGTGAAGGGTGGTCGTCGCTTCAGCTTCACCGCCCTCGTGATCGTCGGTGACGGCAACGGTCTGGTCGGCGTCGGCTACGGCAAGGCCAAGGAAGTTCCCGCGGCCATCCAGAAGGGTGTCGAGGAGGCTCGCAAGAGCTTCTTCCGCGTCCCGATGATCGGCTCGACCATCACCCACCCGGTTCAGGGTGAGGCGGCGGCCGGTGTGGTCATGCTGCGTCCGGCTTCGCCCGGTACCGGTGTGATCGCCGGTGGTGCGGCGCGTGCCGTGCTCGAATGCGCTGGCATTCACGACATTCTGGCCAAGTCGCTCGGTAGCGACAATGCGATCAACGTCGTTCACGCGACGGTTGCCGCGCTCAAGATGCTCCAGCGTCCCGAAGAGGTTGCCGCGCGTCGCGGTCTGCCGATCGAGGACGTCGCTCCGGCGGGCATGCTGCGTGCGCGTGCGGGACAGGGAGCCTGACATGGCAGATCTCAAGGTGACCCAGATCAAGAGCACGATCGGTGCCAAGGCGAACCAGCGCGCGAGCCTGCGGACCCTCGGCCTGCGGAAGATCCGCCAGTCGGTGGTTCGTGAGGACAACGCTCAGAACCGCGGTCTGATCAATGTCGTGCGCCACCTCGTAACAGTTGAGGAGGTCTGACATGACCATCAAATTGCACCACCTGCGTCCTGCGCCGGGTTCCAAGACCGAGAAGACCCGTGTGGGTCGCGGTGAGGGTTCCAAGGGCAAGACCGCCGGTCGTGGTACCAAGGGCACCAAGGCCCGCAAGAACGTCCCCGCGGCGTTCGAAGGTGGCCAGATGCCGCTGCACATGCGCCTGCCGAAGCTGAAGGGCTTCACCAACCGCTTCCGGGTGGAGTACCAGGTTGTGAACGTGGGCCGCATCGCGGAGCTGTTCCCCGAAGGCGGCACGGTCGGTAAGGCCGAGCTCGTCGCGGCCGGCGCCGTTCGCAAGAACGAGCTGGTGAAGGTCCTCGGTGACGGCGACATCTCCGTCGCCGTGCAGGTGACCGCCGACAAGGTGACCGGCTCCGCCAAGGAGAAGATCACCGCTGCCGGTGGCACCGTCACCGAACTGGCCTGACGGTACTGTAGTCACAGCGACACCGGACGAGTCGAGCACTCGTCCGGTGTCACTGTAGAGTCTCAACAAGTGTTGTCTGCCAAGCTCGTCATCGGCTGACGTCTCCACCACGACGCCGTGTTGGTTCAGTCGCATGGCATGACCATGTCGTTCGCCAGGAGGATCTGTGCTTTCCGCCTTCGTATCGGCCTTCCGGACTCCGGACTTACGGCGGAAGATTCTCTTCACGCTGGGGTTGATCGTGCTGTACCGGTTGGGTGCCGCGCTGCCGTCCCCCGGCGTCAACTATCAGAACGTCCAGGAATGCGTGAAGCTGGTCTCCGGTGGCGAATCCGCCGGTATCTACCAGCTCATCAATCTGTTCTCCGGTGGTGCGCTACTGCAGCTTTCGGTGTTCGCGATCGGCATCATGCCGTACATCACCGCGAGCATCATCATCCAGCTGCTGACCGTGGTCATCCCGCGCTTCGAGGAGTTGCGCAAGGAAGGCCAAGCAGGCCAGACCAAGATGACGCAGTACACCCGCTACCTCTCGATCGCCCTGGCGATCCTGCAGGCCACGGGTCTCGTCGCGCTCGCCGCTCGCGGTCAGCTGCTGCAGGGCTGCCAGGAAGACATCCTCGAGGACACCGGCATCTTCGGCATGATCGTCATCGTGCTGGTGATGACCGCCGGTGCGGCCCTGGTGATGTGGTTCGGCGAGCAGATCACCGAGCGCGGCGTCGGTAACGGCATGTCGCTGCTGATCTTCGCCGGTATCGCCGCGCGTATCCCGCTCGACGGCAAGGCCATCCTCGATACCCGTGGCGCCATGATCTTCAGCCTCGTGTGTGTGGGTGTGCTGCTGATCATCATCGCGGTGGTCTTCGTCGAACAGGGTCAGCGCCGGATCCCGGTGCAATACGCCAAGCGCGTCGTCGGTCGCAAGATGTACGGCGGCTCCTCGACCTATCTGCCGCTGAAGGTCAACCAGGCCGGTGTGATCCCGGTGATCTTCGCGTCTTCGCTGCTCTACCTGCCCAACCTGATTTCGCAGCTCACCTCGTCGAGCACCGCGACGGACCCGAGCTGGTGGCAGGAGATCATCCAGAAGTATCTGGTCGATCCGACCAACCCGGTCTACATCGCCGTCTACTTCGGTTTGATCGTGTTCTTCACCTACTTCTACGTCGCGATCACCTTCAACCCGGAGGAACGCGCGGACGAGATGAAGAAGTTCGGTGGCTTCATTCCGGGCTACCGCCCCGGTAAGCCGACCGCCGACTACCTCAATTATGTTCTGAGCCGCATCACCCTGCCCGGCTCGATCTACCTCGGCGCGGTCACCGTCCTGCCGAGTATCGCCCTCGGCAGCGGTAGCACGGGCCAGTCGGCGAACATGTCCTTCGGCGGTGCCGCGGTGCTCATCATGGTCAGCGTGGGTCTCGACACGGTCAAGCAGATCGAGAGCCAGCTGATGAATCGAAATTACGAAGGGTTCCTCAAGTGAGAGTTGTTCTGCTCGGTCCGCCGGGTGCCGGCAAAGGTACTCAGGCCGTCCTGCTGTCGGAAAAGCTGGGCGTTCCGCACATCTCCACCGGAGACCTCTTCCGCGCGAACATCAGCCAGCAGACCGCCCTCGGTCGCGAGGCGCAGAAGTACATGGACGCCGGTGACCTGGTCCCCAGCGATGTCACCAACCGCATGGTCGAAGCCCGCGTCGCCGAACCGGACGCCGCGAACGGTTTCGTCCTCGACGGTTACCCGCGCACGGTCGACCAGGCCGACGCGCTGAAGAAGATCCTCGAGCATCACGGCACCGCGCTCGACGCCGTGCTGTGCTTCGTGGTCGCCGAGGACACCGTGGTCGAGCGCATGCTCGCCCGTGGCCGCGCCGACGACACCGAGGACGTCATCCGCAACCGGCTGCGGGTCTACCGCGAGGAGACCGAGCCGCTGCTCGAGTACTACGACGGTCTGGTCGTGACCGTCGACGGTCTCGGCGAGGTCGACGATGTCAACGCGCGAGCGCTGAAGGCTCTCGGCCAGTAATGGCATTCGGTCGGAAGAAGAAGGTCGTGCCGTTCCGCACGGCGGGCGAGCTCGACGCCATGGCGGCGGCGGGCGCGATCGTCGGGCGGGCGCTGGTCGCCGTGCGCGATGCCGCCAAGCCCGGGGTATCGACGCTCGAGCTCGACGAGGTCGCCGAGCAGGTGATCCGGGAGGCGGGCGCGGTTCCGTCGTTCAAGGGTTACCACGGCTTCCCCGGCTCGATCTGTTCTTCGGTCAACGACCGTGTGGTGCACGGGATCCCCTCGGCGAGTGAGATTCTCACCGAGGGCGATCTGGTGTCGATCGATTGCGGCGCCATCCTCGACGGCTGGCACGGCGATTCGGCCTGGACCTTCGGCGTCGGCACCATCATCGAAGCCGATCGCCTGCTCAGCGAGGCGACCAAGTGGTCGATGGAGGCGGGCATCGGCGCGATGGTGCCCGGCAACCGGCTCACCGATGTGTCGCACGCGATCGAGCTCGGCACCCGGGCCGCCGAAGAGGTGCACGGCCGCAAATACGGCATCGTCGACGGCTACGGTGGCCACGCCATCGGCCGCGAGATGCACATGGACCCCTTCCTCCCGAACGAGGGCGCCCCGGGCAAGGGCCCGCGCCTGGTCGTCGGATCGGTCCTGGCCATCGAGCCGATGCTCACCCTCGGTACCACCGAAACCACAACCCTCGACGACGACTGGACCGTGGTCACCACCGACGGTTCCCGCGCCGCCCACTGGGAACACAGCGTCGCCGTCACCGAGGACGGCCCACGCATCCTCACCCTGCGCCCGGAGTGACTTCGCGAAAGTCTTTCGCGACTTTTCGGTGAAGTAATGTTTCGAATCCGGCTCGGTGCCGGGGGAATCCTGTATCTCTGAGTAATGAGATCTGGGATCGCGCTGATCGCCGTCGCCGCCACCTGTGCGGCGACGGCGTCGCTCGTCGGTTGCGGTGAGCCGCCTGCCGAGTCGCGCTACACGGGATCGGGCAATACCTACGGTTCGGCGAATGCCGGTTTCGAGACCTGCATGGTGACCGATGCGGGCGGGGTGGACGACAAGTCGTTCAACGAATCCGGCTGGAACGGGGTGAAGGCGGCGATCGACGCCAATCCCGGGGTCTACGGTTCCTACCGGCAGTCGAACAGTTCCGCCGATTACGAACCCAACCTGCGGGCCTCGGCCGACGACGACTGCGATCTGGTGATCGGGGTCGGCGGCCTGATGGCCGAGGCGGTGGCGCAGGTGGCGGGGGAGTACCCGGATCAGCGGTTCGCCATCGTCGACGCGCACGTGGAGTTGGACAACGTCTATTCGATGGAGTTCAATGCCGCCCAATCCTCTTATCTCGCAGGCTATCTCGCGGCGGGGATGACCAAGACCGGCCGCGTCGCGACCTGGGGTGGCATGGAGATCCCCGCGGTGACGATCTTCATGGACGGTTTCGCGGCAGGCGTGGCCAGGTACAACCAGGTGCACGGGACGAGTACGGAGGTGCTCGGCTGGAATGTCGCCGATCAGAACGGTTCTTTCACCGGCAATTTCGACGACACCAGTGCCGGTCGCTCGCTGACCGAGAATTTCATCGCCCAGGGCGCCGACATCATTCATCCGGTGGCCGGTCCGGTCGGCATGGGCGGTGCGTCGGCGGTGCAGGATTCACCGGGGGTGAGCATGATCTGGGTCGATTCCGACGGGTACGAAGCCGTGCCGGAATACAAAGACATCATGTTGTCGTCGTCGATGAAGGACATTTCCGCCGCGGTGCGCGTCGCGATCGACAACGCTTTCGCCGAGGGCCCGAAAGACGGCCGGTATGTCGGCACGCTCGGCAACGGCGGAGTCGGCCTCGCGCCGTTCCATGATTTCGACGGTGCTGTGCCGGAGCGGCTGAAACAGGAGCTCACGGCCCTGCGCACCGAGATCGTCGAAGGCCGGATCGTGATCGACTCACCCGCCGCCCCCAAGCTCTGAGGACAACGACATGCGACTCGAAGTACGGGGACTGACAAAAGCTTTCGGCGATTTCCTGGCCGACGAGAATGTCGACCTGGTGGTGGAACCCGGCCAGGTGCACGCGATTCTCGGTGAGAACGGCGCGGGCAAATCCACTCTGATGAATATGCTCTACGGCATTCTCGAACCGACCAGCGGCGAGATTCTCATCGACGGCGCGCCCGTGCGGTTCCGTTCGCCCAGCGACGCGATCGCCGCCGGAATCGGCATGGTGCATCAGCATTTCAAGCTGGTCGGCCCGTTCAGTGTGGCCGACAACGTGCAGCTGGGTCGTGAACACGCCAAGCGCGGGATTCTGGACCGGGCGGCGGCACGTGACGCGGTGCGCGCGGTGTCGGATCGCTACGGTCTCGCGCTCGACCCGGATGCCGTCTGTGCGGACCTGCCGGTGGGTGTGCAGCAGCGGGTGGAGATCGTCAAGGCGCTCTCCGGCGACACCGACCTGCTGATCCTCGACGAACCGACCGCCGTGCTCACCCCGCCGGAAGTAGCCGAACTGCTCGGCATCATCCGCAATCTCACCGCCGCGGGCATGTCGGTGATCTTCATCAGCCACAAGCTCAAAGAGGTGAAGGCCATCGCCGACACCATCACGGTGCTGCGCCGGGGCAAGGTGGTGGCCCAGGCGTCGCCCGAGGACAGCGAGGCCGAGCTGGCGGCGGCGATGGTCGGGCGGTCGGTGATCCTGACCGTCGAGCGCACGCCCGCCGATCCTGGTGCGGTCGCCTTGGCGGTGCGGGATCTGACGGTGCTCGGCGAGCGGGGCACGGCGGTGCTCGACGGGCTGAACCTCACGGTGCGAGCCGGGGAGATCGTCGGGTTGGCCGGGGTGGAGGGCAACGGCCAGACCGAACTCGCCAGAGCCGTGCTCGGCACCGTTCGCCCGGACGGCGGGACGGTCGAGCTGGGCGGGGTGCCGGTGACCTCGTGGGATCCGTACCGGCGCATCGTCGCCGGGCTCGGCTACATTCCGGAGGACCGTGGTCGCGACGGGCTGGCGGCCGACTTCACCGTGGCCGAGAACCTCGTGCTCAACCAGTACCGCGACGCACCGCTGTCGCATCGCGGCGTGCTCGACAGCGACGCCGTGCGCACGCTGGCCGACAAGGCCATCGCCGACTTCGACATCCGCACGCGCGGCCCGGGCGAGCTCGTGTCGGCGCTGTCGGGTGGTAACCAGCAGAAGGTGGTGATCGCCCGCGAATTCTCTCGTCCCCGTGCGGTTCTCGTTGCCGCACAGCCCACCCGAGGGGTGGACGTGGGCGCTATCGAATTCATCCACAGCAGGCTCGTCGCCGAACGTGACTCGGGGACCGGGGTGCTGCTCATCTCCGCCGAACTGGACGAGATTCTCGCCCTGTCCGACCGGATCGCGGTGATCCACAACGGGCAGATCGTCGGCGAGGTCGGGCCGGACACCCCGCGCGAGATCATCGGTCAGCTGATGGCAGGCCACCGCCCCACCGAATCCGCCACCCCGAGCTGAACTGGCGCCGACATCCTCGAGGATTCCCATGCCGAGTACGACCACCGCGCCGGAGACCGAATCGCCCCGGCCCGAAAGACCAGGTTTCGGCCGCACCTTCACCCGGTATCTGACCGAAGCCAACAGCGTGATGGTGACCATCTATTCGCTGCTGCTCGCCTTCGCGATCGGCGCGCTGCTCATCATCGTTTCTGATCCGTCGGTGCGCCGGGCCTGGGGCTACTTCCTCAACCGGCCCTCCGACGCGCTGAGTTTCTCCTGGCAGGCGGTGAGCACGGCCTATCGTGACCTGTTCGAGGGCGCCATTCTCGACATCGGCCGCCTGCAGGAGTTCTTCGACGGCACGGCCACCCTCGCCCAGGTGCTGCGCCCGATCTCGGAGACGCTCACCTACGCCACCCCACTGATCTTCACCGGGCTCGCCGTGGGGCTGGCGTTCCGGGCCGGACTGTTCAATATCGGTGGGCACGGGCAGTTCATCTTCGGCATGCTCGGTGCGTTGATCGTCGGTTTCGCGATCGATCTGCCGCCGCTGCTGCACGTGCCGCTCGCGTTGGCCGCGGGTGCGCTCGCGGGTGGGCTCTTCGGCGCGGTTCCCGGTGTGCTGAAGGCGAAAACCGGTGCACACGAGGTGATCTCGTCGATCATGCTGAACAATATCGCCACCTATTTCCTGCTCTGGGCGCTGAGCACCACCTTCATCCACTCGCTGACCTCCCAGGAGCTGGTGTCCAAGCCGGTCGACATCTCGGCGCGGCTGCCCCGGCTCCTCGGCTGGGCGGGGTCGGGGCTGCGGGTGAGTGTCGGCCTGCTGATCGCGTTGGCGCTGGCGGCGGGGATCTGGTGGCTGCTGCGCAAGTCGACCTTCGGGTACCGGATTCGCGCGGTCGGGGCGAATCCGCACGCGGCGCAGACGGCGGGCATCGATATGGGTCGTACGTTCATCACTACGATGGGGGTGTCCGGAGCGCTCGCCGGGATCGGGGGCGGGGCGCTCGTGCTCGGGTTGAACCCGTACACGGTGAACCCCGGAACGGTTGCCGAGTTCGGCTTCGACGGGATCACCGTCGCCTTGCTCGGGCGGGCACATCCGGGCGGGATCGTCGCGGCGGCGTTGCTGTTCGGTGCGTTGAAGTCGGGCACGCTGCACATGCAGCCCGCCATCCCGGTGGAGATGTCGACGCTGTTGCAGGCGGTGATCGTGCTGTTCATCGCCGCGCCCGCCCTGGTGAAAACCCTGCTGCACCTGCGCACTCCGCGCGGTGGGCTCAACACGCTGGAAGCGAGGGGCTGGTGAGTACCGCTGTCGCCGAATCGAAACCGGTCGTCGTGACCGAGACCGTGCGTCACCCTGTGGGTGGGGCGGTGCTCGTCGTCCTCGGGGCGGTCCTCGCCGTCGCGGCGTTGCTGTGGATGCCAGACGGGCGGGCCACCACGTTCCGTCTGGATCAGACCGTCGAAAGCAGCTGGACCGTCAGCACTTTCGGCATCGTTGTGACGCTTGCGGTGCTCGCCGTGCTGCTCGGAGTGCTGATGCTCGCGCGGGCGGTGAGTGCGCGCACGCACGGGATGACCGTCGGGGTGGCGGCGACCGCGCTGGTGATCGCTGTGCTGTCCTGGGTGGTGACGCCCGGCGTCGGGTTCCCGGTGGAGTTCGTGCTGGCGACCACGCTGTTCCTGGCCCTGCCGTTCATCTTCGGTGCCCTGTCCGGGGTGGTGTGTGAACGGTCCGGTGTCATCAACCTCGGCATCGAAGGTCAGTTCCTGGCGGGCGCCTTCACCGCTGTGCTGTTCGCCTCGATCACCGGCAACCCCTATATCGGGATACTCGCGGCAGTGCTCAGCGGCATGGTCTCCACGCTGCTGCTGGCCTGGCTGGCCACCCGCTTCGAGGTGAACCAGCTGGTCACCGGCGTGATCCTGAACCTGCTCGCGCTCGGGCTCACCGGGTTCTTGTTCGAGCGACTCATGCGCATGGATCACTCGCTCAACCAGCCGAGCACGGTCCCACGCATCGGCGGATTCCTGCACGACATCGGTCTCGGCTTCCTCACCGACATCCCGATCCTCGGACCGGTCCTCTTCGACCAGAACCTTTTCGTCTACGTGGCGCTGGCCTGCGTGTTCGGTCTGTCCTACCTGCTGTTCCACACCAGGTGGGGGCTGCGGACCCGTGCCGTCGGGGAACACCCGGCGGCCGCCGACGCCGCCGGCATCGACGTGAACCGGCTGCGATTCTGGAACGTCACCTGTGCGGGTGCGCTGTCAGGTTTCGGCGGCGCGTTCTTCACCATCGCCAACAATGTGGCCTTCAGCAAGAACATGACCGCGGCCCTCGGCTTCGTCGCGCTCGCGGTGATGATCGTCGGCCGCTGGAACCCCGTCGGCGCCCTCCTGGCCGCCCTGCTCTTCGGCTTCTCCAGCGCCCTGCAACGGTTCCTCAACACCATGCCCGGCAACCCGATCCCCACCGAATTTCTCGGCATGCTGCCTTATGTGGTGACTCTCGTCGTGGTCGCCGGATTCATCGGAAAAGCCGTCGCGCCCGCCGCAGACGGTATTCCGTACCGGCCGGGTGACAATTAGTTCAGCCTTCGAGCAGGACGGTGACCGGGCCGTCGTTGGTCAGATCTATGTGCATGTGAGCGCCGAATTTTCCGGTGGCAACGGTGGCGCCAAGGTCACGCAGGGCGTCGGCGAAGGTGTCCACCAGGGGTTCGGCGACCGGGCCCGGCGCAGCGGCGTTCCACGACGGGCGGCGCCCCTTGGCGGTGTTGGCGTAGAGGGTGAACTGGCTGACGACGAGGATCGGCGCGTTCAGGTCGGCGGCCGAACGCTCGCCGTCGAGAATGCGCAGGCGGAAAGTCTTGTCCGCCAGGGCCTTCGCGATGTCCTCGGTATCGGTGTGGGTGACGCCGACCAGCGCGAGCAGGCCGTGCGGCGCACCCGTCGCGGCCGGGTCGATCCGGCCGACGACCTGATCGTCGACTGTCACCTGGGCGGTGGTGACCCGTTGCAGTAGCACTCGCACAGCCCCGATCATGCCCGGTCGCCACCCCGGGCGGGGTATCGGGTCAGTCCTTGCCGAAGAACAGGATGTCGGGGCCGTAGTCGGTGAGGGGGCTCTTTTCGGCGGCTTGGCGGATGCCGCTGCCGGGGAGTTCGGTGACCTTGGCGAACATCGCCGCGTTGCCGAAGGCCGCGCGGACCTGGGTTTCGGAGGCGTAGTCGGCGCCGTAGTCGGCGAGGGTGGCGAAGTCGAGGGGGGCCAGGGGAGTGTCGAGGGGGGCTTGGCCCGCGGGGCGGCCGAGGGCGGCGTACTGGGTGGCCACGCCGTTGTCGTAGAGGCACAGCTCGTAGGAGATGTTCTCGATGGTGGCAACGGTCAGCACCGGCCACTTCGCCGACAAGGCGACGGCCAAGGGGTGTTTGCCGAGTGCGCCGATCTCCCAGTTCAGGCTCTTCACCGAAACCCAGCTGCCCGAGGCTTTCTCGACGAGCACCACATCGGCGCCGAGTTCGGTGTCCGGGTTCACCTTCGGTTCTTTGACGCCCCAATGCCGTTCGTGCACACCGGCGAAACGACCCGCGTCGACAGGAGTGGCGCCGTGCGCGGCGAAGGCGGCGGTGACAGCGGTACGAACCTGCTCCAGCGCGTCGGGCGCCGAGCAGCGCACCGCGATCGCACCGTAGGTCGCGGTGATTTCCACGGGCCGCGACGGCGGTTCCGGCATGGCACCGGCGGCCAGCGGCTTGAGACCGACAAGAGCGAGACGCCAGTTGATTTCGTCGATGGTCGCCAGGTCACCACCCGACTGGTACAGGATCTGCTGCTGCGTCAGCCGGCCGGCGCGCTCGAGCGTCGGCGCCCCGAGCTTGTGCAGCGCCTGGGTGGTCTTCAGGGTGAGATCGAGGTCCTCGATCCGGGTTTCGCGCAGCTGCGCCGTGCTCGCCGAGGTGGTGACCTCCGAATACAGCGCGCGATAGCTCGCGATGGCCTGCTTGCGGGAGCGCCCGACCATCAGCGTCCGCAACAGCGTGCTCAGGCTGGCCAGATACTTGCCCGGCTGCTCGGGTGCCCGCGCGTACATCGCCGCACGGATCCGCACCGCCGACTCCGTAGCGGCCACCGCCGCCTCGTGATCGAGCCGCATCAACCACACGCCGCACTTGGACAACCCGTCGGCACACATGGCCTGCACATCCGGATAGTCCTGTGCCACTTGCCGATACGCCGAACACGCGCTGCGGATGGTGTTGGTGGCGAGCTGGCGATGTCCGACCAGCCGTGTCGCCTGCTCGAACAAGCGCAGCGCATCCTGGAGCGCACCCGCGTACTCGTAGGAGACGAAGCCCTCGACCAGCCAGTGCAGCCGGATCGCCACCGCTTCCTGCGCGGGCTCGAGTGCCTCGGCGGTGCGGTCACGGCCCGACGGGTCGTCACGAGTGGCGAGCAGCCCCTGGGCCAGTTCGGTGAGCGAACCGGCCAGGCGGAGGTAGTCCTCGGGCTGCTGGCTGCGGGTGTTGGCGCGATCGGCTGCAACGCGCCGTTCGAGGCCGCTCAGGTCGGTCATGAGCGGTTCCGTCGCGACGTCAATCTCGGGCCCTATCATCGTTGCTGCGCAGGTCGGCGCACCGACCCAGGTTGTGGTCTACCGAGTCTGCCACAGTTGGCGCGACCGCGCGGCTCAGCTGTGGATGCGGCTGTCGCCGTGATGAACTCCTGGTGACCAGTGGGTGCGAAACCGCAGGAAAGGGCCAGTATCGGTGTGCGCCTGTCGTTCTGGAGGCCTGCGTGCGGGTGCTCGCCGTGGCATACTCGACAGGTATTACCCGATGGTGGAGGAGCGTCGAGATGGCAGACAAGGTCGAATTCGATGAGCATCTGTTCCGCGGTGCGGCTGCCAAAACCGGTCACGTGAACGACCGGGTCACCAGCATCATGGACACCCTCAAAGCCTCGGTCGAAAGCCACCACGGCTGCTGGGGACACGACACCATCGGGACAACCTTCGCCAACGGCCAGGACGGCTCGGGCGGTTACACCAAGTCGAGCAAGTTGCTCACCGACAACGGTGACGCGGTGGCCGAGGGCTTCGCCAACATGTCCCAGTCTCAGACCGAATCCGCGGAGTTCCTGCACAATATGGAACTCGACAACCGCTACGGGCTGCGCTGAGCTGGTATTCGCGACAATGGTGAACGAGCAGGCCAGGGCCGATATGGCCGACATTCTCGAAGGTGTGCAGGAACAGATGCGCACCATCGCCCGGCTCCAGCAGGAACGCGCGACCCTGACGGCCAGCGCCACGGTCCGCAGACACGTCACAGTGACGGTGAACGCGGACAATGTGGTGATCGAGACGAAGTTCGGCCCCGACGTCGAAGACCTCGGCTACGCCGAGATCGCCAAGGCGGTCACCGAGGCCGCTAAGCAGGCGTCCGCCGAGATGGCGCGCAAGACGAGCGAGCTCCTGGAACCGCTGAACACCCAGCGCGCACGCATGCCGAAACTGTCCGACCTGGTGGAGGGTATGCCCGAGATCAAGGTCCCGGAACCGGTGAAGGCACCCACTTCGCCGCCGAATTCGCCGGCACGTCCGGCCGAAGACGACAAGCCGATGGAGTTCTCCGGAACCGTCGACGTGGACCTCGGCCGCGATCGAGGCGGTTCGGTCACCGACTCGAGCTGGTGAGCCCGGGCTTTCACGGGTAACCGAATATGGCGATCACCATCCCGGGGTGGCTACAGCACCTCGAAATCCTTGCGGGCATGGAATGGCCCGAGGGCAATGAAGACCAGATGTGGCAGCTCGGCGAGGACTGGCGCACGGCCGCCGCCGAGCTGGAGAAGGTCATCAGGGATGTCGAGGCGGCGAAGGCGGCTTCGATCAAGGCGTATCCGGCGGGCGACGGCTACACCGAGATGGTCAATTCCTTCGACAGCCTGCTCCGGTCCGGTGGTGATCCCGAAAAAGACCGGTCGCTGAAAACGCTGGCCAAGTACTTCAAGGAAACCGGCGACGGCACCTACGAAGCCGGCACCGAGATCGAATACGCCAAGCTGATGTACATTTCGTCGCTGGCATTGCTGGCGGCGGAGATGGCGGCCTCTTTCGCGGCCGGTCCGTTCAAACTCGGACTCGATGCGCTGGCTATCGGTGCGACCCGCATCGCTGTTCGCCTCATCGCGAATCGGTTGCTCGCGTCGATTATTCGCGCGGTCGGCAAGATTGCCGCCAATGCGGTGGTGAAGTTCGTTTTCCGGCACATCATGATCGATACCGTCATCGGTACGATGCAGGAATTCGCCATTCAGCAGTACCAGGTGGAAAAGGGGCATCGCAACAAGGTCAATTGGGAGCAGGTCGGTCTCACGGCGCTGAGTTCGGCGGCTGGTGGTGCGGCGGCGGGACCCCTGGCCGGGCTCATCAACAAGCGCCTGATGCGCGGGGTGGACAATCCGTCGTGGGCGCGGCAGTACATGAACAGTCAGATCACCGGTATTTCGGCGGGTTTGGCGGGTGCCCTCGCCGGTTACGCGGTGACCATCCCCTTCGGGGCGGGACCGTTCGACTACCGGATGCTGACGGCGGGTGGTCTCAGCGGCTCGTTGACGGGTGCGGCGCGGACCGCCGGTAGTCACGCCTGGCAAAAGGGCGCGCCGGTGCTGTCGAGTCGTCCGGATCTCGCGACACGGATGAACAGCCTGTTCGGCGACGTGGGTGGGCCACGGGTCGGTGCCGAACCCGGCGGGACGGGTGCGAACCCCGGAGCTGGGACCGGTGGGTCGAACTCGCCGAGCCGGGCGGGCGTGGCTGGGGACGGGTCGAGCAGTCCGGGCTCACAGACGCGTCCCGCGGCCGCGGGCGGCGGGAACCAAGCGGCCTCGCAATCTTCGGGATCTGGTGGGTCGCAGAGTAATTCGAGCAGCTCGGCACAGAGTGACTCGAGTTCGGGGAGCGACGGCGCGGGTTCGCAGAACGGTAGATCTTCCGCTGCGGATGATTCCGCGTCGAGCGATCGGTCTTCGTCGGGCGAAGGTTCGTCGAGCGATCGTTCGACCTCGGGGGAGTCGTCGAGCGCGGAGGGCGGTTCGTCCAGCGACCGTTCTTCGAACGACCAGGCGGGCGATCGCGGTGCGGGTCTGGCCGGGGAGAACGGCTCCCAGAATGGCGGCTCTCCCTTTACAGCCGATCCGAATATCGCTGCCGCACAACAGAACGGCGCGCTCGCCGGTGGTGCACCGGGAGGCGCCGATGGTGTCGCCGGCGCACCACAAGCGGCAGCTCCGGCGACTGCGGGAGCCCCTGCCGGAACCGGTGCTCCGGCGACAGCGGGCGCTCCGGCGACGGCAGGCGCACCCGCCGCCGGTGCACCGGCCGCCTCGTCTCCGGCCGCGAACCCAGGTTCTCAGTCGAGTCCCACCGCAGGCGACAACCGCTCCGCGGGCGGCGGTGAACCACGCACCCAAAGCGCGAAGCCGGATGCCGCTTCCAGCCGTGCTGGTGTCGCCGATTCGGCACCGGCAGCCAGCGCAGGCGGTCCCGCTGTGCACGCCGCGCCGACCGGTGAGCAAGTGCCCCAAGTCAATTCGCGCCAAGAGGCTACGGACACGCTTCAGGTGGCAAGCGATTCGGGCATTCCCGAAGCGGGCACCGCGCCCCGCGCAGGGGCGCCGGACGGACCCGGCCTGCCGCCGCGCACAGGCGAGACCGATACCGCCGCCCCGCGCACCGCGTCGCCCGACGGCAACGGTGCACCGCCGCGCCTCGGCGGAGCGAACGACGTGGGCACTCCGCCGCGCGCGGGCGCCTCTGATGGTGACGGCACTACGCCTCGCGTTGGCGGGTCCGACGGTGAGGGAACCCGACCCCGGGCAGGCGAAACCGATGGGGATGGCACTCCACCTCGTACCGGCGAATCCGATGGCGATGGAACTCGTCCTCGCGCTGGTGATTTGGACGGCGATGGTGCTCGTCCGCGTTCAGGGGATACGAACGGTGACGGCGCTCGGCCTCGTGTGGATGATTCTGGTGCTGAGGGAACTCGTCCTCGCACGGGTGGCACCGATGGCGATGGCGCCCGGCCGCGTGTGGGTGAGTCCGACGGTGATGGCACTCGCCCGCGGGCGAGTGAGTTGGATGGCGATGGAACCAGGCCACGTGCAGGGGAAACCGACGGCAATGGCGCCAGGCCACGGGCAGGCGAGGTCGACGGCGATGGTGCCCGGCCACGTGTGGGCGAGGTCGACGGGGATGGTGCCCCGCCGCGCATAGGCGAATCCGATGGCGACGGAACTCCTCCTCGCGCTGTTGATTCCGATGTGGATGCCGCTCCCTCTCGCGTGGGTGACGGGGAGGCCGACGGGACCCGGCCTCGTTCGGGTGAGTCCGATGGTGACGGAACTCGTCCTCGCGTTGGTGATTCCGATGAGGACGCGGGTCCCTCTCGCGCGGGTGATGGGGAGGGTGGCGGGACCAGGCCCCGTTCGAGCGATCCCGATGAGGGCGCGGATGGAAGTCGGTCGGACGACGGGTTGCTCGTTGTTCCCTTGGCCGGAGGTGACGGGGACGGGCGACCCGGGCGTCGGACGGCGGACGGTAATGGTTCGGGGCGTCGGGATACGGATGGTGACTCGACCTCGGAGCCGGATGGGGATGCGCCGCAGCGTGATTCGGAGGACGACCCGCCGAAGAATCCCGCGCAGGAGGCGTTGCGCGAGATCAAGGAAGCCACGGGGACGCGGCGGATCAAGCCGCCGAAGGGGCCGGTCGGCGAGGCCGGGATGTCGTTGCGCGACATCGAGGACGCGGCCGGTGGGCGGATGCACGAGTTCCCGGCGGGCACGGCCGATCAGCCACGGCACCAGGGTGTCGCCGACGAGCTGGTGCGGATGGCGGAGGGGCTGAGCGCGCGCGATATCGCCAAGGGCAAGTTGCCGCGCGCCCTGGTTGTCGCCGAACACGTGGTGAACGGTCGCGGTGTCGGCGCCGACGCCTACGTCCTCACCGCGCGCCCCAATGCCGACGGCGGCTTCGACGTGGTCGCCTCCGGCACCCGTCCCGACACCGTTGTGCCGAGCGAGGCACGCAACGTCTCGGCCGTCCTGTTCAACGGCAACGGAAAAGCCGTGTCTCCCAGCGGTTCCGACACGCGCGTTCGCCCCGCCCACGAGCGGTCGATCTACACCCGCGAGGGAACGATCGAAGGCCGCCGCGACGGCGAGACCCCCAAGCAGCACAGCTGGCGCATCCGCGCCGAACGCTCCGACCAGCTCGCCACCCGGGAAGCCGACCGAGCCTCCGCCCTGCGCGCCCTCATCGCCGCAGGCGGCGACAGCCTCGACAAGGACACCCGAAAGAACCTCATCCGCGAGGCCAAACGCGCCGAATGGAACGCGAACAACTTCCGCAAGAACGGCGACGCCCAATGGAAGGTCATCGGCGGCCGCCCCGAAACCCCGGACCAGAACCCCCGCACCCCCAACCCGGACACGGCCCCGCCGCGTACCCCCGGCTCCGATGCACCGCCGCCGCGCACCCCGGATTCGGATGTGACGCCGACGCGCACGTCCGACTCTGATGTACGACCCACACGGACCCCGGACTCGGACAGCGCGCCTTCGCGCTCGGACGCCGATGATGCACCGTCGCGCCGACCTGACTCCGATGAATCTCCGCGCACCCCTGATGTGGATGCGGGCCCCGCGCGGATGCCCGATGTCGCCGGAGTTCCGCCACGCGCAGCCGACCCGGACAGCACGCAGCAGCGCGGGCCGGACACGGTGCGGCAGCCTGCGGGGGAGGCCACTGCCCCACGGCGCGATGACCCCGGCTCCGCGGCGCAGCGCAGACCCGACGTCGACAGCGCCCGCCAGCGGTCTCCGGAGGTGGATTCACAGCGGACGCCCGACAGCACCGGACCACAGCGGACACCGGATTCGGACAGCACGCAGCGCAATCCCGATGCGGATGGAAAGCCGTCTCCTGCAACGCAATCCGATCACAACCGTGCGGTCGATGGTTCGGTGCGGCCCGAGGATGTCCGGGATCTCACGCGGCGTCCACCGCTGGACGAGACACCCGACTTCCTCGCCGAGTCCGATGACATCGAGGAGGGCTTGGAGAACGACGTCTATCAGTCGGCGGACGGCAAGTGGCATCACGTGCTCGACCCGGCGGGGACGTTCCGGGATGTCAACTTCCGGCTGCACGATGCCAACGGGTTCTGTCGCGATCCGCTCACCAGCAGCGAGTTCCGGTATCTCGCGCAGGAGGGCCCCAAGCGCACCTACAAGGTCGCCGATCCCGAGATCGCCAGGCAGATGGCCGATATCGTGGCCGACCGCACGGTGGTGCAGAAGCGCAGCGATGACGCGCTGAAGATCGTCAACCGGTTGATGGGCGAGTTCGGTGTCGCCAAGCTCGGCGACATCGCCAGCAGCCAGAAGCTGGACAAGGTCGCCGCCGAACAGCGGCGCAAGCTCGAGGACGCCTACGACGACCTGCAACGCGACCTGGCGGACCGCCCGGACGACCCCGAACTACAGCGCCGCGAAACCGAGATCATCGACAAACTCGAGCGGCTCGACGAATTCGAGCGCGCGGCGGCCTCTTTCAACAGGCTGCGGCCACAACTCGTCGCCCACTCGAAGGCACTCGGCGAGCTCGGTGCTCGCGCGTTCGGTCTCGACCCGGCCGAATTCCCCGGCGCGGTGCTGCTTTCGCCGTTCGACGGGGACATCGACGGCCGTCCGGTCATCGACGGTGCGAACGTGCTCGACGTGGTGGTCTACGTGCCGGGTACCGACGGTGCGCCGCCCGCGCTGATCTCGCACGAGGCGAAGGGCGTCGGCTCCAAGCTCGGTGGCTCGAAAGTCGCGAGCGCGGAACAGGGTTCGCCGGAGTACTACCGCCGCACCCTGCGCATAGACAACAACCTGCACCGCATACTCGGTGAGACGCCCGAGCAGATGCGGCAACGCGGCATCGACCCCGAATCGCCCGAGGGGCAGGCGCTGATCCGCGCCAGGAACGACCTGCTCGACGCGCACCGGGCGGGCACACTGCGCTTCGAGTACCACCATGTGCACGCCGACCGGAACGGCAACGTGACTGTCAGCGAGTTCGACCTGGTGCGCGACGGCAACCTGGTGCGCATGGACAATGTGGGCGGATACGATTCGCCCGCACTGCAATCCGACGGGGTTCCGCGCAGTGACGACGACGCCCCTGTCCGTCCGGAGGACCCGGACGAAGCAGCTCGTTTCGACGCCGACCAGCTCGGTGCCCCCGCCGCCGACGAGTGGTCGAACCGCAGTCCCGAGGACGTCGCCGAACGCCTCCAGGATCACCTGCGCCAGGTCACCGGCAACCCGGAATTCGAGGTGTTCGGCTTCGATTCCGACTCCGTGAATCCGGAGGTGGCGCGCGAATACGCCCGCGCCATGGTCGACCTGTTCGACCGCAACCCCACCGTCGACCTGCGCCGCGTCGGCATCGGCGAGCTGCCGAACGGCGTGATCGGTTTGTCACAGCCGAGGATCGACCCGGCGACCGGCAGGCTCTACACCGAATCCATCGTGCTCAGCCGCGACCACGCCCAGAGTGCCGAGTTCTTCCGGCAGCGCATGCAGATCGGTGTCGACAACAACCGCTTCGCGCCCGAGGTGCTCAACCGGCCGGTGTACGCGGTACTCGCGCACGAATACGGGCACGCGCTCGACTACGCCGGCCAGCAGAACGCCCGCCACCAGGCCGAAGACCTCCTCCTCCAGCGCTACGCCGACGACACCACTCGCGACCCCGCCCAGTCCTACGACGACTGGCTGCGGCAGCTCAGCGGCTACAGCTTCGACGGCAACGGTCGGCTGCGTCCCGGCGAAGCCGTGCCCGAGGCGTTCGCGGCGCAGATGCTGCGCACTCTCGGTGGCGACGACACCAGCCCGGAACCGGTACGCGCGCTGCACGATCTGGTCACCGATATCGCCGCGCGCCCACCGGAATCGGTCACCTGGCCGCTGTCCGAGGACGCCGAACGGGTCGCCGAACCCGACGACGTGCCCGACCGCGCCGACCGTGATTTGCTGGTCGACCCGGTGAACGACGAATGGTCCGATCTGCCACCGGCCGAGGTGGGGCGGCATCTAGCCGAACGGATGCGCGACATCACCGGACACGATGTCGAGACCTTCGGCTTCGACCAGCCGAACGTGCATCCGGCGATGGCCCGCGAACTGGCCCGCGGCATCCTCGACATGCAGACCCGATACCCGAATGTCGATGTGCGCAGCGTCGGTATCGGGGAGACCGGACCCGGCCGGGTCGCGGAGACAGCGCCCGAACGCGACCCGAACGGCGGCTACCGCGCCAAGTCGATCACGTTCAACCACCAGTACTTCGCCGGCAACGGCAGCCTGTTCCAGAACCTCATGCGCGCCAGCAAGCCCGGCTTCTACACCCGCAGCCTGTGGGACCGTCCGGTGTACGGCTTCGCGGTGCACGAGTTCGGGCATGCCCTCGACTACGCGGGCGAACCCCGAACCCGCAAACGCGTGGGGCTGCGTCTGCACGACCACTACCACCGCAACCGGCTCGGCGACCGCGACGGCTTCAACCCCTGGCTCGCGGGCGAACTCAGCGGCTACAGCATGAACAGCAGGACCGGCGAGCTCAATCCGGGCGAAGCGCTCGCCGAGGCTTTCCGCGAAATGGAAGCCACCCGTGATGCGGACGGCACGCTGCACCCGGAACGGGTGAGCCCGGCCGTGCGGATCATGTACGACCTGCTCACCGACGCGGCGGAGGTACCGCGCTCCGACGCGATGACCGTGGATCGCGCGGCCGACGAGATGCAGCTACGTCCGCCGTGGGAGGACGACATCCCCGACCTGGGTGATCTCGGCGCGCCCCGCGACGACGAGTGGTCGGACCTCTCGCCGAGCGAGGTGGGCGACCACCTGCGCGATGTACTGCGCGAGGCGATGAAGAACTCGGACTTCGACGTGTACGGCTTCGATCTGCCCGGGCTCGATGCCGAGGTGGTTCGCGACTACGCCCGGTCGATGGTCGAGCTGTACAAAGCCTTCCCGCAGACGGATCTGCGTCGCGTAGGCATCGGTGACCTCGACTACGGTGTGCTCGGCCAGACCGCACGCACCCCCGACCGGACCACGGGTCTGCCCTACACCGACATCACGCTCGGCTACGACTACGCGATCAGTGCCATCCATCTGCGGTCGTCGATACAGGAGTCGGTCGACTCGGGTCACTTCCACCCGGGCGTGCTCGACCGGCCGGTGTACGCCATCGCCGCGCACGAGTACGGTCACGCGCTCGACGCGGCAGGCAGGCTCGCGGCCCGGGCCGACGCCGACGGGACGCTCGACGAAGCCTTCTACGACAACCCCGACGGGTATGCCGATCCGGACTCGTGGCGGCGTCAGCTCAGCGGTTACAGCCGCAGTGGTCCCGACGGTCGATTGAATCCGGCGGAGGCGCTCGCCGAGGCGTTCACCGAAGTGCTCATGGTCGGCCGCGACCGGGCGACTGGGCCCGCCCGCACGCTCTACGACCTGCTGATGCGGGAGGCGCAGAATCCGACCCGCGACTATGTGCACAATCTGCCCGAACAAGGCTCCGATCATTTGGAACTACCGGACGGCGGGAATTCGGACCGGTCGGAACCGGACGGTTCGGACCGGGACCACTCGAAACCGGAAGGTCCAGAACCGGATCCCTCGCAGCGGAATTCCTCGGAACCCACGGCCGGACAGCGGGATCGTTCGGAACCGGATGCCTCGCAACCGGATCGCTCGCGTCCCGACGGCGAGCTGACGCGCGACGGTGTGCACACCGATCCACCGCGCACCACCCCGTCGCAGCCGGAATCACCACGCCAGAACAACGCCCCGGAGGAAACGCCTCGCCGGCGCCGGTGGTGGCGTTCGGAACAGCCCGCGATCCCGGCCGAACCGGAACGACGCGTCTTCGTCGACATCGAGGGCGAACAAGTGGTCGTTCCGCTCTACCGCGATGCCGACGGTGAGTGGCAGGTGGCGCCGCAAGACACGACCATGCGACAGGCGGAGCCCAAGCCGTTCCTGAAACGCATACTGGCGCAACTGAACAACCACTTCCCGATCCTCAAGCAGCCCTCCGGCGCGCCCAACATCGGTGACAGTGCGGGACAGGCCGCGATCCGCGACGGTGTCCTCGGGATCGGCGACATGATCGCCAACCCTGGCCCGGCGCAACTGCCTCCGCCCAGCCCGACGCCGCCGGGAGTTCCGACGGTCGGACCCGGACCCGAGGCCTCGGCGCCCGACCCCACGTTCTTGCGGATCGCCCAGCAGACCCCGGTCTTGATCCAGAACCGCGAGTACCTCCCGCTTTTCGGCAAACTGTCCGGCCGGGTGCGTCGATCGGGCGGCGAGTATCCGGCGATGCGCAACGAGGACGGCTCCGAGTATCGTCCCGAGCTCAGCGATGCCGACGCCGACCTGGTGCGCAGGCAGATCATCAGCGACCTGCGGGTCGAGCGCGTCACCTCTGAGGACGCGCGCAACGATCTGCTCGAGGCCTTCGAGCACGCCGGGCGTGGACAGCGTGAACGCATCCTGCGCGACATGCTCGCCAACGACCTGATCACCCAGGACGAAGCCGACGAACTGCACAACAAGCCGCAGCCCGACCCGCTGCCGCCGCTGCCACCACCCGTCGACCCGCCGCCGCCCGGTGGGGAGACGCTGCGCGAGATGTTCGACCGGTTGCTCGGCGTCGAGGTGGCCGACGAGCCGGATGCGCTGCGCCGGGAAATCGACCGGCAGCAATACATGGTGATGCGGCAGACCGCGGCCATCATCGGTCTCGGCGATGCCTTCATCCGCGCGCACATCGAGCAGAACGCGCCCTACACCTCCGCCGACGGCGAATCGCAGGCTCCGGTGCGCTTCGGCGGACGGGTGAGCATGATCGACCAGAACCCGATGGGCCGGTTCCTCACCGAGTTCATCGCCGCGTTCGGCCGCGATCCCGGCGTGCTCGCCACCACCCCGCTCGACAACGGCGCCGAACCGCTGCCGATGTTCGGCGACCCCGATGCGCTCGGCCGCGACCAGGGTCTGCGCGACTTCTTCGTGCACGCGCTGCGCCGCGACCAGCTTGCTCACGAATTGGACACGTGGGCAGGAACATTCGGCCTCGGGCCGCACCAGCTCACGCCGGACACGGTCGACGCGTTCGTGCAGAGGCTGTTCGAGATCAATCAGATAAGGGCTGAACGGCTCGCCGAATTGATCGCGGCGGTGGAGGAGCGGCTGCCGCCGCGCGACACCGACGGGCCGACTCTCGGTGAGCCGATTCGCGACCAGGTCGGCCGACTGCCCGGCGGCGACGGCGCGCCCGATCGGCTCGTCATCACCGACGGAGCGCGCGAGCGCGACCAGGTTCTCGCCGATGTGCTCGCCTCCCAACCGGATCTGGCCGCGCAGATCCGCGACGGCGATCTGCTGGTCGACTACCGCAAGGTGCTCACCGACTTCAGGGGGCAGACCCACCTCGAGCCGGTCGACACACCACAGGTGCGCGACCACACCGAAAACATGGACGGACGCGATGTGCGGATCACTCTGCTGCGCGACGGTGACGGCGCCTGGCGCCCGATCATCGGTTCGGATGTCGTCCCCGGTGACGGTGCGACGGTGCAGCGCACCCGCGAGCAGCTACTCGCCGACCTGGTCGATCTGACCTTCGCCCTCGAGCTCACCCCCGCAGATCTGCTGCCAGGCGACATCGACGAGCGGATCGCCGAACTCAAACTCGACAACGCGGTGCGAGCGGCGCAGGTCGAGGGCCTGGCCGACTTCCTGCGCACCGGAAATCTCGTCGAGGACTTCCACACCGTCAGCAACGCACGCGGTCGCCTCGCGTCCGCCCTCGGCCTGACCCAGGAACAGATGACCGCGGGCAAGCTCGGTGAACTGCTCGCCGACGCATCCCGACGAAAAGCGCTGCGCGCGCAGAACTTCGACGATCTGGAACTGTACTTCGGTACCCTTCGCGAACTCGATTCCAAGGCGCTCGACGCGGCGCGTCAGCGGCTGGCCGACCGGCTCGTGCCCGACAGCCACATCCATCCGGCGCACCGCCACGACTCGCTGCCCGCCGACGAACGCCCGACGACCACCGAGCGGCCCACCCGCAAACAGAAGCGGCTCGCGCGGTACGCGGAACTCGCGGGTGTCGACCATCGGGTCGCGGCGCTGCTGCCGCCGGGCCGGGTCGAGCGGCCGGGTGGGCGTCCGGACGACGACAAGGTCTTCGCCGTCGACCCCAAGGGGTTGAGCGGGAAGAAGCTGCATCAGCTCGTGCGGATGCACGAAAAGCAGGGCAATGACGAACTGGTGCGTGAAGCGCTCACCGAATTCGCCAAGGCGCTGCGCGATATCGACCGCTATGCCCTCGCGCCGACGGACACCAAGGACGTTGTGCGGTCGGACAATCAGAGCGTCCCGAAGTCGGACGGCAAGGAGATCACCGATCCGAGGCTCGTCCGCGAGTCGATGCCGCTGCAGGGGCCCGACAGCATCAACGCCATGCGTCGGGTGATCGCCGACGCGCTCGGCAGTGTCGATGTGGCGGACTTCGCCCGCGCGGTCGCCGAGGCCGCGGGCACCCTCGATCTGACCGTCCCCGGGGATGTCGGCAATACGAACCGGCCCTCGGCAAGCCGTGACTGGGCACGCCTGGTCGGCGTCGACCTGGCCGGTGCGGACGGCGTGACATACGCCAAGATCTACGAGGCGTTCCGCGACGGCAAGATCGAAAAGCACGAGGGCTTGAAGCCTGAGCAGATGGCCGCCGTGATCCGTGCCATGCGCATCGAGATCGCCGATCGCGCAGCCAAGTTGACGGCGCTGCGGCAGTTGGTGCACGACTACTTCGGTATGAACGACAACCATCTCGGCACGCCGGGCGAAAACACTCCGCCCCGGCAGCCGGGCGGTGGGCTGCGGGGCGAGGGCGCGCCCGGTCGGCCGAATTCTGCTGAGCAACAAGGCGAGACCGGTGCGGCCCGTCCCGAGAACGGTGGAGGTGGAAAGCCGCCCGTGCAGCCGCCTCGGTTGTCGTCGTCGCCTGATGAGCCGGAAGATGGTGGACACGAACGCGATTCGGACAGCAGCCCGTTCGACGACGCGGCCCGCCGGAAAACCGCGGCCACCGACGAGGTGTTCGATCGGCACGATGAGGCCGCCGACGCTCGTCTGGCGGAGACGCTCGAGCGATTGACACAGGTCCAGCAGGAGCTGGAGCAGGGACTGAACGAGTCGCCCGCACCGCAACCCGACGAGTCGGTACCCGCCCGCGACCCACAGGCCCAGCCGACGCCGGACAGCCGAATTCGCGACATCCTCGACGAGATCAGCCAACTGCGCCGTGAACTCGACGACCGTTCCGTCGACACCGAACTCGACCGCGAACAACTCGCCGCCGACCTCCTCGCCAAGGCCAGAACCCTTCGCCTGGAACAGCTCCTGGATCAGGCCCGCCAGGAAATCGCCGCCCGATTCGACGAACTCGACCGCCGCGACGACGAGGGCCCCGACGAAGACGGCCTCCCCGCCACCCCCGACCCGACACCGTCCAAGCCCCCCTCCACCCCCGGCCCGGCCCACCAGCCACCATCCCAACCGGGCGTCAACCCGGCACCTCCGATGCCTTCGGCGCCACCCCAGCCGTCCGCACCGCCCATGCCGTCGGCACCGCCCTCGGGCTCCCCGGATTCGGGGGACAACTCCCAGGCGCGGACTGGGGATCCGCTTCGCGATGTGGCCGAGTTCCTGCGGGAGCAGCGGGATCTTCCCGGCCAGCGGGATGCGGCGCCGTTGTCGGAAGAGGCGACTTCGTATGCGCGGGCGTTGGGGGAGGCGCTCGGGTTGGGGGAGCGGTTCTCCGGGTTGCGGCAGCCGTTGGCGGCGTTGGCCGAGCTTGCGGAGTTGGCGCGGGCTCGTGGGTTCCTCGACAGTGCCGACGGGCCGACCATGCGGTACCCGGCCGACTTCGGGCCCCTGTCGGACACCGAGCTCTACGGTGACGAGCAGTACTGGCTCACCGAGGCCGACGATGCGACATTGCGTGAGGTCCAGGACGATCTCCGGCGCGCCGGTCTGCCGGTGGACGAGCCGTCCATGCCGACGCGGCAGGTGCCGCCCGCACAGGGTTCGCCGATTCTCGCCTCGAATCCGAACGGCCCCGCAGCCCGGGTGCCGACGCCCGACTCGGATCCGAATCATGCCGCCGACCACGTGCCCACGCCCGAGTCGGTGGATCAGACCCGTGATCGTCTGGTGCGCCGATTCGATCTCAGCGATGCCGATCTCGCCCAGCTCGGCGATACCGTCGCACACCTGCGGTATCGAAACCTGTTGCGCGCGGCCATGGTCGAGGCCATGGCCGCTGCGGCGGACCGCGTCGCCGGAATCAGCGATCCAGCCTTGCGTGCCCAAGCCGAAGCCGCGCGTGACGGCTGGGCTCGCAGGCTCCGCGTCGATCCCGACGCACTCGCGCGCGATCCGGATCGTGCGATCGCCGATGCTCGCGCCGAGGTCCGCCGGGAAGCCACCGACATCCTCGACCTCGCCGATGCGGTCCGTGTCACCGAGAGCGGCGACAATCCGGACGGGTCACGCCGCTACAACATCCAGGTCGACGGAGACCGCGTACCCACGCGGCTCGTGCCCGACGGCGATTCCCGCTGGCGGGTCGAAGAGGCCGAACGCCTCGACCCGCCCGACCCGACCTCGGCCGACCCGTCAGACGAGCCCGCGCCGCGCAAATCGCTGCTGCGCCGCCTGTGGGACGCGGTGAACTTCGGGTACGAAGGTCATACGCCCAAGTACCCGTCAGGTTCGGGTATCGACAGCGCGGGCCAATCGATGCTCGGTCACCAAGCGGGTCTGCCGCTGACCAGTCAGCGCGACCCGAGCCCGGCGCCGGGTGACGAATACGATGTCCTGAGTACAAAATTCAGCCCGGTGCGCATCCTCAAGGAAGCCATCACGATGTGGCGCAGCCGCGAGCTGGTGCCGTTCTTCAAGCACCTCACTTCGCGGATCGCCGATCAGGCGGCACCGGACAACCGCCCGCCGACCCTGCGCGACGGTTCCGAATACCGGTACGCGCTCGACGAAGCCGACCCCGAGCTGGTGCGTCGGGAGCTGGGTGTCGAACTCGAGGACCTGAAACGGCAGGCCGATGCCGAGGCCCGCGAACTCACCGCAGGCGAGCAGCGCCCGGAACTGCCCGCGCAGCCGGACACGCTGCCCGACAATGCCGAGGTCGCGCGCTCGACTGCCGAGATCGACAGCTGGACAAGGGAGCTCGACGACGCAGCGGCCCTGCGTGACGACCTCGCCGATACGCTGACCGATGCCGCCGACGACCTCGAGGTCACCCTCGGCGACCCGACACCGGAGAACGTCCGCCGCGCCCTCGACCAGATCCGCTACCAGCAGCTGCGCCGGATCGGTGCCCTCACCGGCATGGCGGAGGCGGCCCGCCGCTTCGCCGCCGAACACCAGCGGATCCCGTTCAGCGACCAGATCGACTTCTTCGACACCGACCCGATGACCCGCTTCCTGATCGAAGTGGTCCGGGCCAACCAGGGCAACCCCACCCTGCTGAACTGGCGGGGGGTGAACAACGGCGGCGAACCGGGGCGCGACTGGGGCGACCTCACCTACTCCGATCAGCCCGGCATCGACCAGGGCATGCGCGAATACTTCGAGAACGCGTTGCGGCGAGACCAGATTCGCGACGAGCGCGCGGTCTGGGCGCAATTGCTGCAGACCGACCTGGCTGACCTGGACGCGGGTGACCTGCGCGACGTGTTCACCGCCGAAATGGCACGCATTCGTGAATACGACGCGCTGGCAGCCGATTTCGCTCGCGATGCCGAAACATTCCTGCGTGCGCACAGCGAGGCGGCCGAACTCGCCGACCTGATCGGTGACATGGCGAGCCGGGACTGGGTGCTCTCGCGTGGTGGCGCCATGCTCGACGACGGCACCGGAATCGGCCTCGTCCCCGGTGACTCCGAGGGTTCGCTGCGGCTGGTCGTCCTCGACGGGCCGACGGGACATGATCGGGTGCTCGCCGATGCGCTCGGCCGCTACCCGGATCTGGCGCAGGCGGTCAACGCCGGTGTGGTCGACGTACGCTACATCGGTACCGACGTGCGGCCCGGGCGGACCCTGGCGGACGGTCAGGCGGTGCCCGAACGCATCCTCGTGCTCGATCAAGGGTTGCGCGACGTACGGCACTTCAGCGGTGCGGTCGACGGTCGATCCATCGATGTGACCGCTGTCGACGACGGGTCGGGGTGGCGGGTGGTTCCCGACGAACCGGTGGACGACGCGCTCGCGGTGACCGACCCGGCCGAGAGTGCCGACCTTCGCTCGCCGGACGAAATCAGCGCGGCTGTCGGCGAACTCGTGGAGCGGCTCGGCATCACCGAGGCCGATCGATCGTCGGTGCAGTCGCTGGCGGACAAGCTCGCCACACTGCGGGCCGAGAACGCGGTGCGCGCCGCCCAGATCGAAGCAATCATCGATTACGCCCGTACCGCATGGGATATCGACACGTTCCACCAGGTGGAAGCGGCGCGACACCGCGTGTCACATCGGCTCGGGCTCGACGCCGAGGAGATGACGCCGCGCAGGCTGGCCGAGGAATTCACCGACCAGCGTCAGCGCAACCCACGCAGGCAGCAGCAGGCCGAAGCGCTGGTGAAGTACGCGAAAGAGTTGAGCGGCATCGACTCCCAGCGTGTCGCGGCGGCCGACGACCGGCTGGTCCGCCGACTCGACGCGCTGAGCAGGCCGCCGGGTTCCGACGAACCGGTGGTGACGTCGATCAAGCAGCTGGGCGAGGTGGTCGCCGATCTGGTGCATCGCAACGGCATTCGCGAAGAACTGGTCGACGCGCTCACCGACTATGCGGAAGAACTCGCCGAGATCGACCATTTCGATCCGCGTGCACATGGTGACAACGCCGTGGACCCGCGCGTCCCCGACGCCGAATTCCCGGTGCACGACAAGGCTGTCCGGCATCTGCTCGACCTGGTCGGCGATCCATCCGCCCTGGTCGACGTGCCCGAGTTGCTCGGCCTGCTGGTTGGTCACACCGATATCGCGCCCGGTCCGGACCGCGGTGCGAGCCGCGACTTCGTCCGCATCCTCGGCCTGGATCTCACCGACGCCACCCCCGAGCGCTGGGCCGAGGTCTACGAGATCTACCGCGACGGCAAGATCGATCAGCACGAACGCCTGACCCCCGACCAACTCGCCGAGGTGCAGGCCGAACTGCGCGACGAAGTCCTGCGCCGCGCCGCCGACATCACCGAACTCACCGACCTGCTGCACCGCGCCGCCGACCTCGAGGTGCAGCGCCTCACCGAGCAAAGGGACGAAGCGACAAGGGAACTCGCCGACGCCGAAGCCGCCCTCGGACAAGCCCGCCAGGGCCTCCCCATCAACGAATCCGACCTGATCGACCCCCGCACCCGAGCCGACGCCCTCGCCGAACTGCGCTCCCGCACAATGCGAGTCGACGAGCAACAGCCCTGGCAGAACCGCCTCACCGCTTTGGAGCAAGCTGCCCAGCGCGTCGACGATGCCCGCACCACCCTGACCGACATCGAGACCGCGCTCGACAATCCCACCCACCTACCCCCGGCGAGCCTCACCCGGCAGACCCCACTCCCTGCTCAGCCCCAGCCCTCCACCGAGCTGGGCACCGGCGGTCCCGTCAACGGGGCGCCGGTCCCGAACGGGCATGGTGGCGGCAGCACCAACCCGCCGGTTGTGAACGCGTCCGATGTCGACGACACAAGCGTCAACGGTTCCGTCGGCCCTGCCCCGATTACGAACGGGCAGGTCGGTGGTGATCGCGCTGGGCAAGAGCCCGAGGCGAATACCCCGGAACATGAGGTGCTCGGTCCGAACGTGCCCGTCGACACTGGGCCTGCGAGCCGGCCCGTCAACACCGGTGCTGACGACGGCGACACGAATGGGGCACGCGAGCGGGAACTCGGCACAGACGAAGCCGGCAACGATGCGGCCGACAGCGAGGTACGCCCCGACAGCTCGTCCGATGACGCTCCGGCCGCGCCGACCACGGCACCACCTCACGCAGCACCCGAGCCGGCAAACCGCCCCGTCGGCCCCACACGTTCCCGAATCCCACACCCCCCGAAGGACTACGACTTCGACTTCCCCGTCCCCCCGTCCATCTCCCCCCTACCACCCCTCGAATTCGACGTAACCCCCTCAGACCCGACCCCTCCGCCCAACCCGCCGACCCCGCCCAACCCGCCGACCCCACCTGGCCCGTCGAACCCGACGCC
>NZ_JBSGIJ010000001.1:245559-809387 GCF_053605015.1 Nocardia sp. NPDC003979
CGCCGGATGTGCCGACGCCGCCGGATGTGCCGACGCCGCCGGATGTGCCGACGCCGCCGGATGTGCCGACGCCGCCGGATGTGCCGACGCCGCCGGATGTGCCGACGCCGCCGGGCGTGCCGACGCCGCCGGATGTGCCGACGCCGCCGGGCGTGCCGACGCCGCCGGGCGTGCCGATCCCGCCGGGCGTGCCGATCCCGCCGGATGTGCCGATCCCGCCGGATATACCGACGCCGCCGGGCGTGCCGATCCCGCCGGATGTGCCGACGCCGCCAGGTGTGCCGACCCCACCGGGTGTACCGATGCCTCCAGATGTGCCGACTTCTCCGGCGCCTCCGGAACTTCCGGTTCCTCCGGGCGTGCCGACGCCTCCGGATTTTTCGATTCCCCCGGGCGTTCCGACACCACCGGGCGTGCCGACGCCTCCGGATTTTTCGATTCCCCCGGGCGTTCCGACACCACCGGGTGTGCCGACGCCTCCGGGTGCGACACCGCCGGACTACCCGGTACCGCCGAATTTGCCGCTGCCTCCGGGTATTCCGAACCCGGCTGACTTGCCGGTGCCGCCGGGCATGCCGCCGGCACCGGGTAGTCCTTCGCAGCCTGATCTTCCGGTTGCTCCGGATGGTTCGGTGCCGCCTGGTATTCCCATGCCGCCGCATGTACCGGCGCCACAGATTCCGGTGCCGCCAGAGGTACCTGGTCTGCCTGTGCCGCCGGGGATTCCGATGCCTGGATTCCAGGTGCCGCCGGGTATCCCAGGCTCACCGGACATGCCACTCGTGCCTGATCCGATGTCCTCGGGACGCCTGGATGAGCTGCGGTCAGGGCGGATCGGAACCCCTGTCGATGCTGCGGCTCCGGATTTCCTTCGGGGACTGCAGGTTCCGTCTAGTGAAACGGATGTTTCCCGCACTCCTTGGGCGCAGTCGGGGTACGAAGCGAACCCAGCATCCGGGTCGTTCGCTCTACCTCCGGGCATCGAGTCGGGTGGATCAACTCCTGCGCAGTTGCCGCCGTACCCGAACGCGGCATCCCCGACTGGCTCCGCTGATCAGGGTCGATTCCAGTACCCAACTGGGCAGGACTCGGGATATCCCGCGAATGGCCAGACCGGCCTGTACCCGAACGGGAACGAATCGTCCCCACACCGCTCCTTGCCTCAGTACCGAACGACGCAGGGGGAGTGCCCGTCAGCGCAAGGGAACCCCGGGACGACACCAATCCCGCAGGGACAGCACCCGACCGCCCCGGTCCCGAACGGGCAGTTCCCCCCGGCCCCGGCCCCGAACGGGCAGTACCCCACGGCCCCCGCCCAGGATGGTCAGTACCCCATGGCATCGGGGCCGCATAACCCTGTGCCACAGCCCCACCACCCCACAACCCACCCCCCGCTCGCCCAATACCCAGGCACCGCACACCCACCCGTCGCTCCGCCGGCGAACCAACTTCCGTTCCAACCTGCCCACACACAGGAACCGACCTACGGCGTCCCACCGGCCATGCCGATGTCGGCGCCCCCGTCCACTGCCGGAACCAACGGACACCCCGCCCGCAACTACCCCAGAACCGTCTCGACCGACGGCCTGGTCGTACGCCCCTTCGCCGGCTACGGCGTCCGTTCCCTGTTCGACCCGATCACCGGTGCCCTGCAGGCCGGGCAGTCGGCAGGTCACGACAGCGGCGTCTACGGTGAGCTGAACGGTGTGAAGATGGTGTTCTACCGGTCGATGGACGGGTTGGCCGTGCGGGTGGGAGATCGGACGTTCCCGCTCGAGGACGACGCCCGGGTCGACTGGGGAACGGTCGCCTGGCGGACGAACCGGTTCGCCATCGTCATCGGCGATACTGTCGTCTGTGAGCTGGTGTATCGGGCGCTGCCACCGGAGCTGGACCTCGGTGCCTACATCCGTGATGTGGTGCACGATGACCAGCGACGGACCACGATTTTCGCCCGATGATGCTCAGGCCGCGACGATGTGAGGAGGCATGCGGTGCGGGAGACCGAACCGACCGAGGCCGAGATTCGGCAGAACTTCGACAAGATGCTCGCTTCGGTGCTCAGCGGTGGCGGCATCCATTCCGAGACCGGACTCGACATGAAGACCGAGGACGCGCTGTGGCAGGTGGCCCGCGCCTACCCGAACGCCTCCGACGACCTGGTCCGGGCAGCGCGGGCGGCGTTCGCGGGGCAACTCGACGGGTCGAACGCGCGCGAAGCCGACCTGGTCCGGCAGCGCAGGCTCGCCGAGCTGGCGAAGAAGCGCCGATGACCGAGGAGGTGCGGGCATGAGCGAGGACCGCCGTCGGGTGCTGACCGACGAACAGCTCACCGAGATCGCCACCGGCCTGCGCGAGCTCGGCGGCGCCAAGCCGATGGATTCGCTGCCCGACCTGGCCGCCCGCTCCGGTTGGCGGGTGCTGAGCCCGCACGCGGACCGTGCCCGTCTCGATATCGGCTTCGGCCCGACCAGCGGCCGCGTCTTCGCCGAGGACGGCCGCATCGTCGACATCACCTTGTGGCTCACCAAGGGTGTCCCACAGGACGACGAGGGTCGCGCCTGGGCGCGTGACACCTTCGCCCGGTGGGTGGCACTGCTGACCGAACTGTTCGGCAGACCGACCGCACACATCCCCGGTGAGGTGTCCGCGGTGCGCTGGGCGGGCGAGGCCGACACCCTGATCCTGCGCGACGTGGACGGCTCACTGCAGCTGACGCTGATGGACAACAACTGGCTCGCGCTCGGCGATCAAGCCGACGCCTTGGCTGCCGAGGAACCCCGGTGACCTGGGACGATTTCGCGAAAGCGCTGGCGGGAGAGCTGGCTCGCCTGCCTGCGGGCGCGATCGTGAAGATCGTGGAATCGCGCGAGGAGCGCCCGTCGAGGTTCGCCCAGTTCCTGCAGACCGATGCCGAACTGACAGCCGAACTCGTCGACGACGACCGGCTGGCCCCCGAACTCCGCGCAGGTCGGGAGGGCACGGCGGTGATCCGCGAACTCGGCTGGCAGCCTCGCGACCGCTACCACGAGAACTGGTGGACCCGCCTGGCCTGGCCCGCGCCGTCAGCCGACTACCGGCGCCTCGCCGACATGGTCGTCGGCGGTCTGCGCGACGGATTCGGGCTGGCGACACCGGATCCGTTCACCTACGACGCCTGGAACGAACGCCGGGGCAACAGCCTGATCGAGCTGCCACAGCTCGGTCTGCCCCTGGCGACCTGACCGATCAACCGATGAACCAGATGAGGGGATTTCCGCCCGATATGACCAGCGGAGGCGACCGGCTCGACGAGCGCACCACCGAACCGGACCACGACGAATCCACCGAATCTGTTCCCGTGGAACCGAATTCCGTTCCGGCCGAACCGGACTCCGAACTCGCCCGAGTGGATACGTCCGCCGAGGACGAGCCCGCCGAGGACGAGCCCGATGTCGGTTTCACCATGGCCGACGAGGAACCGGAACCCGAGGACCCTGCCGAGCGGGCCAGGAAGATCATGCACCAGGTCGCCCGCGATCTGGCTTCGCTCGCCCCACCGGACTGGCAGCGCCTGCACGCGGCCTTCGCCCTCACGGTGCTCGAGCATTCCTCGGTCGCCCTGTTCTCCGGCGACACCATCGAACCCGTGCAGGTGACGCCGCCACAGGAGATCATCGACCTGGTGTGGGAGCACCGGCTGCTGTCGGCTGAGCTCGGTGACGGGCCGTGGTGGCGCCTGGTGCTGAGTCTGTCGCGTGCGGGCGAGATCGACGTCGACTACGACTACGGTGACGAACCGTTCCCCGACGAACACCTCCTTGCCCAGGACTCCTACCGCGCCGACCTGGCGGCGTTCCCGCGCCGGTCGGTGCCGGTGTGGTTGTCGGCGTATGTGGCGCACGACGACAAGCAGATCCGCGCACCACGCACTGCGGCCGAACAGGAACTCGCCGACCGACGAAAAGGCCTACGCGCCAGCGATTCCGACGTGGGCCTGCCGCCCTTGCCGCTGATGGTGGCGCGCTGGGCGGTGCTGTCGGCGGCCTTCGTCGCGGTCGGCTCGGAGTTCGGCCCGCGCTCGCTGCCCTCGCTGAACTGGTTCGAAGGGGTGCGGCGCAGCGGAAGTTCGCTGTATCTGCTGCCCGGCAATCGCGCCGTGCTCTCCGGTGGCGTATGGAACTCGCCGGAACTCGCCGCCGCCTACGCCGAGGGCGGACCGCCGACGGGGCTGTACACGGGTGCGCCGTCGTGGATTTCAGCGCAGGTACTCAATCACCGTGCCGCAGGCGGGATGTTGTCGTTCTGCTACTGGTGGACCAATGGGCGCTGGTACCACGGTGATTCGCCCACCGCCGACGGGATCGCCGAGGCCGTACCCGGCTTCTGGAGTTCCGAGACCGTCGCCAGGATCGTCACCGACCTGCTCGGCGTCCGTGCCGACGAGTACCAGCGCGCGGGCGTCGAAACCCTGGTCGCGGCGGCCGAAGCCGGTGTGGTCACCCGCGACACGGTCGCCGAAGTCTTCAGTGATGCCGAGCTTTTCGATGTCGACGCCGCCTTTTTCCAGCTCACCATGGCCGGGGTGACCGCTCGACTACCCGAACCGATGGCGCGCGAAGACGCGATCGACATGGTGCGCGCGCACTTGACCGAGACATCCGCCGACCCCGTGCGCTATCCGCCCGACGAGTTGCAGGCGGAACGAATCAGTGTCGGCTGGATGGTTTTCGTCCCGGTTCAACCGGGTGAGATCGCGGTCGGCCGGGCGATCTTCTACGTCGCAGACGACGGTGTGCTGCACCGTGCTTCGTCGGCGGTGGCGCCCGAGGTGTTCGCGGTGGAGTTCGCCGAGAATTTCTACGAGCGGCATCGGTCGGTAGTCTCGTCCTGATGCGGATACGCGCCGGTAACCCTATAATCGTTAGCGTGATTTAAGAATGGTGTTGCCGCGTTGTAAGACTCGGCTGCCATGTTTGCGGGGGCACGACCGGCCGGTGTGCCAGCGATGAGGAGGGGCGTCTACGGATGAGGAACCGCACCGTCGAGACAGTGGGAGTGTGACCTCGTGGGCACACCGATGGACGACTGGCGGGGATACCGCAATTCGGGGTCGCTCAAGCTCGAGGACGGCGCGGCGACGGAAGCCGCCGGGTACTGCGCGGATGTGCTCGACATCATCGCCCTGGTCGAGGGCAAGGTCGGTGAAATCATCTCGCCGGACACGACGGGGGCTGGTCAAACCGAGAACCTCCTCGGTCACCTCACCTCGGGCCGCGCGCTCACACAGGAGTTCTACACGCTGGGGCGTGAGTTCCGCGACGACATCTTGAAGGACCACAAGCAAGTTCTCAACGACATGGCCTTGTCGTTCCTGATCGCCGGGAACAACTACAAGAACAAGGACCAGGAGTCGAAAGACGAGTTGAGCAATATTCTGTCCACCCGGAATCCGGCCGACAGCATCGTCCACGCCGAACAGCACTTGGGACAGATCAATCCGCGTGACACCGCCTGGATCGACGACGCACGTGGTCGGGAACCAGGGGAATACAAGAAGACCGATACGGACAAGAGCGGTCAGTACGGCGGCCTTCCGTCGGGTGCCAACACCCCGAAGGAGAGCCTGAAAACGGTGTCGGCCTCGCACACCGCGGAACCGGGATCGACGCTGAACTACACGGACTTCTACAACCTTGGCATCTCGTTGCGGCGATCGAGCTGGTTGCGGGACATGTCGTCGGACTGGCACCGGATGGCCTCGCAGATGAGCCGCGGCTTCAGCGACTACGACACCAGAATCAGGACTCTGGTCGACAACAAGGAACGCTGGACCGGGCGCGGCGCCGGGGGCGCGCGCGACGCCGTCCACCGGTACACCGGGCGGGGTCTCGAGTTGACCCGCACCATGTACCGAGTCAGCGAACTGCTGCTCGACGCCTACAACTGGGCCCAGACCACGCAGGCGAACATGCCGGACAAACCGGCCGACCAACTCGATGCCTACGAGCGGAAGACGTGGGAAGACCACGCGCGCACCGTCTTCAACAACTGGTACCGCCCGGGGTACGCGGCGGCGATCGGTGCCCTGCCCGCACTGCCCGGACCAGCGGGCACCGCGAGGGTCACCGAGGACCCGCCCGGTAACCCCGCCAACCCCGGTAATCCCGGAAGCCCCGGCAATCCCGCGGGTGGCGGTGGCGGTGGCGGGTCGCAGAACAGCGACGCGGCGACGGCCGCACAGCTGAAAGCCCAGCAGGACGCCGCACACCAGCAGCAGCTCGCGGCCCTGCAGCAGGCCGAGGCGCAGCGCAAAGCCCAGGAGCAGGCCGCCAAGGACGCGGAACGCGCTGCCGCGCAGAAGGCCGCGCAGCAGCAACAGCAGCAAGCGCAGGAGACGGCTTCCCAGGCCTTGCAGCAGCTCGCCTCCCAGGCCGCCTCGCAGGCCTCGCAGATCGGCGAGCAGATCTCCGCCGCTGCCGAGCAGGCCGCGTCCCAGGCTGCCCAGCAGGCGAGTATGGCCGGGCTGAGTGGAATCCCCACCAGTGCCGCGGCATTGGACGAAGCTGCCAAGAAGATGGGCCTCGCCGGTGCCAAGGGTGGCGGTGGCGCGGGTGGCGGTGCCGGGGGTGGGCTCGGCGCCAAGGTCGAGGGCCAGAACCTCGAGAAAGCGTCGAAGCTGTTCCCCCGCGCGACGGCCACCACCGATCTCGCTGCCATGGCAAGCCGGGCCGGTCTGGCCAGTGCCGCCGGTGCCGGAGCGGGCATGCCGATGGGTGGGCCCATGGGCGGCGGTGGCGCGGGCGCCGGTGCCGGCGGTCAGCAGAAGGACCACAAGCGGGCCGACTACCTGGATTCGGTCGAGCACCTCGAAGAGGCGATCGGTGAGGCGCAGACCGTGGTGAGGCCGGTCGTCGAGCAATGAACCGCACGTGGAACCTGACGGAACTGGAGATGTTCACCCTCTGGGAGTGGGCCACCTCCGATTTCGTGCCGTGGCCGTTCTTCTGCCGGACCAGAACCCTGGACGCCGATGAACTGGACCGGCAGAAGGCCGACGCGCTCGCGGGGTTGCGGCGCAACGAGCCGGAGTTCGTCAGCTTCGTGCTCGAGGCGCTGCTCGATCCCGACATCAAAATCATCGTCCACGGCCACGACGGCGAGGACGACATGAAGGTCGACGCGCTGGTACGGGTGATGGGTTGCAGGCGCGGCGACCGGGGTTATGTAGTGCGTCAGAAGCCGGGCGACACCTATTGGGACAGCGGCGGTTACGTCGTCACCGAGTGCGACGCGGTGAGTCTGGCCGACTACGTGGTTCGCGAACTCCCGGAGAACGCACCGGGCCGCGAGGCCGATCTGGTGCTCGAAACCCGTGACAAGGCAGCACAACTCGACTACTCGTACGCCATCTCGTCGGTCCATGATTCCTTCGACGATCCGGCCCCGCTGCGCGCCAAGCAGTTCGAGGCGGCACCGCTGCTTCGTGCGGGAGAGGTCGAGGTGATCCAGGGTCGCTCGCGGTTCGGGCCGCGCGGCGTCACCCGGCACAAACTGAGCTGGCGCGACGTGGTCGACGACGGACGCTATGTGATCGCCGAAGAGGTGCCGCGGGTCGCGGTGGCGGCGGATGCGAAGCGTTTCACCGAGCTGATCAACCAGCGCATCGCGGAAGTGGTGCGGGCCATCAAAGATGAACGAGTCTGAGGGGGCGAGGCGATGACGTCGGCACAGCAGGACGAATTTCCCACCGAGTTCGTTTCCACGTCGATGACGGGAGCGATCTCGGTGCGAACCACGGAAAATGGTCTGCCCCTGGGTCTTCGGCTCGAGCCCGACCAGTTGCGCCGCGATCCGGCGCAGCTGGCCGCCGAGGTGCTCCGCCTGTGCAAGCAGTCGGCCAACCGGGCGGGCATGGCGCGGCGCGAACAGTTCCGCGCGGCGGGGATGTCCCCGGAGATGCTCGCGCTCACCGGCCTGCCGACCGAGGAAGAGGTGGCACGCCAGGAGATCCTCGACGAGCAGGACTACGACACCGAACCGCAGAGCTGGCTGCGATCGGTCTGAGCGGCAAGCGAATTGGGGAGGCGACATGGTCGAAACGATGGACGAGCTCATCGCTCGGGTGCAGAAACAGCTCTACCGGCTCACCGATCTCCAGGATGCGACCAAGGCCATCCTGGTGACCGAGACGTCGCCGGATGGAACGGTGACCGTCGAGGTCGACGCCAACGCCGCACTCGTCGGCCTGAGTTTCGCACCGGGCATCGCGAAACTGACGCCCGCCGAACTCGAGCAGACCCTCGTCGATACCGCGCGCACCGCCGCGCATCGTGCCTTCGCGCAACGCGGCGAACTCATCACCGCGTTCAACGAGGAGAGCACGGGTTAGTCATCGACTGTTTACCCTTGCGCGATCGTCGCGCGCCGTCTCGGCTGGTTAAGGTTGACTACGAAACATCAAGTGATGTTTCGAGATTGGACGATTGACATGAGCCACTTCGAAGTTGTCCCTGATGCGTTGCGTGCCTACGGAAGCGCGTCGGCGGCGATGGCGTCGGGTGTCGCCTCGGCCGCGGCGGTCGATCAGGCCGCGACAGTCGCCGCGGTCGTGCCGGTGTTCGGGCTGATCGGGCAGGAACTGCTCGCCTCGTATGCCTTCGCGCAGGCCAACCACCTGTCCTCGGTCGCCGAACTGGCCGCGGTGCACGCGGGCACCGCGTTGACCGCGCACCAGGGTGCGGCCACCTACGAGGGTGTCGACGGCGCCTCGGGCATGGACATCGGTTCGGTTCGCACCCAGTCATGACTTTCCCCGGAGCGACCCCGCCGCCCGGCGCGGATCCGCTGGATCCGACCGTGCTGGAACTGCTGCGCGGCAGTTCGCTTGCCCCCATGCTCGACATGCCGGTGAACGACATCCTTGGCTCGATGGGGCTGCCCGCCCTGCCGCAGATGCCGGAGTTCGTGCAGCTGCCCGAACTGCCGCCGCTGCCGACGATCGACCTGAGCGCGCTGATGCGCCCGCTCACCGATCTGGCGTCCGCGTTCGGTACCGGTCAGCTCGGCACCAACTCCACCGGCGACGGCACGGGAACCACGACGGACCCCACGGAAATGCTGTCGAACGTGAGCACCGTGATGCAGACGGTGATGTCGCTCGGCTCGACCGCGATCCAGACCGTGATGTCGGTGTGGCAGGGCATCGCGGCGATGGAGGCCGCGCAGAAGGCGAGCGAGGCGCAGACCGACGCGGGCAAGCTGGCGGCCCAGAGCACCCAGGAGAAGGCGGTCCTCGCCAACGGCGCCGTCAGCGTCGCCACCGGTGCTGGGCTGATGGCGGCGGTGATCGCGAAGTTCTCGGCGACCATGGCGATGGCGCCGCTGCTGATGGGCTCGGGCGCCGGCGCGGCCTTCCTGGTCGCCTCGGCCGCCTCGTCCACCGCCGAGGCACTGGCGATCACCGTCAAGACCAAGACCGAACTGGTCGGGCACAGCGCGAGCATGACCGCGGCGGGCGAGAAGGTGCCGATCACCAACGCGCCCACCGGGGTGAGCTCGACCGAGCAGCTGACGCAGCTGATGAGCATGATCACCCCACTGATGTCGACGGCGACCACGGTCGCGCAGTCGCTCGGTGAGCTGGCCGCGGCGAATACCTCGCTGTCGGCGCCGAAGACCACCACCGAGGGCGACAACACGACCGCCGAGGGAACCGTCGACGGCGCCGAAACCGACGGCGCGGGCGGTGGCGCGAGTGGCGGAATCGGCGGTGGGGCCGGTGGCGCCGTCGGCGCGATCGCCGCGGCGAGCACCCCCTTGAGCCCGTTCCCCAACACCCGCTCGGTCGGCGGCGCGTTGAGCACACTGCCCGGCGCGATGGGGGCGGCGGCCGCCTCGACCACGTCGGCCGCGGCGGTCACCTCGGGTGGGTCGTCGGCTGCCGGCACCGGGGCGATGCCGATGGGCGCACCCATGGGTGCCGGTCTCGCGCGCGACGGCGAATCGTCGACCGACGACGCGGTGCGCGGTCAGCTCGTCACCGGCTCGCACGGCGACGAGGTGATCGGCCAGATCGAGGGTGTGTCGCTGCCGGTTGTCGGCGCGGCCGACACCACGACCTCGGAAGCGCCGCCCGACAAGGAACTGACGCTATGACGCAGATTTTCGTTCGCACACAGGAGGTTCACCATGGCCGACGTGACAGGTGAGATCTACGACGGCGTGCAGTTCGACGCCGCGACGGCGAGTCAGGCATCGTCCGGGCTCGACTCGCTGGCCGACCGGCTCGCGGCCGACCTGCAGGCGGCCGAGCACGCCCTGACCGTCGCACCCGCGGGGGCCGACGAGGTGTCGGGCCGCTCGGCGCAGACCGCCAACGAGGTGGCCGCGTCGTACCTGACCCGCGCGCAGGCCGGCGTCGAGGAGATGCGCAAGCTCGCCGCGACGCTTCGCCTGCAGGCGAACCGCTTCAGCGGGATGGAAAGCGACAACACGGCGGACTTCGGAGGTACTCCGCCGCAATGATCGAACCACCACAGCCAGGGTTCACCGGCGTGGTGTGGTCGGCGCGTCCGCCGGAACAGCTGGCGCGTGACCTCACCACGGGGGCGGGGTCTGTCCCCATGGCTGAGGCGATCGGCGCGTGGACACAACTGGCCGCGTCGTTCGGCGCGGCCGTACTGGAATACGAGAAGGTGCTCGCCGACCTGCGCGGCGCCTGGCAGTCCGGGCGCAGTGACGAAGTGGTGCAACGGGTTACGGCGCTGCGTGAGTGGCTGCTCGAGACCTCGACGGCCGCCGCCGCGAACGCCGCGAAATTCCAGGCGCAGGTCGCCGCCTACGAGGTGGCCCGTCTGGCGATGCCCGATACCGCCGACATCGAGGCCATCCAGCAGGTGCAGCGCACCCTCGAGTCGGTGAGCGGGATGCTCGGTGCGCCGATCAAGGCGGTCGCCGCCGATACCGACGCCGAGCACGATGTCGCCAAGGCCGTTGCCTCGCGGGTGATGGAGAACTACGAAAAGGCCACCGAGCCTTTGGCTTCGGCCTGGCAGCACCAGGACCCGCCGCCGATCGCGCCCGCCACGGCGCTGGCCGCCGAGCGAGCCGCCGTGCCGCCACAGCCGACCGTGACCCATCCCGGCGCCGTGCCGGGATTCGGTGGTATCCCGGGAATGCCTGTCCTGCAATCGGTTCCGCGCACGCTGACCAGCTACAACGCGCCGGTGTACGCGCAGTCGGCCAGCAGCGCCGAGGTCACCGCCCGGCCGAATCCCGTGGTCACGCCCGCCGCGGGCACGCAGGCGGCGCCGATCGCGCCGGGCCCGGTCGGCACGGCAGCGGCCCAGGACACCGCGCGGTTCCCGCGGGCGAGCCTGCCCGAGCACACCGAGGAGTTCAGCCTCGACGGCGAGATCCGCGCCGCGCCCGCGGTACTCGGCGATCACGGCCAGGCGGCCAGGGCCGCGAGCACCGAACAGGGTGGGGCGGAGCCGGGAGGCGGGTCGTGACAACCCTGACCAACGACGCCCTGCTCGCCGTGGCCGACCGCCTCGGCGTGCAGACCTTGCCGCTGACGCTGCGCGTCGGCCTGCAACAGGACTCCTACGAACAGTGGCGCCGCGCCCACGAGCAGGCGGTCGCGGACCTGCGCGACAGCGGTCTCATCGACGCCGAGGGCGAAGTCGATCCCGGCCTGGCCGACGCGCTGTTCGTGCTGGCCCAACCGGATCGTGAACTCGCCGTACGGATCCACGCCGAAGACGGCACCAAACGCGTCTGCGTGGTGCGCCGAGGCGGCGCCCATGCGATCGCCGTGCGCACCGACGACACCTTCGAAGTGAATTCGGTGTGGTGCGACGGTTCGGCCGAGGAGTTGGCGCGCCCGGCCCTCGCCGCGCTCGGCCACCGTGAGCCCGCGCAGTTCAGCGGCTTCAGCGCGCCCGCCGACGAGCTGACCCGGCGACTCGACGGTGCGACGACAGCCGCGGAATTCGCCGACGGCCTGTACGCGCTCGATGCCACCGAGCGTGATGCCACCGTGCTCGGCGCGGCGTTCGCCTCCTGCACGGGGCACGCGGAAGTCGTCGTCTACAGCCACGAGGACGGCTCGACCACCCGCGCGCCGGGCGCTGTCGCCGTCTACGACACGGGGCGTGGGCGCATCGTCGCCGCCCCGACGATCTCGCCGGATCGACAGATCTGGTCGACGCTCACCACGGGTACCGATCACCGGGTGACCCAAGCGGTCGCGGCGCTGATCGAGGGACTGCCCGGGGGGAGGTGGATGCCGCCGTAGTTCCGCGTCGCAGCGTCGGTCTGCGTCCAGCTCAGCGAGATCGATCGGATCCTCGCGCACACACAAGTTCTGATGAAAGGTTCTGAAATATGTCTCTTACCAACCTCGGTGGCGGCTCGGGCGACTACGGTGTCGACGAAGGCGGCATCAACAATGTCGTGAGCCGGATGGAGGACGCGATCTCCACGCTCAAGACCTCCATCAACCAGATCGACGACTCCGTGCAGGCCGTCGCCGCCGGCTGGTCGGGTGAAGCGCACGGTCAGTTCAAGACCGCCGCCACCGAATGGCACGACGAGGTCACCCGGCTCAACGAGAAGCTGGACCGCCTGTCGCAGGCCGTCACCTCCGGCAAGCAGACGATCGTCGCCTCCGACTCCGAGGGCCTGTAGCCCTCCGCGCTGAGTAGCCGTTCACGACAGACAAGGAACAGATCATGACGATTCAGTACAACTCGCCGAAGATCACCGAGATGGTCTCGGACCTCAACAACTACGGCTCCAACATGCGGGCCCAGATCGAAGAGCTCAACGGCGCCGCCAACGCGTTCCGCGAGAGCCTGCACGGTCAGTCGGCTGTGGAGAACTTCAACGCCGCGCACACCAACGTCACCAACGAGCTCGACGACACCCTCATCAAGCTCGACAACCTCGGCAAGAAGGTGGAGAACGCGCTGGGTCGCGCCATCGAGGCCGACGGCAAGGTCGGCGACGGCTTCGCCGATTTCTGAGCTTGTCCGCCTCCCCGGGTCTTTTGGCCGGACTCAGGTGCGGGGGAGTTGTTGATGCGGCAAGACTTTGGGGGATGGGAGCGTTAGCACGTTCCTGGTGAGTTACCCATGTTCTTGCCAGATCAGGCGAACGGCCCGACGGTTTGTGTCGGGCCGTTCGTCGTTCGGTGGCTAGCGGGCGGCGAGGGATTCGCCGATGTAGTGCATTTCCTCCGGTGTGGTCACCATGTTCACCGTCGCTGTCGCGGCTGGTGTGCGGACCGTGATCCGGTTGGGTGCCGAGGGATCCTGGATGAGAGTGACATCGGCGTCGATTCCGCCGCCCTGCTCGTGGGGTGCGCGCACGTGGACGATCGTGGCGCCACCGGCGTGCGTGGTCGGTTCGATGCCGTCGAACACCAGCACCGTCGTGCTCGGGTAGGGCGCGGCGGGCATCGGCGGCGGGCCGGGCGGGTGATAGCTGGCACCGGCCGACCGCGGAGCGAGCGAAAGCACCTGGGGTGCATTGAGATTCGCCATCATGGAATGCCAGGCCTCCGGCCGTGCGGTGTGCACGATGGCGTGGGCCCCGAGCGCGGTGGCGCGCAGGATCACCTGCTGGGCGAGGTCGAGATTGCCGATCACCTCGAGATGGCGGGTGCCGTCGCCGATGAGCGACACCGCGATGCCCTGGCCGCGTTCGTCGGCGCCGATCAGCTGCCCGCAGCCGGCTGTCGGCACCGCGATGTCGGTGAGGGCGGTCAGCGTCCCGCGGTAGCCCTCGCCGTCGGACCAGCGACCCAGCGATGCGACCGGGAGGGTGTCGAGCAGGGTGCGCAGGTGCCCACCGGTGATGTCGCGCAGACCACGGATCGGGATGTCGGTGGGCTCGACCAGGGTGTCGAAGCGCACCACCGCGTTGAGCACCACGGTGCCCGCGTGATCGCTGCGCTGGTCATGGCGCGGTGCGCCCGGGCGAAGCCGCAGCGTGAGCGTGGTCGACAGGCTCGGCACCGCCCAGATATCGGCCAGCCCGCGCGGCGTGATGAGTTCGGCGCCCACCTGGTAGTGGGTCAGGCAGCGGCTCGGTGTGGTGAGCGCGGTCGGTGTCTCCTCGAGCTGATCGATCTCGAAACCGTGGGTGAGTTGCCGTACCGCGCTGTTCATCTCCGACGAGGTGAGCACGGAGGCGGCGATGTCGCGGGCCGCCAGCCGGTTCGCCACCCGCCGCGTGGCGATGATCGCGGTGCGCAGCGCGCCCTCGGCGCCGCCGCCCCGCTTCTCGACGGCCTCGGCATTGGTCAGTGGGTCCATGCGCAGCACCAGCCACAGGGTCCGGTGCGCGACGGCGGGCAGCGGGCCGAGGATGCGGTCGTACAGATAAGAAGCCACACCGGTACCCGCCGTGCGCGCACCCGTGGACACCACGTCGATACCCGCGAGGGTGATGTCGAATTGATCGAGGCAGCGCGCGATCTCGGTGAGCGGCAGCAGTTGGTCGGTGCTGAGCGAACCGTGCCGCAGCAGCGTCAGCGTGTCCGGCGGCGGGTCGATCCGCAGCATGGTCAGCAGCAGATCGCCGTCCCAGCGCACTCCGCAGTTGCCGCCGTCGGCCAGGGGGACGTCGAACGCGGGCGCCTGGGCGAGCCGTTCGGTGGCGCCCCGGCCACGCCGCCGCCCGAACCCGACCGCCATCCGGCCGGCCAGGGTCGTCCCGCGCACGGGAACCAGGCCGATGAGCACGATCAGCGCACCCGCGCCGACCGAACCCCATACCGAGTCCGAGAGCGCCAGCACCACCCAGGCCACCGCCGCCGCGACCAGCACGACACCGACCACCGCCCGCAGCGGGAAGATCCGGAACAGCCAGAACTCGGGATCGCGCAGAGTGTCGTACGGCGACACCGGCTTTCGCTGCGCTGGTTCCTGCTCCTCGGCCTGATCCCGTTCCCGCTCGGGAAGGGTTCCGGCGCCGGTTATCCGGCCGTTCATCGTGTCGTTCCCCATCGTTGTCCCAGCTCGGCGTGCGTTCGAAAGTTGGTTCAGGGCAATGTCGGATTTAAGGTACCGTGTCGGCTGAGATGGTGATGGATAGCTCGATGGAGGGGCCGAGTGCCGGCACAGCTCACAACCCGCGCCCAGGTCAACGGCTACCGCTTCCTGCTGCGTCGTCTCGATCACGCGCTGGTGCGCCGAGACGTCCGAATGCTGCACGATCCGATGCGTTCGCAGGTTCGCTCACTCTGGGTGGGAGCGGCACTCGGCCTGCTGGTCGTCGCCGGTGCGGCGATCCTGGGATTCCTGCGACCACAGGGCGCGATCGGTGACAACCTGATCGTGTCGGGCAAGGATTCCGGCGCCCTGTACGTGGTCCGCCATACCGCCGAAGGCGACAAGGTGCTGCACCCGGTGCTCAACCTGACCTCGGCGCGGCTCATCACCCAGAGCAACGCCGAACCACACGCGGTGAAGGACAGCAAGCTCAACGATCTGCCGCGCGGTCCGCTGCTCGGCATCCCCGGTGCGCCGAGCGCGCTGCCGGGCTCCGGTCAGGGCGACAGCTCCACCTGGTCGCTGTGCGAGACCATCCAGCTGTCCCAGGGCGGCAGTGCGGCATCGGCGAGCGGTGCGACAACCGCCGTCGTCGCGGGCAAACCGGAACTGGGCGAGCGCATCCGCACCGCCGACCCCGCCGCCGCCCTGTTCGTTCGCCACGAGAACAAGACCTACCTCGTCTACGACGGCAAACACGCCGCGGTCGACCCCGAGGACAAGGTGCTGGCGCGCTCGCTCGGACTGTCCGCGTATCGGCCACGCCCGATCGGTCCCGGTCTGCTCGGTGCGACCGCCGAAGTGCCCGCGCTCGCGCCGCCGGTCATCCCGAACGCTGGTCAGCCGGGCCCCGGCCCCTTGTCCGCGATCCCGGTGGGCGGTGTGGTCGAGGTGGCGAGCTCCGACCGGACGGCGAAGGCCGAGACGTATGTGGTGCTGGCCGACGGTGTGCAGCCGGTGAGCCCGTTCACCGCGCGGGTCATCCGCAATGCCGATTCCCATGGGCTGAGCGAGATCCCGACCCTGCCGCCGGACGTGCTCCACGAGGTCGCCGTGGTGCGCACGCTGCCCGTCGACGACTTCCCGGAGCAGACACCGGAGATCCTGGCCGCCGAGGACGCGCCCGTCGCGTGCGTGTCCTGGACCAAGACACCGGGAACCAGTCCGGCGCAACGCAAGTCGGAAGCGGGCGACGGCCCCAACGAACGCGCGGTGGTCTCGCTGCTGGCCGGTACCCGCCTGCCCATCCCGGAATCGGCCAAGGTCGTGGAACTGTCGACCGGCGACGGCACCGGCGACCGCGTCGACGGCGTCTACGTGCCGCCGGGCACCGGCGAATTCATCCAGGTGACGGGCATGGAACCGGGCAGCCCACGCCGGGGGAGCCTGTTCTACGTCGGTGACAACGGTGTGCGCTACGGCGTACCCGATATCGCGGTGGCGACCGCCATCGGCCTTGGTGGCAACCCACGGCTCGCGCCGTGGTCGGTCATCGGCCAGCTGGTTCCGGGGCCGACGCTCTCGCCCACCGAAGCGCTGGCCTCCTACGACTCGCTACCCTCCGGACGCTGATACCAGAAGGGCCGGACGCTTACCGCGTCCGGCCCTCGGTTTCGGCTGTCAGGCAGGCCAATTCACGTTCAGCGTGCTCAGCAGGCTGGTGAGCGCCGTGCGCATATCCGGTTCCTCGATCCGCATGAGCACCGACTCGTCCACCGCCGACAGGTCGATCGAATCGTCGTTGGCCAGCCGGAACTCGCGCTCCTCCTCGGCCGCTTCGATGACGTTGCGGATGAAGCGACCGTTACCGGCGAGGTCGACGCCGCGGCGCGGTTGTCCGCTCTGGTCGGTGCTCTCCTGGGCGTAGAGGTGCGCGCAGGCCTCGACGAGCAGCGCGGCGGCGTCGTCGGAGAGTTGCGAGTCGCGCTTCTTCGCGATCACCTGCCCGATCTGGCCGAGCTCTTCCGGCGTGTAGGACGGGAACTGCAGGCGCTTGGAGAACCGTGATGCCAGACCGTCGTTGGCGGCCAGCAGGCGGTCGATCTCACCGTCGTACCCGGCGATGATCACCACCAGGCGGTCGCGATCGTTCTCCATCCTGGCCAGCAGGGTGTCGACGGCTTCGCGGCCGAACGCGTCACCGCCGGACAGGCCGGTCTGGATGAGCGTGTAGGCCTCGTCGATGAACAGCACACCGTCCATGGCCGTATCGATCAGCTTCTCGGTCTTGATGGCGGTGCCGCCGAGGTTCTGGCTCACGAAGTCCACACGCTTGGCCTCGACCACCTTGTCGGTCTTCAACAGGCCGACACCGCAATAGATCTTGGCGACCACACGGGCGATGGTGGTCTTACCCGTTCCCGGCGGACCGGTGAAGGCCAGGTGCTGACCGCGGGCCGCCGAGGCCAGGCCCTTCTCGGCCCGGATCTTGGCCAGCTGCGCCGACGACTGCAACTTGGCCACCTGGGTTTTCACCGAGACGAGGCCGATCTGGTTGTCGAGCTCGGCGCGCGCCTCGGCGAGCACCCGCTTGGCCCGGTCCTCGGTCTCGGCCTGTTCGATCGCCTGCAGCGACGGCGCGGTCGTGGGATCCCACTTGTCGGTGCGGGCATCGATGGACTCGCGGCTGGTGACGGTGATGCGGTAGGTGCGGTCGCGCATCGCGGCGGTGTTGGCGCTGAAATCCGGTGCCTGCGAATACACCTTCTCGAACAGCGCCTGCGCCTCGTCCTCGCTGCCGGTCTCGCGCAGGCACAGCCCACGGCAGAACATGGCGGTGGAACGGGCCATCGGGATCGGCCCCTGCTCGGCGGCCTCCATGCGGCGGATGGCCTCACCGAACAGCCCGAGCTGCGCACACGCGGTGCCGACCATCACGTGCGCGCCCGCAGCCAGATACGGGTCGTCCCACTCGGCCGAACCGGCGAGCACCGTCATCACGTCGGGCCAGCGCTGGGTGTTGTAGTGCAGCACGCCACGGATGTAGGCGCTGATCCGGTTGTCGACATCGGAGTCCGGGTCCGAGAGCAGGGTCGCGCGGTGGGCGGCGAGGTCGTCGAGCGTGCGCTCGGCCTCGTCGTACTCCTTCTCCGCGATCAGATGCGCGGCCCAGGCCAGCGCGACCTCGGTGTAACTCGCCAGCGGATAGTCGATGTAGAGGCCGGGCAGGAAGCGGCCCGCCAGCGCGCGCGGCGGCAGCCCGAGCCTGCGCTGCTCGCGGTACAGACTGGTGCCCGCGGTCTTGTACAGGTTGAACAGGACGTCCTTGGTCACCTCGCCCGCGGCGGCACGGCCGAGCCAGGCGTCGCACATCGTCGGATCCCACTCGGTCGCACGCTGGAACGCGAGCTTCGCGTATTCCAGATCGCGCTCGGATTCCTGTCCCTCGATGGACAGACCCAACGACAGGATTCCGGCGTCGAAGGCACGCTGAGCTTGGCGATTGCCGGTCATTTCTGTCGAGTCCCCGAAGTCTTGGTTTGTGGTTTCTGCGCTGTTCACTTATTACCCAGACTACCGATCGCGGGGGTCTGGTCTGTCCGTTACATTAGGTTCAGCTGCCGAGAGGTTGCAACGCAAACTGTCTTCTACGTGTGAGAGTTCTTGGCTGGTGTCAGAGTTGTTCACTCAGGGGGTGTTCCGCCGCGTGCGGTGTTTCGGGATCGAACGGGCGAACGACAACTCGTGGTCGGCGGGTGTGACCCGTGATTGACGCACCAGCGGCGAATCAGCGTTCACTCGAACCTGATCTGTGCCGGGTATCGGTGATCGGCGGGAACACTCAGGTGGACGTCGGTCTGCCCGTGACGGTTCCGATCGCGGGGTTCATCGGTGATCTCGTCGAACTGATCGAGTCGCGCAACCCCGACCCCACCGATTCCGAGGACGAGCCCGGCGCGTTACGCGCCAAGCACTGGACCCTCGCCCGAATCGGCCGCGACGCCATCCCACCGAGCCGCACGCTCACCGAGGCCGACGTCTACGACGGCGAACTGCTTGTGCTCCGGTCGGTTTCGGCCAAGGAATCACCCGCGCTGTTCGACGACGTGATCGACGCGGTCTCGCGCCTGACCGCCGAGGAGTTCCGGGGCTGGACCGGTGTGTCGGCCCGCTGGCTCGGCCTGGTCGCGTCCACCCTCACCGTGCTCACCGCGCTGGTGATGCTGGTGATCTCGCGCGGCGAGGGCGATCCGCTGGCCCCCGCCTTCGGGCTCGCCGGATTCGGCGTGCTCGCGCTCGTCGTTGCGGGTATCGCCGCGCGCAAGTACGAGGACCGGCTCACCGCCGACTGGCTGTCGCTGGACGCGTTGCTGCTGTTGTTCGGTGGCGCGGCGCTTTTCGTGCCAGGCACGCTCGGCGGACCCCATCTGCTGCTCGGCGCGGCCGTGACGATCGTCGCCGCCGTCGTCGGCCACCGGGTCACCGGGAGCGGGCTCACGCTGTTCACGGCTGCGGCGTCACTGGGCATCGTCGCGTGTGTCGCGGGCGGTGTGTATCTGATCTGGCATCCGGGGCTGCCCAAACTCTCGGCGGCACTGTTGTTCGCGGGCATCGCGATCCTGTCGATGGCCCCCCGCATGGCCGCGCTGCTCGGCCGGTTGCCGGTGCCGCCGGTGCCGACCGCCGGTGCCGCGATCGACCCGGCCGACCACGAACCGCGCCCGACCATCGAAGGCATCGGCGCCATCGGTGCCACGGCGCTGCCCTCGGCCAGCGGCCTCGGTGAACGGGCGCGAGCGGCCAACCAGTACCAGTCCGGGCTCATCATCGCCTGCGCCGCGACGGCCGCTCTCGGTGCGTTCGGTGCCGCCGACCCGCTCGGTTCGGCCCGCTGGCAGGGCATCGTGCTGGCGATCGCCACCGCGATCATCCTGTGCCTGCGTGGCCGCTCCTTCGCCGACCTGGTCCAGGCGGCCACCCTGATCGCGGGCGGTTGCCTCGCGTTCGTCGCGCTGATCGTGGGAATCGGGCTGAGCGGCGACAATATCGAGCTGTTCGCCATCGGGCTGCTCGCCTTCGCGGCGGGCACCGTCGGCTTCGGTGTGATCGGACCGACGATCGAGGTGTCGCCGGTGACCAGGCGCGCCATCGAGATCTTCGAGTACATCCTCATCATCGCGCTGATTCCGCTCGTCCTGTGGATCATGGGGGTGTACTCCATGGCCAGGAACATATGACCGGCTCCGGTCGCCGGGCGCTCCGATTCGGATGCGCCACCTTGGTTCTCGGTGCGGGTCTGAGCTTCGCTTCACCGGCGCAGGCCGTTTCGCCGCCACAGATCGACGCGGGCGCGCTCGGTGCGGCCGCGGGGCTCAGTGGGCGCCCGGCGCCGCTGGAACCCACCGAACCCTCGGCGCTGTGCAGCGAACCGCTGCTCACCGGGTCGCCGCCCTCGGAACCGCCCATCTCCCAGCAGGTGCTCAACCTGCCTTCGGCCTGGAAGTTCAGCCGTGGCGCGGGGCAGAAGGTGGCGGTGATCGACACCGGTGTGCAACGGCATCCGCGATTACCCGACCTCCAGCCGGGCGGTGACTACGTCTCCGGCTCCGACGGCACCGAGGACTGCGACGGGCACGGCACCCTCGTCGCGGGCATCATCGCCGCCAAGCCGAGCCCCGACGACGCGTTCGTCGGCGTGGCCCCCGACGCCCACATCCTGTCCATCCGCCAGCTCAGCCTCGCCTTCGAACCGGTGAACAAGCAGGGCGGACAGGATCCCGGCGAGATCAGCAACGACGGCTACGGCAGTGTGCTCACCCTCGCCGCGGCGGTCGTCCGTGCCGTCGACATGGGTGCCACCGTCATCAATATCTCCGAAGTGGCGTGCAGCCCGGCGGGTTCCGATACCGCCGATGCCTCGCTGGGTGCCGCGGTGAAGTACGCCTACGACCGCAACGTCGTCGTCGTGGCGGCGGCGGGCAACGTCCAGACCGACGGGGCGTGCAAGGAACAGAACAAGTCCTCGGGGTGGTCGTCGGTGAGCACCGTCGCCAGCCCGGCCTGGTTCGCGCCCTATGTGCTGACGGTCGGCTCGGTGGACGCCGACGGCGGCCCGTCGGAGCTGTCGCTGCGCGGACCGTGGGTGGGCGTCGCCGCGATCGGGCGCAACATCGTGTCCCTCGACAGCAAACCCGGCGGTACCGGTCTGGTCAATGGCGTGCAGACCACCGAGGGCGTCCGGCCCATCGAAGGCACCAGTTTCGCGGCTCCCTACGTGGCAGGCCTTGCCGCCCTTGTTCGTTCGCGTTTCCCCGAGCTCACCGCGCAACAGGTGATGGACCGCATCACCCGCACCGCGCACGGGCCGGGCAACGGTCGCGACGACGGCATCGGCCACGGCCTGATCGACCCCCTGGCCGCCCTCACCGCACAGCTACCCGACCAGCCCGTCGCCGAGGGCGCCGACGTGCCGCACCTGGTCGCCGCGCCGGTGCTGCCGCCAGGCCCCGACCCTCGCGCGCGCCGCATCGCCGTGATCGGCACGACCGCGGTACTCGGCGGTCTGCTCATCGGGCTCGGCCTGGCCTACCCCTACCGGCGAAAACGGGCCGAGCTCGACCTCGAGCCGTAATCGAAAGGAACCATGGCTACCGAAGGATTCGTCCGTCGCCCACGGATCGCGCCGCCGCGCGCGCCGGGTGGCGAGGTGGCACTCACCGCGCCACCCGAAGTGCCGCGCGCGCTGCCGGCGCCGTTGATGATGAAGATCATGCCGGTAGTGATGATCGTCGCGGTGATCGGCATGATCGCGATGATGGCGACCATGGGCCGCAATATGCTCGCCAACCCCATGTCGATGATGTTCCCGATGATGATGATCATGTCGATGGCGGGCATGATGGCCGGTGTTCGCGGTGGTGGCGGCAAGCGCGCCGTCGAACTGAACGAGGAGCGCAAGGACTACTTCCGCTACCTCGACCAGGTGCGCAAGGACGTGCGACGCACCGGCGGCAAGCAGCTAGAGGCGCTCGGCTGGAGTCACCCGGACCCCGCTGACCTGCCCTCGCTGATCGGCGGCCGCCGGATGTGGGAACGCCGACCGGCCGACCCCGACTTCGGGCATGTCCGGGTCGGTGTCGGCAGCCATCGACTCGCCACCAAACTGGCACGCCCGGAGACCGGTCCACTCGAAGACCTCGAACCCGTTTCCACCGTGGCCCTTCGCCGCTTCGTCCGCACCCACTCCGTGGTGCACGAGCTGCCGACCGCGGTGTCGCTGCGCGCCTTCCCGGCCATCAATATCGCAGGCCCCACCGAGGATTCGCGGATGCTCGTTCGCTCCATGCTGATGGAGCTGGCCACCTTCCACGGACCCGATCACCTGGCCGTCGCCATCGTCTGTGCCGACCCGGACGGGCCGTGGGCGTGGGCGAAATGGCTGCCGCACCTGCAACACCCGAACCAGCGCGACAGCCTTGGTTCGGCCCGGATGATGTACACCTCGCTCGGTGAACTCGAGACCGCGCTCGCCTCGGAGCTGATGGAACGCGGCCGCTTCATGCGCAATCCGCAACCGACCCAGGGGCGTTTACACCTTGTCGTCATCATCGACGACGGGTACGTCAGCGGCAACGAGCGCCTCATCAGCGAATCCGGTCTCGACTCGGTGACCGTCCTCGACCTCACCGCCCCGGAGAACGGCCTGGCCGCGCGGCGCGGTCTGCAACTGGTCGCCGAGGCGGGCGAGGTGTCGGCACGCAGCGCCTCCGGTGTGGAGAAGTTCGCCACCGCCGACACCGTCAGCCTCGCCGAAGCCGAGTCCTTCGCCCGCACGCTGGCCAGGTACCGACTGGCCACCGCGGCGCAAATCGTGAGCCTGGGGGAGGGGACCACCGCCGATCCGGGCCTGATGGCGTTGCTCAAGATCCCCGATGCTGCCCAGATCGACCCGTCGAAGGTATGGCGTCCGCGGACGGCCCGCGAGCGTCTTCGGGTGCCGATCGGTATCACCCCCGACGGCACTCCGGTCGAGATCGACATCAAGGAATCCGCCGAGAACGGTATGGGCCCGCACGGTCTGTGCATCGGCGCCACCGGCTCGGGTAAGTCGGAATTTCTTCGCACACTGGTGCTTTCGCTGGTCACCACGCATTCGCCGGACGCCCTGAACCTGGTGCTCGTGGACTTCAAGGGTGGCGCCACCTTCCTCGGGCTCGACTCGCTGCCGCACGTGGCGGCGGTCATCACCAACCTCGAGGAAGAACTCTCGCTGGTCGACCGTATGAAGGACGCGCTGGCCGGTGAGATGAACCGTCGCCAGGAACTGCTGCGCTCGGCGGGCAACTACGCCAACGTCACCGACTACGAAAAGGCGAGAGCCGCAGGCGTTCCCCTCGACCCACTACCCGCGCTCTTCGTGGTCGTCGACGAGTTCTCCGAATTGCTCTCGCAGAAACCGGATTTCGCGGAACTGTTCGTGATGATCGGCCGACTCGGCCGCTCATTGCACGTGCACCTGCTGCTGGCCTCGCAGCGGCTCGAGGAGAACAAGCTGCGCGGCCTGGAGTCGCACCTGTCCTACCGGATCGGTCTCCGCACGTTCTCGGCCAACGAGTCGCGCGCGGTGCTCGGCATCACCGACGCCTACCACCTGCCGAGCGTGCCCGGCGCCGGCTACCTGAAAAGCGATGCGTCCGAGCCTCTCCGGTTCAACGCGAGCTATGTGTCCGGCCCGTACGTCGCACCGGCGGGCACTGTCGTCGACGACGACGGCGCCCCGGTCGGCAGGCAGCGCCTGGTGGAATTCACCGCCGCGCCGGTCGAGGTCGCCGAGGTGGCGGCCGAGGAAGCCGACGAGCCGGCCCAGCGTGTCAGGCCGGAACTGCCGCCGCCACCGCCGAGCGGCGCTGTCGCAGGCGAGGAGGGCATCCCCGACTCGCTGCTCGACGTCGTCGTCAAGCGGCTCACCGGTCACGGCCGCCCCGCCCACGAGGTGTGGTTGCCGCCGCTCGAGGAGCCTCCCACCGCCGACATGCTGCTGCCCGACCCCGACTGGCGTTCGCCGGTGAACCGGCACGGTCAGCTGTGGATGCCGATCGGCGTGGTCGACAAGCCCTACGAGCAGCGCCGCGATGTGCTCACCATCAGCCTCGCGGGCGCACAGGGCAATGTGGCCGTGGTGGGTGGTCCGCAGTCGGGCAAGTCGACGACCCTGCGCACCATCATCATGGCCGCCGCCGCCACCCACACGCCCGAACAGGTGCAGTTCTACTGCCTCGACTTCGGTGGCGGCAGTATGGCCGGTCTGGTCGGCGTCCCGCACGTCGGCTCGGTCGCCGGCCGTCTCGACGGTGACCGGGTGCGCCGCACCGTCGCCGAACTCACCTCGCTGATGCGTCAGCGCGAGGAGCGCTTCGCCGAACTCGGCATCGAGTCCATGGCGGAGTTCCGCAGGCGCAAGTTCTCCGCCCTCGAGGCCCGCCAGATCAACGGCACCAAGGCCCCGGCGGGCGACGCGCTCGCCGCCGACCTGTTCGGCGACGTGTTCCTCGTCGTCGACGGCTGGAGTGCCATCCGCGAGGAATTCGAGGTACTCGAGCCGCAGATCAATGCCATTGCCACCCAGGGTCTTTCCTTCGGTATCCACTTGATGATCGGCGCCTCGCGCTGGGCCGAGATCCGTCCGGTCGTGAAGGACCAGATCGGCACCCGGCTCGAGCTGCGCCTCGGTGACCCCGGCGACTCGGAGATGAATCGCCGGACCGCCCACCAGGTTCCGGTCGGCAGGCCGGGCCGCGGCCTCACGCCGGAACAGCTGCACATGCTGATCGCCTTGCCCCGCTTGGATTCCGACTCCGATCCCACGACCATCGCCGACGGTGTCACCCGGGCCCGCGAGGAACTCACGACCCTCTACCAGGGCAGGCGGGCCCCGGAAGTGCGCATGCTGCCGCTGAGCGTGCCCCGCGACCAGGTGGTCGCCGCCGCCAAGGCCGAGGGCGTGCACCTGGACCGCAGCAAGATCGTCGTGGGCCTGGGCGAGTCCGAATTGCAGCCGCTGGTCCTGGATTTCGCTGTGGAACCGCACTTCATGGCCTTCGCCGACGTGGAATGCGGCAAGACCACGCTGCTGCGCAATATCGTGATGAGCATCGCCGAACAATCCACCGCCGACGAGGCGCGGGTGATCCTCATCGACTACCGGCGCACCATGCTCGGCGTGCTCGACGGCGATCAGCTCGCCGGATACTCCACGTCCTCACAGACCTGTGGGCCGATGATCTCCGAGGTGGCGGGCTATCTCAGCAAGCGCATCCCCGGCTCCGACATCACCCAGCAGCAGTTGCGTGACCGCAGCTGGTGGTCGGGCCCGGAGATCTACGTCGTCGTCGACGACTACGACATGGTCGTCACCGGATCGACGAACCCGTTCTCACCCCTGCTCGAATACCTGCCCCAGGCACGCGATATCGGTCTGCACCTGATCGTGGCCCGCCGCATCGGCGGCGCCTCCCGCGCGCTCTTCGATTCGGTACTCGGCGGAATGAAGAACATGTCGGTGCAAACGCTGATCATGAGCGGCTCACGCGAAGAAGGGAAACTCGTCGGCGACGTACGCCCGAGCAAGATGCCACCCGGCCGAGGCACCCTCGTCTCGCGCAGTCTCGGCATCGAACTCGTCCAGATCGCCGACCTGCCACCGCTCTGATCGAAACCCCACCCGGGCAGCAAGTGAAATCTTCTGCCACACACTATGTTACGGCTCATAATCACGGTATCGTCGCTGTGAAACGCTGTGCGTAACAGTGCTCGGGTGGGGATTCGAAGGGGAGCAGGATCGATGTCAGCACAAGGGGGGTCGGCTTCGCACGCCGATGCGTTCTTCGCGTTGTCGCGAACGGGGGCGATCGAGGTGCGCACCACCGAACAGGGGTTGCCGCTCGGGGTCACCATCGAAGCGGACGAGTTGCGCCGTCCGCCGGGTGAGCTGGCCGCCGAGGTCTTGCGGTTGTGCAAGCAGTCGGCGAATCGTGCGGCCTTGGCGCGGCGGGCGGAGCTGTCCGCCGCCGGTGTGAGCTCGGATGTCCTCACCTCCTTGGGTCTACCGACTCCGGAGTCGGTGGCGGCCGCGGAGGTCGTCGCCGAGCAGGACTACGACACCGAGCCGGACAGCTGGCTGCGGTCGGTGTGATCTATCACTAGGAGATTGTCATGAATACGATAGCCACCGAGCCTTCGGCCATCGAACTGTTGCGTGCGAGCGCGATCGGACCGGCGCTCGATCTCCCGGTGAGTTCGGCGCTCGCGAACATGGGAGTGCCCGCCCTGCCGCAACTTCCGGCGTTGCCCGCACTGCCGGATCTGCCCGCGCTGCCCCTGATCGACATGTCGGCTCTCGTCCAACCGCTCACCGACCTGGCCGCCGGTTTCGGCACCGGGCAGATCGGGACCGGCACGGCGTTCGATCCCACCGAGGCGTTGTCGAACGCGGGCACCATCTTGCAGACGGCGCTGGAAGTCGGAGTGAGCGCCTTACAAACGCTCATGCAGGAATGGGAAGGCGAGGGCGCCGACGCCGCATCCTCGAAAGCGCAAGCCGTGCAGCAGGACTCGACCGAGGTCGCCGCGCAGAGCGCCGAACAGAAGTCGGTCGTCACCCAGGCGGCGGCCTCTGTGGCCAAAGGACTGGCCCAGCTGACGGCCATCACCGCGAGGTTCATCGCCACCGCGACGGCCGCGGCTCCGTTGGTGGCCACACCCGGTGGGCAGGCCGCGTTGCTCGGGCTCGCCGCCGAGGCCGGCGCCGAGGCGCTGGCTGTCGTCGCGCAGACACGCGCGGAGATGACCGCCCACACCGCGTCGATGAATGCTGCAGGCACCAAGGTGGATGTGACAAGCGCACCCTCCGGTATGGATTCCTCGGACATGCTCTCGCAGCTGTCCAGCCTCATCACGCCGCTGCTCTCGTTGGCGACGACCGCGTCCGAACAGCTCACCTCCGCGTTGACCGGTGAGACGACCACCGACACGAACACCGTGGAAGATGTCGCACTGGAACACGACGCGAATATCGGCGCATCCGCCGGTGGTGTCGGTGGAGGCGGCGGTGGCATCGGAGGTATCGGCGCGGTGAGTGCGGTCGCACCGGCCCTCGGGGCGTGGTCCGGTGGACGCGGGTCCACCGGTGGCGCCACCACCACGGGCGCCGCTACCGAGGCCACTGCCAGCGCGTCGAGCGGTGGTCGTGGCGCGGTCACCGGTGGGCCCGGGATGCTGCCGCTCGGGCAGGGCATGGCCAACGCCGCCCGGGCGGGCGACGCGAGCAGCGGTCTGGACGTGCGAACCAACCTGGTCACCGGCGAGCACGGTGACGAGGTCATCGGCGATATCGCCGACACGGCCCAGCCGGTGGTCGGCGCGGCGGCGCAACGCGCACCGCGATCGGGACAGGTCGACCTTTCTGTCTGACGCGGTCTCATCCTGATACAACGGTTCGCAGCACCTCGAGCGGGTGCTGCGAACCGGATCAACTAGAAGTACGCGGTGATGGCCGCGTCGTAGACCTCGTCGGCCAGGTCGACATCCGTCACCGGCTGATAGTTCCGGGCGCGAACATGCTCGACGAATTCCTCCGGAATCGCGAGATCGTATCGGGTCAGATAGTGAATCGAATCGACCCGCCACAACCACGTGCCGTCCGAGATCAGCGACTGGCCGCTCCTGATCGACGTACTCGGATCGAAAAGGTCGACCACGCTACCCATGACGTCGAATACCGGTGTGGCAGCGACCATGTATTCGAGAATCAGGGCGCGATCATCGAGATGGTGCGTAGTGCGTGATTCACGCAGCGAGGGCAGGTCGTCATGACCGCTCCGATACATTTCCCGGTAGATGCCGATCGGTTCGAGTTCTAGCATGTGCTTCCTTTCAGGAGCAATTCCCCGATTTGCTCCGCAGGGGAGGCCGCAGCCCTCCGACCCTCGCGAAGTTCGTCTACCTGAGCATAACGCGCAATGACGTCGAACTCGTTGTGGCAGTACGGGTCCTGCATTTTCAAAGCTACATTTCGAAGATCACAGGGCGGTAGTCGGAAGTTGCGTCAAAGGTTGCCCATTCGTCGTGTTTGCGGAATGCTGTACAGAGCAGGATCTTTCAGGGGGGAAATCTCGTGGTTCAGTCAGATTCCGGTGCGCCGGAAGTTGATCCGCCGACCTTCACCGCGACATCCGCATCGGGCGCGATCGCGGTTCGCACCACCGAACGCGGTCAGCCGCTGCGGTTGAGGATCCGCCAGGACGAACTCTACCGACAGCCCGACGACCTCGCCGCCGAGATCGTCGCGCTGTGCCGCCGCGCCGCCGACCGGGGTGCCCTGGCCAGGCGGGCGGAGCTGGAAGCCGCAGGAATGAGCGCGCAGTCGCTCGCCGCCATCGGCGTGCCCACACGCGAGCAGGTCGCGCGCGCGGAATTCGAGTACGAGCAGCGATACGGTGCCGACCCGCAGATCTGGTCCCCGTCGAACTGAGGAGAGCTGTCATGGTTCGTTCGATGGACGAATTGATGGACCGGGTGATGCGCAAGGCATACCGGCTGCAAGATCTGAGCGATCAGCTCGCGGCGATCAGAGTGCGTGTCGGCGCCGCAGACGGCGCGGTGATCGTCGTGATGGACGGCACCGGTGCGATGGTCGATCTCGAATTGACCGAGGACATTTCAGCGCTGTCGTCTGCCGAGTTCGAAACCGCGGTTGTCGCGGCGGCGGAGGCAGGCGCAAAACGCGCACTCGAACAACACAACCGGCTCGTGGCCGAATTCACCGAAGCGACCACATCCTGACCTTGCCGACTTTGCTCATCCAAGCTTGAAGGAGAATTCCATGGACCAGGTTTTGCAGACCTCGCAGGCCGCCATCACCCAATTCGGCAGCGAGCACGCCGCTCTCGCCGGTCAGGTCGCGAGCGCCGGTGCCGGTGCGGCCGGCATGGTCGCCGCGGCGGTGCCCATCTTCGGCCTCATCGGCCAGGACTTCCTCGCGTCGTTCGCGGTGGCCTCCGGTAACCACCTGAGCACCATCGGTGAGATCGCGGCCGTCCACGCCGCCACCTCGGCCGCGGCCCTCAGCGCCGCCGGTGCGTACCAGACCACGGAAGTCAGCTCGGCGGCCGATTTCAACACGGTCATGCCCTAGCCATGGCGACTGAAGACAGCGCGCCCGCGGAGGGGATGGTCGCCGACCCCGCCGCGGCCACCCAGACCGCCGAGGGCGAGACACCGCAGACCGTCGAGGAGATCATCCGTGAGCTGCTCGAAGCACACGGGCTGGGATCGCTGCTCGACATGTCGGTGCCGGATGCGCTCAACTCGTTGCAGCTTCCCCAGCTGCCCGATCTGTCCTCGGTAGCCGAGGCCGCCTCCTCGATTCCCTTGTCGAGCCTGATCGAGCCGGTGCTGGAAATGGCATCCGCGTTCGGCAGCGGGGATACCGGCGGGTCCGGCGGCAGCTCGGGTGGTGGGTCGGGAGGCGGCTCCACCGGCGGTTCGGGCGGTTCGAGCACTAGTCCCACCTCGGCGCTGTCCGGCATCACCGACACGCTCTCGACGGTGGTCGATCTGGCGAAAGACGCGCTGTCGGCCGCGACCGCGCTCTGGGAGGGCACCGGTGCCGATGCCGCGGCGACCAAGTCCACCGAGGTCGCCCAGAACACCACCGATACCGCCGCTCAGGCGGAGAAGATGAACCAGCTGGTGGCGGCGGGTGCCGCCGACGTCAGCACGGGGTTGGCCGAGATCAACGGCGTCATCGCTCGTTTCGTCGCGGGCATCACCGCGCTCGCGCCGATGCTGTGGACCCCGTGGGGTCAGGCCGCGGCAATCACCCTCGCCAACGAGAGCGTCGCCGAGGGCACCGCGATCGTCACGAAAACCCAAGCGGCACTGACCACGAAGGCCGGCGAGATGACGGCCGCGGGCCAGAAGATCGCCGTCACCGAGGCACCGAACATCATCTCCGGGCTGACCACCGCGCTCAATGTGGCGACACCCCTGATGAGCATGGCCCCGACCGGCGTTGAGGCGCTGTCGGGTCTGGCGAGCAGCGCCACCAGCGCGGTCAGCGAGGGCGTCGACGCCGCCACCGAAGCCGCATCGACCGGTGCCGATGTGATGAGCACCCTCACCGACGCGGCCACCCAACTCGGCGAGTCGGTGTCCTCCGAGCTATCCGAAGCCAACAGCCTCAACGAGAACCTCGGGGCCGCAGACGGTACCGACGACAGCAGCACCGCCGCACTGGCCACCGACCCGAGCTCCGCCTCGGCAGGCGCAGGCGGTGGTGGCGGCGGAATGGGCATGGTCGGCATGGGTGGCATGGGCGGTCTCGGCGGCATGCCACCGAGCAGCTCCCCGCTCAGCAGCACCCCGCTCGCCGGTCGGCAGAGCATCGACGTGGCAGCAACCGGCCAGGCCGCGGACTCCGCACGCCAGACGACGGCCGGCGCACCGGGCGGTATGGTTCCTGGCGCGGGCGCCGCACGTCGCGCGGGTGACGCCGGAACACACGACCCCGAACGCACGGGCTTGGTCGCCGGTTCACACGGCGACGAGCTCGTCGGCGCTGTGAGCGGTACGTCGATGCCGGTGATCGGCGCGGACGAGGAGACGTTCGACGAATCGTCGGGCAGCCTCGTGGTCTGATCCCGCGCCCGGTGGGATTTGTTCGAGAGGATCGGAGACTGATGCGGAAACGCACACGGCATCTGCGGCTTCGGCTGGCCGGGCGCCTGGATCAGGCAGGTCTCGAGGCCTTGAGAGCCACGTTACGGCTGAGCCGGGTCGGCCGGTTGACCGATCGTGACGACGCGGAGTTCGGAGTTCGGGAGGTGCGCCTGGCCGACGGCCGGGCCGCCCAGCTCGAACTGTGGCGGATCGAGGAGGACCAGTGGTCCATCTACCTCGATACCTCGGCCGATACCGAACTGACCTCCGACGAGATCTCCCACTGGCAGGAACTCGCCGAGGAAGCGGCACGCGCGGTGGGTTTCGACGTCGTGGAGCGCCGGATGTTCCACGCGCAGCGTCCCGGTGTCGCCACCGAAACGCGCAACGAGGACTGGTTGCGCACGATGCGGTGGGATCTACCGGCCCGAACGCTGCCTGAGCTGTGGTCGGTCCTTCAGGTCACCACCGCATCGGACGATGAGAAACGGGAAGCACTCAGGAAATTCATGGCGAGCCCGACCTGGGAGCCTGCCCCGACCGGTCTCCGCGAAGAAGCCGAAGCCTTCCTTGCCAACGATCAGTCGCGGTGATCGCGAACCTGTCGTAGCGGCGTTCAGTATCTGGTGACGGTCCCACCGTCGATCCGCTGACGCCGCCGGGTTCCCGCGAGGTCGAGGTAGGGGCAGTCGGCTACCCCTTCGCGCAGTGTCGCGGTGGGGTCGTCGGGGGCTGTCCAGAGCAACTTGCCGCTGTCGAGCCAGGGGCGTAGGTCGAAGTCGTGATCACTGTCCGCCCAGGTGTGTTCATCCCAGCCGCGCCAGCTCCCGTTCTCGTCGTACGTGTCGTATCTATCGGTGCCCCAGGTATTCTCGAGTGGGGTTCCCAGATCGCGGGTGGTGCTGTAGTAAGTGGTCGCCCACCCGGTGTGTGGACCGATGGCGATCTGGGTGACCACCGCACGGACCGTCGGGTGGTTCAGGATCGGTGGGAGGACGTAGGGAACGTCGGGGCCGGGCCTGCGGGTGAAGGGCGCGGGGGCAACGGGTTCGGTGAGACGGACGGCACCGCCCATGGCGAGCCACGTGCGTGGCACGCTGCTCAACCGTCGGCGTTGGGGCTTGTCGTACTCCCAGTACCAGCCGTCGAGTTCGACGTCGTCCATCGGCCAGCGGACGGTCGCCCTGGTGAACGGGCACCGGGAGATGACCACTTCGGGGAGCAGTTCGACGTATCGTTCGAAGTATTCGAAGGCGTCGTAGATGATCGCGTCGCCTTCTTCGGTGTCGGGTGCGGATTTGTACAGCTCGACTATCCGGTTTCCCGCGTCGAGGAGATTTCCACGCTCCGACTCGAAAGTGCCGTCGTTCATTGTCGCGATGAATCCTCTGCGTCGTCGCCCGAGTTCGTGGAGTCCAGACCGAGCAGCGGAAGGTCGAGAGCTCTGTTGCCCGCCCTGCCGTTCCACGCCCGGTAGGTGAGCAGTTCCGGCGCGGTGATACCGAAGACATCGCGCAAGCCGACAACCGCCATGGATGCCAGTTTCCGATAGCTGGTCGAGGGCGCGGGCCACGGGAGTTCGACCCACCAGTTGTCGACATGATCGGGATGGGGTTCCTGCCAACCGGTTTCGATGAGCAGCCGGCGTTCGTCGGGAGTGCGGCGGTCGCTCTCATCGAGCCACTCGTCGCCCGCGAGCTGGCCGTAGAGCTCGTCATCGGTCTGTGCGAACTGGACGAACTCGCGGGCATCGTGGGGCGGGTGTGGTGCGCAGATCACGAGGAAGGCGCCGGCCGGTAGCAGCATCAGTTGCTGTGCGAGACCGTCGGCGAAGTCGGTCCAGTCGGTCACAGCAATCCCTGCTCTTGGTACCGCACGGTTTCGTCGTGAGCGGCCAAGTCGGTGTTGGTGTTCAGATACAGGTGGATGTTGCTCGTCATCTCGACCAGTCGGAGCGTGGTGTCCGGACCCGCCCAGCGGACTTCGGCGTACTCGCCGGGGATCCTGCTCGTCGGTGCGCCGATCGCGCCGGTGATCGCGGCGACCATCGCGGCGAAGGTGTCCCGGACAGCTGTTCGGGTGGCGGTGGTGTCGCCGGTGAACGCGGTGACGGCCAGGTCGATCTTGGTCGCCGCGCCGCGATAGCCACGCACCGATCCGCTGCCTCGTCCGAAGCCGACGTCGAGGCGCACCGAGTCCGGGCGGGTGGCCTGGACTTCCCAGCCGAAATCCGCGGCAAGCGCGTCGACGTCGGTCATCTGCCAGGACCAATCCAGGTTGCGTAGACGGGTGGACAGCTCCGCGATTTCGTTCTCCGACAGTGTTTCCCAGCGTTTCATATCAGCGTCCTGTTCGTCCCCGGCCGGCGCATTCGGTCAGAGTAGCTCACCGGCCACGTTCCATTCCCCGTGCCTCACGCTCGCGGGCGCGTTCCCGCTCGCGCACCAGGGTCCGTAATCCCGCTTCGTGTCTGGCGTGGATGGCGACCTGAGGATGAACACCTTGGCCCATTTCGACCAGCATCCTCACTTCGGTCAGCTCGAGCGAAACTCCCTTGCTGAGCAGGGCCGCGGCGATAGCCAACCGGCGTTCATGAGAATCGAATTCGGGCACGGCCGGTTGACGTGATTTATCGCCCGCATCGAGTGCTCGGTCCTCGACTGCGCGCCCCATACCATCAGACACCTGTCGGTAGGCGCGGACGTCGAAAGTCTTCGCGAGCTCCGGCCCGATCCGGAATTTGGAGTCCCCCACGGTTCGGTTGTGGTCCTGTCGAACCAATTCTTTGTCGAGGGTTTCCATCGAACGACCGAAAAGTTCGGCGCGTTCCAGCTCGAGGTTCTTCCCGATTTCTTCTCGGTGCTCGCGACTCAGTCCGAGTGCTTCGAGCGAGCGGGATTCGGCTGCCCGCTCGTCTCGCACGAGCCCGCTGAGCGTGTCCATGGTTTCGCGCACCATCTGCGGATCGGGTTCGCGGCCTTGCTCCAGCGTGCGCTCGATCTCCTGAACCCGGGTCAGGGCCAATTCGGCCACGCGCCCCCGCTCCAGTGCAGGCAGCTCGCGGGCCTCGACGGCCCTGGCGGTGCCCTGCCTGACGATCTCGCGACCCAATGTCTCCATCGGACGACCGAAGTCGTTCGCCCGATCCCTATCCAGCATCTTGGCCAGCTGTTCGGCATGCCTCGGATCGAGACCGAGACTTTCGACAGCCCGAGCCTCGGCGGCTCGTTCGACCTGGATCACCTGTTCCAGCGCATTGTATTCCTTGGCCAGTTCGGAGAGTTCGAGATCGATGCCCTTGCCTCGGGCGGCGGATATCTCGCGGGTCAGATCGAGCATGTGCTCGATGAATTTCGCCCGTGCGGGGTCCTCGTGTTCACGGAATCTGATCGCGAGAGCCTTCGCGTCCCGCAGCATCATGCGTTCGTTGTATTTGATCTCGGTGGTCAGCGGTATTGCCCGACTCTCGACATCGAGGCGGATCAATTGCTCGACCAGGTCGCGGTACTGCCCGAGTTCGACATCCTTGAACACCGTGATCCTGCTCTGGATTTCCATCTCCAGCAGGCGGGCAGCCTGTTCCTGCGCGGCGACGATCATTCGGCTGACCGCGTCCGGGGCTGATCCGAGCTGCAGGGCGCGGCCGATCTCGGCCTGCTGGTCGAACAGTTGGGTCGCAAGTTCTGCGGACTTTCCGATGGTGCTGTCGTCACGTGCTCCATAGGTGAAGCTCACAGCGTCGGTGACGGCGCGGAAAAGATCGGGGCTGTCGAGACCGCGTAGCAATCCATCTTTCGCCCGGTCGAGTTCTCTGGAGAGCACCTGCTCCAACTCGGTGCGGCTACGGAACGGGTACTCGGCATCGCGCACCATTCCACCGATCGCCGCGATGGAAGTATTCGGGCCACCGTCGACGATGAACCTCGCCACCTCAATGGTGCCGTCCATACGAGCATGCACATAGTGGTATTCCATGCGCAGCGTTCCGTCGTGCAGTGCGCGCGTGAGTTCTTCGCGGGCCTCGATGACTCGTTTGCCTGCAGGGCTCTCGGGATCGAGTCCCCGCGCACGCATCTCGTCGTGGGTTTCGTGCAGAATGCGGCGGAGATTCTGGTCGATGTCGAGTGTGTGGAGTCCGTATTCGGTCGAACCCTGCTCCGATTTCCCGTACGCGGTGACCGCATCGCCCAACGGTGAGCCGAGACCTTTGTTCTCGGTGCCGATGAGCGTCGGCGGCGTGGTGGCCGTACCGGGTACGAATGCGATGGTATCGATCGTCTTGTTGCCGTCGAACGCCCCGGTGAAAGGCGAAAGCAGCGTTGCGTTCGGGCGTAGTTCGCTGTCGACCGCGTACGCGTTTCCGCCAAGCTCGCCCATCGCCTTGGACGTGGCGACCATCTCGTTGCCCAGGCGGTTGTAGATTTCGGCGTTGTCGCGCAGCTCATCGAGGCGATCGAGTTTCGCGTCGATCTGGGCGTCGCTGAGCCGGCTGTCGGCCAGCACAGCCTCGCGTTTGGCCTCGATGACCGCGTCGAGTTCGGCGGCTTTGAGGTCGTGGATTCGATCGATCGCGAACTCCGCCATGTGACCCTTGACGACAGCGCCTGCCGCGTCTCGTTCGATCTGCTGCGCTTGGCGTTCGAGGGAGTGTTGGTCCAGTGCTTCGCGAACGGTCTCGTCGCGAACCTCGTAGATCTCGGTGGCCTCCTTCTGCGCTTTGTGCACGAGATCCTGTGAGGTCAAGTGATCTTCGATGAAACGGTTGCCCCCGTGTAGCGCGAAATTCTTGTCCCGAAAGGTCCCCGGATCGTCATGGTGATGGTGCCAGCGCCCGTCTTCGGTGCGATAACTGTCGGCTCGATCACCGGGCATGTGGAGCAGTCCGTCGTTGCCGAGGACCATGCCGGTCGGTACCGGTCCAACGTGCGGATCCGGTAATGCCGGACTCGAGCCGCGGGCATCGATGGTTGTGTCGGGTATCGCGTACAGACCCTCGATCGGGGGCGGGTCGCTGGATGCGTCGGCCATGAAGTCCCAGCCGTCGAGCCCGTCTGTGGTGGCTCGATCCGATGTGCGTTCACCCGGCGTCGTCTCGGGCTGTCCCGGCGTGGCGCTTCCCGGGGTGAAGGTGAGCCACGTGCCGTCGTTGTGGACCACCGCCGGAGAGTTCGGCCGCTGCCGGACACCGACGATATCGGTGGGCGCGTGGACCGAGACACCGAGCCGATCGGCGATCTGCTGAGCCCAGCCGACCGCACTGCCACTGAAGCAGGACACGAGTCGAACCGGCGTTCCGGGAACATAATTCGGATTGATGAGAATCGCGTCGGCGACCTGCTCGGGCGACAGCGGGGCACCGTTGTCGTCGATCGGGTGCCCGGATTCGTCCCCGTGCAGGATCACATCGTGCGCGCCTTCGTTGCGCAGATTCTCGGTGACGCGTCGCGTCGCGGGATCGGAGCCGATCGTGGTGCTGTGCGTACCGTGCGAGAAGGTAACGCCTGCCAGCGGCGACGGTGGCGTCGCGGCGATCGCCTCGGCGAGGTCGTGGCTGATCCGGTGGATATCCGCCGATTCCACACCGGCGGTCGCGTCGGTGAGGCCGACGTGTTCACCGATGGCCCGAATCACCGTCTCGGCCGCCACATCCGGCGCCCACCGCCGCCCGTCACCCTCCGTGGTCGGCGCTACAGCCGCCCGCAGGTGCGCCTGGTCCGGATCATTGACGAACTCGATATCCACGCGCAAGGCGTCACCGTTGAGCAAGGCGTGTCGCGGTGCGGACGGCCCGTTCTGACCGGACTTCTCAGGGAACAGGGCAGCCGGAGGCGCCTTCGCCGGGTCACCGAAAAGCTGGGCACTCGCCTCGATCATGGTCCGCGCGACCGCCTGCATCTGCGCCGCCGTGACACCCGGCGTCTGCTCGAGATACGCACGAACCGTCACCTCCGTCGTCCGGCGCCCGTCCTCGTCGACGGTTTGCCGGAAGTCGTACCGTGCGGTGCTGATCGTCGCCGGGGCCCGGGTCGGCCCGATGTCGGCCGGAACCGGGTCGGGGTCGACCGCCGGAACGGTCGCAGTCGCTTCGGGGCGGTGGACGACATCGAGGGTGGTCGTTCCCGGACCCGCCAGTGCCACGAATTCGACCTGCCACAGGCAGCCGATGCCGGTCTGCGGGAAGGCCACCACCGCTTCCCGAGGGAATCGGGACGCGATGATCACGCCCGGCAATTCGTGTTCGGTCAGCCAGTCCGACGCGATCCGCCGCTCACCCGTCCAGGACGACAGCGGTCGCTGCGACGGCATTTCCATGGTGGTACCCGAAGTGCCCCGCGCCCAGTCGGGGAACTCGTTTTCGGCCCATGAGTAGCCGCGGTACAACACGATGTTGTTCACGCCTTCGGCGGCGAGCCATCGTTGCGTCTGGTCGTACTGGATGCGGAGCAGTTCCCGATGGATGTCGCCGTAGCGGGCAACCTCCTGCTCGACCTCCGCGCGCAGTTCGGGCGTCATCCGCCAGGACTGCACATCCTGGAGCCCGAACTCGGTGATGGCCGCCTCTTGAATCGCGAGGGACTTCACATTGGTTCCGTTGGAGGTGTGTGCCCAGGACATGACGAGCTCGCTCACCGCCATTTCGCGCAGCGTTCGTTCAGCCTCCGGAGAGTCCATGAACAGCAGGTGATCCGGTGCGTGCGCGGGGTTGCCCGGGTCGATCTCCGAGCGGGGCAGCAGCGTGCCACCCATGGATGGGTACTCCGGATTGTGCAGTGCGACTACGTAGTCGGGATCGCCGAGGTGTGTGGCCATCGCCGGATCGACGAACGGCATCCGGCCCGCTTCCATCAGCCGGTCGAGCGGTGCGGTCATCTGGTCGGTGATCGACCGGATGACATTGGTCTTGGCCGTCTCCGAGCGAGTGATCGTCCCGTCCGCGGTCATGATCTTGTTGCTCACGTCCTGCGACCAGGCTCGCTCGGCGACAGCTTCCGGGGCGATGGCCTCGGCCGGTCCCGGTAGCAGCGGTTGGTGGCTCGGCTGGGTCGTCGTGCGCCCGGAGTCCGGGACCGGCCCGTGAACGATCCAATCCGAGTCCCGGAAATGAACGAAGAAGCCTTGTGCGGACGAGTCTTTCGGCCCGGTGGCGTCGAACACGGCATACGACATGTCGCGGCCGGTGCGCGCGTTCCACTCCGCTGCCCATTGACGCAGGTGTGGATACTCGTGCGCGACGACGGACTTGTTCAGGTATCCGTGGTCCTTGGTGAGGACGCCGTCGTACACCTCCGGATCCCATGCGGCAGCAGCTTGTTCGAACATCTGCGCGGACGAGATGTTGATGTCGAAGTCGCTCGGCTCCTCCACACCCAGCCGGTGCATCGAGTCGAAGGGGCGGCTCAGCGGTCGGTCCGGGTCGTCGCCGAGCCAGTCGCGCAGCCTTGCCTGGGCTTCGGGCTGGTCGGCGAGTTCCTCGAGGGTGGGTAGTTGCTTGTGAACACCGGAGAAGAAGTCGGCCGCCGACCCACGCAGCCTGATATCGACCTGATCGACGGAAACACCGTCGCGCCGTAGCGCCTGCAGGAACGAGTCGCGCCATTCCTGGTACAGCTGCGGGGTCATGCCCAGCGGGGCTTCCCGTGCCATCCACTGGCGGACCTGTTCCTCGGTCAGACCGAGGAACTCCAGGTCACGAGCCTGGATGACATAGCCGGTCACCGGATCGGTTGGCCACGGCTGGGGAAGATTCTGTGGGGCGCTCGTGGTCGGAACCCGGCTGGTTTCCGCCGTAGCGGCGGTCGTCGACGGGCTCTGCGCGCCGACGTGTTCGTCCCGCGGGAGCGGAGTGACATTGCCGTCGGGGTGGTGTGTGTTCCAGTTTCCGTCGGCATCGATGCGTATCGGTGCGGTGGGAGCCAGGACGCCGACTCGAAGGTGCTGGGCGAGGTGGGTGGCGAAGCCGTTGATAGACGCGTTGTCGGCCATGAGGCGGATCGGGGTGGAGTGGTCCCAGCCGTGGGCACGCAACAGGTCGCCGTATTCGGTGGGGGTGTAGGCGTGGTCACCGATCAGTGCGTGGCCGTCATCGGACAGCCGCACGTCGGCGGTGAAGTAGCCGGGAACAGCGGGCATCTGGCGAGCGAGGTCGGCGCGAGCCGGGTCGTCGGTGTGATGGGCGATGCCCGCGCGCGTCCGTTCGCCGCGCTCGGCAGCGAGTTGCGCACTGCGAGTGAAGGTCTCGTCTCGCCGATCGGCGAGCTGGTGCAGTGCGGCGGCTTGCTTCTTGATCACCGCCAACTCGTGTTCGGGCGACTGGGTCGGCACGACCACCGGCGGGCGATCCGGCTCGGTGCGGATGGCCGTCATCGGCTGACCGTCCGGTCCGTCCGGGGCGGGCGTCTTCGTGTTCTGATCGGCCCAGGCGTGAAATATCGCGAGGTCGAAGTCGGGGTCGGTGGTGAGTTCGGCGGCGCGCTGTCGCAGGTTGTCGGCTTCGGTCTCGATCTGTCGATGCAGCTGCTCGGTGTACTGTTCGCGGTCCTGGGCGTCGACTTCCGAATCACCGAAATGTGCGTCGATCAATCCAGGAATGCTCGCCCGCCGAGCACCTTCCATGCCGTCGATGACCGCAGCCACGTGCCACGGTGTCATCTCGTGATCGACTTCCCGCAGGGTCTTCGACGCCCAGGTGACGGTCGGTTGTGAACCCGGCTTGAACTCGATGAGCGGCTCGTTCTTCGCGTTCGGTGCCGGGTCGAACTGGTGCTGGTCGATGATGCTTTCGTAATTGCGTGCCCGTTGGAAGGAACTCTGCGGGTCCCAGTAGACGTGCGGACCGTGCATGATTCCGGCACCGATCGCGGCGAGTCGACCTTCATAGAGGCTGAGTTCTGCCGGGGTCAAGCGAGTACCGTCCGCGTGCAGGATTTCGAACATGTCGTGGTCACCGGTGACCGGTACCTCGTGACCATCGATCATTTGGTGGACGATGCCGTCGGTCACCACGAACCTGTCGGCGAGCTTGGCCATATCCGCCGCATACGCGTCGAAGTCCTTCGCACGGGCTCGAAGCCGCTGCTGGAGTGCTTCGATGCGCGCATCCGACATGCCGGTGGTGTCGGGCATACGCAACATCCCCGGACCGAACCGCCCGACCAGCCCCTTGGCGGAGGCCGGGGCGCCCAACGCGACATCGAGATCATTGATCGTCTTGTCTTTGATCGCCATCGGTTTGGGCGCGGCACCGGCTTTCAGGTGCGGCACCGAGTCGGGATTGGTCGGCCGGACCTGGATGATCAGGTTGTAGCGGTCGATGAATCCCTGGATACGGCGTTGGTTCCGGATCGGAATGCCGTAGACCGATTCGATGTCGGCGGGCGTGAGTGGGTCCGCGGCCGATGACTCGTCGGCCATGAGGTCCCAGTCGCCGTGCGTGCTGGTGTCCGCGAGTGCCGAATCAACCGAGAGCGCGGTCGGTGCCCGATGATTGCCGTCAGCGTCCGCCGGGTGGAAGGTGCGCCAATGGCCGTCGTTCTGGACCACGGCGGGGGAGTCGGGGCGTTGCCGGACGCCGACGACATCGGTCGGTGCGTGGACGGGCACACCGAGTTCGTTCGCGATGTGTTGTGCCCACCCGGCGTCGTTGCCGCTGTGGCAGGAAACCAGGCGGATCGGAGTGCCCGGCACGTAGTCGGGATTGGCGCGAACGGCCTCGACCACCCGTTGCGGATCGACAGGGTTGCCCAGGTCGTCGATCGGGCGGCCGATGTCGTTGCCGTGGACTACGACGTCGTGCGCACCCTCGTTGCGAAGGTTCTCGGTGACACGGCGCGAGGTCGGGTCGGTGCCGAGGGTGGTGCTGTGCGGGCCGTGGCGGACAGGCAACTCGGCATCGACGCGGTGTTCAGCGGCGCGTGCGTCGTCATCGACCGGCGGATCGGTATGAGTCGTCTGGTCGGTCGGCGCGTGGGTGCGCGCCGCGTCGATGCCCTCGTCGTAGTCGGTGACCGTTCGGCCTGCACCGGGCCGGTATTCCGACCCGACCGCCGCCGGATCGTAGGCCATGAAAACCACGTCGGGCCGACCACCGTTGTGTTTGCCGAACGTGTCGTAATCCCAACCGGGCGGCGCGTATTCGTCGTCCCAGGCGAGGCGGGCCACCGGAACGAATCCAGCCTCCGCGTAGAGCCGGGGCAAGACTGTGTCGAAACAATCCAGCCTTCGACCGCCCTGATCGATCGCGATGGTCAGCATCGCCATCGACGCACCCGGGTAGCGGGTGTCGCGATGGGCGAAGACCGAAACGATCTCGTCGCCCTTCAGCGCGATGCCCGCTTTACCGTCGTCGGTGACGAACAACCGCATGGCGCCGTATTCCTCGGTGCTGTAGACGTGCACCGATGCCGCGAAACGATTGTTCTCGGTGAGCAGGACCATCTGCTGGCGGAAGAAATCGGCGTCGGCCGGCGCCAGCTCGTACAGGTCCGGTGTGCTGTGTCCGAGTTCGGTGAGACGGTCCGCGTCGGCGGTGGACAGCGAACTCACCCCGAGTGGAGTGATCTCGCGCCCATTGATCTGTAGCTGACCGACCTCGCCGGGATCGGTCAGAACCCGTGGGCCTCCGCTTCCTCGATCATCTCGTCCGTCCAGTACTGCTCGATCGCTGTCCGCTTGTCTGTCGGTAGGTCCGGTTTCCAGCCCCGCCGCCGCCAGAACGCTTGGCGCTGAGCCTGTGTCAGCGGTGGAACGCTGCTGTCTGTCATCGTGGACCTCCTGGTCGGGATCCCCGGAGATGGCTCTGCCGGGGCCGGTTGTGGTCGGTGGCGCCAAACCTGCGACGGGGACAACGTAGCCGCGGTCGTTGATCGGGCCACCGCGCGGATAGTGCCCAGGGGGCAGGTCGAAGACGCCCTCGTTGTCGAAGAAGCGAACCTGGCCGTCCCGGCTCACTACGGCTTCCACATGCGGGGTCCGTTTGTTCCGGAGATCCTGGTGCATGCTGTTGACGCAGTCGGGGCGGAGCCGACGCTCCTCCGGCGACGGCGGACCGGGTAGCCGATCTTCCGGATGCGTGTGCAGGATGAATTTGTAGGTGGACGCCAAACTCGGCGGGATCACCGAACGCACCCTGTCACCCCGGAAGAGCCGCAATTCGCCGTCGGCGTTCTGGATGACCGCGTGTTCGTTGTCCGCGAACTTCTGCAACTCGGCGAGGTGGCTGATGCTCACCTCGCCCGGCCGGATCGGGACGCTCTCGTTCGTGGCCAAGGCGTTGGCCAGTTGCTTGGCCTTCGGTGACAGCTCGCCGAAGGTGATCTCTCCGCCGGGCATCCGCGAGTTGGCCTTGTAGTTCTTGGCCATCTCCCGGGTGTCGTCGGCTGCGGTGTCCAGGGGCTGAGCCGTCTGCTGACGGCGCGAAGTCTCTGCCGTCGTATTCGTTGTCGGCGCAGCGACATTCGTGCCGGCTGCCTGGACCGGTGCGGTTGTCGCCGGTGAATGAGAGTCCACGGCCGCCCGCGATCCGATTGCCGGTGGGACCGACGGCCCGGGTTGGCCTGCTCGTGGTGTGGGCGCGGTGTTCTCGGTGGCGGGTCCGCGCCGTTCGGAATCGGTTGTTTCCGACGGGGTTCGCTGGGTCTGACTCGGAGTGGATGCCTGCGTCGGTGTGGTGGTCGTTGCCGTGGCGCTTGCTGCTGTGACGGGTGTTGCTGCGACGGGTGTTGAGGTCGATGGAGCCGCCTGCGCGCTGGCTGCCGGAGAGGTCGTGGTCTGGTCAGCCGATGTCGCGGTGTCCACTGCGGGCGAAGAGGTGGGTGTTGTTGGAACGACTGTGGCCGGATCGCCGACCTCAGGTTGTGACTCCAAAGCGGTATCGGACTGCGGCACAGCCGCATCGGTTTCGGTGCCGCTGCGCTGAGGCGTCGTCGGGTCCGCCTGCCCGGTGGATTCGGTGGTGGGCGAAGGAGAGCTCTCGTTCGCAGTGCTCGAGGGGGCTTCTACCCCTGTCGATGCCGCATCGATCGCAGTCCCCGCTGGAGTATTCGCGGTGTCGACGCTTGTATTCCCGGAGCTGAGGTCGCTCGTGGATTGTGTAGTGGGGGCCTCGGCACCAGGATCGGCTTGTTCAGCGGGTTGGTTCGCCTGTTGTGTGCTGGGCGAATGCTCCGAGGGCGCGGCTTCGGTTTCCTGGGTTGTGGTGTCGGCTGCTCCTGTGTTCTGGTCCGTAGCGGTTGTGCCGACTTCGGTGTCGCTTCCGGTGTTCGCGCCGTTGTTGTTGCCGTTGTTCTGGCTGTCCCCGGCTCGGTTGTTCGAAGCCGCATTCGTTTCGGAGTTGTTTGTTTCGCTGGGGGTGCCTGCGCGCGGGGTGCCGCGAGTGTCGGTCATGGGTCCGGCGAAGTCGGTGTTGCCGCGGTAGCCGTGGATGGCGGATGGTCCGGCGCCGGAGGCGGCGCCGCCGGTGAAGGAGCGGGGGTCGAAGTCCCATTGGCCGGTGAAGGCGCCGGTGGCGAGGTAGGCGGCGGTGGCGCCGGCGAGTCCGGCTCCGGCGCCGGTGAGGGCGCCGTTGCGGGCGCCTTCCCATTTGCCGTTGGTGGTGGGGAGTTTGCGGCCGAGTCCGAAGCCGACACCGCCGCCGACGCCTCCGGCGATGGCGGAGATGCCGGCGTTGAGTCCGACGGCTTTCCAGTCGTAGCCGTTGATGTGGCCGGTTTTGTTCTGGATGTATTGGACGGCGAGTTCTTGGCTGGTGCCCTGTCCGAGTTCGACGAGGGATTCCTGGACGATCTCGTAGACGAGTTTGACGGCGATGCGTTCGAGGACTTCTTCGGTGACGTTGCGGGCGACGGTGTGGCCGATCGCGGTGAGGAGCTTTTTGCCCATCCACCGGAACACGGTGCGGGCTTGGGAGATGACGATGGCGTGGGCTAGTGGTGCGCCGGGTCCGGCGGCGGCGGCCCAGGCGAGTTCTGTGAGGAGCCAGGCGCCGGCGATGTAGAAGTTGAGTTTGGCGGCTTGGAGTTGGTCGCCGCCGGAGTCGGCGGCGGTGGCGAGTTTGGTCCAGTGGTCGGCGAGGTGGGCCAGGGAGCCGTTTTTGTCGGGGCCTTGGCCGTCGATGAGGGGCTGGATCCATTGCAGGATGGATTCGCCGCCGCGGCCTTGGGGGTAGGCGGCGTTGACGGTTGTCACGATTGCTTCGAGTTCGGGGACGAGGGCTTGGGCGTCGTCGGCGGCGGTTTGGAGGTCTTTGCCCATTTGCCACATGAGGTCTTCGTTGCCGTGTGGCCAATCGGCTCCGACGAGCCATTCCAGAGGTTCGAGCCAGGAGGGGAAACCCAAAGCCATGATGGGTTACCGCAATTCGGTGCGGGTCACCCGCGCAACCAACGGCAGATATGGGTAGGCGACAGCCCTTGTCATCGAAGCCCCCCACGGCTGATACAACCAAACATTCACATGCCGACACAGTTAAGTCGGCGCGAGTTCGACTGTGCCACAAGTTGATACAAACTACAACACAGCAATTCTGCGTTGTTTCCGAGTGATTCGCGCTGCTTGCATCATCACGCGCGATTCAGCGGAGGTGCGCGGGTGTCATCAGCGACGGTTCGCGCTCGTCTAGGTGGAGGGGTACAGCTGAGGCGCCAGGTCGCGGGCGGACCTGGCGAGCTCAAGCGTCTTCTAGCCGCTTCGGTACATAGCCGGCCAGGTATTCACCGAAGAAGTGCACGAGGTCCGGCGGGTACGGCTGAATGCAGGACAGCGTGTAGTCGAGCACCAAGCCGAAGCGATTCCTGCCGGAGTCCAGGTAGTGGTACTTCGGCTCGAGCGTATCCAGCATGTCCTGATACAGATCCCGCACATCGAAAAAGTCCAAGAGCTGCGGCAGGTCCCACGTCGACACATCGACCTGGGGATCACCGCTCAAGAGAATGGACCGCCCACCATCGCTGCCACGCACACGTTCGCCTCGACCGAGCGCCTGAGCGCGATTCATATCGATGAAGTGCAGGGGCCCGGATTCCTCGACATAGGCCCATTCGTTGAATCGCGGATTCTCGTAGACCACACCGCTGGGCAGCTGTGCCACCAGATCCGTATAGCCGAGGCCGCGCCGAGGTACCTCGCGCAGCACCCCGTCGCCGCCTCGGATTTGCACAAGATCCTCGACCGTCGAGACCCAGGTGGCTGTTTCACTCCGGAACATGTCACGTTCGGGGAAGTTTCGAACGCACCCGAGGTGGAACGGACCCCAGAAGAAGTTCGTGTTCGCGTCCCATGAGGCGCGGATCTGGTGGTACGGCTGGATGATCTCCGCCCACCCGTCCACCTCCAACACGAATCGGCCGCAGAAGCGGCACGCCTCGTCTTCGTCGATCACTGCTGTCCTCTCGGCGCCGACTCGGTGGTGGGAATGGTTCGCGGTCGACTGTAGGACACCGCACCTTCGAACAACAGCTCAGCTACCAGCCCGAATCCGTCACGCCCGTGCGACGTTCGGCAGTCCACCTGGCGTGATCCTCGGCATCGTCGAAGGTCGGCGCCGCATCCTCGGTGCCGGTCCGCTCCGGGGAGTTGGGGGGTGCCAGTGAGGCGGCAGGCAGCGTAGGCGCCTGACTGTCGAGGTCGGGAAGATTGTCGATGAGCTCGTGCAGCTTCGGCATCGCCGCGCGCTGATCGGTGACCGGTTGCATCAGCTCCTGCGACTGCCGACCGACATCCTCGAGGGCACGTTGCGCGGCAGTCGTCACACCCTTGGCGATCTCGTCGTAGGTGAGTTCGTCGATGTCGGAGGAGAACTTCGTCTCGATCACCGCACCGTCGGCGTTCACTGTCACAATGACACGTTTGTCACTGGTGAGCCCCGTGCCGGTCAGTAGAGCACGCTTCTGCGCCACTTCCGCGATCGCGCTGATCTGCCTGCTGAAAGCATCGAGGAGCGCGGCGGTTTCAGCCTCGTTGTTGTCCATCGTTGGTCTACTTCCGGAAGCCGTCGGAGTTTTCCTGCTCCCGCGCGTCGCTTCGTTTGCTACTCGACAAGATGCCGCTGGACAGGTTGCCCATCGACGTCGACAGGGTGCTCGTGCTCTCGACGATGTTGTCGGCCCCGGCTTTGAAACCGTTCGCGCCGTCGGCGAACTTGCTGCCGAAACGGTCGTCGCCCCACGCTGCTGATCCCGGTGCGACAGCGGTCTTACCGGCGGTGGCGATCGTATTCAGCTGGTCCGCGATCGCGGCGATGTCGTAGATGACCTGTGCCAGCTTGGCAGTGTTCACTTCGATCGGCTCTGTCATCGGATCCCCCCGAAACTGTTCTGCGGTGACCGCGCATGCGGCCACCTATTCGACTGTGCCACAACAAGTATGAGGGCACAATAGTGCTGACTGCGGCTCTGCGTGCTCGAACACGGTCGCGCCGAGAGTCAACTGTAGGACTTACGTTCATCCCTGATCGCCCGAACGATCGCGGCGATCCGAGCGTTGACCATCGAAATCAACTTGGCTGAATCCGCCGAGACCGCTGTAGAACTCGGGCCCGGCGTGACCACGTATCGGCCGTCGTCTTCCAGATCCCGCCATTCCAGCCAGCGCTCGGTGATGCCGCGTGGTCCGAAATCCGAGTGGCCTTGCACGACCCCGATCGATCCGACGGATGCTGTCGGCATCGCGAGAAACTTGGTGGAACGGACCTTCGCTCGCTCATCGAAGTCGTCCTCGACGAATGACCGGCCGTAGTCGTATTCGACATCGGTCGCGGCAGTCTCGATCAACGGAATCTCCGGCATTCTTCCGGCCTCGGCCGAGGGCAACGCGCTGACAATGATGTCCGCCAATTTCAGCGGATCGCACTCGGTTACCGTGAACCCGCCGCTGTGCATATACGTCTCGCCGGGAACTTGTGTGATCAGATAGCCCCGATTCGCGCGCCGCATCCCCAACATCCTGACGCGTCCGTCGGCGCGCTGAGGGTCGCGGGAATCCATACCGTTGACCACGATCCGGACATCCGGCTGGGTCAGTACTTCGAGGACGTTCTTGAACGAGCTGTCCAGCTTGGTGCTCAAAACCATGCCGACCTTGCGCTTCTCCCGCATGTAGTCGTAATACAGAGGGGTTCTGCTGGTGAAGACGAAGGGATGGGGTAGCGTACCGGCTTCGCCGAGAGACTCCCAGATCACGACCAGCTCCAGATCGGTGAGCTGCCACGTCCGGCTCATCGTTCCACCACCGGCCTGACCACGACAGGCGCTTCGCCCAGCGCCTCATCGAGATTCTCGGTGGAATTCAGGTACTGCGGGCGCTTGTGCTCCTTGCCTTGGCCCTGTCCCTGCCCTGCGGCGGCAGGGCTCATGCCCGGTGCCCCGGCCGCGCCGGTTGCCCCCGCCGCGATTCCGGCACGACTCACCATCGCGTCGGCCGTCGTGATCGCCGCCGCGCGAGGAAACAATCGGGACTGGGTCGCATCGCGAGTCAGCGGAGCAGCCGCAGCCGCTGCGCCCCCGAGACCGGCTCGGGAGCCACCACCACCGCCACCACCACCTGCAGAGGTGGGAAGTCCCGCGAGTCCGGGCGCCACACCGTTCAGCGCACTGTTCTCCTGAGCCGTTTCGACACCCTCCTGGGCGGCCTGCAGGCTCTCCTCGGCAGCCTGCTGTGCCGCCTCCAATCCTTGCTCGAGAGCACTCGAGGCGTCTTCGGTCGCCTGCTGCGCGGCTTCCTGCGCGCTGTTCGCCGCGTCTTCGAGGGACGAGGTGTCCGCGGAATCCGTGGCGGATGACAGGAGATTCTGGGCGGCCTCCGATGCGCTCTCGAGAGCGGAAGTCAGGTCGCTGGTATCGGGCGTGGTCGGTGTTTCCGGCGTCGTCGGGGTGGTCGGCGCAACGGGCTGCTCGGTCAGTTCGGGTGTCGTCGGCTGGGGGGTGCCCCCACCACCGCCGCCGTTGCCCGCGCCGCCGCCGTTGCCCGCCCCGGCGCCGCTGCCCGGGTCCTGGATCTGCAAGGGAACACTCGGTGCCGCCGCCACCGGATTCTTCGGAGCCTCGAGCGCGATCAGGTTACTGTTGTACCGGAGTACGCCCGCTGTGTAATAAGCGTCGCAGTCCTGCTGGTAGTACTTGGTCTTGTCTTCCGTCCTCGGCGACGTCTGCGCGGGATTCTCCCGAGTTGGCGGCATTCTTTGCCTGGTTTGATTCAATGCGCCCGAGATATCCATCAGGCTCTTGCCCACGGATTCGGTGTTCGTAGTCAACTTCTCCGATGCGGAGACGTAATCGTTGATTGCTTGAACTACCGTGCCGCCGGAACTTCCGCGCCAACCGTCCCGCAATATTCCGGCTTCTGCCTTGAATGTGGAGAATGCGCTCTTGAGCTCGCTTCCCATCCACTCCCATGTGTAACCCGCGATAGCGACCGGTGTTGGATCTATGCTTTCCCGCAGATCGAAGAGGTTTTCCCATGATTTGAGGAAGGCGTTTTCCGGCGACACCGCACGCGGGTCCTTGGGGGCATCGTATCCAGTGGTGATCGTGATCCGGTCACCATCGTCTTTTCCGAAGCTGACGATCTCGTCCAGAATCGAGGTTTTCCCGTCGAACTTCAACTGCGCTTCGGGCTTCGGTATGTTCACCGACAGGCTGGACGCGTTCGGGAAGGGCGTCGTCGGGGCAAGGGGATCCGAGCCGACCTTCATGTTCTGGATACTCAGTATTTCCTCGGCCGATCTTTGTTCCATCGCCGCGAACGCTCGCGCTGCGCTCTTGACCGCTTCGGCCATCGCTGTGGTGATATCGATGTGTTGCTGCAAGATGTCGGACAGTGCGACACCTTGATCGGAGAACTCTCGGGCCAGCTTCGTTCCTGAATAGAAGATCCCCGGGGGTCCGGCGAACGGACGCAAGTCGTTTACTTCGTCAGTTTTCTGCTTGATAGTTTGCAGGCGCCCCAGCAGCGTATTGCATATCCCCAGGGCAACTGCGACGACACCCGAATCGAATAAGAAGAGCGTTTCCCCGTTGTTCGCGCGGTTCTGTACATCGCTCCATAATCCGTCGCCCACGTCATTCCCCTCCGTTACGTGGATGCGCTCAGTGGCGTGCCACTGCTCTGCCCGTCGAACGCTGCTGTCCTGGATAGCCGTACAGCCTGGCGCCGACGTGCTCATAATGCCGTATCCGTGCGATGCATGCCAGGCGTGGTCGAGTGGCGATCGTCCAACCTGGCCATGCGGTGTGTAGTGCACCGGGACGGTATGTGCGGAAGGATGGGCGCGTCGCGGGGCGGGAGCAGCGCGGTATGGCGAGGAGGGAATCGGGAGTGCGGAATTTCGAACCGGGGGCTCGGATCGACGCGAACTCGGGAGCGAGCTCACAGCTGGCGTCATCCGACATCACCTTCAGGCTGGGGGCGGCACCGAGCGCTGGTGCGGAGGACGTGACGGGTCGCCCTGCGCTGCCCGGCGTCGTGGTCGAACCGGGTGCAGCGAGTGAACGCGGCTCGGAAACGTCGAGAGCTGGGTCCGGTGGTGGTGCGTCGCGGCTGGACGCGGCGATTCGCCTACTCGTCGAGCTGGCGCCCGTCGGCTGGGTGCGGCTGGAGGGGGTGGTTGCCTTGGCGGCGGAGCGGGGAGTGGCGCGAGTCGACTGGTTCGACAGGAATGGGCAGTCTGTTCGGACCGAGATGCCCCAGGATGTACTCGATCTCGTCCGCGCGCACAGAGTTCGCGTATTCGAGCCCGGGACGGGTCCGTGGTGGCGGTTGATCATGCGGGCGTCGGCGGATGGGCGTTCCGAGGTGGAGTACGACTACGGCGACGAACCGTTTCCGGACGATCAGTTGCTGACGCCTGAGGCGTATCTCGCTGATCTGCAAGCATTTCCGCGCGCCCGAGTGCCGGTGTGGTTGGCGGCCTATGTGCGGCAGGAGGATTCGCAGCGGCGCTCGGCGCGGCAGGCGGCTGTGCGGGCCCGTTCGGCGGGGGTGGCTTCGGCGCGGGAGGTGGCGGGGCTGCCTCGGTTGGCGGCGGTGTGGGGACGGTGGGCGGTGCTCTCGGCGGCGTTCGTCGCGGGGGAGTCGGAGCGAGGGCCTCGGGTTTTTCCTTCGATGGGGATTTTCGAGGGGGAGGGGCGGAGCGGGTCGACGTTGTATCTGCTGCCGGGGGATCGTGCCGTGTTGTCCGGCGGTGTGTGGGGGGCTCTGGATCTGGAGGTGGCGTACAACAGCACCGGCGTGCTTCCGGACTACTACGCGGGTGCACCCGAGTGGGTGGCCAACCAGGTACTCAATCCCCGTGCGGCGAGTGGGCTGTTGTCGTTCTGCTTCTGGTGGGATCGCGGGAACTGGTATCGGGGCGAGTCGGCCGAGGTCGAGCAGTTGGCTGTCGCCATGCCGGGGATCCGGACTGCCGAGCAGGTCGTGGATGCCGTGCGCGCCGCTGGTCGCGCCGATGCGCCGCGGTCCGCTGTGGCGGCGTTGGTCGCGGCGGCGGAGAGGGGCGGGGTCACCCGCGAGCTCCTGACGGATGCCGTGGGTTCCGTCGGCGATATCGACGGCGCGTGGTACCAGCTGATGCTCGCGGGGCTGGTCGACTCGCGCAGATAGTTGTCGATGCACTCGCTGAAATGAATGACTCGCTGCGCGAGAATCGAAATTCCCTTCGACAAAATGTCGCACATGATCAGCGGTCATCGTTTTGGCGATTGTCGAACGTCACCAACCTCTTCAGGTATTGCGGCCGGGAGGGTTCGATTATTTGCCGCCGATGGTGGCAGAAAGATGGTGATCTATGGCGTTTTCGGCGTTGAGATGGTAGTTGTAACAACAGGTTTGGAGTCTCGTCGGTAGATGGCGGGATGGAAGGGGGGAATCGTGGTCGATTCCATGGACGAGTTGGTCGATCGGGTGCAGCGACAGGTCTATCGTATGCGCGATCTGCATGACCAACTCGCGCGGATCAGGGCGCGTGAGGCCTCCGAGGACGAGGCGATGACGGTCGAGGTCGACGGAAATGGTGCGATGACGGCACTGGACTTCTCGGACGCGGTCAGCGGTATGACGCCGGGTGGCTTCGAGTCCACCCTTGTCGCTACCGCCGCCGCGGCTGCGGCCAGCGCTTTCGCTCGCCGGGCGCGGTTGATCGAGGAGTTCAACGCCGAGGTCGCGCGGTAATGTCTCGTTAACTTTCGAGCTCCTTATGATCACCTTAAGCCTTGTAGCACAACCTTTTTCAGCGATGTATGCTGATGTCGACCATCAAATATTCTGGAGGGGACGATGGCCGTTCTGATTCGCACCGATACCGCTGCGATTTCTGCTTATGGCGCCGCCAACGCCGCTATGGCTACGCAGGTGGCAGCCGCCGGCGCTGCCGACGCCGGTGCATCGATGGCGGCGGCGGTGCCGATCTTCGGTTTGATCGGCCAGGACTTTCTCGCTGCCTTTGCTGTGGCCCAGGGAAACAACCTGGCCTCGGTGACAGAGATCGCGGCGGTGCACGCTGGTACCGCTTTGGTTTCGGCGCAGACTGTCGGCGCTGTCCAGGTCGATGAACAAATCGGCGTCGCCGCAATGAATTCCGTCAGATCTCGCTGACTATCGGTCGAATTCATAACCGCTGCGAACTATTCGGAGCGGGAGTTTCGTTCGCAATGAGGAGCAGTGGCAATGGGGATTGATACAAACGCATCCGTCGGGGGTGAGTCGAGCGAGATCCGGTTCGATTCGGTCGCGGCAATCAACGCGGCCGCACAGTTGGATGCGCTGGCTCAGCGGCTCGAAAACGATCTGCGTCTCGAGCAGCACACACTCGCACCCGCGCCGGCGGGAAGCGACGCGGTGTCTGTGCGGGCGGCACAGACGCTGACCGCTGTCGGTGAATCGTTTCAGCGCAACATGATCGACGGTGTGCTCGAGCTCCGCAAGATCGCCGCGAATCTGCGCGCACAGTCCGATCGGGTGGTGCGGAACGAGGAGACCAGCGCCGACGAGTTCCGTTCGCGGAACGTCTGACGGGACTCGGCTGATGCTCGAACCCGCACCTCCAGGTTTCACAGGCCAGGTCTGGGAGGCGAAGCCGCCGCAGGACCTTTCCCGGGACTTGACCACGGGGGCAGGCGCGCGGCCTTCCGCCGAAGCGGGGTTGGCGTGGGCACGGCTCGGAGCCGGGTTCGGCCTCGCGATGGTGGAATTCGAGAGAATTCTCGGCAGCATCGACGGTGCCTGGCAATCCGATGGAGCCAGGGCAACAGTCGAGAAGATCTCGGCGCTCCGGCATTGGTTCCTCGACATGGCGACCGCCGCCGCGTCGAACGCCGCGCAGGCAGAGGCGCATGCGGCAGCTCATCAGGTCGCCAGGTTGGCGATGCCCGATGCCGGTGCGATCGCCGCGATCCAGTCTGCGCAGCAGGCATTGGAGGCGGTGAGTGCGTCGCTCGGAGCGCCGATGTTGGCCAAGGCCGCGCAGATCGATGGGGAAGCGGACCTCGCCAAAGCGACCGCCGCGCGGGTGATGCGCACCTACGAACTCGTGACAGAGCCGTTGGCGACACCGTGGGAGCAGCCTCAGCCACCGGTCATCGCAACCGTCGACGCACTGGTCACCGAAACCACGACGGAGACAACGACTCCTGTTCCGGTTGGCGGTGCCGCCGTGCCGGTGGGTCTCGGGGCGCTGTCGGTCCCGATGCGGCAGACGGCGTATCGAGGTCGGATGGTGACTGCCGGGGTGACCTCGGTCGCGGCGCCTGTGACTACCGCTCAGCCCGTGGCGATGTCGCACGGATCGGTGCCGATGGCGCCGGGCGCTGTATCCGCGGCCAAGGAAGAGGAAGAGCACACGAGCCGTGCGGGTCTGTTGTCCGCGGGCGAGGGCGACTTCGGCGATGCCGGGGTGCAGGCGGCACCCGCGGTGCTCGGCGGCTCCGCGGCGACCGCGCAGCGGGCCGCCACACCGGTGCAGGGGGCGACCGCGTGACCACGTTGACCACAGACGGGCTGTTGACATTGACCGATCGCCTCGGTGTGCAGACATTGCCGACCGTGCTCGCGGTATGGCCGCAGTGGGAGACCTACGACGAACTGCTGAGCGCACGCGAGCACGCGCTCGCCGAGTTGCGGGCCGATGGTTCGGTCGATGCCTACGGCGAGGTCTCGTCCGAGCTGAGCGACGCGTTGACCGCGCTCGCCAATCCGGAACGTGAGCTGGTTGTCCGTGTCTACGGCGCGGACGAAACCGTGCGAATGAGTTTGGTCCGGCGCGGCGAGCGACATGCGTTCGCGATTCGGCGCGGTGACGACTTCGAGATCAGCTCGATTTGGAGCGACGGATCAGGAGCCGCGCTCGCGCGCCCGATCCTGGAGGGTCTCGGCCGACGTGACGCCGCGCAGGTGGAGAGTTTCAGTGCACCGGCGGCTGAGGTCGCGCAACGACTCGACGGCGCGACGGAGTCATCCGACTACGCGGACGCGGTCTACGCGCTGGGCGTCAACGGGCGCGACGCCACGGCGTACGGATTGGCTTTCGGATCCTGCCGTTCCTTTGCCGAAATCGTCGCGTACGCGCACGAGGACGGCATCACCACGAGTTCCCCGGGAGCCGTTGTCGTCTACGACACCGCGCACGGCCGCATCGCGGCTGCTCCCGGTTCAGCCCCGGACCAGCGGGCGTGGTCGACCGTCACGCCTGGGACCGATCATCGCGTCGCGCAGGCGATCGCGGGATTGGTCGAATCTCTGCCGGGGGGGAGGTGGATGCCCGGCTAGATCAGGGTTTTCCGCCAGAAATAGAAGTCCGGTGCTGCCGAATTCGGCGAATCGGTCCGGAAGGTCCGGAACACTTTCAGGAAGGTGCCTTTCATGGCTCAGTTTCAGGATGAAGCGAAGGCTGTCGCGGCAGCCAACGTGATGGAGACCTCTATCGCGTCCGTCCGTCGGACGTTGCAGGAGATCACGGCGTCGATCGAGGCGTCGCGCCCCGGTTGGGTCGGTGACGCGCAGGCTCAGTTCGACAAGGTCTCCACCCAGTGGAACCAGGAGTCCGCGGATCTGAACAAGAAACTCGACGATATCCACGTGGCGGTTCAGAACGGCACCAGCGGCCTGTCGCAGATGAACCAGGCCAACGCCGCCGAGTTCTCGCATCTCAAAGTCTGACCGCACACTTTACAACGGGAGGAAATCATGTCCGAACAGCTTTATAACCCGACTTTTATCAATCCGCTGATCAGTTCGCTTCGTGACGAGGTCACGAAGCTGAACACCGTTGCCGGTGAGATGGAGCACGGCTACTCCGAGATGCAGGCGGCCTGGATCGACCCGAATTCGGGCCAGACCAGCGAGTCCTTCACCGGCTTCAACACGGTGTACCAGGTCTGGAAGACCGACTTCAGCGACACCGCGGCCCAGCTGAGCGACCTCGCGACCAAGGTGGAGACCGCCTTGCAGAATGCGACCAGCACCGACCAGAAGGTCGGTGACTGGTTCATCCAGTAGCGGCCATCGGTTGGGCACCCCTTTCGGATCATCGAAAGGGGTGCCCAGCCATATCGGCGGCTATCGTGAACCGGTTCGAGTAGTTCATTGGAGGAACAGTGCCTGCCCAGCTGACCACCCGCGCGCAGGTCAACGGCTATCGCTTCTTGTTGCGCAGGCTCGACCACGCTCTGATCCGGCGTGACGTGCGAATGCTGCACGACCCCATGCGTTCTCAGTTGCGTTCATTGGTGGCCGGGGCGATCCTCGCGTTGCTGATCGTCGCAGGGGCGGCGATCATGGCGTTTCTGCGTCCGCAGGGGGCGATCGGTGACGCGAATATCGTCATGGGGAAAGACAGTGGTGCGCTCTACGTCGTGGTGCGTGACAACAACACCAAGAACATCACCGCGCTGCATCCGGTGTTGAACTTGGCGTCGGCCCGGTTGATCACCGGCAGTAACGAATCGCCTACTTCGGTGAATGATCGTAAGCTCGATTCGGCGCCGCGTGGGCCTATTCTCGGTTTGCCAGGTGCGCCGGGAGCGCTGCCCGCTTCGAAGCAGAGCGAACGATCCGATTGGACGCTGTGTGACACGGTGCAGCTGTCGAAGTCGGGTAGTGCGATCTCATCGCCCGGGGTGGTGACCACGATGGTCGCCGGTCGGCCGCACTTGAACGCGGTGATCCGCGAGGCGGCTCCGGCGGCGGCGCTGCTGGTGAGCAGGGGCGACAAGACCTATCTGATCTACGACGGCAAGCGCGCCGAGATCGACACCAAGAACACGGCCGTCGCACGGACACTTCGGCTTTCGGAGTATCAGCCGCGGGCGGTGAGCACGGGGTTGTTGGACGCCGCGCGGGAGGTGCCGGTGTTGACCCCACCGAATATTCCGCTTGCGGGCCAGCCGGGACCCGGTCGTTTGAGCGAGGTGCCGATCGGTGGCGTGATCAAGGTTTCCACCGCCGAGGGCGATGCCCTGTATGTGGTGCAAGCCGGTGGCGTGCAACGGATCTCGCCGTTCACGGCGCAGGTGATCCGGAACGCGAATTCGCAGGGGATGTCGGAGATCAAGTCGATGCCGCCGGACATTCTGGATGGAATGGCAACGGTGTCGGGTCTGCCGATCAATGAGTTTCCCGACGAGATCCCGACCATTCTCACGGGAGAGGACGCCCCGGTGGCGTGCCTGTCGTGGACGAAGACGAAGGCGATTCCGACCAAAGCACCGGATGCCACCGAAGCACCCGCTGATCGGGCGGTTGTCACATTGCTCGCCGGAACGCGGTTACCGCTTCCGGATTCGGCGAAGGCGGTCACCGTGGCCACCTCCGACGGCACCGGAGACCGGATCGATGGCGCCTACATTCCGCCGTCCTCGGGTGAGTTCATCCAGATCACCGGGATCAGCTCGGGCAGCCCACGGCGCGGCAGCCTGTTCTATGTTGCCGACAACGGAATCCGGTACGGCATACCGGATCTGGACACCGCCGAAGTGCTCGGCCTGGGGCGCACCCCGAAGCTGGCGCCCTGGGAGATCGTCGGCCAGCTCGTGCCGGGGGCGACGCTGTCGAAGCAAGCCGCTCTCACAAAGTACGACTCCTTGCCCACCGGCAGTTGACCTTCCGACACGCAGAGCCCGTCCGGCCGACAAGGCTGGACGGGCTCTGTTGTCTGGGGAACCGGCTCAGACGCCGAGGTAGTGCTGCTCGGTGGGGGTGGTGACGAGTGTGGCGGTGGCTGTGGAAGTCGGGGTGTGCACGGTGATCGTGTTGGCCGATTGCGGATCCTGGATGATCGTGACATCGACTTCCGGTCGGGGCACGGAGGTGAACTCGCGGGCGATATTCACCACGGTCGCCGACCCGGGCGGCGCGGAGGCGGGAACACCATCGAACACGATGACGGTCGCGGGTGCTTGCGGTCCGCCGCCTGCGGGCGTGACTCGGGCGCCCGCACCGCGCGGCGCCACCGTAAGAGCCGTCGGCGCACCGACATTGGTGACCATCGTGTGCCATGCGGCCGGACGATCCGTATGGACGATCGCCCCGGCCCCGAGCGCGATGGCTCGCAGGATGACCTGCTGGGCGAGGTAGAGGTTGCCGACGATCTCGATCCGGCGACTGCCGACACCGACGAGCGGAATGGCCACGCCCCGGCCCGAGCGGTCGGCACCGATCAGCTGCCCGCAACCGGTGGTGGGGATGCTGAGGTCGGCGAGGGCGTCGAGCCCACCGCGATAGCCGACCGCCCCGGTGTCGCGGCTACCGATCGGCAGGCTGTCGGCCAAGGCCCAGAGTTGACGTCGGGGCAGCGGTCGCAACCCGGCCAGTGGTATTTCCTCGAATTCGGTGTAGGTGTCATAGCGGACTCGCGCGTCGACTTCGATCATCTTGCGCCGCTGACCGAGTCGGGCACGGGTGTCGTCACCGGACAGCAGTCGCACCATCACCGTCGTCGCCAGGCTCGGCACCGCCCACACCCGCGCGAAGCCGTCGGCGGTGATGAGTTCGTCACCGATCTGGTAGCTCGTCAGGTAGACGTCGGCTCGTTCCAGGGAGTCGGGTCGTTCGTCGAACTGGTCGATCGCGATGCCGCGACTGAGTTCCCGGATCGCGACGCTCATGTCGGCGGAGGTCAGAATCGCGGCCTTGATGCCGTTGGTCGCGAGGCGGTTGGTCACGCGCAGGGTGGCGATGATCGCCGCGCGCAGCGTGCCCTCATGACCGCTGCCCCGGTTGGCGATGGCCTCGGCGTTGGCCAGCGGATCCAGGCGGAGCACGATCCACATGGTGCGCTGCGCGATGGCGGGTAGCGGGCCGAGGATCTGGTCGTACATGCGGCCGAGCGGCGCCACCTGGGCGGCGTACCCGGTGAGCACGGCGTCGGTGCTCGTGGTGCGGGTGCCGGTGCTGACCACATCGATGGAATCGAGGGCGATGTCGAATTGCCGCAGGCAGTGGGCGATTTCGGCGAGTGGCAGGACCTGGTCGGTACTGAGTGAACCACGGTCGAGCAGGGTGAGCGTGTCCGGCGGCGAGTCCACGCGCAGCATGGTGACCAGGCAGCGGCCGTCCCAGCGCACACCGGCGCTGCCACCGTCGGGCAGCGGGACGTCGAAGGTCGAGTCCTGTTCGATGATGGTCCGGGTGCGCTGGCGCCACCTGTAGTGCACCCACGCACCCACCCGCAGGCCGATCGGAACCCCGCGCACCGGGGCGAATCCGCACGCGGCCACCACGAGGCAGACGATCATCGTCGCCCACCACGGCGCGCTCAGCGCGATCGAGATCAGCGACGCCACGACCTCGATGAGCGCCACCGGGATCACCAGTCCCAGCGGTAGGTGGCGGAACAACCAGAACTCCTGCGAGCTCAGCCCGGAGGTGCCGGGCTGCTCGGGCTCCTGGGAGGTCCGTTCTTCTGACAGTTGTTGAATACTCACCGATCTCCACCCGACCCGAACACACGCCGACGTCGTCACGCGTGCGTTCTCGTGCCTCTCTCAGTTGGTTTGCCGCGCTCAGTTCGCCGAGAATCCGAGCGAGGCGAGCAGTCCGTCCAGGGCGACTGCCATATCGGGTTCCTCGATGCGCATCAGGATCGAGTCGTCGACGCTGGACAGGTCGAGGGAGTTGTCGTTGGCGAGCCGGAACTCGCGTTCCTCCTCGGCCGCCTCGATGACATTGCGGATGAAACGACCGTTGCCCGCCAGGTCGACCCCGCGGCGGGGCTGACCGCTCTGATCGGTGCTGTGCGTTTCGTAGAGACCTCGACAGGCGAGGACCAACCGGTCGAGTGCTTCCCCGGAGAGCGTGGAGTCACGTGACGCCGCGATCACCTCGCCGATCTGGCCGAGTTCTTCGGGTGTGTAGGAGGGAAACTGCAACCGCTTCGAAAAGCGCGACGCGAGACCGTCGTTCGCCGCGAGAAAACGGTCGATCTCACCGTCGTAGCCCGCGATGATCACGACGAGCCGGTCGCGATCGTTCTCCATGCGAGCCAGCAGGGTGTCCACGGCCTCCCGTCCGAAGGCGTCGCCACCGGACAGGCCGGTCTGGATGAGGGTGTACGCCTCGTCGATGAACAGCACCCCGTCCATCGCGCTGTCGATCACCTTCTCGGTCTTGAGCGCGGTGCCGCCGAGATTCTGGCTGACGAAGTCGACACGCTTGGCCTCGACAACCTTGTCGGTCTTGAGAATGCCCACGCCGCAATAGATCTTGGCGACCACCCGCGCGATCGTGGTCTTGCCGGTGCCGGGCGGGCCGGTGAACGCGAGATGCTGCCCGCGCGGCGCGCTCGACAGCCCCTTCTCCGCGCGGATCCGGGCGAGCTGGGCGGTGGACTGCAGCTTGGCGACCTGGGTCTTCACCGAAGCCAGCCCGATCTGCTTGGTCAGCTCGGCCCGTGCCTGTGCGAGCACGGTCTTGGCGCGGTCCTGGATCTGTGCGTCCTCGAGATCGGACATCGACGGCGCCGAGGCCGGATCCCACTTGTCGGTCCTCGCCTCCAGCGCCTCGCGGGTCGTCACCGTCAATCGGTAGGTCTTGTCCCGCATCGCGGCGGCATTGGCCTCGAAGTCCGGTGCCTGTGAGTACACCTGCTCGAACAGCTTCTGCGCTTCCTCGGCCTTGCCGGTTTCGCGCAGGCACAGTCCGCGACAGAACATGGCCGTGGTGCGTGCCGCCGGGATCGGACCTGCCTCGGCTTGCTCCAGGCGTCGGATCGCCTCGCCGAACAGGCCGAGTTGTGCGCAGGCCGAACCGACCATCACGTGGGCGCCGGCCGCGAGATACGGGTCGTCCCAATCGGCGGACCCGGGCAGCACCGACATCACGTCCGACCAGCGTTGGGTCTGGTAGTGCAGGACGCCACGGATGTAGGCGCAGATCCGGTCGTCGACGAGTTTGTCGGGGTCGGCCGGTTTCGCGGCTCGATGCTCGGCGAGTTCGTCGAGGATCCGCTCGGCTTCGCCGTACTGCTTGTCCGCGATCAGCTGGGCCGCGTACGCGAGCCAGATCTCGGTGAAGCTCGACAGCGGGTAATCGATGTAGAGGCCGGGCGTGAACCGACCGGCGAGCTGACGCGGCGCCAACCCGACCCTGCGCTGCTCGCGATTGAGCGTGCTCGTACTCGTTCGGTGCAGATTGACCAGCACTTCCTGGGTGAGTTCCCCCGCCGCGGCCCGGCCGAGCCAGGCGTCGCACATGCCGTCGTCCCATTCGGTCGCCCGAGTGAACGCCAATCTGGCGTACTCGAGGTCGCGGCTCGACTCCTGTCCGTCGATGCTCAGCCCGAGCGAAAGAACCCCCGCGTCGAAAGCCCGTTGTGCCTGGCGAATATCAGTCATTCGCACTTCCCCCGAAATCTATGTTCCCCGTGTAGCTTTCGCCACTGTAGCGCCAGCACGTCGTGGTGGTGCACCGACCGAAACGGTCGGATACATTATGAACGATTGCCCGATTCGGGCAAACGTGACAGCGCAGGGGGAGCTAGTAAGTGACAGCGCAATCGAGTGGTGGTGTGGGAACCACCGAGCCCGAATTGTGCCGTGTGTCCGTCATCGGGGGAAACACCCAGCTCGACGTCGGCCTACCGGCAAATGTTCCGATCATCGCCTTCATCGATGATTTGGTGGCCTTGATCGAGTCGCGGGATCCGCAGCAGCCCGACCAGGAGGACGGCGCGGCCCCGTTGGAGGCGCGTCATCACACGCTGGCCCGCCTCGGCCGCGACCCACTGAGGCCGAACCAAACCCTCGCCGAGGCCGAGGTTTTCGACGGTGAGTTGCTGGTGTTGCGGTCGGTCGCCTCGGCCGAATCCCCGGCGTTGTTCGACGACGTCATCGACGCTGTGTCCCGCCTGACCGCAGAGGTGTTCCACGGCTGGTCGGCCGCCTCGGCACGGATGGTCGGGTTGGTCGTGGCCACGGTCGCGATCATCGCCGGTCTCGGCTTGTCGGCGCTGACCCGTGGTCACGGCGCAGACCTGATCGCCCCGATCATGCTGGCCGGTGCGGCCATCGGCTCGTTGGGTGCCGCGGTGATCGCGGTGCGCAAGCTCGGTGCCGAGTTCGTCGGAGCCATGCTGGTGCTGTACACGCTGCTGCTGGTTTTCGGCACCGGTGCCCTGATCGTGCCGGGCGCGCTGGGCGCGCCACACGTATTGCTCGGCTGCACAGCCACTCTCGTAGCCGCGATCGGCTGCTATCGGCTCGCGCGAGTGGGAACGACGATGATCGCCGCGACCGCGACCCTGTGTGCGCTCGGCGCCGTCGCCGCCGCGGTCCGGTTGTTCTGGGAGCCGGGGCTCGACGCGATCGCCGCCGGTCTCGTGGTCGGTGCGACTCTGCTGTTCTCCGCGGCGGCGCGACTCGCGGCAGGCTTCGCCAAGCTGCCCATCCCGCCGGTGCCGACCGCTGGTGCGGCGATCGATCCGGCCGACCACGAGCCGCGTCCGACGATCGAGGGCATCGGTGCGATCGGTGCGACCGTCCTGCCCTCGGCGGCGGGTCTCGGCCTTCGGGCCCGCTACGCCAACAACTTCCAGACCGGCATCGTCGGCGCGGCCGCGTTCGTAGCGGCGGCCGCCGCGGTGGTCGCGGCCGACCCGTTCGGTGCCGCGGGCAAGCCGGGCATCGCCCTGGCGGTCGTCACCGCGACGATCTTGTGCCTGCGTGGCCGTTCCTTCGCGGATCTGGCCCAGGCGTGCGCCATGATCACCGCCGGGTGTCTGAGCTTCATCGCGCTGATCGTCGCGCTGGCGCTCGGTGACCCGGAGATGCTGGTGACCTCGGTCGGGTTGCTGCTGTTGTTCGCGATCGGGTCGGTGGTGTTCGGTGTCCTCGGCCCGCACGCCGAGGCGACGCCGCCGACTCAGCGTGCCATCGAGATCTTCGAATACATCCTGATCATCTCGATGGTGCCGCTGGTGGTGTGGATCATGGATGTGTATTCGATCGCCCGAAATCTATGACGCGCCGAGTACCCGCGCGGCGCACGAGAATGCTCTGTGCCGCAGCACTTCTCGTGGCCTCGACACCGATCGTCGCGCAGTTCGGCGAGCCCCTGGCCGTCGCCGCACCACACGGACAGCTGTTGCCCGCGATTCTTCCGCCGGGCATCGACCACGCCGCGCTCGGCGTCGCCCAGGACATCAGCGGGCGGGCGGCGCCGCTCGAGCCGACGGAGCAGCGAACCGTGTGCGCCCAGCCACGGCTGACCGGCGCACCGCCCAAGGAAGCGCCGGTCGCCCAGCGGGTGCTCGATCTCGAGTCGGCGTGGCAGTTCAGTCGTGGCGCCGGTCAGAAGGTCGCCGTCATCGACACGGGGGTCAATCGGCACCCGCGTCTGCCCGCACTGCAGACCGGTGGTGACTACGTCGCCGACTCCGACGGAACGGTGGATTGCGACGGCCACGGCACCCTGGTCGCCGGCATCATCGCAGCGCGGCCGAGTCCGGACGATGCTTTCGTCGGGGTCGCGCCCGATGCCGAGATTCTGACGATCAGGCAGCTCAGCCTCGCCTACCAGGCCAAGGACAAGCGCGGCGATCCACCGCCCGGCACCATCGACGACTCCGGCTACGGAAACGTGCTGACACTCGCGGGTGCGGTGGTGCGAGCTGTCGATTTCGGCGCGACGGTGATCAACATTTCCGAGGTCGCCTGTGCGACGGCAGGCAGCAACACCGCCGACGGGGCGCTCGGTGCCGCCGTGCAGTATGCCTACGAGCGCAATGTGGTGGTCGTGGCGGCCGCGGGCAATGTGCAGAGCGACGGCGCGTGCTCGGCCCAGAACGACGGCACCGGCTGGGGGAGTGTGAAGACGGTCGCCAGCCCGGCCTGGTTCTCGCCGTATGTGCTCGCGGTCGCCTCGGTGGATCCGAGCGGGGCGCCGTCGGAGCTGTCGCTCAACGGCCCGTGGATCGGTGTCGCGGCCATCGGCAGGCAGATCGTTTCGCTCGACAGCAAGCCGGGCGGTACCGGTCTGGTCGATGCTGTCGAGACGTCGGAGGGATTGAGCGCGATCGAGGGGACCAGCTTCGCCGCGCCGTATGTCGCGGGGCTGGCGGCCCTGGTGCGCGCGAGGTTCCCGCATCTGACAGCCCAGCAGGTGATCGATCGAATCGTGCGGACCGCGCACCAGCCGGGCGCGGGCCGCGACGACAAGATCGGTGCGGGCTTGATCGACCCGACCGCCGCGCTGACCGATCAGTTGCCCGAACAGCCGATCAGCGCGAACGCGCAGAGCCCGCAGGCGTACCTGCCCGCGCCACCGCGCGCGCCCGAGAGCCCGTGGCCTCGGCGCATCGCCGTCTTCGGGTCGTTGGCCTGCCTGAGTGCCCTGGTGATCGGCTACGCGGCCGCCGCACCGTACCGGCGCAGGCAGACGAATGAGCAACTGCCCGAATTGGATTCGTAACCCGGAGGGGGAACCATGGTTACCGAAGGTTTTGTCAGACGCCCGCGAATAGCACCACCGAGGGCGCCGGGGGGTGAGGTGACGCTCAGTCCGCCGCCGGAAATCCAGCGACCGATTCCCACCCCCATGCTGCTCAAGCTCATGCCGGTGGTGATGGTCGTCGCGGTGGTCGGCATGCTCGCGATGTTCGTGATGATGGGTCGCAACCTGCTGGCCAATCCCATGATGATGATGTTCCCGATGATGATGCTCATGTCGATGGTCGGCATGTTCGCGGGCATGGGACGCGGTGGTGGTCCGAAGGCGGCAGGCGAGCTCAACGAGGAGCGCAAAGACTACTTCCGCTATCTGGACCAGATCCGCAAGGATGTTCGCCGGACGGGCAACAAGCAGCTGGAAACGCTGATCTGGAGTCATCCGGCGCCCGCCGACCTCCGCTCGTTGCTCGGCACCCGGCGGATGTGGGAGCGCAGGCCCAACGATCCCGACTTCGGCCACGTGCGCGTCGGGCTCGGCAGTCATCGCCTGGCCACCAAGTTGGCCCGCCCGGAGACCGGTCCACTCGAGGATCTGGAGCCGGTGTCGACGGTCGCGTTGCGGCGGTTCGTGCGCACCCATTCGGTCGTTCACCTGTTGCCGACCGCGATCTCGCTTCGTGCGTTCCCGGCGATCAATGTCGGCGGTTCGATCGAGGACGCTCGTGCGTTGATGCGGGTGGTTCTGATGGAGCTCACCGCTTTTCACGGGCCGGACCACCTGTCTGTCGCCATCGTGTGCGCCGAGGCCGACGGACCGGCGTGGTCCTGGGCGAAGTGGTTGCCGCATCTGCAACATCCCACGGCGAAAGACGGCATGGGATCGGCCCGGATGATGTACCAGTCCCTGGCCGAGCTCGAGACCGCGATGGGTGACGAGCTACTCGATCGCGGTCGGTTCATGCGCAACTCGCAAGTGCCGGACGGGCGTTCGCATCTCGTCGTCGTCATCGACGACGGGTACGTCAGCGGCTCCGAGCGGCTGATCAGTGAATCGGGTCTGGACGCGGTCACGGTTTTCGACCTGACCGCGCCCGAGAACGGCCTGGCCGCTCGACGCGGGTTGCAGCTGGTCGCCGTGGCGGACGAGCTCTTCGCGCGCAGCGCCGCCGGGACGGAGAAATTCGCCACCGCCGACCTGGTCACCGCCGAAGAAGCCGCGACTTTCGCCAGGCAGCTGGCCCGGTACCGGCTCGCCACCGCGGCCCAGATCGTCAGCCTCGGCGACAACACCTCGGGTTCGACCGACCCCGGTCTCATGGCTCTGCTGCGCATCCCGGATGCGGCGCAGATCGATCCGGCTCAGGTCTGGCGGCCTCGCACCGGCCGTGAGCGGCTGCGGGTGCCCATCGGCATCACGCCCGACGGCACTCCGGTCGAGCTCGACATCAAAGAATCCGCCGAGAACGGCATGGGTCCGCACGGTCTGTGCATCGGTGCGACCGGCTCGGGTAAGTCGGAATTCCTTCGCACGCTTGTGCTTTCGATGGTGACGACACACTCGCCCGACCAGCTGAACCTCGTGCTCGTCGACTTCAAGGGCGGCGCGACCTTCCTCGGCCTCGACCCGCTCCCGCACGTCGCGGCGGTGATCACCAACCTCGAGGACGAACTCGAGCTCGTCGACCGGATGAAGGACGCGCTCGCCGGTGAGATGAACCGCCGCCAGGAACTGCTGCGTTCGGCAGGCAACTTCGCCAATGTGAACGACTACGAGAAGGCGCGGGCCGCGGGCCTGCCGCTCGACCCTTTGCCTGCGCTGTTCGTGGTGGTCGACGAGTTCTCCGAATTGCTCGCACAGAAGCCGGATTTCGCCGACCTGTTCGTGATGATCGGCCGACTCGGCCGGTCGCTGCACGTGCATCTGCTGCTCGCCTCGCAGCGCCTGGAGGAGAACAAGCTGCGCGGCCTCGACTCGCACCTGTCGTACCGAATCGGTCTTCGCACTTTCTCGGCCAACGAATCCCGCGCGGTGCTCGGCATCACCGATGCCTACCATCTGCCCGGTGTGCCCGGTTCGGCATATCTGAAGAGCGATGCCGCGGATCCGTTGCGGTTCAACGCGACCTACGTGTCCGGTCCCTATATCGCGCCGCGAACGGTCACCCGTCGGTCCAACGGTGAGGTCGTTCTCGACCTGCCTGCCCGCGTATTCACCGGTGCGCCGGTCGAACTGCCCGAACTACCCGAACGTGCGCCCGAACCGGAACTCGACGACCCGCTCGGATTGCCGCCCCCGCCGGACGAGGGAGTCCCCGACACACTGCTGCAGGTGGTGGTGAAAAGGCTTGTCGGGCACGGCCGTCCGGCGCACGAAGTCTGGTTGCCGCCGCTCGAGGACTCACCCTCGGTCGACATGCTGCTGCCCGAACCCGACTGGCGTTCGCCGGTCAACCGCAACGGTCAGCTGATGTTGCCGATCGGCATCATCGACAAGCCCTACGAGCAGCGTCGTGACGTGCTCACCCTCAATCTCGCCGGCGCCCAGGGCAATATCGCCGTGGTCGGCGGCCCGCAGTCGGGTAAGTCGACCACTCTGCGCACCATCATCATGGCCGCGGCCGCCACGCACACACCGGTGCAAGTGCAGTTCTACTGTCTCGACTTCGGTGGCGGCAGCTTGGCCGGGTTGGTCGGCCTTCCGCACGTGGGCTCGGTGGCGAGCAGACAAGACGTCGATCAGGTCCGGCGCACCATCGCCGAACTGACCACGCTGGCTCGTCAGCGCGAGGAGCGATTCAGCGTGCTCAGGATCGAATCGATGGCGGACTTCCGGCGGCGCAAGTTCTCGGCCCTCGCCGCCAACGGTGGTGTCCTACCCGCCGATCACCCGCTCGCCGACGACCTGTTCGGTGATGTGTTCCTCGTCATCGACGGCTGGAGTGTGATCCGCGAGGAGTTCGAGTCACTCGAAACCCAGATCAACGGGCTCGCCGAGCGCGGGCTCTCCTACGGTATCCACGTGATCATCGCCGCGTCCCGATGGGCGCAGATCCGGCCCGTGGTCAAGGACCAGATCGGTACCCGGATCGAGCTGCGTCTCGGTGATCCCTCTGACTCCGAAATGGGCCGCCGAGCAGCGGTTCTGGTCCCGGTCGGCCGCCCCGGCCGAGGGCTCACCGCCGATCAGCTGCACCTGCTGATCGCGCTGCCCCGACTGGATTCGGACTCCGACCCGGAGACGGTGTCCGACGGCGCCGCCCGCGCGAAAGCGGACCTCGCCGCAATGTACGGCGAGATGCGCGCACCGGCGGTGCGGATGCTGTCGCTACAGATCGATCGCACCGAACTGCTCGACCGCACCCGCGCCGCGGGTATCCAGCTCGGGCCGACCAAGGTAGTCGTTGGCGTCGGTGAATCCGAACTGCAGCCGCTGGTCCTCGATTTCGGGGCGGAACCGCATTTCATGGCCTTCGCCGATGTGGAATCGGGCAAGACGACACTGCTGCGCAACATCGTGATGGGAATCATCGAGAACGCCACGCCCGAGGCCGCCAAAGTTGTTCTCATCGACTACCGGCGAACGATGCTCGGCGTGGTCGACGAGGCGCACCTGGCCGGATACTCGTCGACTTCGCAGACTGCGGTAACGCTGGTCAACGAGATCGCGCACTACATGAGCACCCGACTGCCCGGTGACGACATCACACCGCAGCAGCTGCGCGAACGCAATTGGTGGACCGGGCCCGAACTGTACGTCGTGGTTGACGATTACGACATGGTCGCCGGCGGTGGGCTGGGCGGCGATCCACTGACCCCGCTGCTCGAATACCTGCCACATGCTCGTGACATCGGGCTGCACGTGATCATCGCGCGCCGCGCGGGCGGTGTCTCGCGCGCACTGTTCAACGGTGTGCTCGGTGCGATGAAGAACATGTCGGTGGACGCGTTGGTGATGAGCGGCCCACGCGACGAGGGACGGATCCTCGGCGATGTGCGCCCCACCAAGCTGCCGCCGGGTCGGGGCATTCTCGTCTCGCGCACGCGTGGGGAGGAAATGATGCAGGTCGCGTACTTGCCGCCGCTGTAGCAGAGTCGAGGGTGTCGGCGCCGCGGGGCGGATGATGGGGGACATACGCGCCGAGGAAGGCGAAGAACCATGAGCAAGACGGTCAACGGAATCACGTTCTCCACTCCTGAGGAAGCGGGCGTCGAGCAGTTGACACCCGAGGAATTCGCCGCGGCGCGAGCGATGTTCGCCGCGGCGCGACGGCAGGCCGAAGACGAGCAGGTCAACGGACCGTTCTATCCCGCGATCGAACCGTACGACCACGGCATGCTCGAGGTCGGCGACGGGCATTCGATCTACTGGGAGGTCAGCGGCAACCCGGACGGCAAACCCGCCGTTGTCGTCCACGACATCGGTGCCGGTGGTGAACGAGATTTCCGGCGGATGTTCGATCCGGCGGTGTATCGCATCGTCGTGTTCGACCAGCGCGGGTCGGGAGCGAGCACGCCGCACGCGAGCGAGCCGACCACCTCGATGGAGTTCATCACCACAACGCACCTCCTCGCCGACCTGGAACGACTGCGGACTCATCTGCGGGTCGATCGCTGGTTGATCTACGCCGAAGCGTGGGGATGTGCCGTGGCACTGGCCTATGCGGAGCAGTATCCACAACAGGTGACCGAACTCGTCCTGGTCGAAGTTGCGCTGTTCCGGCGTGAGGAAATCAACTGGTTGTTCGGCGGCCTCGCGCGGATCATGCCCGCGCAATGGGAGATCTTCACCGATGAACTCGAATTGATCGGTGCCAAGGAAGATCCGGTCGCGGGCTACCACACTCTGTTGAACCACGGCGAATTGTCGGTGCGCGAGCAGGCTGCGGCGAGCTGGTGGGACCTGGGCCGCGCGTTGCCGAATTCGCTGCTCTACACCGACCACGAAGCGGGGCATATGTTCGGATTCGGGCTCCTGTCGACGGCGATGTATGCCCTTGAACAGTTCGCCGCGGACCGGCCTTTCACCGGGTGGGACTCGTTGTAGTAGATGTGTTCATCGGATTTCCGCAACGACTGCTCGGGCGCGCACCAGTCTTTCGTCGTCGACGTCGATGGGCGGGAATTCACTGTCGATGATGTGACGCTCGATGTCGCGGGCTGGTGGGCCCCGGTTCCGACCAGATGATGGGGGCGGATTCCGGGTAGTTCAGCAGGGGCTGATGCACCTTCTCCATCAGCGAGCATCGGTGTAGTGGGCGGCCACTGTCATCGTGCCCGTCTACGCCGGGACGATACGGGGAGGTGCGGTGAAGGCTCTGCGGCGCTCGGCGCGTATGTCGGCCTTGGCGTGCCACCGGGCTTTGAGCTCTACTCGCTGGCTGTAGTAATCGAGCTCTAAATCTTCCGGCATTGCGATCGGTCCGAGCTCAGGCCGTTTCGTTCGACGAAGGTCGTGAAATGATCCGACATCGCTTTGTTGAACAAGCCGCGCTACTCGTGTCATGGGCCGGTGATGACCGCGACTGCGCGTTGTTTGGCGTCGTCGGAGATTTCAGGAAGGCGGAATTCGTTGTAGTTGATGTGCTGGATGAGGTCGTCTTCCGGTGGTATTCCGTGTTTGCGGAGGTAGTGGCCTACGGCGCCTGACCAGATCCAGGTTCCGTCGGTATGGAAGGTGACACCATCAGCCGACCCACCCGTTCGGGAGCAGGCGTCGAGTGGTCAGTCGTGAAACATGCATTGCCTCAAGCGAAATCCGAGCCCGGACCGGCCGCATCGGTGGCGTGTCGCGCGCCCTCTACGACCCCGTATGCCCCCGCTCTAGCCACGTAAGGAGTACCGGCTCGGCGCCGTCCGAGCCGGGTGGGACGGGACCACTCGGCGTTCGAACAGCGCGCGCGAGGGTCCGTGGGCGCCGGGCCCGGCGATCCTGGCCAGCTGGAAACCGGCCCGGCGGTAATAGTCGTGCAGGTCGGAGTTGGTTGTCCAGGCGTCCAGACGCACCCAGGCGCGGTCCGCGCGTTCGGCCAGTCGGTCGGCGTGGTCGAGCAGGTGGCGGCCGACCTCTCGGCCCGCGAACCGGAGGTCGACGATCATGAAGTGCACCACCACCGACTCGGCCAGTTCCCACGGCGACCACAGGCCGGGATCGCTGCGCCGATTGACGGTGATCGTGCCTGCGGGCTCTCCGTCCACTTCGGCGACCCACGTCTCACCCGCGTCCAGTGCGCGACCGACCTCGCCCGCGAAGATCTCGATCGGACGGCCCTTGCCCGCCACCGTCCACTGATCCGAACCCCGCGCGGCCAGCCACGCCGTGCGCTGCACCCGCAGGCGGCAGATCAACGGCAGGTCACCCAGGGTGGCCTGCCGTAGCCGCACGCTCATGGCAAAGCGACGGCGTGACCGGGTGCGATGCCGAGGGTGCGGGCGATGACGGCGGTCCCCGCCTCGTCGCCGAGTTGGTAGGCCAACCGGTTGCGGCCGGCCAGGGAACGGTGACGGGTCGCCCGGGTGACCCGTTCGTGATTGGCTCCGATACGCAGATGATCCAGCAGTACGGTGCCGGTCGCGACGCCGAGCACCACCGCCTCCTCCGCGGTCGCCGGCCGGGCGACGACCGTGTCGCGGTGCGCGGTCTCGCCGTAGCCCCGGTCGGCGAGGCGGCGGGTGGTGCCCTCAGGGATGTCGTGGGGTGAGTCGATGCCCGCGGCTTCGGCGAGGTCGCGGGGGTAGAAACTCACCTCCCATGACCACGGTTCGTTGTCGAGGTACTGGACCACCGTCCGGGCCAGCACCCAGGAGGCGGGCGGGACGCCGAGCCAGTGCGCGACCTGGTCGTCGGCCGGTTCCATGCAGGTGCTGAATTCCTTGGCCGGTTGCCTGCTCGCCGCCCGCGCGATCTCCTCGAAGATGTCGTGCGCCGAGCGCGGACGATCACGCCGGATGTGGTCGGTGACCACGGATTCCAGCACTTCCTGGTTTCGAACGATGGTTCCGCGGGAAGTCGCTGTGTAGACCAGGTTTTCGGCGACGAGTACCTGGATGGCGTTACGCGCGGTGGTGATCGAGACCTGCATCTGCTCGGCCAGCTCGGAATGGCTGGGCAGCCGGTCGCCCGGTTTCCAGGTACCCGCGCGGATCTCCTCGCGGAGGAGGTTCGCGATCCGCAGATAGGTCGGACCGTCCGCCATCATGCTCCTCGGTAGGTCGTGCAGGTAACGAAGTGTACTCGTCTGGGTTACCTACGGCCGAGTAATGCTTGACAGTGAGCTTGCGAGGTTTATTGTAATGAACGTCCTGATCCGGTGCTGTGCGGCGACGACGGCGAGGCAACGTGGCTGGTGCGGAGAGTTCTACGGTTGTAATGGCTTTCCCCGACACATTGCGATGTGTCGATTCCGCAGGTTCTCAGGCTGATACCGGTTTACTGCCCTTTTCCGACCTACTGGTCCGGGCATGTCGCGGGCACCGGGTGGTCGGTGGGCCGTTGCTGTGGTTCGCACGCGACCTCGCGGTGCTGCACGAGAAGCGGGTGGTCGGCCGTGGCGGCCGCGTCGAGACCGACGCCGTGGTGCTGCGTGAGATCGATTGCCGACGAAGCGAATTGGTCCTCGCTATCGACGACTGGGTGCTGCGCGGCGTGCCGCAACACCGACTGGGCGCAACGCTGCACACCGAAACCATCGGTGCGGTCATCGACCGGTTGGCGGAGTCCTCGGTGCGGGCTCACCACGCGCTGATGACGCTGGACGCCGACGACGAGCTGCTGCACAGCGCCTGGCACCACCTGGCCGAATTGGCCGACGCCTACGACGATCTGGTGCGCGATGTGCTCGCCGGGCGGCGTCGGCTGCCCGAATGGTGACCGCTCAGCGGTAGCGGTTGTGTTCGGCGCCGAACTCGTCGGCGACCGTCGCGGCCAGCTCCACGTACGCGCGCTTGGTCGACTTGTGCAGGCGGTGCAGGTCGATCTCGGCGCCCTCGGACAGGTGCTCGTCGAACGGGATGATGTGCACGGCACGGCAGCGCGACAGGAAGTACTCCCGCAGCTGCTGCACACCGACGTTCGGTGAACCCTCACGCGGCAGGTTGATCACGACCACCGCGTTGCGCACCAGGTGGTCGTGCCCGTGCAGCGACAGCCAGTCGAGCGTCGCGGCGGCGCTGCGGGCACCGTCGATTGCCGCCGACGAGATCAGCACCAGCGAATGCGCCAGGTCGAGCACGCCGTTCATCGCCGAGTGCATCAGGCCGGTGCCGCAGTCGGTGAGGATGATGTTGTAGAACCGCTGCAGAATGCGGGCGACGGCCCGGTACTCCTCGTCGTTGAACGACTCCGAGGCGGCCGGATCACGTTCGCTGGCAAGCACTTCCAGCCTGCTCGAACTCTGCGAGGTGTGCCTGCGCACATCCGAGTACCGTTCGATCGCCGGATCGAGCAGCAGGTCGCGCACGGTCGAGCGGGTCTGGATGGCCACCCGCTGGGACAGGGTGCCGAAGTCCGGGTTGGCGTCGACGGCGATCACCCGGTCGCCGCGGATCGACGCGAAGATCGACCCGAGACCGGTGGTGGTCGTCGTCTTGCCGACGCCACCCTTGAGCGAGAGCACCGCGATCCGGTAATCACCACGCACCGGCTGCCGGATACGGGCGACCAGCTCCTGCAGGCGCCGCTCCTCGGCCGACATTCCCGGGTTGATCGCGCCGCCGGAAACATGGTGCACGGCCTTACGCCATCCACTGCCCGGCGCCTTCTTGACCCGCTTGACCGGCACATTGTCCAGTGACGGAGGTTGATAGCCGGGGTTACCCCAGCCGGGCTGACCGTAGGCGGGTTGCTGGTACTGCGGTGCGACATGCTGCGGTGCAACGTTGTTCGGGGCGTGGTGCGGCTGCGCCGGTCCACCGTGGGGTGTGCCGTCCGGCGCGTGGAAGGGCTGAACCGGGGCACCGTTGGGTGCTTGGGTCCAGGTGCCGTCCGGCGCCTGGTACTGCTGGGGCGCGACCGCCTGGTACGGCTGTGCCGGTGCGCCATCGGGTGCGTGGAGTGGACCCGGGTACGGCGGCGCCTGGGAGCCGTCGGGCGCCTGGTACGGCTGAACCGGCGCGGCAGTGCCCCGTGAATACTGCTGCGTCTGAGCAGCATTCGGGCCCGCCTGCGCGGCGTTTCCGTGGGGATAGGTGCCGTCCGGCTGCACTCGCGTGCCGTCAGGGCGGTACTGGGGGAGCCCATCGCTTTGGTATGGATGAGCGGGGCCCGCATCGGGTGCCTGCGGGTAGCCGCCGCCGATGGGCTGCTGTGCCGGATAGACAGTCGCATCACCGCTCTGTGCGGTCGGGTCGGCGGTGGCCTGCTGCGCGAGTTCGGGCTGCGAGGGCGTGGCGTCCGGCGTCAGCTGATGACGTGGAGGTGTTCCCTCGGGGCGGGAATGCGGCGCAGGCTGTGCGAATTCACCTGAGCGGTAAGCAGTTTCAGACGGCCGACCCTGCGCGACGGCGGCGCTGTCGCTGGGCGACACACCCTGCAGCCGCGGGTCGTCGGCCCGGAACATCTCGGTCTGCGCATCGGGTGCGTGCACGGAAGCGCCGTGCGACAGATCTCCGGGAATCGAATCGTATTGCGACGCGGAGAAAGCCGGTCCCTGCGGTACCTCACCGGACGCATAGGGCGAGACAGGCGCCACCGAAGCCGCGACGTCACCGGAGGCGTACGGCGACCCCTGCACGACGCGACCTTGCTCGGCCTGGGCTTGGTCGGCGCGGTCCTCGGTCTGTGTCGACGAAGGGCTCGCCGAATATCCGGCGTCAGCCGACTCGGCGGCAACGGAAGCCGCCGATGCTCCAGTGGCCGGCCCGGATGTCGGTGCACCAGAAGTGTTGTGTACCGCCGCTTCTTGATGCGCGTCCCGGGTCGACGGATCCGGCTGGCCGCCGGTGGACGGCGCAGGTTCGGCTACCGGGGGCGAAGAGGTCGAGAGCGCCTCGATCGGAGTGTCCGATGACAGCGGATCGACGGGTGCCGAAACCGCTTCGGCACCCGATGTCTGCGGACGCGCGGGTGACTGCGACCAGACCGGAACGGCAGGCGGCGCCGGCGAGTCCGCAGGGGAAGGCGACGACATCGGCACGGCGGGCGGTGCGAGCGGGTCGGCAGGCGCAGACGACGAGACCGGATGGGCAGGCGGCGCCGGTCGGTCCGCGGGGGAAGGCGACGACATCGGCACGGCGGGTGGTGCGAGCGGGTCGGCAGGTGCAGACGAGGAGAGCGGATCGGCGGGCGGTGCGATCGGGTCGGCGGGTGAAGGCGACGAGACCGGAACGGCAGGCGGCGCCAAAGGGTCGGCGGGGGAAGGTGGCGACACCGGCACGGCGGACGACGCCAGCGGGTCCGAGGGGGACGGTGTGGCGGGCGCGAGCAAGCGTGGCGGCGCCTGGGTCGGGCGCGCCGGGGGATCGGGCAGCGGGGGAGGCGGCGGGAGGTCGGGCAGGCTGCGCTGGTTCGAGGGCCCGAGCGGTGTGAAGCCCTCGGACGGGGGAGCGGGGGTCCGCGTCGGGAGGGCCGCCGCGGCCTGCTCGGCAGGTGCCGGGGGCAGTGAAGGGCCCGAATGAGCTGGCGGAACGGCCGCATTCGGGATCGAGTGCGACGGCGAACTGGTGTGCGTCGGCGCGGCCGAGAACGGGGCTGGTGTAGCGGGCTGCCCGGTGTTCCACGGGGAGAACGCATCCGGCCCGGTCTGCGGCGGCATGAGCCGGTCGGGTGCGCTCTGTTCCTGGGGCCGAGCGGCGCCGGCCGAGGACCGCGAGCCGGCGGCATGCTGAGCGGAGTCGCCCGCCGCGCCGGAGTCGAGCCTCGGCGGAGCGAGTGGGTCGGTGCCTTGCTCCCACGTGCCTGCCTGGGCCGGCCGGGTGGAGCCGTCCGAGCCCGACCGCGTCGGCGGGGCGAGTGGGTTCGTGGCACCGCCCTGAGCCTGCGGCCAGGGCGCGCCGGTCGAGGCCGGTGGCCAGGAAGGATCGGCGCCCTGAGTCGGTGCGGGCGCGCTCGATGCCGACGGATTCGGACCGGGCATCAGCGGGTTCGCGGTCGACGGCGCATGCGGATCGTGGAAAGCGGGGCCTTGGCCGGTGGCGCCGGTTACCTGACTCGGCTGTTCGGGCTCGCGCTCCTTGCGGCGGCGGCCGCCCTTCTTCTCTTTGCGCGCGCTGTCGTCGCCGCGCAGGAACCGGCGGCGCTTGGGTGCCTCGTCGATCGGTTCGTCCTGTGGCAGGTTCTCGACCGGTGCCTCGTACCCGACCTGGGTGACTTCGCTCTCCGACAGCCATGGCGGCAACATGGGGAGGCTGTCGTTGTTGCGGCTCACCGGTGCGCTCCGCTCACCAGGGTCCCCCGATCTGATCGACCCACTACTTGCGACGCCGGTGAGTTTACGCGACAACCCGATCGGCGTGGCGGGCGCCTCATGCCTGCCCGCATGCCCACCGTCGACGTCTCCATTGTGCGACGTGCGCCACGTTCAGGGTGTACCGTCGGGGTCTTTTTGCCTCAGCGCACACGGCCCGGTAAGCTTGAGCGGCGGTGCACCTAGGCGCCGACTGTTCGCGTGCAAACCCGGGAAGTTCGTCGGGCCTGTGGGTGAGCAGCTACGAGGTATTCCACTCAAGGTTGAGCATAACCGGGATCGCGGAGGATATGGCGAAGAAAGACGGGGCCATCGAGGTCGAGGGTCGAGTTGTCGAGCCGCTGCCCAATGCGATGTTCCGGATCGAGCTCGAGAACGGTCACAAGGTTCTCGCGCACATCAGCGGAAAGATGCGGCAGCACTACATTCGCATCCTTCCGGAAGACCGCGTGGTCGTGGAGCTCTCGCCGTACGACCTGTCCCGCGGCCGGATCGTCTACCGCTACAAGTGATGCCTGCCTGACGTCGCGAGCCTGAGGCCCGCGGCGTCACACGGTGTTCCGGCCCAGGTCGGAACGCGACAAGAGACTTCCCCAGTCGTCGGCTGGGGAAAAACTGTGTTCACAGACCCTTGTGAACCCACGAAAAGATTGGACGGACGTGAAGGTTCAGCCGAGCGTCAAGAAGATCTGCGAGAAGTGCAAGGTGATCCGCCGTCACGGTCGGGTCATGGTGATCTGCGACAACCTGCGCCACAAGCAGCGTCAGGGCTGATCCAGCCTCACCGCCGGGCACCGATCGTCTGATCGGACTGACCGAAAAAGAAGAACTCCCAGCTCCAGCGCGTACGCACGTGTGCGCGCCAACCACCGGTACGGAGGCCGGTGCCCCCATTTGCGAAGACGGGGGGACGGACAGGGAGCAGACCTCCGCAACCATTAAGGAACCTGCCACATGGCACGTCTGATGGGCGTCGATCTCCCGCGCGAAAAGCGCATGGAGATCGCGCTGACCTACATTTTCGGAATCGGGCGCACCCGCGCCACCGAGATCCTGGCTCAGACCGGCGTCAGCCCGGACCTGCGCTCGAAGGATCTCAGCGACGACGACCTGAGCAAGCTGCGCGACTACATCGAAGCGTCGGAGTTCAAGGTCGAAGGTGACCTGCGCCGCGAGGTCCAGGCCGATATTCGCCGCAAGATCGAGATCGGCTGCTACCAGGGCATCCGCCACCGTCGTGGCCTGCCTGTGCGTGGTCAGCGCACCAAGACCAACGCGCGTACGCGCAAGGGTCCGAAGAAGACCGTCGCCGGCAAGAAGAAGTAGGGATAGCGTATGCCTCCGAAGAGCCGGGCCGCTGGCCCGAAGAAGACTCAGAAGTCGCGTCGCCGGGATAAGAAGAACATCCCGCACGGCCACGCGCACATCAAGAGCACGTTCAACAACACCATCGTCTCGATCACCGACCCCGAGGGCAATGTCATCTCGTGGGCGTCTTCGGGCCACGTCGGTTTCAAGGGTTCGCGTAAGAGCACCCCGTTCGCCGCGCAGCTCGCTGCCGAGAACGCTGCCCGCAAGGCGCAGGAGAACGGCGTCAAGAAGGTCGACGTGTTCGTGAAGGGCCCGGGTTCGGGCCGCGAGACCGCGATCCGTTCGCTTCAGGCCGCTGGCCTCGAGGTCGGCTCGATCTCCGATGTCACTCCTCAGCCGCACAACGGCTGCCGGCCGCCCAAGCGCCGTCGCGTCTAGCGGGAAAGGAAACAGCTAAAAATGGCTCGTTATACAGGCCCCATCACCCGCAAGTCGCGTCGTCTGCGCGTCGACCTCGTCGGAGGCGACCAGGCGTTCGAGCGTCGTCCTTACCCGCCCGGCCAGCACGGCCGCGCGCGGATCAAGGAATCCGAGTACCTGATGCAGCTGCAGGAGAAGCAGAAGGCTCGCTTCTCCTACGGCGTCATGGAAAAGCAGTTCCGTCGCTACTACGAAGAGGCCAACCGCCTCAAGGGCAAGACCGGCGACAACCTGCTGCGTCTGCTCGAGTCGCGTCTGGACAACGTCGTGTACCGCGCCGGTCTGGCTCGTACCCGTCGTCAGGCCCGTCAGCTCGTCAGCCACGGCCACTTCCTGGTCAACGGCGTCAAGGTCGACGTGCCCAGCTACCAGGTCTCCCAGTACGACATCATCGATGTCCGGGAGAAGTCGCTGCCCACCCTGCCGTTCCAGGTGGCGCGTGAGACCGTCGGCGACCGTCAGGTTCCGGGCTGGCTGCAGGTCGTCCCCGGCCGCCTGCGCATCCTGGTGCACCAGCTCCCCGAGCGTGCCCAGATCGATGTGCCGCTGCAGGAACAGCTCATCGTCGAGTACTACTCGAAGTAAGCGCTTTTGGTGGGGGCCGTTCCTACGACGGCCCCCGCAATCACTGATTAGGCGTCAAATAGCGGACGCCCTGAACAGGAAGTAGATCCTCATGCTGATTTCCCAGCGTCCGACACTGACCGAAGAGGTTGTGGCGGAGAACCGCTCGAAGTTCACCATCGAACCCCTCGAGCCGGGCTTCGGTTACACCCTCGGCAACTCGCTGCGTCGTACCCTGCTGTCCTCCATCCCGGGGGCCGCGGTCACGAGCATCCGCATCGACGGTGTCCTGCACGAGTTCACCACCGTTCCCGGTGTGAAGGAAGACGTCACCGACATCATCCTGAACCTCAAGGGTCTGGTCGTGTCCTCCGAAGAGGACGAGCCGGTCACCATGTACGTGCGTAAGCAGGGCCCGGGCACCGTCACCGCCGGTGACATCGTCCCGCCGGCCGGCGTCGTCGTGCACAACCCGGACATGCACATCGCCACCCTGAACGACAAGGGCAAGCTCGAGATCGAGCTCGTCGTCGAGCGGGGCCGCGGTTACGTGCCCGCCGTGCAGAACAAGGCGACCGGCGCGGAAATCGGCCGGATCCCGGTGGATTCGATCTACTCCCCGGTGCTCAAGGTGACCTACAAGGTCGAGGCCACCCGTGTCGAGCAGCGCACCGACTTCGACCGTCTCATCCTCGACGTGGAGACCAAGAACTCCATCACGGCCCGGGACGCGCTGGCTTCGGCCGGTAAGACCCTGGTCGAGCTCTTCGGCCTGGCCCGTGAGCTCAACGTCGAAGCCGAGGGCATCGAGATCGGCCCCAGCCCGGCCGAGGCGGACCACATCGCCTCGTTCGGTCTGCCGATCGAGGACCTGGACCTCACCGTCCGGTCGTACAACTGCCTCAAGCGCGAGGGTGTGCACACGGTGGGCGAGCTCGTCGCCCGCACCGAGTCGGACCTGCTCGACATCCGCAACTTCGGCCAGAAGTCCATCGACGAGGTGAAGGTCAAGCTGCACGCGCTCGGCCTCTCGCTGAAGGACTCGCCCGCTTCGTTCGACCCGTCCTCCGTGGTGGGTTACGACGCGAGCACCGGCACCTGGAGCGATTCCGGCACCTTCAGTGACACCGACGGCGGCGAGCAGGACTACGCCGAGACCGAACAGCTTTAGATCACTGCGTCGACCGGGCACTCCGCAGGCTCCGCGCCTGCTGGGCACCGGCGACACTGATCTTCCTCAAGGAGAATCCAATGCCCAAGCCCAAGAAGGGTGCCCGCTTCGGCGGGTCGGCGTCGCACCAGAAGGCGATCTTCGCCAACCTGGCCACGGCGCTTTTCGAGCACGGTCGGATCACGACCACCGAGTCGAAGGCCAAGGCGGTCCGCCCCTACGCCGAGAAGCTCATCACCCGCGCGAAGGCCGGCACCCTTGCCGACCGTCGCGAGGTCATGAAGGTCATCCGCAACAAGGACATCGTGCACGCGCTGTTCGCGGAGATCGGCCCCTCGTTCGAGGGTCGCGAGGGTGGCTACACCCGCATCACCAAGGCGCTGCCGCGCAAGGGTGACAACGCGCCGATGGCCGTCATCGAGCTGGTCCGCGAGAAGACCGTGACCAACGAGGCCGACCGCGCCCGTCGCGTCGCCGCTTCGCAGAAGACCGAGGCGCCCGCCGCCGAGGCCACCGAAGCCAAGGCCGACGAGGTCGTCGAGGCTCCGGCCGCCGACGAGGCCGCTGAGGACAAGAAGGACGCCTGATTCTCAGGAGTTCGACCGAGCCCGTCACCCTTCGTGGGTGGCGGGCTCGTTCTTTTGGTCAGAGTTGGTGAGGCAGGGAGGTCCGATGGACGAGATCGAGCGGGAACGGTCGCGCGTGCGGCTCGGCATCAGTTACGACGGCACCGATTTCATCGGGTGGGCGCGTCAGCCCGGGTTGCGCACCGTGCAGGGCGTGCTGGAGGAATCGCTGTCGAAGGTGTTCCGGGAGCCGATCGTGCTCACCGTCGCCGGGCGGACCGACGCGGGCGTGCACGCCGAGGGCCAAGTGGCGCATTTCGACACCACCGGCGAATTCGACGCCGACAAGCTGATGTACCGGATGGCCCGCTTCCTGCCCAAGGACGTCCGTATCACCGATATCCGCACGGCTCCACCGGAATTCGACGCCCGGTTCTCGGCGATGCGGCGCCACTACGCCTACCGCCTCACCACAGCCCGCTACGGTGCCGAACCGTTGCGCGCGCGCAGCGTGGTCGCCTGCAAGCCGGGTGTGGATCTGGCAGCCATGCGCGCCGCCTCCGGAAAGTTGTTGGGACTGCACGACTTCGCCGCCTTCTGCCGCCGCCGCGAGGGCGCGACCACCGTGCGCGAACTGCAGCGTTTCGACTGGGAGCGTGAGGGTGACCTGCTCACCGCGTACGTGAGCGCTGACGCGTTCTGCTGGTCGATGGTCCGCAGCCTGGTCGGTGCGGTGCTCGCTGTCGGCGAGGGACGCCGGACACCGGAATGGGTCGCGTCGCTGCTGTCGGAAACGGAACGCTCCAGCTCCGTGACCGTCGCCCCCGCACACGGCCTGAGCCTGATCGCGGTCGACTATCCCGCCGAGGCCGACCTGGCCGCCCGCAACGCCCAGACCCGCGAGACGCGGACCGTCCCCGCCGCCGAGGGCTGCTGCGGCGACTGACTGCCGGGCGGCCGATGTCTCCCTCACCGGCCTGACCGGCGGAGGCCGCCGATCGGGCGTGACAAGGATCCTTGACCGGGGTGGCGCGAGCAACTCGGGAACTGGCGGGCGCGTGGCCATACGCGCTGGTAGGCTCTGGCCGGTTACGAGTCGAGCGGTCCGTCTGGACTACCATTGCGCCGCAGTCGATTTCAGGGAGTTATTGTGAATCCGCAGGACACGAATCAGGGTGCCATCCGCAACTCGCCGTTGTCCGCGGCGGTGCCCGAGCACCGGATTCCGCTCTACGACGAGGCGTTCGCGGCCGATCCGCACGGTGCCTACCGCCGGATGCGTGACGAGTACGAATCGTTGGTGCCGGTCGAGCTGTGGCCGGGCGTGCCCGCGACGCTGGTCATCAAATTCAGTACCGCGGTGCGGATTCTCAACGACCCCGCGAACTTCTCCGCTGATCCGAGGGCGTGGCAGGCCACGGTGCCACGCGACATCCCGATCATGCCGATGATCGAGTACCGGCCGAACGCGCTGCGTACCACCGGCAAAGGCCACACCCGCTACCGCGACGCCGTGAACGACGCGCTCGCCGGGATGGACCTCAATGTCATGCGCACCAGCGTGGAACGATCGGCCATCCCGATCATCAACTCGTTCTGCACGGACGGGCACGCGGATGTGCTGCACCAGTACATCTTCCCGATGGTCTTCTCGGTGCTGTGCGAATTCCTCGGCTGCCCGCCCGAGATCGGCGCGGAGGTCGCCAGGGCCAATGCCGCGATGTTCGACGGCGTGGACACCGACAAGGTGAACACGATCATGACCAACGCCCTGCTCGACCTCACCGCGCTGAAGCGCTCGCAGCCGGGCGACGACATCACCACCCGCCTCGTCCAGCATCCGGCGCGGTTGACCGACGACGAGATGGTGCATCAACTGGTGCTGATGTTCGCGGCAGGCGTCGAGCCGCCGATGAACCTCATCGCCAACACCCTGCTGCTGATGCTGACCGATCCCCGCTTCACCGGCGAGGGCAACTCGATGCCGTTGTCGACCAAGATGGCGATCGATGAGCGGCTCGCCACCGACCCGCCGATGGCGAACTACTGCATCACCTACCCGCGCCAGTCCGTGCCGATCGACGGTGTACTGCTGCCCGCTCAGCAGCCGGTCATCATCAGCATGGCCGCCTGCAACACCGATCCGACGATCAACACCGGCGATTTCCTCGGCAACGGCTGGAATCTGGCGTTCAGTGCCGGCGAGCACGCCTGCCCCGCGCATGCGCGCCCGTATGGCGTGCTCCTGGCGCAGGACGTCATCGACCAGCTCTTCGATGTCCTGCCGGAGCTGAAGCTCGGAGTGGCCCAGGACGACCTCGTGTGGCGTCCCGGGCCATTCCACCGCGCGTTGTCAGCGTTGCCGGTCGTGTTCCCACGAACGGCGCCGCTGCCGCTGTAACGCGCCGTATCAGCTGTTGATGCGGCTCTCCCACGCGCCGGGTAGATCGTCGAACAGCACCGGCGCGCCGAGGATCTCGTCGTCGAAGCCGAAGGAATCGAGCAGGGTCGGAACGTTGTCGGCGAGCGTGTCGATGGCGTCCCGGAGCTGCTGCTTGATGCCTTCGACAGCGGCAACGTCCAGGTAACCGCGCGTGAGATACCACGCGGCATTCTGATCCAGGTAGTGCAGGGCGAAAACGTCACGCACGGCGGCGATTTCGGGTAGGTGCTCGTACCGGTGCAGCAGCTGCAACGCTTCCTCCGCGCTGTAGGCCTCGGCGAGTTCGAGCGCTTCCGGAATGACGGCGAGCCGATCCGCGAGGTCGCCCGATTCCAGATGCTGCTGGGCTTCCTGCACGATCGTGAGCGTGCGCGCGGTGAACAGGCCGAGGCGATCGGTGGTGACGGCGGGATCGTGCAGACCGGTCTGCGGCGGTACCTTGCCCGCGAGGTGCCTGGCCAGGACGCGACCGGCCACAGAGCCGAGCACATGGCAGTCGCCTTCGCCGGTGATGGCCGCGTGGCAGACGCCGATGTAGTCGGCGACCCGGTTGGCGCTGAACATGCCCTGCGCACCCATCTTGATGCGACAGTGGGTCACCGTGTCCAGAGCGTGCAGCTGGATGAAGTGCTTGGCCAGCATCACCGAGACGACGGTGTCGCGATCGGTGAGGTCGCTGTTGGCGAGGGAGGTCTTGACCGCGTTGCCGAAGATGGTGCGCGCGATCGTGCCTGCCAGATCGGTGAGCAGGGTGTTGCGCACGTGCGGGATGTCGGCCATGACCGTCGTGGCGGTCGGCGTCAACGGCACCGCGCGCTTGGCGGCGTAGCGCAGCGCGATGTAGAGCGAGGCCCGCGCGGTGGCGTTCAGGCAGGACGCGAGGGCCAGGCGGCCGACCGTCAGCTGGCTGATCGCGGAAGCGAACGAGCGGCGCTGGCTGTCCTCGTCGTTCCAGGTGAGGACACCGTTGTCGTCGATGGTCGCCAGGTTTCCACCCAGCCAGGCGCTGCGGTCGACGCGAAGATTGTCGAAGCTGATGACCGAGTTGTCCATGATGACCAGCGGCTGCCGGTCGAGCTGGGTGATCGTGACACCGGGTGCGGCCGTGCCGTCGGCCACCCGCAGACGCGCGGTGAACAGGTGCACGCCTTGATCGACACCCGCTGAGTCGATGAAGCGGGCACCGACGACGCACACGCGCGAGACCGGGATACCGACGCTCGGCATGAACTTGCGGGCCCTCGGGTTCGGGGTGTTGATGACGAACCCGCCGTCTTCCCAGGTCGCCGTGGTCTGCATGAAGCCGATGTTGGAGCCGCAACCGTACTCGGTGAGCAGCATGACGCCGATCGCGGTGGCGTCGTCGAGGTCGTGCAGGTACGGCGCCGCCGAATCGGAGTCGGTGAGCGTGGACAGCGATCCCGAGGCCAGGTTGAAGTGGCCCGAGATCAATGGGATGAGGTCGGTCGCCAGCACCGCGGACCAGTCGAACAAGGCGAACAGCTGGGGGAGGTTGGTCGCGACATCGCTGGCCTTGCCGAGTTCCTTGACCAGGTCACGCAGCTGGGCGTAGGCGTTCTCGCGCCGCTGCGCTTGGCCCTGGTGCACGGTGATGGCGTAGTCGGGGTCGATCAGCAGTTGCTGCAACCGTTCCTGAAAATCTCGCTCACCGTGGCGGAGAAGTTCCGAAAGAGGGGTATCTGCCGTGTTGCTTTGCGCCATCATCATCGATCCTGCTCTCACGTGGGCGCCACGAAGAACAGGTTCACGGCGCCCCTGAATACCGAAAATGCATTGTTGCACAGCGGATTACGCCAATTCTGTGAATTGTCACTTCACAACAGACGTTGCAGGCAGACGCGGTTTTCAGGATCGGACGAGTCGCGCGATCGCGTCGGTGGCTTCCTTGATCTTCGCCTCGGCCTCGGGTCCGCCCGCGACGGCGGCGTCGACGACGCAGTGGCTGATGTGGTCTTCGAGCAGTCCCATCGCAACCGCCTGCAGGGCCTTGGTCATGGCCGAGACCTGGGTGAGGATGTCGATGCAGTACTTCTCCTCCTCGACCATGCGCTGCAGACCGCGGGCCTGGCCCTCGATGCGGCGCAGGCGCTTGAGGTAGTCGTCCTTGGCGGTGATGTAGCCGTGGCCGTGGTGGCCGGCGTGCTCGTCGGCGGGCGCGGTGTCGGGGGTGGGTGTGGTCACCGTGATCTCCTCGTGCGTCGGGCCCGCAGGCTGCGAGCTGATACCCCCCTAGGGTACAGTTTCGCGGGGGAATTGTCAGATGTGGTCCCGGTGCTCCTCGCGACCAGGCCGGACGGGAGAATCAGCAGTATGAGTTCGCATCCCCGGCCCGCCCTCGCCGTCATCGGCGGCAGCGGTTTCTATGACTTCTTCGACAACGACGCGGTGCACGTCGACGTCGACACACCGTACGGCGCGCCGAGCGCCCCGGTCGCGATCGGCGAGGTGGAAGGCCGCCACGTCGCCTTCCTCCCGCGCCACGGCAAGCAGCACGAATACGCCCCGCACACCCTGCCCTACCAGGCCAATATGTGGGCGCTGCGTTCGCTCGGCGTGCGCCGGGTGTTCGCGCCGTGCGCGGTCGGCAGCCTGCGCGCCGACTGGGGGCCGGGGACCGTGGCGGTACCGGATCAGCTCGTCGATCGCACCTCGGGCCGGCCGCAGACCTACTTCGACGGCGGCGGTATCCACGTCTCCTTCGCCGACCCCTATTGCGACGACCTGCGCGGCGCCGCGGTGAAGGCGGCCGGTGCCGGCCAGTTGCGGGTCGAACCTTCGGGCACGATGGTCGTGGTGCAGGGCCCGCGTTTCTCGACGAGGGCCGAGAGCCGCTGGTTCGCCGGGCAGGGCTGGGACCTGGTCAATATGACCGGCCACCCCGAAGCCGTCCTGGCTCGGGAACTCGAAATGTGCTACGCCGCAGTCGCTCTGGTCACCGATCTGGACGCGGGCCTGGAGGAGGGCCAGGGCGTGCACGCGGTCGACGTGTTCGCGGAGTTCAAGAAGAACCTCGGCCCGTTCAAGGAGCTCATGCGCAGCGCCGTGGCGGCCGTCGACGGCACCGACACCTGCGAGCGCTGCCAGGTGCACGCCGGGGTGTCACTGCCCTTCGAACTGCCCTGAGACGATCTGGCTCAGCCTTCGAACTGCGTCGGGGCAAGTCGCACCTGAGCCAGGACGAACAACGGCGTGCCGTCACCGGGCGCGCCAGGCAGGGGTGACACCTCGACGTCGGCCACCAGCCACCCACCCGACTCGGTGGCAAGCCGTAGTCCCGGCAGTGTCGCGTTCGTCGCCCCGGCCAGAATCTGCTCGCGCACCTCGAGGATCCTGACCCGGTCCTCGGGGTGCGGGATGTCGCGGTCGTCGACGCGGTGCCAGCGCACTCCGGGCAGCGGCTCGGTCACCCACCGCACCGGACGCGCCTGCACGGTGTCGATGATGGCCAGATACAGTCCGGGCTGGGTGTCGCGCAGCAATTCGAGGGTGGTCGCCTCGAGTGATTTCGGTTGTGGCGCAATGCTGTCGGTGACGTCGATCGACACACCACGCCACTGGAACCGGTCGTCGGTCTCGTTGCGGGTGGCGATCAGCATCGATCGAGGCCCGATCCCGGAACGTATGGTGGCGATTCCCGACCAGCGACTGCCCGGTTCCGAACGGTTCAGTGCGGCAACGAGATCGAGCGCGGCGTCGAAGCGTTCCACCAGCTGATACGGCTCGGCGCCACGGTACTCCCTCGGTTCGGCACCGAAATGGGCGCCGAGGCCGCCGGGCCTGCTGCTCACCCGGCGGGTGCGCGCGTCGATCCGGAACGGCGAGACACCGAGCTCCTCGGTGGGCGCCTGCCTGCCCACCCATATTTTCACCGCATGCGGCGCCGCACCAGGCCACACCACGGGGACCGCGCGAAAGCGGTGCTCCGACCACGGTTTACGCGATTTCGGCAGCACCTTGTCGACCGGTTCGCCCGAGTCGTAGGCGGCCACGACCAAGGGCCGCAACTGCGCCGAGATCGCCCGCTCGTAGGACGTCCACTCGCGCGGTGTCGTGCCCGAAGTGAGCATCGACCAGGTATGCGCTTCCCCCAGTGTTTCCACCAACTGCCAGCGGTCGAGAATCATGAGCGTCCCCCTTCGTCACACGTCGCCGGAACATGAACGAACGGTGACCATCGTGCCTGATCCGCCCGCTCGCATCGGCGCCGGGGCAGCATCGATAGGCTCAGGGTATGGATGAACCACTGCGGTTGGAGGTCATCGTCGCCAGCACCCGGCCCGGCCGGTTCGCGCCCGTGGTGGCCGACTGGTTCCTCGATGCGTTGGCCGACCGGCCGGAATTCGAGGTGGGGGTGCTGGATCTGATCGATCACCCGATGCCGACCGAACTCACCGAAACCCCGCGGGTCGCGGCATTCCGGGAACGGCTCGGCGCCGCCGACGCCTTCGTGGTCGTCACCTCCGAGTACAACCACGGCTATCCGGCCTCGCTCAAGGCCGCGCTCGACAGCGCCAAACACGAATGGCGGGCCAAGCCGATCGGTTTCGTGTCCTACGGCGGGCTGTCGGGTGGATTGCGCGCGGTCGAGCAGTTGCGGCAGGTCGTCGCCGAACTGCACATGGTGTCGGTGCGCGAATCGGTGAGCTTCGCCCAGGCCAAACGGCACTTCGACCCCACCGACGGCGCGGCGGTCGATGCCCGCGAGCGGATGCTTCGCCAATTGGCCTGGTGGGGAAGGGTGCTGCGGGAAGCGCGGCCGACCTATCCCGGCTGAGACGCCATCGCCCGCTGACCGCGCGGCTGACCGATGTAGGTCGACTCGCGCGGGATGGAGACCAGCGTGAGGTTCACCCTTGTCGTGCCCGTCCGCAGCACCACCCGGTTGCCGACCGCACCCGGCTGGTAGATCTCCAGATCGGGGCGGGAAGCGGGCCAGCCGTTGGGGTCGGCGGTGAGGTAGATCGTGGTGACACCGGCGTGCGGGGCAGGCGCGAGCACACCGTCGACGATGGTCGCGGTGAATCCCGCATCGGACTGGTGTGTTTCGACCGCGATCGTCAACCGCTCGGGGTTGCCGACGGTGGTCACCAGCTGCTCCCAGGCCTGAGCGCGATCGGTGCGGATCAGCACCCGCTCGCCGACGGCGAGCGCACGGAACACCAGCTGCTGGGCCAGGTACAGCTCGCCGGCGACGTAGACGGTGGAGATGCCCGCGCCGATGATGCGCGTCGCCACACCGTTGCCCTCCTCGTCGGAACCGAGCAGTTGCCCGCACCCGGCCGAGGGCAGGTGCAGCGCGCCGATGACGTCGATCGGGTACTCGGTGGTCGGTACCGTGTCGTCGACGCCGGGTACCGCGATCGGCAGGTGCGCGAGCAGTGCGTCGCGGTGGCGCCCGTTCATCGAGATCATGCCCTTGGTCTTGGCCTTCTCGGGCAGTTCGCGCGCGGTCAGGCGCCAGGCCGCGCCCACGCTCACCGATTCGGCGTCACTACCCGGGCGCAGCCGCACGGCGACGGTCGTGCCGCGCGACGGCGCGACCCACAGCTGGGCGAGCAGGTCCGAGCCGAGCTGCGCGGGGTCGACCGCGCTGCCGATATTGACCGCGTTGCCGATCTCGGCGTACTTCCAGCGCTGGGTGAGCGTGCGCGGATCGAGCCCGACGGTGATCTGCTGCACGGCTTTCCGGATTTCGGGAGCGGTGAGGATGCGGGCATTGCAGTCGGCGTCTTCCAGCGTGCGCATGATGCGCTGGGTGGCGATGGTGACCGCGCGGGACGCGCCTTCGGTACCGCCGCCGCGTCGGGCCGCGGCCTCGGGACACTGCACCGCGTCGAAGCTGATCGCCAGCCACACCGTGCGATGCGCGGTGGCCGGCAGCGGGCCGAGCAGCGACTCGTAGATCGCGCCCGCGGGTGTGCCGGAGCGGCTGCGGTGGCCGTGGCTGATGATGTCGATGCCGCTGAGCAGGATGTCGTGCTGGGTGAGGCAGGCGGCGAGCTCGGGCAGGGGTAGCAGGTGGGAGGCGTGCACGGCGGTCCGCGCGATCCGGGTGAGTCCGCCCTTGGGCGGCAGGACCTCGACCACGGTGACCACCCGGCTGCCGTCCCAGTACAGCCCGAGCGAACGGCCGTCGGCGCCACGGAAATCCACGGTGTCACCGAGGGTGTAATCCCGCTTGCTCGCGTAACCGCGGATGGTGGCGAGCCAGTCGAGGATCGTGCGCTTGCCGATCGGGATCAGCGGAACGAGCATCACCGCGACCGCCACCCCGAGCGACGGCAACGCGCCGAGGCCGACCACCAGCGCGAAGAGTCCCGCGACGAGACCGAGGACCTGCGCGATGAGCAGATGCGGCAGCGAAATCCGACCGAACAGCGGACGCGGACCCGCACCGGTGAAGTCGGCCATTCGTTCCTCCCCCAAGTACCCGATTACCGATCGACCGATGGCCGAATGCGAACAAGTGCTGCCGGGAACTGTACTGTGTTGCCCGGACAAGAGCACTGTTCGGGGGAGGAACCATGCCTTCAAAACCCACTACGCGCTGGCAGGTCAGCGGTTACCGCTTCCTGGTGCGGCGGATGGAGCACGCCCTTGTACGGCGCGACGTGCGCATGCTGCACGATCCGATGCGCGCCCAAACTCGTGCCTATGTGGTCGGATTGGTTCTCGGTATCGTCGTTCTCGCCGGTTGCGGCGTGCTCGCCCTGCTCAAACCGCAGGACAAGATCGGCGACAACAAGATCTTGATCGGTAAGGAATCCGGCGGCGTCTACGTGGTGATCGACAATGTCGTCCACCCCGCGCTCAACCTCGCCTCCGCCCGCCTGGCCGCGGGTGAGGCGGCCAAAGCGGTGATCGTCAAGGAGTCCGAACTCGGCAAGAAGCCGCGCGGTCAGCTCGTCGGTATCCCCGGCGCCCCCTCGTCGATCCAGTACGACAAGGACGGCAAGGGCAGGCCCTGGTCGGTGTGCGACCGGCTCAAGGCCGACGGCAGCACCGACCTCACCACCTCAGTCCTCGCGGGCACCCCCGAACTCGGCGACAAGGCGTCCAAGGTCGACACCGGTAAGGCGATGCTCGTCAAGGGCAAGGACGCCACCTACCTGATCTACGACGGCAAGCGGGCCCGCGTGAAGATGGACGACCCGCCGGTCACCCAGGCGCTCGGCATCAGCGGCGAAACGCCGCGCCCGATCAGCGAGGGACTGCTCAACGCGATTCCCGAGATGCTGCCGATCATCACCCCGGTCATCGACAACCCGGGCGGCACCCCGCCGTACAAAGTCGGCGGCCACCGGATCGGTGACGTCGTCCAGGTCTTCAACGAGCCCAACCAGAACTATGTCGTGCTCCACGAGGGACTGCAGGCGGTCTCGGCGTTGACCGCCCAGATCATCCGCAACTTCTACCCGACGGTCATGCCGGGCACCACGATCCAGGCGACGGACAAGACCTTCGCCCCGCACGTGCAGACCCTGCGGGTCCAGGACTATCCGGCCGAGCGGCCGACCCTGATCACCGCCAAGGACCAGCCGGTCAGCTGCATCTCCTGGAAGCCGATCGCCGGTGCCACCGACAACGACGACAGCACCGCTCGCGCCGAACTTTCCCTGATCACGGGAATCGACATGCCGATCCCGAACAAGGCCAAGCTCGTCGACCTGGCTCAGGCCGACGGTGTCGGCCCGAACGCCGACTCCGTCTACATTCCGCCGGGCGTCGGCGCCTACGTGCAGTCCACCGGCATCGAGCCCGACAGCCGTCGCAAGGACAGCCTGTTCTACATCGCCGACACCGGCGTGCGCTTCGGCATCAAGAACGCCGAAGCGGTGAAGGCGCTCGGCCTCGAGAACGTCACCGCCGAACCGGCGCCGTGGGCGATCATCGGGCTGCTCGCCGGCGGGCCGAGCCTCGGCCGTGAGGACGCGATGGTCGCGCACGACGGTGTGTCGCCCGATCCCTCACCCGCGAAACAGCCTGTCGCGTCGGTGAATTAGCCGCCACGCGTTTCCCGGTCGGTGGTCAGCTCGGCCACCTCGGCACGCAGCGAACGCACCTCGTCGACCAGTTCGGCGAGAGTGCGTTCGGTGCGGTCTGCTACCTCGTCGACGGTTTTGAGCTGCTCGACCACCCAGCTGGTCATGGTGCCGATGGCGAAGGAGATCAGGCCGATGCCGAGCGTCATCAGGACCAGCGACACCAGGCGGCCCTCGGGGGTCACCGGGTAGACGTCGCCGTAGCCGACGGTGGTCACCGAGACGGCCGACCACCACAGCGCGTCGGCGAAGGACTTGATCTTGCTGTCCGGTGCGCCGTACTCGGCGTCGAAGAACGCCAGGCTGCACAGCAGCAGGATGAGCAGCGAGCTCGTCGCGACGAAGGTCATCAGCCGGGTGCGTGGTTTGGTCGCGCGGTTGAGGCTGTCGAGCAGCAGTAGTGCCACGCGCAGCAGTCGCAGCGGCCGGAACGGTGGGACAAGGACGACGAGCAGGTCGAGCGGGTGTTTGCGGACGAATCGGCCACGGTCGGTCGACAGATACAGCCGCACCGCGAAATCCACCGCGAACGCCGCCCAGATCGCGACATCGGCCCAGATCAGGGTGACGTCGAGGGTGGGGGAGGCCTGGGTGTCGAGTACCCGCCAGGCGTAGATGAGCAGGAACGCGATCGCGAGCACCATCAACGGCAGGTTGGTGCGCTGCTCCCAGCGTTGCCGCCGGGTGAGCGGCCGCTCGGTTGTCGTTGTCATGGGTACCTGCCTCGCTGGACTACACGTCTGAGCAGGACAGTAGCGCGCCCGGCCCACCGCCGAGGACAGTGCCGGACCGACGAAAAAGGGGCTGCCTGCCCACCGGTCGAATCCCGTTGGGCGGCAGCCCCGTCCGTGCGAAAGCTACAGACCGCGCACCAGCGAGTAGAGATCGGCGACCCAGAACACCAGCGGAAGCACCGCGGCGACGAAGCCGTACTCGATGAGTTCGGCGGCCCGGCGCATCGGCGGGGTGGCGGACTGGTTGGGCACGATCAGGCCGATGATCAGCGCGGCGACCAGGATCACCAGCGCGGCCCCGAACACCACGAGCGGCTGTTCCATCCCGACCGCGACACCGATCAGCATCAGCAGCACGATCGCCGAACCACCCGCGATCAGCACGACGGCCTGCTCGGCGCCCGCGTAGGTGCGGCTGCGGAACATCAGCACCACCGCGCAGACCAGCGCCAGCGCGATGCCTGGCCAGTACGGATCGTCGGCGGACGGGTTCGTCGCGAGCAGCGCTCCGACGACGGTGACCAGCGTGGTCGCGCTGACCAGCCCGGCGAGGTAGTTGCGGGCCCGTTCCGAACGGGCGCGCAGGTTGTCGAGGGTCGGCAGGGCGCGGTGGTCGTCCGGGTCGTCCTCGGTGGGGTCGATCGGGGTGCCGGGGGAGGGGACCGGCGGCAGCGGCAGCTTGGCCAGCAGCATCGAAACACGCGGCGAGAGTGAGAGACCCGCGAGCGCGAGCGCCGCGACGACGGCGCCGATCGCCTTCACCGGCTGATCGGTGAGCAGACCGACGAGTGCGGCGGGAACGACGAACACCGAAAGCGTTGCGGCACCGATGAACAGCGCGAGCCCCACCCCGGTCACCCGCCACGCGAGCACCGCCGTCGCACCGAACAGCGCGGCGCCGAGCAACAGATTCGCCCAGCCGTAGTGGTCGGGCACCAGCATCATGCCGCCGGTGAACGCGGTCGGCAGGGCACATCCGCCGAGGACAAGCGCGGCGGAGGTGTCGCCGTACATGCGGCTGAGCACGGTCCCGGCGATCACGCACAGCGCCGCGACGAACAGGGCCAGCGACCCGCTTACCCAGAACGGCACACCGTCGGGGGCGGCGAGCAGGCCGAAGCAGCCGACCAGCATCGTGAGCGCGGCGAGCACGGAACCGGTGATGCGCGCGGTCTTGGGAGTCCAGCTGCGGTAGTGCTCGGCGTCGGCGATCGCGACGTTGTACATGATGTCGTCGAACAGCGGCGTCGGCGCGGTGTGCGAGGCGCTCTCGAGCATCAGCAGCTCACCGTCGCGCACGCCGTGTTCCCCGAGGCTCAGCGAGTTCGAGAAGGGCGGGTGGCCGATGCGGGCCAGGACCCATTCGGCGGGTTCGTAGCGTTCGCCGTCGTTGTCGAAGTCGTTGGAGCGGCTGTGCGCGGCGACCATGTCGACCACACTCGGGATGACGAGCGCGACCGGGACGTCCACCGGAATCGCCATGTCGACCTGTGTGTGCTTGGCCAGAATCGTCACCCGGGCAAGGTCGGGTGCGCGAACGATTCCGCGCGCGGAATCCTCTTCCACATGATCGAGTCGCGCGTGCGTCAAAACTCCCCCAACTCCGTCTCTACCTCGCGTTTCCGCTCGACCGGTCAGCGGCCGACAGTTTGCGGAACCCACCGTTCGGACAGCAGAATGCCTGACGAACCATACGACATGTCGGCCGCGACCTCTACACTGAGCCCGTCGCGAGGACAGACAGCGAGTAGTCAAGCAGGGGGAGTCTTCGACCATGAGCACAGTCCGGTTCCAGCGCCGTGCCCGGCGCGAGATGCCGCGCACGCCCGGTGGCGAAGTCACCCTCCAGCCGCCGCCCGAGATCCCACGCATCACCCCCGGAAATCTGCTGATGAAGCTGATGCCCGTGGTCATGGTGGTCGGCATGGTCGGCATGATGGCGCTGATGTTCACCCAGGGCAGCGGCATGCTGTCCAACCCGATGTCGATGATGTTCCCGCTGATGATGATCATGTCGATGGTCACCATGTTCGGCCAGGGAAACGGCAAGGGCGCCAAGGCCGCCGAGGCCAACGAGGATCGTAAAGACTACTTGCGTTATCTCGATCAGGTACGCAAGGACGTCGACGAGACCGCCAAGCAGCAGCGCGCCGCTGTCGAGTGGAGTCACCCCGAGCCCGGTCTGATCTGGATGCTCGCCGGCACCAGCCGCATGTGGGAACGACGCTCCGGCGACAAGGACTTCTGCCACGCCCGCATCGGCCTGGGTGGTCAGCGCCTCGCGACCCGCCTCGTCGCCCCCGAGACCGGTCCCGTCGAAGAGCTCGAGCCGATCGCGGCGGTCTCCCTCCGTCGTTTCGTCCGCGCGCACTCCACCGTCCCCGACCTGCCGACGGCCATCGCCGTGAAGGGTTTCGGCACCATCGCCCTCGACGGCGACCGCGCCCAAGCTCGCGACATGACGCGCGCGATGTTGTTGCAGCTGTGCATGTTCCAGGCTCCCGACCAGGTGCTGGTCGCGGTGGTGTGCGGCCCCGACACCGCCCGTGAATGGGAGTGGACCAAGTGGCTGCCGCACACTCAGCATCCCGAGGTGACCGACGGTGTCGGCACCCAGCGCATGTTCTACGGCTCCATCCGCGAAGCGATGTCGGGCCTGCACCCGCTGCTCGGCAACCGGGTGCGTTACTCGCGTAACCAGCCGAACAACCCGAACATGGTGCACGTGGTGATCGTGGTCGACGGCGGTCTGCTCGAGGCCGAGGACGATCAGCTGCGTGAGTCCGGTTTCGAGGGCGTCACCATCATCGACCTGTGCAATTACGCACCGCGCCTTGCCGTTTCGCGCGGCATCAAGATGGTCGTCGAGAACGGTGAATGCCTCGGCCGCGGTGCCACCGGCAACCAGGAACGCTTCGCCACCATCGACCGCGTCAGCGCCGAGCAGGCCCAGCAGGCCGCCCGCCGCCTGGCCCCCTACCGCGCCGCCACCCAGCGCAGCAGCGATGTGGAGACCGACGAGACCGAGGCCATCACCAGCTGGGCGCAGCTGATGAACCTCGGCGACATCGGCAACTTCAACCCCGCCAGCGCGTGGCGTCCCCGTTACGGTCGCGAACGCCTGCGCGTGCCCTTCGGCCTCGGCGCCGACGGTGCCCCCGTGGAACTCGACATCAAGGAAGCCGCCGAGAACGGCATGGGCCCGCACGGCCTCTGCATCGGCGCCACCGGTTCCGGCAAGTCCGAGTTCCTGCGCACCCTGGTGCTCAGCCTGCTCGCCACCCACTCACCCGACCAGCTCAATCTCGTCCTCGTCGACTTCAAGGGTGGCGCCACCTTCCTCGGCCTCGACGGTGTTCCGCACGTCGCCGCCGTCATCACCAACCTCGAAGACGAAGCCGACCTCGTCGACCGTATGAAGGACGCCCTGGCCGGTGAGATGAACCGCCGCCAGGAAGTCCTGCGTCAGGCGGGCAACTTCGCCAATGTCTCCGAATACGAGAAGGCCCGCGCCGCGGGCGCCGACCTCGACCCACTGCCCGCGCTGTTCGTCGTGCTCGACGAGTTCTCCGAACTCCTCACCCAGCACCCCGATTTCGCCGAACTGTTCGTGATGATCGGCCGCCTCGGCCGCTCGCTGCACGTGCACCTGCTGCTCGCCTCCCAGCGCCTGGAAGAGGGCAAGCTCAAGGGGCTCGAGTCCCACCTGTCCTACCGCATCGGCCTGAAGACCTTCTCCGCCAACGAGTCCCGCCAGGTCCTCGGCGTCCCCGACGCCTACAACCTGCCCAACTCACCCGGTGGTGGTTACCTCAAGGCCGACTCCGGCGAGATCCAGCGCTTCCAGGCCTCCTACGTCTCCGGCCCCTACGTCGGCGGCGGCTCCCAGCGCGAGGTCACCAGCGCGGGCATCGTCGGCGGCGAGATCGACGTCAACGCCCGCCCCTTCAGCGCCACCCACGTCGACTTCCGCACCTCCGACCGCATCCCGCTGCCGGTCGAGGCCGAGTACGAACCGGAGCCGACGGGCGACGAGAACGACCAGGTGTCGAACTTGAACATGCTCGTCTCCCGCATCCAGGGTCATGGGCGTCCCGCACACGAGATCTGGTTGCCGCCGTTGGACGAGGCGCCGACGTTGGATCAGTTGATTCCGCGGTCGATCCTCACGGGCGAATACTCCGCCGTCGCCACCTTGCGCGCACCCATGGGCCTGGTCGACCGCCCCTACGACCAGCGTCGCGACCCGTTCGTCGTCGACCTCTCGGGTTCGCGCGGCAACGTGGCGGTGGTCGGCGGCCCGCAGTCGGGTAAGTCGACCGCGCTGCGTTCGATGATCATGGCGATGGCGCTGACTCACACCGCGGAGCAGGTGCAGTTCTACTGCCTCGATTTCGGTGGTGGCACGCTGACCGGTCTTGCCGGGCTGCCGCACGTTGGCTCGGTCGCCAGCCGTCTCGACGAGAACCTGGTGCGGCGCACGGTATCGGAGATGACCACCATCGTCCGCACGCGTGAGGCCCGTTTCCGTCAGCTCGGTATCGAGTCGATGGTCGAGTTCCGCCGATTGCGTTCTGTCGACCCGTCGTCGAGCCCTGCCGCCGCGGGCGCGCACGAAGACCCGTTCGGCGATGTCTTCCTGGTGATCGACGGTTTCGGCTCGATCCGCCAGGACTTCGACGCCCTCGAACAGACCATCATGAACATCGCCGTGCAAGGTCTTTCCTACGGCGTGCACGTCGTGATCGCGCTGAACCGCTGGGCCGAGGCCCGTCCCGCGCTAAAGGACCAGATCGGCACCCGCATCGAACTTCGCCTCGGCGACCCGATGGACTCCGACCTCGGTCGCAAGTTCGCTTCCCTGGTGCCACAGGGCCGTCCGGGCCGAGGCATGACCGCCGAATGCCTGCACATGCTGACCGCGCTGCCGCGCATCGACGGTTCCTCCGATCCGGGGAACCTGGGTCAGGCGGTCGCGGGCGCGGTCGAGACGATCGGCCGGATGACTCCCGGCCGGCGTGCGCCGCAGGTGCGGATGCTGCCCGAGCAGCTGCCGCGCGAACAGCTGCTGTACCTGGCGGGCGATTGGCCGTCGCGGGTCGATCGCAGCACCAAGTGCACGCGGATCCCGATCGGCATCAACGAGGCCGAGCTCGCGCCGGTGTTCATCGATTTCGCGGAGAGCCCGCACTTCATCATCATCGGCGACTCCGAGTCGGGTAAGACCACGCTGCTGCGTTCGATCATCGACGGCATCGCCGCGGCCAACACCCCGAACGAGGCCCGCTTCATCGTCGGTGACTACCGCCGTTCGATGCTCGGCCTGATCCCCGAGGGATACCAGGCCGGATACGGTTCCACCGCACCACAATTCACCCAGAACATGGCCGATCTGGCCGCGTATGTCGCCAAACGGACCCCCGGTCCCGAGGTCACACCCCAGCAGTTGCGCGAGCGTTCCTGGTGGAGCGGCCCCGAGCTGTATGTGATCGTCGACGACTACGACCTGGTCGCCACGTCACAGGGCAACCCGGTATCGGCGCTCGTCGAGCACCTGCCGCACGCCCGCGACCTCGGCTTCCACCTCATCATCGCCCGTCGCTCCGGTGGTGCGGGCCGCGCCATGTACGAGGCGACGCTGGCACGGATGAAGGACCTAGGGTCGGCCGCGCTCGTCATGAGCTGCAGCCGTGACGAGGGTGTGCTGGTCGGTACCACTCGGCCGAGCCCCAAGCCGCCGGGCCGTGGCATGTTCGTCACCCGTAACGGCGAGGGGCTGATCCAGACCGCCTGGATGCCGCAGCCGGAATGACCGTCGTCGAGCTGGTCGTCAGCGAAGCCAAGGTGTGGGCGCGCGGCGCCACCACCCACTGGGACGTGGTCCCATCGATCGTATTGGGCAGCAACAATTCCGAACTGGTCGTCGGCGAACCGCTGACCCCACCCACCCAGGTGGTGTCGGCGGTGCAGTACCTCGCCTGCGACCGGATCGCCTTACCGCCACGCATGCCTTCGGCGGTGCAGGGGTTGTCGGCAGTGCTCGCCGCGATAGTCGACGCCTTGCGGATCCCGGCGGCATGCGATCGTCTCGTCGTCGTTCACCCGACCGCGTGGGGTCAACGCACCCTCGATCTGTTCGCCTCCGCCGCGAGGCAGTTCGCGCACGAAGTCGTTTTCGAGTCCTGCGCGGTCCATGCTTCCGCCGTCGATCCGGCAGCCCGTCGTAGTCGCCGCACCGCCGTCGTCGAGTTCGGACTGTTGTCGACGACGGCATCAACGGTGGGTTACGACGTGAACGGCACCCACGTCGAGGCCGTCGAAGCCGAACCGAACCTCGCCGCCGCGGAACTCGATTCCGAGGAAGGTCGTCGACAGCTCGTCGAGCTGCTGACGCGATTGCTCGCCGATCGGCCCGTCGACGTGGTGCAGGTCTTCGGCGCAGCCGGACAGACGATCCGCGACGCCGTATCCGACGCTGTCGAAAATGTTTGCGGCACCAAGGTTCCGTTGAGTCACTTGACGGGTGCCGACCTCGCCCGGCCGATCCCGACCGGCCCCACCTATACGCCCCGTATCCCACCCACTCCCGCCGCCGAGTGGATGCAACCTCTGCGCGCCAGAGCCGCCGCCACCAACCCTGTCGACCGGCGACCCCTGTACATCGGTGCGGCGGCCCTCGCCGCCGTCATAGTGGCCGCATCGATCGGTGGCTTTTTCCTGTTCGGCAGCTCAACGGACCAACAAGCCGCCGCAGCCACCGGCCCCACCACCACGACAACTGTCAGCTCGTCGGCCTCACTTCGTCCCACCACGACGACGAAGGCACCCGCGCCCGCAACCGACCAACTCGGCCGCGTCGAGCTGCTGATCCCGGTCGGTTGGCACCGCACCTCCTCCGCCGACCCCACCCGAGCCGACCTGACCCCCGACTCCGGACTCCGCCAACGCATCACAGTCATCCAGCAGCCCCTGAGCGCGGGCGCGGGCTACAACGAGGTCGCAGCCGACCTGGAAGCGCTGATCAAGGAGAAACCTACCGGGACAGTCTCGGAGCTTCGCCGCGACGTCGTCTTCGCCGGGCGCCCAGGGCTCTCTTACGAGGAGCGCCCCGCCGATGGTTCGACCGTGCGTTGGCAGGTGCTGGTCGAACGCGGAGTGCAGGTCAGCGTTGGCTGTCAACACGGCCAAGGAGGTTGGGAAGGGGTATTACCGGCCTGCGAACAGGTGCTCGGGTCCCTTCGGGTGAACCAGTAGCGGGCAACGGACCTGCTGGCGCTGCCGGTGCAAGTTGGGTATTCTCCACTGCGAAGCTCGGTATCCGAGGAGCGGGGGCGGATGGGGGAAGGGGACTAATCCAGACGTCGTGGGGAATCTCTGTCTGTCAGTCGAAGTGACAAGTCGGCCGGTGGCCGAACCGGACCGAGATCCTCGCAAATCCGATGGAACCAACTCGGTACGAGCAACGTCTAAGTCAGTAGAAGGTGCAGATCGCGCCGTCACGGGAACATGAGGAGTTGAAATGGGTGAAGTACTCGTTGATGCCGTAGGCATCGATAGTCAGTCGAAGAACTTCGAAGAGGTACACGCCTCGCTGCAGGCGGCGATCGGCAATATCGACGACGAAGTGGCTTCGCTGGTCCCGTCGCTGTGGGATGGCCTCGCGGCGAAGGCTTTTGTCAACCTCATGACTCGGTACCAGGAGAAGGCTCAGCGCCAGCAGACTCTCTTGATGGAAGCATCGGGCCTGCTGAAAGACAGCTCCACCCAGCTCACTGCGAACGATGAGGCATCTGAGGCGAGGGTCGCGGCCGCAGGTAGCTCGTTGGATCTGCCGTAGTCCGGATTGCCCGAGTACACAGTCTCAGGAGGTATAGATATGGATGTCAAGAAGGTACTCCCCGGTGCTACAGAATCCGCAGAGCGGATCCTGGATAAAGCCACCGCCATCAAAACTCACCTCGAAGAGTTCAAGCAGGACTTCGATGGCTTCTTCAAAGCACAGGAAGGTCTCCTGAAGGAGGCTGCGGCAGCGCGCCAGTTGGAGTGGGAGAACAACTCCAACGAGCTGAACAGCCTGCTGACCCAGGCGACTCAGCTGGCGATGGAGTGCCAGATCGATCTCCGCGAGATCGACGGCAAGTTGGCGGCAAACTTCTAATTCGTTCCAGAATAAGACGCGCGTCGACACCAGTTCTCGTACAGTATTCGGCCCCAGGCACGTGCCTGGGGCCGAATTGGTTTGAGGTCGTTGAGTTCCCATCCAACGACCGATTGCCTCTAACGACCGATTGCCAGCAGTTTGTACTGGGCGGCGGTGCGTTGGTGCAGGTCTTGAATGTTGTAGGAGGAGACTCGTGCTAGGTAGCGGTCGTACGTGACATAGCAGACGGGTGGGTAGCTGGTTGTGCTCGCCTTGGGGTCTCTTCGGTCGAAGCACTGGGCTTTCGGCAGGTTTCGCGGGTCCTCAATGGGTTTGAGGACTTCGTTTTGGGGTTCGGTCAGTGCGGCCAGGAGTCGCTGAGCGGCGTCGGAGTCTTTGGCCCGGTACACGCGAGCGACTGAGCCTTCGTTGGAGACCAAGTCGACTCCCGCGTCGATGAACGCAGGCTTTGTCGTTCCGGGGCGTTTGTCCCTGATGAGCGACGCCTGCGCCGGTTCGACCGCGCCCTCGGGCAGTGGGCCGATCCAGTTGTCCCGAGTGCTGGGCAAGGTTCGGCTCAGCATTTCGTCGGTGTCTATCGGTAGTCCGGCCATGTCGGCTGTCGGTGTGGGTGCATAGCCGTCGAGCATTTCATCTATCTTGATGTAGGCCTTCCTGATGAACTCGATCGCTGCGCTCGGATCCGGGGGCTCTGTCATCGGGTCTTCGACTCGCACGCCGTACACCATCGTGTTCCGCGACATCCAGGAGTCCACGGCTGCAGCACCCGTCCAGTTGCTGCGCGCAGTAGGAAACCCGGGAATCTCCACGCCTCGGCCGATGCTGTTCTCCTGCTGCTTCTCTGAGATCCGCTGCACAGCTGTCGCGGCCTCGTCCGCGGTTCCGAAGCGGTAGACGTAGATCCAGGCCTGGCGACCGAGGAAGGGCTGGATGCGGCGCTCGCCACTCGTGCGCCAACCCACGATGAGGCCCTTGGTGAGGGTGGGGAAGGTTTCCTCATCGATCTTGGTAATCGAACCGGGGATCTTCGAGGTTGTTCTGACCTGTCGAGTGTTCAACCGCTGGAAGCCGTAGCTGGGGTCGACATCGTAAGGGATCGGAACAGCCGCACCGAGGCGCACCGCTTCGAGTGCCTCGCCGGTGTCGTCAACTCTCGCGATTTCGGGGTCACGGGGTGTCGATTGATAGTTTCCGGTATCGAGTTGGTTCAGATCGACGGTCGGCGCAGGGGGAACATCGGTGTCGCCGCCGCACGCTGTGACAACAGTGCCCACGGTGAGCAGGGCTGCGAAGACGCGGATATCGAGACGCATGGTGCTTCCTTATTCGCTGTTCGCCAGGACTGCGTACTGTGCCGCCGCACGCTCGTAGAGTGCCGGGTCCACCGTCGCACCGAGTTTGGATTTCGCGACGACAACACCGACGTAGCGTCCACGCACCACTGCGCACAGGAGGTCGTAGTTGCGGATCGGGTCCGCCTCGTACTGCTGAATGCAGCGAGCATCGGCCAATCCTGGTGGCGCAGAGATCTCTCTGTCGTTCTTGCCCAGTCCGACGAGGGCGTTTTGGAGTCGGAACGCTCCTAGGAGATCTCGTGCCCGATAAACGATTCCGGCGCGTCGGCCGATCAGGTCCACCCCGCTGTCGGCGTAGACCTGTGCGAGAAGCGCAGGGTGCCGCTCGTAATGGAGGTGTCCGGTGGGCTGGTAGACAGAAAAGTCCAGGTCAGTGGAGAACGGATCCGAGTGATTCTCAGCCTTCGGAAGAGCGCGGCGCATGATGCCGTCCTGATCTATCGGCCGATCGAGAACATCTTCGAACGGTGTGGGCTGCAGGTCGGTTAATTTGGCAAGCTGGAGGTCCAGCGCCTTTTTGAGACCAGCCTTGACCTGCGATTCATTCGGTTCGGGTACGCCGTAGTTCGCGATAAGCAATAGCGGCCCCTTGGGGACCGTGGCGATCCCCGCCGACCAGTTCTTCGACGAGGCGAGAGCCGTCGAGTGTCCGTCGATCGTGAAGACATTGGTTGGTTCTTGCTGGGCGATCTCGTGCATCTGCACACCGGCCCGCTGCGCCGCCTGCTCGGTCGGAAACCGCAGCACAAAGAGCAGTACCTTCTTCTGGCTGCGCGGGCTGCCGTTGGTTCTGGCGACGTACGCGCCCGCCAACAGCTTGTTGTCGGCCATTGCGGGGCGATATGTTTCCGGCATCACCTGCACCGCGAACGGATCGTCGGCCGTGGCGAACGTGTAGACCCCGATTAGCCTACTGATCTCCGGGTCGACCTCTGTCGGCGAGATGACGTAGTTCAGCATGCGTTTGGACTCGAGCCTGCGCACGTCGGCCGGCTTCGCGTAGTCATCGAAGCGATAGGTCGTAGCCTCCGGCGAGTACGCGCCCACCTCGAGCTTCCCGACGTCGGTAACTGTCATCCCAGGCACCGCGGTACCCGTTACCTCGGTGGCGCAGCTGGTAGTGGTGACGATACCCGCTGCCGCCACCGCCAGCATTCGTGCTTTCAACCTCATAGAATCCCCCGGCGCTTTGATGCCGGAGTGGCACCACCGCGACTATTTCGACTTTCTCCGACGTGCTGTCTCAGGTTGTAGACCGCATGCTAGCCAATCGCCTTGCCGATTTCCGGAACCAGCTTGTCGATGAGGATTTTCTGCGACTGGGCGCTCCACACCTGAAACGCCTGGACGGTGGCCGGATCATCGATGATGACGGTCTTCCCGCTGCCGCTGGTCAGTGAATACGGCAAACCGCGAAAGCCGCCGTTCCCGGCCTGACTGTCGGTCCGGAAGATGAGAACGATGTCAGTGGTGTTCTTGATGTTGTAGTCGCCCACCGACAATGCGCGCGGTGACTTCTCGTCGCCGACGGCCTTCAATTCCGAGTTGTAGTCGAAATCCAGATCCCGCAGGAATTTCCACTGGTCGCTCGGATTCAGCACCACGGAGAGGCTCGAGTTGCCGAAGTTGTATGCGGTGATGGTTTTCCCGCTGAACTCCGGGTGCTGAGCCCTGGCCTCGCTCATCGGGTCGCCGGCGGTCGGGGTGCCGTCAGGTCTGGTCAGGATGAACACGCCGGTACCGACGAGAGCCGCGACGAGGAGCGCGATGAGCCCGGGGAGCACGAACTTTCGGGCACGCTTCTGGGTATGTGGCGAGCGGGGGTTGCGCGCGGTGAGGATGTCGTCTTCCGGGACGCCGCCGTGGAAGCCGGTCTGGGTGGCGATTGGGCGACTGGGATCGGTGTTCCACCGTTGCTGACCGACCGGTTCGGTTGCGGTGGTCAAAGGGCCGCCGGCGAAAGCCGTTGGCATGCTCGGCGTGGTGAGGAAGCCCTGGGTGGCCGGTGCCTGCTTAGGGGTGCCGAAGAGGGCGGTGTGGGCGTCCTGGACGAATTCCCGGCAGGTGTTGTAACGCTGCGCGGGATCCTTGGCCATGACCTTGGCGATGACGTGGTCGATCGCGGGCGGGAGGTCGGGACGGACGGCGGTCGGCCGGGGCGGTGGTTCGTGCAGGTGGCCCATCATGACCATGGCCGACACCGTCGCGGGATAAGGATTTTGACCGGTGAGGAGTTTGTACAGGGAGCAGCCGAGGCTGTAGATGTCGGCGCGGTGGTCGAGCTTGGTGCCCAGCAACTGCTCGGGAGGAGCGTAGGCGATGGTGGCCATGATGTTGCCGGTGGAGGTGAGTTCCTGGCCGTCGTCCGACGACTTCGCGACACCGAAATCGGTGAGTAGAACCCGTTCTTCGTCACCGTCTTCAGCAGCGGCGATGAGGAAGTTGGCGGGCTTGATGTCGCGGTGCAGCAGCCCGCGCCGGTGGGCGTAGTCCAGACCCTTACCGACTTCGCCGATGATGCGCAGCGCACGGTGCGCGGGCATCCGCGCAGGCCCCTTCGCCACTTCCGCCGAGGCGTCGGTGCCGTCGACGTACTGCATGGCGATCCAGAGCTGACCGTCCTCGTCGCCGCGGTTGTACACCGCGACGATGTTCGGATGGTCCAGGCCTGCCGCGAGATTCGCCTCGCGTTCGAAGCGGGCGCGGAACTCGGAGTCGGTCGAAAGGTCTCCACTGAGCACCTTGAGGGCGTCGCGACGTGGCAGGCTGGGGTTCTGGGCGAGGTAGACGGTGCCCATGCCACCGGCACCGAGGACCTTGATCACTCGGTAGCCACCTACAATTGCGCCGGGCCGCAAGGCCATTCGCATCTCCTCATCCTTCGCGCCCCGCAGTGCACGTGCCAACCAGGGCAATCTAACAGGTGCGGCGTTACCGCACCTCCCACGCATTCATCAGCTGAAACCGTGCAGAAGCTTGTACTGGGCGGCGATTCGCTGATGTGCGTCCTGCATGCTGCTTGCCGATACAGCGATGGTGTAGCGGCCGACGGTGCCCCGGCACGTCGGCTTCGACATGAAGGAACTTGTGGCCTTCGGGTCGACCGAGAAGCAGGTGAAAGTCGGCATGTTCGGTGGCGCTTCGGCCTTTACGAATGCTTCGTCGTCGCCGGTGTCGCTGTCGAGCCAGGCGTGGAAGCGGGCAGCCGCGTCTTTATCGCGTGTGCGGTAGACCGTCCCGGCATCGAAAGCGACGTAGTCGATGCCCGCATCCGCATAGGCGGCGATCGCGGCTGAGGGGTGCGACTCCAGGTGCAGTGCGGCCTGCGCGGGGTAGACGGCGGAACTGCTGGTCGCACGTTCGGGACGCTTCGCGGTTTCGAGCGGCAAAGTGCGGCTCAGCAGCGCTTCGGTGTCGAGGGGAAGATTCGCGATGTCGCTTATCGGGGTAGGCGAATACGATCGAAGCATCTCGATCTGTTTGTCGAAGTACTTCTGCACGACAGCCGCATCGGCGACAGGGTCGTAGGGCAGGCCCAACCAGTCTGTTACTCCGACGAAAAGCAACAGGTCGCCGCGCTGGAGCCATGCTCGAAGATCCTGAACTGGCAGGAACTCTTTGTCCAGTTCCAGCTTTCCCAATGCGTCCGAATAGTTCGGGATCGGATACACCGAACCTGCCGCACGGTTCGACAATTCGGTTGCCGCGTGTTTGGCCTGATCAGCAGTCTCGAACCGAAGGGTAATCGTTGAAACGGTTCGGCCTGCGTTCATCTCGTCGCGACGGTTACCTGACGATTCCCATCCAGCGACGACCCCCGGAATCACCGGAATGACAGCGTCGCCGTCGAGACCGGTGCCAGGGAAGTACGGGTAATCAATCGACGTGAGGTGCCGACCGCCGGAATTGCCCGTGGCGAACACGAATCGCGGATCATATTGGACCGGAAGTGGTGTCGCCGCACCGATGCGAATAGCTTCACGCAATGCACCGGAGGTCGGGACACGAGTGGGTCCCAGATCGACCGGCGTGGTCGGGTAGTTGCCCGAATCCAGCTTGGCGACATCGATTTCCGGCGCCGGCGGCGCTGTCGCTTCGGACCCGCCACATGCGCTCAACAGAAATCCGAAGGCGACGAGCGTGCTGCTCAGACGTAGTTTTCGCATTTTCGTCACTCGCTCTTCTTCAAGATCACGTATTGCGCGGCGGTCCGTTCGTGCAGCACCGGGTCGGATTGCAGCGAGGATTTGGACACCGAAGTCAACGACATCACCACGGCCACATACCGGTCGTAGACCAAGACGCAGATGCCGTTGTAGTTGCGGTTCTTGTCGGCTTCGCCGAGACGGAGGCAGCGGGCATCGGCGATGCCTGGGGGTGAATCGAGCTCGGCGTCGTCCTTGCCTGGCTTGGCCAATGCCGTCTGAAGCTTGAACGCCGCTTCCACGTCGCGGGCGCGATACACGGTGCTGTAGCGACGACCGATCAGGTCGACCCCTGCTTCTTCGAAGGCTTTTCGAGCCGTTGCCGGGTCACGCTCATAGTGAAGGATCCCCGACGGCAGGAAGGTACCGGAATCCTCGTCGTAGAAACTCATGCCGTACGGGTCACCCGCGGGTGACTTGCCCATTGTTCGCCGCACGATCCCGTCCTGGTCACGCGGCAAGTCCATCAGATCATCCGGCGCTACGATCTTGAATTGGTCGAGCGCCGGGAGCTGCTTGTCCAGCGCCTGCTTGATCTTTCCGGCCAGTCCTGTCAGGTCCGGGGTCGACTGGAGTACTGCGGTGGTGACGACAAACGGACCGTGCTGTTGAAACGCGTTGACGCTGGCGTCGTCGGCGCTCGAGGCGTTCGCGTTCGGGTAGTCGGGGGTCGATACCGGGTGGCGCGGCGTCGCACCGGACATGGTGACCTGAAACATCGCCGCTGCGGCGTTTTTCGCGTCCTGTTCGGTGGCGAACTGCAGGATGCCGATGAGCGCGGACTCCGGAGTGCGGACACTTCCGTTCGTGCGTGATGCGCTGACGCCGACTACCAGGTTGTTGGTGGCTACCGCCTCGTTGTACTGCGCGGGAATACCACCGGTCTTGGACATCGCCTCTGGGTTCGCGAAGATCCTCGTGTAACCCAGCTCGGTCGCTGACGGCTGGAAGTCCATCGGAGGCACGAGCACATTGAGGAGCCGACGTCCCTCGATCAATCTGATCCGCTCCGACGTGCTGGACGGGAACTTTTCCTTGAATTCGGTGGGCTCGGTGATCTGCGCGCCGGTCTTCAGCGCGGCCAGGTCGACCGGGGTCAAGCCGGGCTTCGCGGTGCCGGAAACGGTTGCCGCGCAACCTGATCCGATGGTCAGTACCGCCAGCAATCCGGCCGCCCGTAGTGCGTTCTTCATCGGGGAAGTCCTCATCGTGCGGCCAGCAGGATGTACTGGGCGGTGACCTTCTGGTGCAGGTCCTGCAGATTCTTGTTGCGTATCTGGACCGAGTATCTGTCCACTTGCATGTAGCAGAGGTGGTCGACAATCTGCTCCTGGCCGTTTTCGTGGGAATACGTGTTGGCGACACATTTGACCGGAACCGGCAGATTTGCCGGCGCCTTGACTTCCTTGGAGCTCGGGTCGTCGGTGGTGATATCTGCCTGATACATACCGCTGGCGCCCGCCGCGGATGTCGAGCGGAATACGACGGCATCACCGAAGGAGATCAGATCGACGCCGAACTTGGAGAAGTTCTCGAGTACCTTCGGCGACGGGCTGTCGAACAGGCTGAGTGCGCCACGCCCCGTGGCGAATCCGTCGGGCTGTGCGCGAACCGGCGCGCCCGGATCGGTCGGTAGCGTCCTGCCCATCAGCCCGGTCGGATCGAGTGGTACGTGCTCGAGTTTGTCCGAAGGTGTCGGCTGGAACTTGTCGAGCAGTGGGAGTTGGACCTCGAGTGTTCGTTCCACCTGACCGGTCAGCGAGGCCAGGTCGGGAGCGTGCGTCTCGTCGTCGATCTTCATGAAGATGATGTAGCGGTCGTGTACGGTCCACGAACCGATGGACGACACCGATGGCCGCCAGTGCGCAAAGGTCTTGGGGTACTTGGTGATTGGTACCTTCACGTTCTCGGAATTGAAGGTGAAGTCGTCGTGTTCGAGAATCGGCGCAACCGACTCCGCGGTTTTCGCGTCGGGGAACATCAATACCGAGAGATGCAGTTTGCGCGTCTTGCCCTCGGGATCGGGTTCGGTGGCCCAGGAGTTCAGCCAGCCTGCGACGAGGTCTTCGGCGACCTCGTCGAAGGTGTCGTTAACGATCAGCCCGCCGAGTCCCTTGCGGTTCAGCACGATCTGTGTGCTCGGGACGAACGAATCGAATCGGGCGTCCCGCACATATGCGGGATCGATCTCGAACGGAATCGCTACGAAATCAGCGAGGCGCTGCGCTTCCCACGCGCGCGCCTGGGTCATACTCTTGGCATTGCCGACCACGCGAGGTTCGGTCTGGTAATTGCCGAAGTCGAGACCTGTGATGTCCGGCGTCTCACGTGTGGCCGAGCCGGACACTTGTCCGCCACACCCGGCGACGGTGGCGGTGACGACGCAGGCGACGGCCGTCTGAACTGCGAAACGGGTGATCGATGCGCCACGGCAGAACCCCACGCCTCCCCCTCCAACTAACTCTTCGATCCGATCGTGAGCTTCGCGGCCCACCTCGTCCCCGGTGATCTGGTTCGCGGGCATAGTAGCGCACCGACGGTTGTGACTTCCTTGTCAGACGCCGGCCCGACTACGGATGTCCGGCCAGGAGTTTGTATTGAGCGGCGAGGCGTTGGTAGGTCTCCTGCGGGTTGGCGCCGACCGCGGCGATCACGTAGCGGCCCACCGTGGTCATACAGAGCGGCGGCGTGCTGGCGGTGGCCCACTCCCCAGGCTTGGAGTTGTAGCACCGCGTGCCAGGCATCGCGGCCGGCCCGTCCATCGGTGTGTACCTCGAGTCGCTGGCAGTGTCGGCGGACTCTGCAGCCAAGTACCGGGTAGCAGCGGCCGCATCCCGCGTGCGATACACAGAGGCTCCAGCGAAAGCGGCGAAGTCCACGCCGGCATCAGCCATTGCGGGCCCCATCTGGTCCGGGCGATTCGCCATGTGCAGGAGGGCCTGTCTCGGATAGACGGCGCCACTGCGTCTTTCATCGGCGGGCAGAGTACGGCTGAGCAATCCGTCCACGTCGAAGGGGCGCCGGTCGATCTCGGCCACTGGGGTCGGCGAGTAATTCGCGAGCATGGCCAGTTGCTTGTCGAAGAAGCGTTTGATGATGTCGGCGTTTGCGGCTGCGTCGAAAGGCACACTCACCGGGTCGCTGAGCGCGGCGTGGACGAGTAGGTCGCCGCGGACCATCCACGCGTACATCTTCTGAGACGTGTAGTAGATGTCCTTGATGATTGCCACCCGGACGTGTGCCTCCGCATAACCGGGGACCTCGCCGGGGACACCCTCGGTGCGTCTTGCCAGCTCCTCGTAGGCGAACCGTGCCTGATTTTCGGTGGTGTAACGGACCACCATGGTGTCGATTCTGCGACCAGTGTCCGAGCTGTCTCGTCGTGCGCCCGCGGTCTGCCACCCTGCTACGACGCCGGGGATCGCGGCCAGCGCTTCTTCTCTGTTCTCGAAGTCGGCACCTGAGTACCAGGGCGGGTGGCCAGCGGTGAGGGCGCGGCTGACTCGTAGGTTGTGGTAAACGAAGCGGTGGTCGTAGTCGTGCGGCGATGGTGATGCGACGCCGAGCATGACTGCCTCTCGGATCGCCCCCGACAACGGCTGTCGCGTAGCCTCGATGTCGACGGGCCTCGTGGGATAGTTCCCGGAATCGAGCTTGCCGATGTCCACTTCCGGCATGCTCGGGACCGTTGGTTCCGAAGCGCTTCCACACGCGGTCAGCCCGATGACAAGGATAGAAATTGCGCTGTACGCGCGAAGCTTTCGCATATTCGTCACTCGCTCTTCGCCAGAATCGCGTACTGCGCGGCCGTCCGCTCCTGCAATGTGGCATCAACTTGCTGCATGCTCAGTAGTCGGGATGCTGTCGACATCACGACGGCGACGTAACGGTCGTAGACCAGGACACAGAACCCGTTGTACCCGCGGTTTTTGTCCTCCTCGGCCAAACGGACGCACTGGGCGTCAGCGATGCCGGGAGGCGGTTCGAGCACGGTGTCGTTCTTGCCGCGGCGAGCCAACACGGTTTGCAGCTTGAACGCCGCCGCTACGTCACGGGTTCGGTAGATGGTGCTGTAACGACGCCCGACCAAGTCCACCCCTGCATCGACGAACGCTCGCTGGGCCTCGAGGGTGTTCCGCTCGTAATGCAAGATGCCTGATGGCAGGAACACTCCGAAGTCCTCGTCGTAAGTGCTCATGGTGAGGGGGTCGCCTACCGGCGACTTGCCCATCGCGCGCCGCATGATGCCGTCCTGGTCCAGCGGCAGGTCGAGCAGGTCGTCGGCGGGAATCACCGTGAACTCGCTCAGTGCGGTGATCTGCTGATCCATCGATTTCTTGATCGTATCGACCAACATCGTCTGGTCCAGTCGAGGCGCCTGGATCGAGGCGAGGATGACGAATGGACCGTGTTGCTGAGAGACGCTCATGTTGGTGGCCGAGGCAGATCCGTTGGCATGCGGGTATCCGGGTACAGCGACCGGCTGCCTTGGTTCTGCCCGCGACATTCTGACCTGGTACATGGCGGCGGCGGCATTCTTCGCGCCGTCCTCCGTACCGAATTCCAGGATACCGACGAACATGGATTCGAAGTCGCGAACACTGCCGTTCGTTCGTGACGTGGTGACGCCGGCGACCAAATCGTTCGGTACCACGGCATCATTGAACTCCGCTGGAAGTCCACCGTCCTGGTTCATCCCGACGGAGTTGGCGAAGATCCTGGTGTAGTTCGGCTCGTCCAGATCCGGCATGAAGTCCATCGGGTGCACGAGGACATTGAGCAATCTGCGTCCCTCGATCATCCTGACTGTTTCCGCGGTGAAGGAGCCGAACCGCAGCTCGTAAGGCGTCGGTTCGGTGACCATGGCGCCATACTTGAGCGTCGCCAGGTCCACCGAGGCGATCGTGGGCTTCGCATCACCGGAAACCACCGTTGCACAACCTGGTCCGACAGCGATAACAGCGAGCATCACGGCGAGCCGCGACGCATGGGTGAGCCGCATCATCCCCTCGACTTCCATATCTGACTTAATGCGGCGGCCAGCCCGCCCCCTGGGCCTGTCGTTCGGATGCTATCTCATCGAGTGATCAACTTTCGGGTCGTGTGCCGTCTCCTGGCGGAGATTCGAAAGGCCTCCGCCACACGTCATTTCACCCGGTTCTTCAGGATGGGGACGAGGCGGGAGAGGAGGGTTTGTTCGGAGGTGGTGGTCCAGGTGCGGATGGCGGTGACGGTGAGGGGGTCGTCGATGGGGATGACGGTGGCTCGGGAGCCGGTGAGTTGGTAGGGGAGGCCGAGGAGGCCGCCGCCGCCTGCTTTTTCGTCGCTGCGGACCGCGAGGATGTAGCTGTCGTCGGGGGTGTCGAAGCGGGCGGTGGAGCTGGTGACGGGGCGGGGGGAGGGTTCTTCGCCGGATTTCGTGTAGTTGAAGTTGTAGACGAAGCCGAGGTCTTCGAAGAATTTCGTGGGGAGGGTGCCGCCGAGGTAGGTGGCGAGTTTGCCGTCGGCGGCCACGTCGACCAGGAGGACGGTTTTGCCCGCGAAGGCGGGGTTGTCCTTGCGGGCCTGTTCCAGCGGGGGCAGGGCGGCGGTGGTGCTGGTCGAGGGGCCGGGTGGGGTGGAATCGCCGCTCGAGGCCCAGATGCCGATACCCGCGGCGACCGCGACCACAGCCACTACGGCCGCGCCCGCGAGGAGCAGCTTGTTCCTCGACTTCTCGGGTGCCGGGGCGGTGGCTGCGGGAGGAGTGGGTGGTGACCACTGCTGCGGCACCTGGACGGGGTAGGTGGGGGCGGTGTGGTGGCCGGTGGGGTGCGAACCGGGGACCAGGGCGGTGGTCGCGGCGTCGGTGAATTCGCGGCAGGTGCCGAACCGCTCGTTCGGGTTCTTGGCCATGGCACGGGCGATGACGTGGTCGATCGCGGGCGGCAGGCCGGGGCGCACCGCGGTCGGCCGCGGTGGTGGTTCGTGCAGGTGACCCATCATCACCATGGCCGGTTGCGTTGCGGGGAACGGGTTTTGGCCGGTGAGGAGCTTGTAGAACGAGCAGGCGAGGCTGTAGATGTCGGCGCGGTGATCGAGGTGCGTACCCGACAGCTGTTCCGGTGGCGCGTAGGCGATGGTGGCGAGGAAGTTGCCGGTCTGGGTGAGTTCGGAGGCGTCGTCGGTGGACTTCGCGACGCCGAAATCGGTGAGCAGGACTCGCTCTTCGTCGCCGTAACTGCTCGACAGCAGGAAGTTCGCCGGTTTGACGTCGCGGTGGAGCAGGCCGCGCCGGTGCGCGAAATCCAGGCCCTTGCCGACCTCGGTGGTGATGCGCAGGGCGCGCAGCGGGGTCATGGCCTGCGGGTCGCGGGCGAGTTCGGCGGCGGCGTCGGTGCCCTCGACGAACTGCATGGCGATCCACAGCTGGCCGTGTTCCTCGCCGCGGTTGTACACCGAGACGATATTCGGATGATCCAGTCCGGCAGCCAGATTCGCCTCCCGCTCGAAGCGGGCACGGAACTCGGGATCGTTGCTGAGTTCGGCGCTGAGGATCTTCAACGCGTCGGTGCGGGGCAGGCTGGGGTGGGCCGCGAGATAGACCGAGCCCATCCCGCCCGCGCCGAGCTTCCGGATGATCCGGTACCCGCCGACGATGGTGCCGGGGCTCATCGCCATATCTCACGATCTCCTGACTCGGTGCATCCTGTCCCGCTCGGGCCGGAGCATAGCGAAACCGGCGTGGGCGGGGCGGTCATCGGGTATTGGCGAACAGCGCGTATTGCGCCGCCGCACGCTGGTGCGCGTCGAGCAACTGGTTGCCGCCGACGACACCCACGTACTGCTTGTACGCCACCACACAGCTGAAACGCTTGGCCCCGTCCAGGGTTCGGTTCTCGGTACAGGCCGCGTGGGGCAGATTGGGTGGTGGCGCCGCGTCGGCTTTGGGGTGCTGGGGGAGGAGTTTGTCGGTGACCGCGCGCAGAGCCGAGGCCGGGTCGGCGGTGCGGACGGCCATCGAACCGTGCGAGAAGGCGACCTGTTCGGCGTTCATCGCGGCGAATTGCTCGGCGAGGCGGTCGCGTTCGGGGGAGAGCGGGACACCGGAGGCGCCGGCGAAGTGGAGGGCGCCCACCCTGGTGGTGACCGTGTGGGTGCCGTCGCCTTCGGGGAAGGTGAACTGGTCGGGGTTGAGGGTGCGGACCAGCAGGTGATCGGGGTCGAACGGGAGGGTGTAGACCTCTTCGTCGGTGAGGACGGGGACGTCGGCCAGCGCGCTGATCTGCTTGTCGTAGGCGGTGGCGGCCCGGGTGGTGAGGGCGTCGAGGTCGGGTTTGTCGATCGAGAGCAGGAACGCGAGCACGTACGGCCCGTGGGGGAGCAGGGTGCGCAGGAACGGCGAATCGGGCCGCCAGTGGGAGCGGGCGGCGGGGTAGCCGGGGATGCTGACGGGCTGGTTGCGGCCCTCGTGGGAGGCGAGGTCGGCGTCGTGGAATTCCTGGGCCGCGGCGGTGGCGCGGGCGGCGTCGGGGAATTGCAGCACCATGGTGGCGGCGGTGAATCTGTTCGTCGGTTCCTTGAACGGCCACCCGGTCGAGCTCACGGTGGAGTCGGTCGAGGCGCCGGTGGACAGGAATCCGTAGAGCATCTTGTGCTTTTCGGCGATCGGTTCGACGACGTCGTAGTCGCCGAGCTCCCACGGGGTCGTGCCGTCGGAGAAGGCACGGGCGCCGGTGCCGTACTTCATCTGCGGATCGATGGCCGCGGCGTCGATGACGTGACTCGCGATACGCATACCGGCCACGTTGTACATCTCGTAGAAGTCGGGGACGGGATCGTCGTCGTGGGCGTTCACCGGTTCGGTGGGGAAGCTGCCGACGTCCAAGGTGCGGATATCGATCTCGCCGGGCAGCGCGGTACCGGTGACCTCGGAACCACAGCCGGCGAGGACGACGGCGAACACGGCGATCGCGAGACGGCGGATTCTCATGACGCGTTCACCAGGAGGGCGTATTGGGCGGCGGCGCGTTGCTGGGCGTCGAGCAGCTGGTTGGACCACACGTACGCGGCGTAGCGGTCGTAGGAGACCGCGCAATAGAAGCGGATCGCGAAGCGCTGATTGCGCCCGATGTATTCCTTGCATTGGGCGCTCGGCAGATTCTTCGGCGGGTCGGCGGCGGTGAATTTGCGGGTGAGACCGCCCAATTCGTCGCGCACGGCCTGCGCGCCCGCGATATCGCGGGCCCGGTAGACGTCGGCGCCGTCACTGGCGTACAGGTCGACGCCGTTGTCGGCGATCATCGCGGTCGTGCTCACCGGGTCGGAGGTGAAATGGCGGGCGGTGCGGCCCGCGTAGACGCCGGGCGGGTTGAGCCAGGAATCCTCGCGCGGGCGGGGCGCGGTGCGGCCGAGCATGCCTTCTCGGTCACGCTGCAGCGTCATCAGATCGGCGGTGGGGGTGAATTTCGCGACCGAGGGGATGATGGTGTCGAGACTCTTGCGGGTCAGCTCGAGCAGGGCCTGCTTGTCGACCTTGCCGAGCCAGATCTTCAGATAGTCGTAGAACCAGGTGTAGATCACCAGATGCCCGGCGGCGAACCACGATCCGATCGACTGCTGGTCGGGTTGCCAATGTGCTTTCGCCGCAGGGTAACCCGGTATCTCGATGGGTTGATTGTTGGGCGCGTAACCGAAATCGAGTTGCTCGAGCGCGGTCGCGGCGGCGGTGGCCTTCTGCGCGTCGGGAAAGATCATGACGGCGTTGACCATGTCGATGCCCTTGTTGTCGGGGGCGGTCTGGGCCGAACTCACGAATCCACCGATGAAATCGGGCGCGATCTCGGCGAACCGGTCGACGGCCATGATCTTGCCGAGCGCGGCCTCGGGATCGATGAACACCGAGGCGATCGACGGGTTGGTGTGAACGAACCGGGGATCGATGTCGGCGGGGGCGGGGACGTGATCGCCGAGGCGTTCGGCCTCGATGAACCGGGCTTGATCCATGCTGGCGACGGCGCCGACCACCCGTGGCTCCGTCGGGTAGTTGCCCACATCGAGGGTGGCCAGGTCGACCGGCGGATCAGTGGCCGCGCCCGGTTCCTCCCCGGAACCGCACGCCAACAGGCCGGTGAGCAGGACGGTCGCCAGTGCGGCGCAGGTCGGTTTCCTCGACAGCACGGCGATCATTCCTCCCCGAAACGATGGTCGGCCGAATAGTAACCCGTTCTGCCGACCTACAAACTGTTGGCCAGCAGGGCGTATTGGGCGGCGACTTTCTGCCGGATCTCGGGTTCCTGCTCGGCACCGACAATAGCCAGGTAGCGCTTGTACGGAACGTAGCAGCGGTATTCGGAATCGACGTCGGAGTTGCCCTTCGAATTGAGTTCGAAGCATTTGGCGCCGGGCACATCGGTGGGCGCGGGCACGGAATCGTAGTGCTCGGCCGAGTCGATGAAGCCCTGCATCAGCGCTTCGGCCCCCGCCTGATCGCGGACGCGGGCGATGGCGCCGCCTTCGACCAGGGCGTACCGGTCGGCGCCCGCGGCTTCGAGGAGGCGTTCGCGGGCGGTCTCGTCGTCGACCCGGCTCACGATGTGCTCGGGGCTGTACACGGCGAAAGTGCTCTGGTCGGGCTCGGTCTCGGTGGTGTCCTCGACGACGGCGCGGGCCAGCAGGCCGTCGGGGTCGACGGGCAGGTCGGCGAGCTTGTCGTAGGGGGTCGGGGTGAACTTCGCGAGCTGGGCCAGGCTCGCTTCCAGCGACATATCGATCCAGGACACGAGGTCGTCGGCGTCGGCGCGCGGTCGCTGCACGAACAGCGAGATCACGAATTCCTTGTGCGCGTGGAAGGCGCCGACGGTGGGGATGCCGGGACGCCAATGCACATATGCCTCGGGGTATTTCGTCGAGGCGAGCTTGCGGTTGTCCGGGGAGACGGCGAGATCGACGTCCTCGAGTTCGCGGGCGGCCAGCGTCGCCGAGGCGCTGTCGGGAAAACGCAGCACCGCGGTGGTGATGGCAGTGGCGTCGGGACCGGGACGTTTGCTGCCGTCGGGATCGGCGCGGTCGGCGCCCAGCGTCACATAGCCGGTGACGAACTTGCGGTTCTCCAGTACCGGACGCGACACATTGGCGATGAAATCGAGTGCGCGCTCCACCGACGGGATCACGGTCGACCCGCGCCCGTACGACATCGACGGATCGATCCGGACCGTCGGCGGTACGGCGCCCGACATCCGCATGCCCTCCACGAGCGGACCTGCGCTACCGGCCTTTTCATCGTGTGAGCGCTTCTCGACGGCGAAGGTCCCCACCTCGAGTTTGCGCACATCGATCTCACCTGCGACGGGGGTGCCACTCACCGCGCAGCCCGTGAGGGCGATCGTGACTGCCGACAATGCGAACGCGACGCGGATCCTGATCATGGCTGCCCCTCGGTGTTCCTCCCGCTGTAGGTGTGAAGTTACCGGAACAAGCCCGCCCAGGGGGCCCTAAGTGTGGTGCTTTGCCATAGTCTGGATGTCATGTCGACGACCCTGCTGCACGGTTCCGGTGGAGGCCGATACCTGTGAGGGATCGGCAGGTGGAAATCGTGCCCGGCGCTCATGCCGTGGCGCACGTGGCGGGAGCGGTGATCGCGGTGGCGCACCGGCAGCCCGGACGCCTCACCCCGGAATCCACCGCCGCTGTGGCCCTGGAATCGCTGGCGGAACTCGTGCGCACCGCGGTGGAGGCGGAACCGGGCGGGCCGGGCGCCTCGGTCGCACGGGAGGCCACCCGGTGGCTGATGAAGCATGCCGAGCAGATCTCGCCGGGTGTGCCGATCGACTTCGGGGTGCTCTCGGCCGCCGACAACGGCGGTGTCGCGATCTTCCTGCACGGCGCGGTGACCGCCGTGCTCGCAGGCGATCGGGGGCCCGAGTTCTACCGGGGTAGTGACGCGGCGTTCACCGTCGACCGGGTGGCCTCCGAACCGGCCAAGGGCGTGGCGCTGTTCGTCGACGACGCCAAGGGCCGCATCCCCGACCTGCCCGCCGAACGCGGCATCGGCTGGCTGGTCGAAGGCATCGCGCAGGCGGCTGGTGCCGTGGTGTGGGCCAACGATGTGCGAAGCCGCGTGCGCACCGCCGACCCGGACGCCCGCCGCCTGCCGCCGCCCACTGCCCGCATCGACCGGGAACCACGCCAACCGCAACAGGATTCGCGTCCGGCCGAGGCGCCTGCCACGGGGATGCAGCCCGCGACCTCGATGCTGGACGCGGTGACCGGAACCAACCACGACCTCGTCGACCCGCACAACGCCGAAACCCGCACCGCCGGAACCAATCCCGCCCCCGAACCCGACCCCGACCTGCAGCGCAGGCTCGAGGCGACGGCCCGTTCGACGGTGCTGACCGTGAAGGTGATGGGATTCAAGTGCGCGCGAGCGCATCCCAGCGACCCGCGCTCGGCGTTCTGCACGGTGTGCGGCATGCCGGTCGACCAGACCCAGGCGCTGGCCGAGGTGGTCCGCCCGCCGCTGGGCATGCTCGTCCTCGACGACGGCATGACCTACCTGCTCGCGGCCGACGCGGTGATCGGGCGCGACCCGGAGAATTCCGAAGCGGCACAACGCGGCCTGATCCCGTTGCGCATCGACGACACCTCCGGCGGCATGTCACGCGCGCATGCCGAAGTGCACCTGGTGAATTGGGACGTGCAACTGCTGGATCGCGGTTCCACCAACGGAACTCGTAGCCGGCTGCCCGGCTATCGCGACTGGATCCGGCTCACCCCGAACCAGCCGCTGGTGCTCGTCCCCGGCACCGAGATCATGATCGGCAACCGGGTCCTGCGCTACGAACCCGCCGCCCCGCCGCCGTTCGGCTGAGTCAGCTGTAGCGGGATTCGCATGTCGTCGCGCCGTTGAGGACGCCCGCGCGGAAGGCGTCGACTCGGGAGAAGCCGCTGGGGACGGTGTTGCCTTCGGCGTCGCTGGCGGCGAGGCCGTCGGTGAGCAGGCCGGAGACCGCTTCGTCCAGGTCGCCCGCCGAGAGCTGGATGTCGCCCTGGCTGACCGGACGGCCGGGCTCGGCGAGTTTGCCGGTGACCACACCGGACAGGCAGGCCGCGCGCAGGCCCGTCTTCGCGCCGGTGAGCGCTTGGCCGTTGCTGCGCTGCACGGCGAGGGTGTAGCGGGAGATGAACAGGACGTAGCCGTTGTAGTCGCCGCTCACCTTCACCGGGAGCGGGCCGTCGTCGCTGTCGTCGGCGGAACCGCGTTCAGCCAGGCCGGGCACATCGGTGGCGATCACGTTCTTGGTGGGGCAGTAGGTGACCGGGGCGGTGACGGCGCCGTCGTCGCACTCCACCTGCGATCCCGAATAGTCGTAGGAGGGTGACTGCCGCACCGGCAGGATCGCCTGCAGGGCCTTGCTCAACTCGACCAGATTGCTCTGGGTGATCGGGTACTCGCCGCGTCCCTGGTCGCCGGAGAAACTCTGCGGCAGATTGCCACGGCGCGATTCGATCTCGTCCTCGTCGATGCCCTTGCAACCGCGCGCACCATCGGTGAAACCGATCTGCACCGCCGTGACCCGCTCGAACGCCGAACCGTGCACGCTCTCCGGATCGTCGGGGTCGGAATCGCGAATCGAAACCGTGGCGGCCAGCACGGAATTGAGGCCGTCGGAGGTGTTGATGGTGAAGTGCTTCGACTTGCCCTCGGCGACATGACGCATGAACGCACCGGCGAAACAGTCCGCCTGCTGTTCCTTCACCAGTACCGGGGTCTTCTTGGTGACCATCTCGGCCATGGTCTGGATGGCGTGCCCGTATTCGTGGGCGAGCACCATCACCACCGACATCGGTCCGAAGGTCTCGCTCATCGTCGGCAGCAGCATCGCGCGGTCCCAGCCGATGGAGTTGTCGCTGCGGCAGTAGGCGGCGTTCACCAGGTGGTAGGTGGTTTCCTTGCAGAACTCGACCGCCGAGTTGCGTGGGGCGCGCGCGTCCCAGGAGATGAGGGTGGTGACCGGGTCGAACGTCTCACCACGGAACTCCGTGCCGAACACCGACTCCCAGTAGGTCTGGATGTCCTCGATGGCGTTGAGGGCGAGGGCGTCGACCTCGCCGCCGTCACCGTTGGACGCGGTGAGCGACGAATCCGCGACGCCGGGTCGTGGGCCGTTCGGGCCGCCGGTGGTCGGCAGACCGGCTACCCGGAAGGGGTCGTCGTAGATCGAGACCGCGCGGCCGTCGACCGCCCGTGTGCAGCCCACACTCAGCAGTGCGCATAGCACGGCGGTGATGGCAACGAGCACTTGGCCTTTCGGCATCGGTCCCCCTGGTCGGCCGGATACACGTGCAGGTCGGTCGCCGGATCGGGTGTGAAGCCGTCTCGGGGGCACCGCCGATGTCCGGGCGATGGCATAGTATCCGCTCCATGTCTTCACCGGGGGCGCAGACCATCACCGTGCGCCATGATGGAACCGAACGAGTCTTCGAAGCGAGCCAGCAGATCACCATGGGCCGTGCGCCCGAGGTCACCCTGTTCGTGGACAGTCCGCTGGTCTCGCGCGTGCACGCCACTCTGCGCTTCAGCAACGGCGCCTGGGTACTCGCCGACAACGGCAGTACCAACGGCGTTTTCGTCGACGCACGCAGGCTGAGTCAGCCGGTCTCGATCGACCGGCCGACCCAGGTGCGCCTGGGCGACGCGATCAGCGGGCCGCTGCTGCACCTCGTGCCCGCGGCGCCGGGGGCGGGATCGCGGCACGCGGCGACGATGGTCGCGCCGCCTTCGCAGCAGCAACCGCAGCACCGTCCGCCGCAACGCCCGTCCTTCCAGCCACCGTCACATCCGACTCCTCAACAGCAGCAACCACCTGCCCGGCCGCAGTACGTGCCGACCTCGCAGCTGCCGTCGCAGCCGGTCGCGCCGCAGGACAACATCAATATGACCCGCCGCGCCGACTCCTCGATGCTGCCGCCGGTGCGCAAGGCGGCCTCGACCGAACCGGTGGCGCGCGGTGACCGCATCCCGCCCGGCGGCCTGAGCATCGGCCGTACCTCCGACAACCAGATCGTGGTGAACGACCCGCTGGCCTCGCGCAAGCACGCGCGGCTGGTTTCCTCGCCGGAGGGGCTGGTCGTCGAGGACCTCGGGTCGGCCAACGGCACCTTCGTCAACGGTCACCGCCAGCAGCGCACGGTGCTGCACGAGCGGGACATCGTCACCATCGGCAACATCGACTTCGTCGTCGCGCAGGGTGCGCTGGTGCACCGGCAGAAGCCGGTCGCCGAGCTGGGACTCACGGTGCACGGGGTCGGGTTCACCGTCGAGGGCAACAAGCAGTTGCTCGTCGATGTGAACATGCAGGCCGGGCGCGGCACGCTCACTGCGCTGATCGGCCCCTCGGGCGCGGGCAAGTCGACGCTGTCGAAGCTGATCGCGGGCAATACCCAGCCCTCCGGCGGTGTGGTCACCTTCGAGGGCCGCAACCTGCACGCCGAATACGAGGCGCTGCGTTCGCGTATCGGCATGGTTCCCCAGGACGACGTGCTGCACCGGCAGCTCACCGTCCGCCAGGCCCTCGGTTTCGCCGCCGAGCTGCGGCTGCCGCCCGATACCACCAAGGCCGACCGTCAGCAGGTGATCGACGGTGTGCTGCAAGAGCTTTCGCTCACCCAGCACGCCGATACCCGGGTCGACCGGCTCTCCGGCGGTCAGCGTAAGCGCGCGTCGGTGGCGATGGAGCTGCTCACCGGTCCGTCGCTGCTGATCCTCGACGAGCCGACCTCGGGCCTCGATCCGGCGCTGGACCGCCAGGTCATGCAGATGCTGCGCGAACTGGCCGACGCCGGTCGCGTGGTCATCGTGGTCACCCACTCCGTGGCCTGCCTCGACATGTGTGACCAGGTGGTGCTGCTCGCGCCCGGCGGCAAGACCGCGTTCGCCGGCCACCCCGGTGGCGTCGGCGCGGCGATGGGTACCAGCGACTGGGCCGAGATCTTCGCCAATGTCGCGGCCAACCCGGACCAGGCCTTCGCGGCGTATCGGTCGAGGCAGGCCTATGTGCCGCCGCCACCGCCGCCGCAGCCGTTGCAGCGCGGCAATGCCGGTGCGCCGCCGCAGTCCAGTGGCATGCGGCAGTTCAGCACGTTGGCCCGCAGGCAGTTGCGGTTGATCTTCGCCGACCGCGGTTACCTGGTGTTCCTGGTGGTGCTGCCGTTCATCCTCGGCGCGTTGTCGCTGGTGGTGCCCGGTGAGAACGGCTTCGCCGCGGGGCCGCTCGTCGCCCAGCCCGACGGGTCGTTCGCCAAGTCCGGTGGTAGCGAGACCCAGCAGCTGCTGGTGGTGCTCATCCTCGGCGCGTGCTTCATGGGTGCGACGCTGAGTGTGCGCGACCTGGTCGGTGAGCGGACGATCTTCCACCGCGAACGGGCGGTCGGGCTGTTGCCCTCGGCGTACCTGCTGGCCAAGATCGCGGTGTTCAGCGTGGTCGCGTTCCTGCAGTCCGCGGTGCTGATCGGCATCACCCTGCTCGGTAAGAACCCGCCCGGTGCCGGATCGCTGATTCCGAACGGCAGTATCGAGCTCTACATCGACATCGCCATGACGGCGGTCTGCTGTGTGGTGTTCGGTCTGCTGATGTCGAGCCTGGCCAAGTCCAACGAGCAGGTCATGCCGATGCTCGTGGTGATGATCATGGTGCAGCTCGTGATGGCCGGTGGTCTGATCCCGGTGACCGACCGCGTCGGCCTCGAGCAGGTGTCGTACCTGTTCCCGGCCCGCTGGGGTTACGCCTCGGGGGCGTCGACCGTCGATCTGAAGAATCTGTTCTGGGGTGCGCAGGACGATTCGCTGTGGACGCACTCGGTCGGCATCTGGATCCTCGACATCGTGATGGTGCTCGTGATCACCGCCGCTCTGGCGTTCCTCACCTGGACCCGTCTGCGACTGAAGCGTTCACAGGCATGACCGGGCAGGTAGAAGCCGTTTCGGCGGACACACTGCGCGTGTCGAGCGCCGACCGGGCACACTTGAGCCTGTGACCGTTCGAGTTGGCGCCCTGCATCTGGGGTGGGATGTGGTGTCTGTCGCCGCGGGTGGCGGTGAGACCCCCATCCGCCCGGTTCAGGTGGAGGGCACCTACACCCCGCCCGCCTACCTGCTCGCCGACGCCGCTGGCAGGTTGCACACCGCCGGTGTCGACCGGCAGCGACCCGATCTGGGGATGGCGATCGCCGACGTGCGCGACATCCTCGGGCACCCGCAGATCGTGATCGCCGGCGCCACCTGGCCCGCCGAACTGGTATTTCGGGCCAGGCTCTACAACCCGCTGGCGGCCGTCGGCAAGTATCTGCGCGGTAAGCCGCAGCTGGTGGCGTTGCCGTATCCCGACAGCTGGCCGGAGGAGAAGGTCGAGGTCTACGCCGGGCTGGTCGAACAGCTCGACGTGGTCGTCGAACCGCTGCCGGAGAGCGTCGCGCTGTCGGGATACCTGCGCGCGCTCGGCCTGGTCTCGCCGCCGAGCGAGCGGCACCACACCGGCATCGGCGCCACCGGCATCTACTCCGACGGCCGCACGCTGCTGGTCGTCGCGGTGCACGGTGACGACGAGCAGCCGACCGAATCGGTGGAGATCTCGGTGAACCCGGAGGCGCTGCGCGACGCGCGCACCGCCGACAACGTGGTGATCGAGGCGATGGCCGCGGCCCGTTCCATCGGCGCCGACACCTCGACGGTGCTGCTCGCGGGCAACGTCTGCTTCAACGACGCGCTGCGCCTGGCCTTCCAGAACCACCTCGGACAGCGGCTGCAGGTGGCCGATCACCCGATGCACGCGCTGGTGCTCGGCGCTGCGCATCTGCTGGTCACCGAGCCGTTCGACGAGGACGACTACCCCGAACCGCAGCATCCCGGACAGGCTTATGCCGCCCAGGTCGGCTGGGGTGCGCCGCCCGCCGCGCCGCCCGCCGCCCAGCCGCCGGGGCCCGCCGGTTTCGTGGCCGGACCGCCCGCCCAGTCCGGTGGGCGGCACGCGCTCGACGACGAAGCCGACCAGCGCGGAAAGCTCCTCGGCAAGGTCAAGAAGGGGTTCTTCGGCGCACCCGCCGTGCTCGGTGCGCTCGCGCTCGCCGCCACCGGCTGGCAGACCGACACCACCCTCGCGGCCGACGCCTCGGACTGCGCGTTCACCCCGTACGTCAACACCACGCCGCCCGACGGCATCGCGACCGCGGACGGCAGCGTCGTCGACGGGTGCGCCACCCCCGGCATCGACAACCTGCGCTACCTGATCCCCGGCCCTGCGCGCACCACCGACCCGGGCCCACCGGTGGTCATCTAGTCCGATTGTGGGGGCGTCATACCCGGCTGGTATCGTTGGCCGCTGGCGTGTGGAACGTCGACCCGTTCGCGGTTCGGTGTCTCCGCGATGTCCCGGGTCTCCACCGGCCGCCGGGACAAATCTCGACTCCGGGATCCATGACAGTTGGCCGGCAACACCGACGACAGACAGGGAACGACTGTGCCTACGTACAGCCCCAAGGCAGGTGACGTCACCCGCAAGTGGTACGTCATCGACGCCACTGACGTAGTCCTCGGCCGTCTCGCCGTGCAGGCCGCTGGCCTGCTGCGCGGCAAGGGCAAGCCGACCTACGCACCCCACGTCGATGGTGGCGACTTCGTCATCATCATCAACGCGGACAAGGTTGCCATCTCCGGCAACAAGAAGCAGGACAAGCTGATCCACCACCACAGCGGACACCCGGGCGGCCTCAAGTCGCGCACTGTCGGCGAGGTGTTGGCGACCCGTCCCGATCGTCTCGTGGAGAAGGCCGTCAAGGGCATGATCCCGAAGAACAAGCTGGGTAACGCGATCGCGGGCAAGCTGAAGGTCTACGCAGGCCCGAACCACCCCCACGCCGCGCAGCAGCCGGTTCCGTTCGAGATCAAGCAGGTGGCCCAGTGACCGCTCCTGAAGAGTTCACCCCCGAAGAGTTCGACGCGGTCGACGAGACCGTGGTCGAGGTCGTCGAAGACGGCGAAGGCTACGACGAGGGCGAGACCGTCTACGAGGCGTCCTACGAGCCGATCGTCATCGATCGTCCCGTGCAGACCGTCGGCCGTCGTAAGGAAGCCGTCGTCCGCGTGCGACTGGTTCCGGGCTCCGGCAACTTCACCCTCAACGGCCGCACCATCGAGGATTACTTCCCGAACAAGGTGCACCAGCAGCTGGTGAAGTCCCCGCTGGTGACCGTCGAGCGGACCGAGTCCTTCGACATCGTCGCCCTGCTGCACGGCGGCGGCCCCTCGGGTCAGGCAGGCGCCCTGCGTCTGGCCATCGCCCGCGCGCTGATCGAGGTCACCCCCGAGGATCGTCCGGCGCTCAAGCGTGCCGGCTTCCTGACTCGTGACCCGCGTGCCACCGAGCGCAAGAAGTACGGCCTCAAGAAGGCCCGTAAGGCGCCTCAGTACTCGAAGCGCTGATTTCGGCACTGCCGACCACCGTCTTCGCCTACCTTGGCTGAGGCGGTACGGTCTGCGGAGCACGTGTGCGAGAGCAGGCTTCCAGCACGGCTGGTCGCCTGCTCTCGTGCTGTATATGGACCACCTACAAGGGGCAGGTATGGGACGGCTATTCGGTACGGACGGCGTTCGTGGGCTCGCCAACGAGTCTTTGAGCCCGGAGCTGGCGATGCGGGTCGCGGGTGCGGCGGCGCAGGTGCTCAGCCGGGGCAAGAAGCGTCCGGTCGCGGTTCTCGGCCGTGATCCGCGGGCCAGCGGCGAGATGCTCGAGGCCGCGGTGACCGCGGGCCTGACCGCCACCGGTGTCGACGTGCTGTCCGTCGGTGTGCTGCCCACCCCGGCCGTGGCCTACCTCACCGGCCTCTACGACGCGTGCTTCGGCGTGATGATCTCCGCCTCGCACAACCCCATGCCCGACAACGGCATCAAGATCTTCGCGGCGGGCGGGCACAAGCTCGACGACGCCGTGGAACAGCGGATCGAAGCCCTGATCACCGACGGCACGACCGTGCGCCCGACCGGCGCGGGCATCGGCCGCGTGCGCGGCGACTACACCGTCGAGGGCACCCACGAACGCTATGTCGAGCATCTGCTCGAATCGACCGGGGAGAACCTGTCCGGGCTCACCGTCGTGGTCGACTGCGCGCACGGCGCGGCCGCCGAGGTGGCGCCGCAGGTGTACCGGGAGGCCGGCGCGACGGTGATCGCGATCAACGCCGAACCCAACGGTCTCAACATCAACGACGGCTGCGGCTCCACCCACCTGGACGCGGTCCGCGCCGCGGTGCTCGCCAACCGCGCCGATCTCGGTGTCGCACTCGACGGCGACGCCGACCGGTGCCTCGCGGTCGACGCCGCGGGCGAGGTGGTCGACGGCGACAAGATCATGGCGGTACTCGCGCTGGCCATGCGGGAGTCGGGCGAACTGGTCGAGGACACCCTGGTCGCCACGGTGATGAGTAACCTCGGTCTGCATATCGCCATGCGCGAAGCCGGTATTCGCGTGCTCACCGCCGCTGTCGGTGACCGCTACGTGCTCGAGGAACTGCGTCGCGGCGGGTTCAGTCTCGGCGGCGAACAGTCGGGTCACGTGGTTTTCCCGCGCTACGGCACCACCGGTGACGGTGTGCTCACCGGGCTGCGGTTGATGGCCCGGATGGCCCAGACCGGTCGTGGGCTCGGGGACCTGGCGTCGGTGATGAGCACCGTGCCGCAGGTGCTGGTGAACGTGAAGGTGTCGGACAAGGCCGCGGTCGCCGCTGCCCCCGAGGTGCGCGACGCGGTGGCCGAGGCGGAGCGCATGCTCGGCGAGTCGGGCCGGGTGCTGTTGCGGCCCAGCGGCACCGAGCAGCTGGTTCGGGTGATGGTCGAGGCCACCGATCCGGCGCAGGCGCGTCAGCTGGCCGACGACCTGGCCAAGCAGGTCGCCGCCGTCTGATCCGCTGGCGCGGGGTCGCCGCTGCCTCTACTATCGGCGTACGCCGTAAGGACCTGTGTGCCCGTGGCGCGTGTGCTCGCTCGGCGCACCGGAAAGTTAGGCGCGCAGCATGATTCGAAGGGGGGCCGATCGTGGCGCCGCTGCCTGCCCGCAACTACCAGGATCAGTACTACGAGTACGGCGAGCCACACCGCTGCGGTGGGGCGTGCGGACGGCCTGGGTGTCGTGAAGTGCCGCAGGGGTATTCGCCGACGGTGCCGATCCGCGACGAAGGATACGGTCAGCGCATCGAGGCCGAGTCGTCGCGCAGCGGCGCGGTGGCGGTGCCACGGCCCTCGCCGCGCTCACGGTCGCTGATCGTGGTTGTCGCGATCCTGCTCGCCACGCTCGTCGCCGGGTTGGTCGGGATCAAGTTCGGGTCCGATATCGACCTGTTCGGTGCGGCGGAAACGGCTGTGGTCCAACCGATCTGATCAGAACTGGCCGGCGATGAAACCGGTGAACAACACTAGGAAACCGCCGACCTCACCCACGATCAGCCCGTACATCGACAATTTCAGCGCGCCGGAGATCTCCCCGGCGAACTGGTCGGTGGTGTCGCGGCGCAGGCCGTGCATCACGTAGCTGGCGATCGCCCCGGCGAAGAACGCGAGAACCACCAGGTCGGCGGCCAGGTTCACGAGCGTGGGCCAGGCGCTGAGCTCGGTGAACACGGCAAGCACCAGGCCCGCGAAGGAATACATCAGGGCCGCGCGGTGCGCGATGTCGACGTAGATGTGCGCGGCGCCGTCGATCCGGATGCCGCGATACTTCCAGATCCCGAGCAGCAGGGCGCTCAGGAAGATCAGACCGGTGACGAGCAGCGTGACGCGGGTGTCGATGCCTAATGCCATGGGGTGTCCTATTTCTCGGTGAGCAGCCCGGCGGCCATGTGCCAACGGCGGGTCGCTCGCACAGAATCCAGCATGCGTCGGTCGTGCGTCACCAGAATCAGGGTGCCCGTGAAGGATTCGACCGCCTGCTCGAGCTGTTCGATGGCGGGCAGGTCGAGGTGGTTGGTCGGTTCGTCCAGGACCAGCAGGTTCACCCCGCGCGCCTGGAGCAGGGCGAGGGCCGCGCGGGTGCGTTCACCCGGTGAGAGCGTGTCGCACGCCCGGATCACATGCGGACCGCGCAGCCCGAACTTGGCCAGCAGCGTGCGGACATCGGCGTCGGGCCAGTCCGGCATGGCCGCGCCGAAGGTGTCGACCAGCCGGTCGGTGCCGCGGAACAGGCCACGCGCCTGGTCGACCTCGCCGATGGCGACACCGGAACCCAAAGCGGCAGAACCGGAATCGGGAGCGATCTTGCCCAGCAGTAGCCCGAGCAGAGTGGACTTGCCCGAACCGTTGGCGCCGGTGAGCACGATCCGGTCCGCCCAGTCGATCTGGGTGGTGATCGGTCCGAGCGTGAACTCGCCGCGGGTGACCGTCGCATTGTTGGCGGTGGCAACCACCGCACCACTGCGCGGGGCGGTGGCGATCTCCATCCGCAGCTCCCACTCCTTGCGCGGTTCCTCGACCACCTCGAGCCGTTCGATGCGGCGCTGCGTCTGCCGGGCCTTCGCCGCCTGCTTCTCGGTCGACTCGGCGCGCGTTTTGCGGCCCATCTTGTCCGAGTCGTTCTTGCCTTTGCGCCGGGCATTGCGCACGCCGTGCTCGAGCCAGTTGCGCTGCATCTGGGCGCGCGCCTCCAAACCCGCTTTGGTGTCGGCGAATTCGTCGAACTGCTCGCGGGCGTGTTTGCGGGCGATCTCGCGCTCGGTGAGATACGCCTCGTAGCCACCGTCGTACATGCCGTACTGCTGCTGGGCCAGGTCCAGTTCCAGCACACGATTCACGGTGCGCGCCAAGAACTCCCGGTCGTGACTGATCACCATCAGCGGCACCCGCACGCCGGTGACGAAACGTTCCAGCCGTTCCAGGCCGTCGAGGTCGAGATCGTTGGTCGGTTCGTCGAGCAGCAGAATGTCGAAGCGCGACAACAACACCGATGCCAGCCCGGCACGTGCCGCCTGGCCACCCGACAGGCCCGTCATCGGGGTGTCGAGACCACCGGCCAGACCATCGATGAGGCCGAGTTCGGCCGCAACCTCCTCGGCCCGCTGCTCGAGGTCCGCGCCGCCGAGGGCCAGCCAATGTTCCAGCGCGGGGGAGTAGTCGTCGTCTCCGCCCTCGCCGAGTCGCTCGGCCGCAGCGTCCATCACCCGCTGCGCGTGCGCCACACCCGTTCGGCGGGAGAGGAATTCGAGCACGGTCTCGCCTTCGATGCGCTCGGGTTCCTGCGCCAGGTAGCCGACGGTGGCGTCCGGCGGGCTCAGGGTGATCGTTCCGTCGCCCGCGTCGCGCTCGGCCAGCATCCGCAGCAGCGTCGACTTGCCCGCGCCGTTCACGCCGACCAGCCCGATCACATCGCCCGGGGCGAGGGTGAAGTCGAGGTCGGCGAACAGGGTCCGTTCGGCGTGTCCCGCGGAAAGGCCGCTGGCGTGCAATGTCGTGCTCACCGCTCGAGTCTGCCCGATCTCAGGGTGTGACCCTTAGATGGGGTGGCCCGAAATCAGGGTGCGGATGGGTCCGTCGACCGATGCCGGGGAGTGGCACCCGACGGCACTGTGGAGTCATCACCGCTCGACCAGGAAGGCACACCATCATGACTGCCCCCACCCGCCGCTTCACCCGCTCGACCAGCGACAAATGGATCGCAGGCGTCTGCGGCGGCATCGCCGACTACTTCGGGTGGAGCCCGAGCGTCGTCCGCCTCGCCTTCGTCGCCTCCTGCCTGCTGCCAGGACCCCAGTTCCTGCTCTACCTGATCCTGTGGCTGATCATGCCCAAGAAATAACACCCGACGTGGCCGTGAGCCGCTCGCGGATGACAGGATGGTGGAGTTCCGCCGCGCCGTCATCCGCGAGTTTCCCGTTTGAGGAGGAGCCATGGTCACCTCGGGCGACATCCCCGGCTTCGGCCTACCCGACATCGACGCGCACACACCCCTCGACAGCCTCGGCCCCGTCGAACTCAACTCCCCCTCCCAAGACCTCGACACCGACGGCGTCGCCGACTCCCTCACCCACACCGACCCCAACTCCACCACCATCTGGTCCGACTACGACGAGGACGGTCTGGCCGACCACGTGACGGTGATCGAGGACGACGGTGACTACGCGGCGTGGGAGTACCACCGGCATCCGGACGGGACGTCGGAGTGGCGGCGGACCGATCAGGGGAATCTGGGAAAGTAGATTTCGTGGGAACCGATGGACGGGTTCGCCCGTCGAAGTAGGTAGGGCGTCATCCGGGCGCTGTGTGTTGGGGAGGTGGGGGAGATGGGCGACAAAGCTTCCGGCGGGGTCATCGTCGATCAGGTCGCGATGAAGCAGACCGCCGACACGGTGCGGGACACCGTGACAGCGACCCGTACCTCGGCGAAGGCGGTCGACACCCTGGAATGGGTCGCGGCCGACGCCGGGAGGGCTTACACCGGCAGCGGGCAGAAGATCGATCTGGCGTTGGGTCGGGTGGTCGGCTGGGCCAAGGTCTGGACGAGTGCCTCGGAGGGGCTCGCGGACGCGATCGGTAAGGCGGCCGTCGAGTACACCGATGTCGACGTGAGTACCGCGCGCGGGCTCGACGGCGCCGCCCCCGCTCCGGCGAAGTAGGTGCGGCCGTGACCAAGTCGATCGACAGCCTTCTCGATGACGGTGCTCCCGGCCTGCAGTATTTCGAGCAACTGGGTCCGCGGTATGTTGCCGCCTTCGGCGGAAGCTTCGACTTCTACGAATTGGTGCGACCGTACGACAACGAGCGCCAGATGAACATCACCAAGCTGGACGCCGCGGCCGTCGCGGTGCGCCAGCTGTTGACCACGGCTGACGCCGAAGTCGCTGCCCAACAGTCGGCCGCGCAATCGATGCAGTCCGGATGGCAGGGCGCGGCCGCCGAAGCTGCTGCCGCGCAGCTGGGTCGGGTCGCCACGATGGCAGGCGAGGATCGCGATGCGGTGCGGAATTTCGAAGTGGCGCTGACAGCGGCGGCGGCACAGATCCCAGAGCTGGTGAAAGCCAAGGCCGACACGGTGCTCAAGCTGACGGATGGCTCGGTGGAGAGGTACATCGAGGGGGCGAAGAAGGCGTTGCCGTCGGTCGGTGGATTGAGCCCACACGATATCGACTGCGTCATCTTCGGGTCGAAGAACGGCCGCGGCCTCATGGACGAACAGTTGTCCACGATAACGACCCATCGTAACGCGGCAGGCGTGATCGACGTCCCCGACACCAGAGCAGGACTCGACACGAGTTCGTCAGATTACACGGACGCGATCAAGCAGATCTGTACGCGCTGGCTGTCGATTGTTTTCATGCCGGACTACAACCAAAAGGTGCAGATCTTCAGAGACCAGTGCACCACGACCAGGATCGCCATCGAGGCTCTGTTCACGGCTGTGGAGACAGCGGCGGCCGGTGTTGTCGAGCGCGGCTATCCGTCGGTGTCGGGATCTGGAAACGCGCCTGTCGAGGACAAGAAGACTCAGGAAGACCCGTCGAAGACCGAAGACAAGTCGACGGCGAAGGGTAACGAAGACAACTCCGGTGGCGGCCAGTCGGCCGACGCCGGTGGTCAAACCTCCGCTGCCGCTACCCAGACCGGCGACACCTCTGCTGGATCGACCGCGAAAACAACGACCGAGACGAAAGAAACCACCGAAGACTCGACCACCGACGACTCCGACTCGAGTACGGCCTTGACCAGCATTGCCTCGACGATGAGCAGCCTCGCCACCACCGTGTCGGATGCGCTGACCGGCGACCTCGGGAGCACCCTCACCTCCAGCATCGAATCGGTCGGCACGTCGATCGGTGACGGCATCGAGCAATTGACCGAACAGGCGAGCAGCCTGCTCGCGGAGGGTGGGCAGGCTTCGTTCCAGCTCGGCGACACCGCGGTGAGTATCGAAGCGGGCGCGAACGGGCTGTCGTTGACGACGACCGACGCGAGCGGCGCTACGAGTCAGTACACGTTGTCTTTGAACGAGAACGGGATTCCGGTACTGACACAGGAATCCGATTCGTCGGCGGGCGCTCCCGAGGATGAGTCGAGCGGTGTTCTCGGCTCGGGCACACCGCAGTCCGGCACCGGCGAGGGCGAGGCGGGCGCGGACGCCGGCAGCGAAACGAGTGCCCCCGATGCGACGGGGCCGGACACTCCTGACCTCACCGATGCCCCGGTGACGAGCGAAATCGGTTCGGGTGAAGAATCTTCGGGTTCGGTGGCAGGCGGTGTTCCGGTCGCACCGCGCCCAGCCGGGCAGGAGACCGATGGGGAGCACGTCCCGAGCGTTGATCTACCCGTGAGCGATCCGGGTGACAGCGGAGCTGTCCTCGCCGAGGCGGGCCCACTGTGATGGTTGGCGAAACGTCCTCGATTTCGGGAGGATAGGCGACCGTGGACTACGCGGCAGAGATCGAGCAGATCGCGGCGGAGGCGCGGCGGCGGTCGGCGCTGCTGATGGGTGAGATCGATGAGGTCAACCGGCAGACCGCGATGCGCGCGGAACAACTGGCCGTCGACGCGGCCGCCCGCCTGCGAGAACTGGCCGAGGAGGAATCCGAGGCCGCCGAAACCGTTGAGCCGCAACCTGTTCAGCTGGAGCCGGTCTACGAGCCTCCCGTCCGCATGACTGCGGCCCCCGCACCCGCTCCCTTCGTTCCGGACCCGACCATGACCCCCGAAGAGCAGCGGCAGGCCGAGATTCGGGCGGCCGTCGCCCGGGCACGTGCCGCGCGGCAAGCCAGATCGACGGTCGCGCCCTCTGACGGTGATTACGACCCCGAATCGGAGTATTACCGTCGCTCCACTTGGTTGGACTGATCCGGTAAGACCTCACGCGGTTTCCCGGGCAGCGGTCGCTCCGAACCCGCGAAACAAGCGCGATGTCGAGGCTTGCCGCGCGGATCCGTACCGAGGTGGGCGGAGCTGACCGTGCGCGGCCGGTCAGCCTCGAATGAGTTTGGCGACCGTGCCGAGGGACAGTTTCGGGGCCTCCACCTCGACCTCGGCGTGGGGGTCGATGACGGTGGTATGGGGGATGGTGGCTTCGGGGTCGGCGAACGGCTTGCATTTCTTGTCGCCCTGGACCGTGGCCAACAGGTAGCCGGTGAGCAGGGCTCGGGTGGCCTTGTCGGTTTTGTATTCGTAGCGGCCCGCGCCGAGGGCGGCGAAGAGGCGGCGGCCTTCGATGATGCCGTTGTGGGTGGCGCCGTCGAGGCGGCGCAGGAGGCAGGGGCCCGACCAGGCGGTGGCGAGGGGGCGGGCGTTGGAGTTGATGGAGTCGAGGTCGTCGCCTGCCAGGATCAGGGCGGGGGTGTCGAGGTCGGTGGCGATGTTCTCCGCGGCGGGGGAAGTGGGCGCGGGGAAGAGGGCGGCGACGGTGGCGACGGGGCGCTGGGCGGCGGCGATCACGGCGGCACCCGCGCCCATGCCGTGACCGGCCAGGGCGAGGCGGTCGGGGTGGACGCTGATGGTGCCGTCACCGAGGCGGACCTTGCTCACGATGTCGAGGGTGGTGAGCAGATCGGCGGCGAGGTCGAGGTGTGACGGGATCGGTCCGCGTTCGGTGTCGGGGGCGGCGACCACGAAACCCCACGATGCGATGTGCTCGAGCAGGCCCTTGTAGTTCTCGGCGCTGGTCAGCCAGCTGTGCGCGAACGCGACGGCGGGCAGGTTCAGCCCGGACTCCGGGGTATAGACCACGCCGGGTTGACCGGCGATCCCGAGGTTGCCACGCAGCACCCGGTGAGGACCGCGCATGGACAGGGTGCTCAGGAGCGATTTCACGGAGTCCGACACGGCGTGAAGAGTATCCGATCAGTAGGGTGGTGGACCATGTGCGGAATCGTTGGCTACGTCGGATACCGGGATGCGCTCGGCGTTGTCGTCGACGCGCTGCGTCGCATGGAGTACCGGGGCTACGACTCCGCGGGGGTGGCGATTCTCGACGGAAACGGGGGAATCGCGGTCGAACGCAAGGCGGGGCGGCTGGCGAATCTGGAAGCCGAACTCGACGCCGCCGACGGCGCGAAATTCGCCGGGACCAGCGGAATGGGCCACACCAGGTGGGCCACGCACGGCGCGCCGACCGACCGCAACGCCCACCCGCACCGTGACCCCTCCGGCAAGCTGGCCGTGGTCCACAACGGCATCATCGAGAACTTCGCACCGCTGCGTCGCGAGCTGGAGGACGCCGGGATCGAGCTGCTCAGCGACACCGACACCGAGGTCGCGGTGCATCTGGTGGCGCGCGCGTACGCCGAGGGGCCGACCGCCGGTGACTTCACCGCGAGCGTGCTCGCCGTGCTTCGCCGCCTCGACGGCGCGTTCACGCTGGTGTTCACCCATGCCGACCATCCGGGCACGATCGTCGCGGCGCGGCAGTCGACGCCGCTGGTCGTCGGGGTCGGACAGGGTGAGATGTTCATCGCCTCCGATGTCACCGCGTTCATCGAGCACACCCGCGAAGCCGTGGAGCTCGGCCAGAACCAGGCCGTCGTGATCACCGCCGACAGCTACACCGTCACCGACTTCGACGGCGATTCCGACGTGACGAGCAGGCCGTTCACCATCGACTGGGACCTGGCCGCCGCCGAGAAGGGTGGCCACGACTACTTCATGCTCAAGGAGATCGAGGAGCAGCCGACCGCGGTCGCCGACACTCTGATCGGGCATTTCGTCGTCGACGAGAACGGCGGCCGGATCGTGCTCGACGAGCAGCGCCTCGCCGACCAGGAACTGCGCGAATTCGACAAGGTGTTCGTGGTGGCGTGCGGCAGCTCCTACCATGCGGGTCTGCTGGCCAAGTACGCCATCGAGCACTGGACGCGGGTGCCGGTGGAAGTGGAGCTGGCCAGCGAATTCCGTTACCGCGACCCGGTACTCGACCGGTCGACGCTGGTGGTCGCGATCTCGCAGTCGGGCGAGACCGCCGACACGCTGGAAGCGGTGCGCCACGCCAAGGAGCAGAAGGCGCGCGTGCTCGCGATCTGCAACACCAACGGCGCGCAGATCCCGCGCGAGTCCGACGCGGTGATCTACACCCGCACCGGGCCGGAGATCGGCGTGGCCTCGACCAAGGCGTTCCTGGCGCAGGTGGCCGCCAACTATCTGGTCGGCCTGGCGCTGGCGCAGGCGCGCGGCACGAAGTACCCCGACGAGGTGGCCCGCGAGTTCGCCGAGCTCGAGTCGATGCCGAAGCTGATCGCGCGGGTGCTCGACACCGCGCCGCAGGTGCGTGCCATCGCCCGCGAGCTGGCGCACGTGCCGACGGTGCTGTTCCTCGGCCGCCACGTGGGTTACCCGGTGGCGCTCGAGGGTGCGCTCAAGCTCAAGGAACTGGCCTACATGCACGCCGAGGGTTTCGCGGCGGGCGAGCTCAAGCACGGGCCGATCGCGCTGATCGAAGACGGTCTGCCGGTGATCGTGGTGATGCCGTCGCCGAAGGGCCGCGCGGTGCTGCATTCGAAGCTGCTCAGCAATATTCGCGAGATCCAGGCCCGTGGGGCGCGCACGATCGTGATCGCGGAGGAAGGCGACGACACGGTCCGCCCGTTCGCCGACGACCTCATCGAGATCCCGGTCGCCCCGACCCTGTTCCAGCCGTTGTTGTCGACGGTCCCGTTGCAGATCTTCGCCGCCGAGGTGGCGCAGGCGCGCGGCTACGACGTCGACAAGCCGCGCAACCTGGCGAAGTCCGTCACCGTCGAATAGGACTTATTCGACGGTGATCTGGCCGCGCATCTCGGGGTGCAGGGAGCACAGGTAGCGGTAGGTGCCGGGCTGGGTGAAGGTGTAGGACCATTCGCCCTTGTCGATGATGGGGCTGTTGATGCCCATCGCCTTGTCGCCGATGCCCTGCACGTTGTGTGGGGCCTTGTCGGAGAACTTCCAGGTGACGGTTTGACCGACCTTGACGGTCGCCTGGGCCGGGCTGTACTTCATGTCGCTGACCTCGACCGTGAGGGCGGCGTCCACCTCGACGCTCGGGGTGGTCGTGGTGCTGACCGGGCGGGGTTTGCGGGTTGTTGTGGTGGCGGCGTTGTCCGAATCGCCGGAGCAACCGGCGGCGAGCAGGGCGGCGACCACGGTGAATCCGGCGGCAACCCGTGCGGCGCGGTGACGAACCATCGACATGGTTGTGCAGCGTAGTCTGCGAACGATCGCGGGACGGTCGTGGCCCGCGCGGGCGCAGGTGGGAGGCGAACGATGGTTGCTCGGCGTGACTATTTCACCGTCGATCAGGTGCGGGCGGCCGAGGCGGAACTGTTCACCCGGGTACCCGACGGTGTGCCGATGCGGCGCGCGGCGTTCGGGTTGGCGCGGGTGGTCGCCGATGAATTGCGTTCGCGCACAGGGGGAGTGGTCGGACGTTGCGTTGGTCTGCTGGTCGGATCCGGTGACAACGGTGGTGACGGGCTGTGGGCCGGTGCGATGCTGCGGCGACGAGGGGTGGCGGTGCAGGCGGTGCTGCTGAACCCGGAGCGCGCGCATGCGCAGGGGCTCAGTGCTTTTCGGCAGGCCGGTGGTCGAGTGGTCGATCGACTGGGCGAGGTCGACGTGGTGGTCGACGCCATCGTCGGTATCTCCGGCAAGGGGCCGTTGCGACCTGCTGCTGCGGAAGCGGTTGCCGCCATTGATGTCCCGATCATTTCCGCCGATCTGCCCAGTGGTGTCGACCCGGACACCGGGGCCATCGACGGGCCCGCCGTGCGGGCGGACGTGACGGTGACGTTCGGGTCTTACAAGCCCGTACATGCCCTGGCGCCTGCGAGTTGCGGACGAATCATTCTGGTGCCCATAGGGTTACAGCTTCCATCTCGCACGCTGTCGCAACTCGATCCGGCCGAGATCGGCGCCGGGTGGCCGGTACCCGGGCCGTTCGACGACAAGTACACCCAGGGAGTGACGGGCGTGTGCGCGGGCAGCGCGGAATATCCGGGCGCCGGAGTGCTGTGTACCGGTGCGGCCGTGGCGGCGACCTCGGGAATGGTGCGGTACGCCGGCAGTGACACCGAGGTGGTGAAGCAACTCCCGGAAGTCGTTGCCGCACCGGGCATCCAGGAAACCGGCCGGGTACAGGCCTGGGTCTTCGGGCCTGGTGTCGGCACAGACAGGCGCGACGATCTCGCCCGGCTGCTCGCCACGGATCTCCCGGTGATCGTCGACGCCGACGGCCTCACCATCCTCTCCCACGAACCCGACCTGGTACGCGGTAGGCAAGCCCCGACCGTCCTCACACCGCACGCGGGCGAGTTCGCCCGGCTCACCGGTGCGAGCCCCGACCCGGACCGGGTGGCAGCGGTCCGCGCCCTGTCCGAGCGATGGGACGTGACAGTGCTACTGAAGGGCCGCGCCACCATCATCGCCACCCCCGGCGAAACGACCCTGGTCAACGATGCGGGCGGCTCCTGGGCCGCCACCGCAGGCTCCGGTGACGTCCTCGCCGGCATCATCGGTGCCCTCCTCGCGGCAGGCAAACCCCCCACCTGGGCAGCCGCAGCGGCAGCCCGAACCCACGCCCTGGCCGCCAACCTCGCCGCCCACGCGGGCGAAACCGCGGGCGCCCCCATCTCGGCCGCTCCCCTCCACACCCACATCCGATCCGCCATCCGCCTCCTGAGAGAACTGACCCCGACAGCAACCAACTGATCACGCACGAACATGGGTAACTCACCGGGAACGGGTTACCGCGACCCGATGCTCGGTCTGGCCGCCGACGCAGCTCCCGCCGGACCTAAGTCCGGCCCGAGTTTCGGAGAGGCGGACCAGCCAGGCAGGATCGGGAGGGTGAATGCGCAAGTGGAGACGGTCATCGACCTCGACGCCATTGCTCACAACGTGCGCGTGCTGCGTGGCTTCGCGCAGGGTGCCGCAGTGATGGTCGTGGTCAAGGCCGACGGGTACAACCACGGTGCCGTGCAGGTCGCGCGCGCCGCGCTGGGGGCGGGCGCGCGGGAACTCGGTGTCACCACGGTCGCCGAGGCGCTGGAATTGCGGGCGGCCGGTATCGACGCCCCGATTCTGTGCTGGCTCAACACCATCGACGCCGACTACGGTGCGGCGATCATGGCCGACGTGGAGATCGGGGTGTCCTCGCTCGAGCAGGTGCGGGTGGTCGAGCAGGCCGCGCGCAAGACCGGCCGCACCGCGACGATCTCGCTCAAGGTCGATACCGGACTGAACCGCAACGGCGTATCGGTGACCGAGTATCCGCAGGTCCTGGCCGCCGTGCGGGCCCTCGTCGACGACCGCGTGCTGCGTTTGCGCGGGATCTTCTCCCACCTCGCGCACGCCGACGAACCGGGCAATCCCGCCATCGACCGGCAGCGGGAACGGTTCCTCGAGGCCGTCGCGCTGGCCAAGGAACACGGCCTGGAGCCGGAGCTGATCCACCTGTCGAATTCGGCGGCCACCCTCACCCGCCCCGACCTGCACTTCGACCTGGTCCGGCCGGGTATCGCGGTCTACGGGCTCTCCCCGATCCCGGAGCTCGGCGACTTCGGATTGCGGCCCGCGATGACGCTGCAGGCCCAGGTCACCCTGGTCAAACGGGTGGCTGCCGGGGAAGGCGTGTCCTACGGGCACCGGTGGATCGCGCCACGCGACACCACCGTGGCCCTGGTTCCCGCCGGATACGCCGACGGTGTGTTCCGTTCGCTCAGTGGGCGTTTCGAGGTGTGGCTCGGCGGCGCGCTGCACCGTAATGTCGGAAGAGTGTGCATGGACCAGTTCATGGTCGACCTGGGCGACAACGTCGGCAATGTACGCGCGGGCGACCGGGCGGTGCTGTTCGGTGGCGGCGCGGGACACCCGCATGCCCTGGACTGGGCGCGGCTGCTCGACACCATCGACTACGAGATCGTGTGCTCGCCACGCGGTCGCGCGGTCCGCCGCTACGTGGGGACCGGTCGATGAGGCGCCGTCAGGTGGTGCGCGGCGGGTTCGCCACCGCGGGCGTGCTCGGGGCGCTCGCCCTCGCCCACACGCTGCGCCGCATCGGCGCGCGGGTGCGCTGGCCCGCCGAACGCGACGAGTACCGCGACGAGAACTTCGCCCTGATCGATGAGGACGAGCCAGGTGAGGTCCGCGCCGACGACGGTGTGTCGCTGGCCACCCGCACCTACGGCGACGACACCGCCGAGGTGACACTCGTCTTCGTCCACGGCTTCTGCAACAGCATGGACTCGTTCCACTTCCAGCGCCGCGACCTGGCCCAGCAGTGGGGCCCGCGGATCCGGATGGTGTTCTTCGACCAGCGCGGCCACGGCCGCTCCGGCACGCCGAGCACCGACAGCTGCACCATCTCCCAGCTCGGCCGCGACGTAGCCACCGTGATCCGCACCTGTGTGCCGAAGGGGCCGGTGGTGCTCGTCGGACATTCGCTAGGCGGGATGGCGGTGCTCGCGGCGGCCGCGCAGTTCCCCGAACTGTTCGCCACCAGGGTGGCCGGGGTCGCCCTGCTCAACACCGCCGCTGCCGAGGTCACCTCCACCGGCGTGCTGCAGCTGTTGCGGCATCCGGCGCTGGGCGTTTTCGGGCTGGCGGTGCGGTCGGCGCCCGCGCTGGTGCAGTTCGGGCGCTCGGCGAGCAAGCACGTGGTGACGCCGATCCTGCACGTCAGCTCGTTCCACGGGCCGGTGAGTCCCACGCTGTCGCGATTCACCACCATGATGATCGACCGCACACCCGTCGCCACCGTCGAGAAGTTCCTGAAAACGATTGAGTTGCATGATGAATCGGCCGCGCTGCCGACCCTGAACAAGCTGCCCGTGCTCGTCCTCGGCGGCGCGCACGACATGGTGATCCCGTTCGAGAACTCGCGCCTGCTCGCCGAGGCACTGCCCAACTGCGAGCTGGTGAAGATCGGTGAGGGAGCGCACATGCCGCACCTGCAGTTCCCCCAGGTGACCCTCGACGCACTCGACCGGCTGCTCGCCCGCGCGGGCGCCGAGAGCTTCGGCGGGGAGGCCGTCGGTGGCTGACCCACGCACCCGCGTCCTGCCGTCCGTCGACGACACCGAGGCGCTCGGCCGCGAACTCGCGCAGACACTTCGCCCCGGCGATCTGGTGGTGCTCGACGGCCCACTCGGCGCCGGTAAGACCGCCTTGACCAGGGGCATCGCCGCCGGCCTCGGTGTGCAGGGGCGGGTGAGCTCGCCGACGTTCATCATCGCGCGCGCCCACCGCGCCGGGCAGCGACCCGACGGCTCGCCCGGGGTGCCGATGGTCCACGTCGACGCCTACCGGCTCGCCGGTGACCTCGACGAGCTCGATTCCCTCGACCTCGACACCGACCTGAACCACGCGGTCGTCGTCGTGGAGTGGGGCAAGGGCGTGGTCGAACACCTCGCCGACCGGCACCTGCGCGTGCAATTGGTGAGGGAACCGGAATCCGATGTGCGCACGGCTGTCTGGGAATGGATCGGCTGACGCGCGCGGACCCGATCCACCAGTGCGCGCCGGTCGCGGATACCACCCGGTATTGTTGAGACAATCATGCTCGTACTAGCAGTCGACACCGCGACACCTGCCGTTACAGCGGGATTGGTGCATCTGTCACCGGCCGACGACGCGGACTCCCGACCCGCCGTGGCCACCCTCGCCACCCGGGTGAAGGTCGACGCACGCGCCCACGCCGAGGTCCTCACCCCGCAGATCCTCGAATGTCTCGCCGAAGCCGGGGTGGCCCGCGCCGACCTCGACGCCGTCGTCGTCGGGATCGGGCCAGGCCCGTTCACCGGCCTGCGCGTGGGCATGGCCACCGCGGCCGCCTTCGGTGACGCGCTCGGCCTGCCCGTGCACGGCGTGTGCAGCCTCGACGCCATCGCCGCCGACAGCGCGGACGAACAACGCGAGGCAGGCGAACTGCTGGTGGTCACCGACGCGCGCAGGCGTGAGGTGTACTGGGCGCGCTACCTCGACGGTGCGCGGGTGGCCGGGCCCGAGGTGTGCAAACCCGCCGACGTACCGATGGGCGACGCCGTCGCCATCGCGGGGTCGGCCGCCCACGTCGACGACTTCGACCTGCCGGTCCTGCCGAACGAGACGCCGTCGCCCGCGGGCCTGGTCGCCGTCGCCGCGCCCGCCCTGCTGGCCGGTGCGGTGCCCGAGGCGCTCGTGCCCCTGTACCTGCGTCGGCCCGACGCCGTGGAGAACAGCTTCCGCACCCTGGCGGGCGCCTCGTGACCTACCGCATCGCCCCGATGACCGTGCACGACATCGACCGCTGCGTCGAACTCGAACACCTGCTGTTCCCGGAGGACGATCCCTGGCAGGCGGTGTCGTTCCGGTCCGAGCTGGCCGGGGCGCACAACCGCTACATCACCGCCCGCGACGAGAACGACACCATGGTCGGCTACGCGGGCATCGCGCTGCTCGGCGACAACGCCCATCCCGAGGCCGAGGTGCACACCATCGGGGTCGACCCGGAGTGTCATCGCGGTGGCATCGGCACCCTGCTGCTCGAGGCCCTGCTGGCGACGGCGGCCGAGCGCGGTGGCCCGGTGTTCCTCGAGGTCCGCACCGACAACGCGCCCGCGATCGCGCTATACGCCAAGCACGGCTTCCACATCATCGGTTTGCGCAAGAACTACTACCACCCGAGTGGGGCCGACGCGTACACGATGCGGCGTCCGGAACTCACCGCCGCGGCCGACGAGTGGGCCGCGCGCGGTCGCCAGGACGAGGTGCTGTCGTGAACGGCGCGCGCTGTGCCGCCGTATTCGCCTACCGGATCGGATCGACTGTGAGCGGGGCCGCGGCGTGATCGTCATGGGGATCGAGAGTTCGTGCGACGAAACGGGAGTCGGCATCGTGCGCCGTCATCCCGACGGGTCGGTCGAACTGCTCGCCGACGAGGTGGCCTCGAGTGTCGACCAGCACGCCCGTTTCGGCGGTGTGGTGCCCGAGATCGCCTCGCGCGCACACCTCGAGGCGATCGTGCCCGCCATGCGCCGCGCGCTGGCGGCCGCCGGGATCAGCAAGCCGGACGCGCTCGCCGTCACCATCGGGCCCGGTCTCGCCGGTGCGCTGCTGGTCGGCGTCGCCGCCGCCAAGGCGTATGCGGCGGCCTGGGATGTGCCGTTCTACGCGCTCAATCACCTCGGTGGTCACGTGGCGGTGGATACGCTCGAACACGGCCCGCTGCCACCCGCTGTGGCGCTGCTCGTGTCGGGTGGGCACACGCATCTGCTGCAGGTGAGCGATCTCGGCTCGCCCATCACCGAAATGGGCAGCACCGTCGACGACGCCGCGGGCGAGGCTTTCGACAAGGTTGCCCGACTGCTGGGCCTCGGGTATCCCGGCGGCCCCGCACTGGACGCCATGGCACAGGACGGTGACCCGCGCGCCATCGCCTTCCCGCGCGGCATGACCGGCCCGCGCGACGCCCGCTACGACTTCTCCTTCTCCGGCCTCAAAACCGCCGTCGCCCGCTACGTGGAAGCCGCGCAGCGCCAGGGCATCACGCCCGAACAGCTGCCGATCCCGGATATCGCCGCGTCGTTCCAGGAGGCCGTGGCCGATGTGCTGACGATGAAGGCGGTGCGTGCGGCGACCGATGTGGGTGTCGACACGATCGTGCTCGGCGGCGGTGCCACGGCGAACTCGCGGATCCGCTCGCTGGCCGAGGAGCGCTGTGCCGCGGCCGGATTGACCCTTCGGGTGCCCAAGCCGCGTCTGTGCACGGACAACGGTGTGATGATCGCGGCCCTCGGTGCGCATGTGATCGCGGCGGGCGCCGAACCCGCCGAGCTGACGGTGGCGACGGACCCCGGGCTGCCGGTGTCGGTGAGCGCGCTGCGCTAGATCCGCTGGTTCTAGTCGGCCGGGACGAGCGGGGTTACGCCTGTTGTCGGCGGAACCACGAGGCTGCCGCTGGCCGGTGCCTGGGTGGGTGAGGTGTTCGGAGTCGACGGACGCTGCTGGCCGCGACCGGATCCGCTGTTGATGCCTCCCGGCGATTCGGGGTACGGGATCTGCGGGAGGTTCGGGTCGGGGCGCAGGGTCGGTGCCGTGGTCGTGGGCGACGGGGACGGCGCGGGGGTGGTCGACGGTGTGGACGTCGGCGGTGTCGTGGTGGTCGGCTCCTGGGTGGGAGCGGACGACTCGACGACCGGCGGGGCAACGGTGACCCCGGTGCGGTCGGTGCTCTCTCGATAGGTGGGTGTCGGTGCCTGCGGCACCACGGGTAACGGCGGCTGGCGCACGGTGCTGCTGGTGCCTGCGGGCGTCACATCGGGGGCATCCGGCGAGATGGTCCGCACGCCGTAACCGATCACCAGCCCGACCACGACCACCGCACCGGCCAGCGTGCCGATCACCTTGGCGAAGGTGCCGCTCGGCGCGTCACCGAGGGTGGCCACCTGCAAACCGGAGGGGGCCGCCGCGTCGGCGAGCAGGGCCGCGCCCTTGGCGATCACGGCCTCGGGATCCGGCACCGTGACCACGGGGACGTCCAGGCGCGCGTCGAGGGTGTCGAACACGCTTGGGATGTTCGCGCAGCCGCCGATCACCGCGACCGCCTCGGGATACTTCGGTGCTCTGGTGAACACCGAGGCCGTGAACACCGCGATATTGCGCAGCAGCCCGCCGATGAGCTCCTCGAAATCGGAGCGCGTCAGTTTCAGCGGCTGCCCGGCCACGTGGTCGATGGTGACCGCGGGCGCGACGGTGAGGTGTTCCTTGGCGGCGCGGCCGCGATTGGTGAGGGTCTGGCGGTTGGGCCTGGTCCCGCGCCGGGCGTAGTGCAGGTCGACGAGGTGGTGGTAGATCAGCTCGTCGATGGCGTTGCCGCTGAGGGTGGGGGTGCGTTCGGTGTGCAGGACCGTACCGTCGGCCTGGTCGGCGACGGTGACGGTGAGGCCGGTGGCGCCGAGGTCGACCACGGCCACGGTCGAATACCGGTCGAGCAGACCGGTATTGCGCAGATAGGCGAGTGCGGCGGTGCCTTCGGGGACCAGGCGCAGATCGCGGTGGTGCGAACACGCGGCCCGGATGGCCTGGGCCTGCTCGCGGTTGCGGTAGGCGACGGCCACACTGGTCGGTGGGCGCGAGCGCGTGGCGACGGCACGGCGGTGCGCGCCGGTGGAGTAGCGTCCGAGCGGTTCGCCATCCAGCTCCACGTGCTGCTGGGACACGGGTAACTGGTTGGTCATCAGTTCGATCGACGACGACACGAGGTCGCCGAGGTCGGAGTGGGCGGCGTCGGCGGAGACGACGCGGTAGTCGAAGTTCTGTTCGCCGGATGGAGCGGTGGCGACCAGAGCCGAGCACACCACCTCGTTCCCGGCGGAAATGCCGAGGGATGTTCGCATGTTCACCTCCCTTCGAGCGGATGGTTCCAACGGAGGCCGACCATCTCGAATGGAACGATATGCATACTCTGTCACAGCCTGTTATGCGAACGTTACAGATTCAGTCGGTCGATGTGAAGATCACCATTACGCGCGGGCGTGTCGATATTGCGACATTGGCAGAACCCGACCTTGAGCGCTGGCACTCTCGCGTATAGAGTGCTAGTCGGCACTGTGTAGCTGTGCTTGTGCCATCGACGACTACTGGGCTCGGAGTCCCGGCACCCGCGACGACGGGGCCTGCGCGCAGGGTCGCATGCTGAACCGAACCCGGTCCGGGGCAACAGTTCCGGACAACCGAATTCCCCTGAAAGTGGAGGGCTCAACGTGGCGAGCGTGAACATCAAGCCGCTCGAGGACAAGATCCTCGTCCAGGCCAACGAGGCCGAGACGACGACGGCCTCCGGCCTGGTCATCCCGGACACGGCCAAGGAGAAGCCGCAGGAGGGCACCGTCATCGCCGTCGGCGAGGGCCGGATCACCGAAAAGGGTGACCGCATCCCCGTCGATGTCAAGGAAGGCGACGTCGTCATCTACAGCAAGTACGGCGGCACCGAGATCAAGTACCAGGGCGAGGAATACCTCATCCTCTCGGCGCGCGACATCCTGGCCGTCGTCACCAAGTAAGGCCGACGCCGCACCAGCGTTCCGCCCCGGCGTCTTCATGACCCCGGGGCGGAATGCGTTATTACACAGGAGCTTTTAATGCCCAAGCAGATCCAGTTCGACGAGCAGGCTCGCCGGGCGCTGGAACGCGGTGTGGACAAGCTGGCCGACGCCGTCAAGGTGACCCTCGGCCCGCGCGGCCGCCACGTGGTCCTGGCCAAGGCCTTCGGTGGCCCCACCGTGACCAACGACGGTGTCACCATCGCGCGTGACATCGACCTCGAGGACCCCTTCGAGAACCTCGGCGCCCAGCTCGTCAAGAGCGTCGCCACCAAGACCAACGACGTCGCGGGCGACGGCACCACCACCGCCACCGTGCTGGCCCAGGCGTTCGTGCGCGCAGGCCTGAAGAACGTCGCCGCGGGCGCCAACCCCATCACGCTCGGCCAGGGCATCGCGCTCGCCGCCGAGAAGGTGTCCGAGGTGCTGCTCGCCGCGGCCACCCCGGTCGAGGGTGCCCAGGCCATCGCCCAGGTCGCCACCGTCTCCTCGCGTGACGAGGAGATCGGCGAGATGGTCGGCAAGGCGCTCACCACCGTCGGCAAGGACGGCGTGGTCACCGTCGAGGAGTCCTCGACCACGCAGACCGAACTCGTCGTCACCGAGGGTGTGCAGTTCGACAAGGGCTACCTCTCGCCCTACTTCCAGACCGACCCCGAGACCCAGCAGGCCGTGCTGGAGGACACCTACGTCCTGCTGCACCGCGACAAGATCAGCTCGCTGCCCGACCTGCTCCCGGTGCTCGAGAAGATCGCCGAGTCCGGCAAGGGCGTGCTGATCGTGGCCGAGGACGTCGACGGCGAAGCGCTGTCGACCCTGGTGGTCAACTCGATCCGCAAGACCATCAAGGCCGTCGCGGTGAAGGCGCCGTTCTTCGGTGACCGCCGCAAGGCGTTCCTCGACGACCTCGCCGTCGTCACCGGTGGCACCGTGATCAATCCCGATCTCGGCGTCACCCTGCGCGAGGCCACCCTCGAGCAGCTCGGCCAGGCGCGTCGCGTCGTCGTCACCAAGGACGAGACCGTCCTCATCGACGGTGCGGGCACCGAGGCCGACATCGCGGCCCGCAGCGCGCAGCTGCGCCGCGAGATCGAGGCCACCGACTCCGACTGGGACCGCGAGAAGCTCGAAGAGCGCCTCGCCAAGCTGGCCGGTGGTGTCGCGGTGATCAAGGTCGGCGCGGCCACCGAGACCGCGCTCAAGGAGCGCAAGTACCGTGTCGACGACGCGGTCGCCGCCGCCAAGGCCGCGGTCGAGGAGGGCATCGTCCCCGGTGGTGGTTCGGCGCTGGTCCAGGCCGCCGCCGCCCTCGTTGAGCTGCGTGACTCGCTGACCGGCGACAAGGCCGTCGGCGTCGAGGTGGTCCGTAAGGGCCTCGAGGCGCCGCTGTTCTGGATCGCCACCAACGCGGGCCTCGACGGTGCCGTGGTGGTCAGCAAGGTGGCCGAGGGCAAGGAGGGCTTCAACGCCGCCACCCTCACCTACGGCGACCTGCTCACCGACGGTGTCGTCGACCCGGTCAAGGTCACCCGTTCGGCCGTGGTGAACGCCGCGTCCGTCGCCCGGATGATCCTGACCACCGAGAGCGCCATCGTGGACAAGCCGGCCGAGGAGGCCGACGACCACGGGCACCACGGTCACGCACACTGACCTGACATGACGAAGGCCCCCTGACCTGTCGGGTCCGGGGGCCTTTCGTTGTGCGCCTAGCTGGCTACGGGTGGTTCTTCGGCCTCGATCGCGGCCAGTAGCCGAGCGCGCAGAGACGGGGGTGGTGGGGTGGCGGTGAGTTCCGAGAGTTCGGTGAGAGCCGCGCGGGTGGCGCGGATCTCGTGCAGAAACTCGGTACACAGGGTGGGGTCTTCGGTATCGATGATGGTCTGGATCGCGTGATGGTCTTCGTCGTCGATCAATCCGAGCGCGACGGTGTGCGCGAGATCGATCTGGGCGTCGTTCATCTCACGTCACCCCCAAACTTTTCTTCAGTCGTGTCAATCCGTCCCGAATACGGGACTTAACGGTCGGTAATCCGATGCCGAGGTGCTGAGCTACCTCCGCATAGGTCCGCCCGCCGTAGTAGGCGAGCGAGATCGCCTCGCGCTGGGTCTCGGTCAATGTCGAGAGCCCGCGCCGGACGGCCTGCTGTTCGAGTCTGCGTTCCACCTCCTCCGTGACCTCGTCGAATTCGTGACCGAGTACCCGGATCCCGTACGCGACCTCGCGCTGGGTGTGGGCTTGCTCGGCACGAACCCGGTCGACCGCGCGGCGGTGGGCCAGCGTCATCAGCCAGGTCACCGCCGACCCCTTGGCGGGGTCGAAACTCGTTGCGGTGCGCCAGATCTGAAGGTAGACCTCCTGCGTCGTCTCCTCGGCGTACCCGGGGTCGTGGAGCACCCGCAGGATCAGGCCGAAGACGCGGGCACAGGTCCGGTCGTACAGTTCGGCAAAGGCTTGCTGGTCGGCAAGGCCGCATCGTTCCAACAGTGCAGCTAGCTCGACTCCTTCGGCCGCGCGTGCGGTAACCGCAGAATCCACGCTCGGTGGGAAGGCTTCGCTTCGGAACCCATTCTGTGTCATCGGTCACGAATGTAGCCCGAGGCTATGACACCCCTGCGAGCGGGGTGCCTCGAATCGGGTGCCAGCTGTTTGCTAGGAATTCGGCGCCCCACGCAGGATGGATGGGAACGGATTTGCGGAGGGTTCCGCGAAGGGCTCTAGACCGCCATGCGCCGCCGGTTGCGGCGGGCGTGCATCTCGCGTTCGGTCTCGGACATGCCACCCCAGATGCCGTAGGGCTCGCTGACCTTCAGGGCGTGGGTGCGGCACTGCATGAGCACGGGGCAGGCCCGGCAGATCTCCTTGGCGCGCATCTCGCGGGCGGTGCGGGCGCGGCCACGTTCGCCGTCGGGGTGGAAGAAGACGGCCGAGTCCTGGCCGCGGCACGAGCCACGCATCTGCCAATCCCAGACGTCGGCGTTCGGACCGGGGAGGTGGGTGGGCATGGGCATGGTGAACTCCTTGTGGTGCGAGCTCGTCAGCGTTGTCGAGCGAGTGGTGCGGCAGGTCAACGCGGCCCCTCGGTTGAGTGGCCGGCTCGACGGTGCCTGACGGTGCCGAGTGGATGGTCGCTGCAATTTCGCGCGGCGCCGTTCCCGGCGATGAGCTACGTTAGGGCTCGGCGGGAAATTCCGTCAATAGTTCCGCGCATTGGTTCAGCAAATCATCAACGCTGAAATTTAACCTGCGAACTGTTTACATTTCACTCCCCGTCCGTCCATACTGTTCGGTTGGCTATGGATGGGTCGAGTTGGTCTGCGGAAGCACACGGCTATTTGCCCTGGTGGCAGCACTTTTCGGTGCATTTCGGGGGCTCGATGCCCCGCTCAGCGCGGTGTGCCGGGTCACAGTGGCTCCCTCGACCGTAACCTCGGACATGGCGCGAAGAGGGCCCTCAGGTTAATTGCGAGAAACGCATGTGAATTCGAGACTTTGCACCGGGGGCATCCGGGAGCGGAGATTTACCTGATGGCAACATCGGCCACGGAAAGAAAAGCTGAACGGTTGCTGCCCGGCCGCGGTCGTGACATATCACGAGAAACGACGAGGACCATCGGGAGCTAGAGTCACCGCGTGCATACTGCGGCCTCATCGGCGGATATCGGTTCCGAAATCCTCGCTTCGACAGCATTCGGTCCCACCCCCGGCCGGGCCGCTGCGCAGTTGCCGGAGCCTGCCGACCCGCGCTCGCGCTGGCACCGTGCGGTCGCCCTCGGTGGGCAGGGCCGCTACGCCGCCGCCCGCGCCGACCTGCGGGTACTCGCCCGCACCCGCCTCGATCCCGGCTTGGCCTCGTTGGTCGAGAGCACCACGGGCTCGCTGCTGCGTCAGCTCGGCTGGCACGGTGCCGCCGCCGCCAACGACGGGCGCGCGGCCCGCCTCGCCTGCGCCGCGACCGGAGCCGCCCGCGCCGAGGCCCTGGCCGACGCCTACACCGGTCTGGCCGCCGACGCGCTCGGCACCGGCCGCCTCGCCCTCGCCACCCGGCTGCTCGGCCGGGTGGAACCGCTGCTCGACGAGGCGCCTGCCCGGGCGCGGGTGCGCTGGCACTGGGTCCGCGCCGAAACCGCGCTGGCCCGCGGCGAATTCGCGCTGGACGACGCCACTCGTGCCGCCGCGCTGGCCGATGGCCTTCCCTCGGTGCGGCACCGGGTGAAATCGGCACTGCTCGTCGCGGCCGCCACCGCCGCGGCGGGAGAGCTCGCGGCGGCCGCGCGACTGGCCGAGAAAATCGACTCTGAGTGCCGTGCCAACGCCCTGCTGCCACTGCGCTGGGCGTGCGCGATGCTGCGCGCCGGAGTGGCTGCGGAGCCACCCGCCGCAGCGGCCGCCGCGAGCGAAGCCGCAGATCACGCGGCACGTATCCGTTCCCTCGGGGGAGACTTCCGTTCGCCCCATCGATGAGGCCGCCCGGCGATCTTCCTGAGAGCACCCTCAGAACAACCCGGGGCCGCTGGCGGGTGATCATCGGGTCGCTATTGTTAGTTCCGTTCCGCCACATCGGTGGAAGCTCGGTCACATGTGACCGCGCCACTCGTAACGCCAGGAAAATCTCTGACGATGACGCATATGGGCGAAGAGTTGGACCTCGCCGTCGCTGCGGCTGCGCAGGGCGACAGGACCGCTTTAGCTCAGGTACTGGAACTGGTCCGTCCCTTGGTGGTTCGCTACTGCAGGGCTCGGATCGGTGCCGCGGAGCGCGGGCAGCTCTCCGCGGACGATGTTGCGCAAGAGGTCTGTTTGGCTGTGATGACCGCCCTGCCCCGCTATCAGGATCAGGGTCGGCCCTTCATGGCCTTCGTGTACGGGATCGCCTCGCACAAGGTCGCCGACGCCCACCGCAATGCCGCCCGTAACAAGGCGGAGGCGATGGCCGAAGTACCAGATGTCATATCCACCGACCACGGACCGGAACAGCGAGCTCTCGACTCGGAGACCAGCAGGCAGATGAACACTCTGCTCGCCACGCTCCCCGAGAAACATCGGGAAATCCTGATCTTGCGACTGGTGATGGGTCTGTCAGCAGAGGAAACCGCAGTCGCCGTGGGCAGCACGGCGGGGGCGATACGGGTGGCCCAGCACAGGGCACTCGCAAAACTGAAGTCACAAGTGGCGAGGGCAGGTGAAATGTATGGCTAGGGATGGCGAGCGCGGTCGAGGCGACCGGAAGGTTTGGCGTGGGTCGCACGACAGCGGTCCCTACGCCGCCGAGGGTGCCGGCGATTCCGGTCCGGTCGACATTGCGGCGGTGCGCAGCGACGATGCGCTGATCGACGCGATCGCGAGCGACGGACCGGTGCATACCGACAGCACCGAGGAGTTCCAGCTGGCGTCACTGCTCGCGGATTGGCGGGCCGATCTGTTGGCCGAGCCGATGCCGGCGGGCCCCGATCTCGACACCGTCTTCGCGGCGGTCGATCAGGAGATCGGTGCCAGGCAGGTTCGAACCGGAGCCTCCTCGCGCGGACGTCTGCGTCTGGTCCGGCCCCTGTTGGGGTCCGCCGCGGCACTCGCCGTGGTGTTCGGCGGTATCACGGCGTTCTCCTACAGTGCGGCACCCGGTGATCCGCTGTGGCGGGTCAAGGAAGTCGTGTTCAGCGAACAGGCACAGACCACCGTCGTGGCTCGCGCCGACGACGACCTGGCCGCCGCGCAGAACATGATCGCCGCGGGCAATCCGGAACAGGCTCGCGCCAAGCTGGAGCAGGCCTCGGCGACCGCCGATCAGGTCAGCGACCCGAAGAAGCGCGAGGATCTGCTGGCTCGCTGGAACCTGCTGCGCGATCAGCTGGTGAAGCAGGCACCCGAACTCGGGTCGCTGCTGCCGCCCGCGCCGCTGCCGGGCACCACCGCGCCGTCCTCGTCGCCGTCCGCACCTTCTCCGTCGCCGGCCAAGCCGGGGACCACCGATCCCGCGGCGCCGATCGATCCGGGCAACTCGGGAACGACCGATCCGACCGTGCCGCCGGAGATCATGCTGACGCCTGCTCCGGAGACCGTCGACCCCCGCCCGACCGAGCCGTCCCCACCACCGGTGACCACGGTGCCACCGACTCCGCCGCCGGTCACCGTCGAACCGACCCAGCCCCCGACGACCATCGCAGAACCGCCGCCGACCGCTCCGACGGCGGTTCCGCCGACGCCGCAGGTCCCGACGGCCGTTCCGACCATGACGATTCTGCCGCTGCCCGGCACCCCCTGATCGACACGAAAGAGGCCCCGAACCACAGTGGTTCGGGGCCTCTTTCGTGTTGTCTGTATCGGTAGCCGTCCGGCGCGTGCGCGACTCACGCGGGACCGCACGTGCTCGGTCCGCCGATCAGTGAGCGCTCAGTTGTCGAACCCGTCGAACCCGTCGCCGTGGAAGGCCTCGTTCATCGAGGCGTCCGCGTAGCCGCGGCAGTAGTCCCAGGTGACGTACGCCTCGGGCGTCGGGTCGTAGGCGGGCTCGTGCGGCCGGACGGTGCCGTCGACGAGTAGCTGCAGCAGGTTCGCCCGCAGCATGTCCCAGTCGTGGTAGTGATCTTGCCGACAGTCCTCGCAGCTGACGACGAGCCCGCGGATGCCACGATGGGCGAGCAGGGCTTCGTAGACGGCGAGGTCGGCGAGATCTTCCTCGACCGCGAGGCGCTCATGTGGATCCAGCGGCTCACCGGGCTCGATGGCATCGAGCGCGGCAGACGGGTCGGAGGGGTCTCCGGCGAAGGGATCCGGCGGCAGGCCAGGTGGTAGATGGTCACGCACAACCCCACGGTACGCAGTACTTGGTGGTCTGCGCCAGCGATGCACCTGGCAAGTTTTGCGCGAGGGCTCACTGCACAGCGTGTCATGGCCGCCCGATACCATGGAATGCAGGCGTCGGCGAGCTTGTTCTCACCGACCATCAAGCTTTCCGCTCAGCACCGGCGCGCGTTGTCTCCAGCGTCGGTACTCCGACGACCAGGAGGGGTCGATCCGAATGAGTAATCCCGTGTCGGGCGAACGAATCGCGGTGCGCCCTCCTACGGGTGGCGACGATCCGAACAAGATCGCCATGCTCGGCCTCACGTTCGACGACGTGCTGTTGCTGCCTGCCGCCTCGGATCTCATCCCCAGCTCCGTCGAGACCTCCAGCAGGCTCACGCGTGACATCACGCTGCGCACCCCGCTGGTGAGTTCGGCCATGGACACCGTCACCGAGGCGCGCATGGCGATCGCCATGGCGCGTGCGGGCGGCATGGGTGTGCTGCACCGCAACCTGTCGGCCGCCGATCAGGCTGCCCAGGTGGAGACCGTGAAGCGGTCCGAGGCGGGCATGGTGACCGACCCGGTCACCTGTCGTCCCAACGACACTCTCGCCGACGTGGACGCCATGTGCGCCCGTTTCCGCATCTCGGGCCTGCCCGTGGTGGACGAGACCGGTTCGCTCGTCGGCATCATCACCAACCGCGACATGCGCTTCGAGGTCGATCAGGACCGCCGCGTCGACGAGGTGATGACCAAGGCGCCGCTGATCACCGCCCAGGAGGGTGTCACCGCCGAGGCCGCGCTCGGTCTGCTGCGCCGCCACAAGATCGAGAAGCTGCCCATCGTCGACGGCAACGGCCGCCTGCGCGGGCTCATCACGGTCAAGGACTTCGTCAAGACCGATCAGTACCCCAACGCCACCAAGGACCGCGACGGCCGCCTGCTCGTCGGTGCGGCGATCGGTGTGGGTGAGGACTCCTGGTCGCGCGCGATGACCCTGGCCGACGCGGGCGTCGACGTGCTGATCGTCGACACCGCGCACGGGCACCAGTCGCAGGTGCTGCAGATGGTCGCCAAGGTGAAGGCCGAAGTGGGCGACCGCATCCAGGTCGTCGGCGGCAACGTCGCCACCCGGGCCGGTGCCGCCGCGCTCGTCGAGGCGGGCGTCGACGCTGTCAAGGTGGGTGTCGGTCCCGGCTCCATCTGCACCACCCGCGTGGTGGCCGGTGTCGGTGCGCCGCAGATCACCGCGATCCTCGAGGCCGTCGCCGCGTGCAAGCCCGCCGGTGTCCCGGTGATCGCCGACGGTGGCGTGCAGTACTCCGGCGATGTGGCCAAGGCCATCGCCGCCGGTGCGTCGACGGTGATGCTCGGTTCGCTGCTCGCGGGCACCGCCGAGTCGCCCGGCGATCTGATCCTGGTGAACGGCAAGCAGTTCAAGAGCTACCGAGGCATGGGTTCGCTGGGCGCGATGCAGGGCCGCGGCCAGGCCAAGTCCTACTCCAAGGACCGCTACTTCCAGGACGACGTGCTCGCCGAGGACAAGCTGGTCCCCGAGGGCATCGAGGGCCGCGTCCCGTTCCGTGGCCCGGTGAACCAGGTGATCCACCAGCTCGTCGGCGGCCTGCGCGCCGCGATGGGCTACACCGGTTCGCAGAACATCGAGCACCTCCAGGGCGCCCAGTTCGTGCAGATCACCGCCGCGGGCCTCAAGGAGAGCCACCCGCACGACATCACCATGACCGTCGAGGCCCCGAACTACACCGGCCGCGGCTGAGTACAATAGATGCGTTTGTGCGCCGGGGGGTACGCTCCCGGCGCACAGCCATGCAAGCCGTCAGGTTTGTGAAAACGCGCGCACACGCGCGCCCGGACACAGGGAGCAACTGTGCGTGACATGGTGGAAATCGGGATGGGTCGGGTCGCTCGGCGGACCTACGAGCTGGACGACGTGGACATCGTGCCCTCGCGGCGGACGCGGTCGTCGAAGCAGGTCTCGCTGGCCTGGCAGCTCGACGCCTACCGCTTCGAGATCCCCGTGCTCGCGCACCCCACCGATGCGCTGGTCTCGCCGGAGTTCGCGATCGAGCTCGGGCGCCGTGGTGGCCTCGGTGTCATCAACGGTGAGGGTCTGTGGGCTCGGCACGCCGATGTGCAGGCCAAGATCGATCAGCTCATCGATCTGGTCGACAAGGGGGGTTACGAACGCGCGATCTCCTTACTCCAGGAACTGCACGCCGCCCCGATGCAGCCCGACCTGCTCGCCGCCGCCGTGGCCCAGGTGCGCGCCGCCGGGGTGACCACCGCCGTGCGGGTGAGCCCGCAGAACGCCCGCGCGCTCACCCCCGCGCTGGTGCAGGCCGGTGTCGAGCTGCTGGTCGTGCAGGGCACCATCATCTCCGCCGAGCACGTCGGTGACGGCGAACCGCTCAACCTCAAGACCTTCATCGCCGAACTCGATGTGCCGGTCGTGGCCGGTGGCGTGAGCGATCACCGCACCGCCCTGCACCTGATGCGCACGGGTGCGGCGGGCGTCATCGTCGGATACGGCTCCTTCCCGGGTGCGACCACCACCGGCGAGGTGCTCGGTATCGGTGTGCCGATGGCCACGGCCATCGCCGACGCCGCCGCCGCGCGCCGCGACTACCTCGACGAGACCGGCGGCCGGTACGTGCACGTGATCGCCGACGGTGACGTGGCCACCTCCGGCCAGCTGGCCAAGGCCATCGCCTGCGGCGCCGACGCCGTGATGCTCGGTGTGCCGCTGTCGGTGTCGGCCGAGGCTCCGGGGCACGGCTGGTACTGGCCCTCGGCCACCGCGCACCCCTCGGTGCCGCGCGGTTCGTTCCTGCCGGTCGACGAGTCGTGGCTCGACGGCCCCGACGGCGCCACCGACCGCCCCAGCCTCGAGCGCGTCCTCTACGGCCCCTCCGACGACCCGTTCGGTTCGCTGAACCTGGTCGGTGGTCTGCGCCGCTCGATGGCCAAGGCCGGTTACTCCGACCTCAAGGAATTCCAGAAGGTCGGGCTCAGCGTCCGCTAACGGACGTGGGCCAGTGACACTCGTTCGCGCAGGAACCGGCCGATGGCGGCATTGACCGGTTCCGCGTGGGTCATCGTGACACCGAGGCGGGCGCCGTCGATCTCCACGTAGGTGGAGGCGGTGAGGCCGTCGGCGAGCATGCGGGCCCTTTTCCCGGCGATACCGCTGTGGGTGGCGTGGATGACCAGCGCCGGGCAGGTGATCTCGGACAGCCGTTCGAGCACCGAGTCGCGCCCCAGCAGGCAGCCGACGGCGGCGTCGAGCCCGTTGTGCGCGTCGCCGACCCAGCGGCGGGTCCAGATCTCGCGGTAGTGGTTGTCGTCGCCGATGAGCCAGTCGGCGAGCTGGGTGGCGGCTTCCTCGCGGGAACCCCGGTCGTGCCATTCGTCGAGGAAACGCTGTGTGGCGGTGGACTGTTCACGGGTGGGCCCGTGGGCTTCGGTGCTGATGAGGATGAGCGCGGCCACCCGTTCGGGGGCGACGAGCGCGGTGCGTAACGCGGTGAACCCGCCCTGGGCGGTGCCGCCGACGATCGCGCGTTCGACGCCGAGCGCGTCGAGCACGGTCAGCGCGTCGCGGGCGGCGGTCCAGTAGGTGAACGGCAGTCGCTGGTCCCTGGTGCGGCCGTGGCCGCGCGCGTCCCACGCGACGACCCGGAATTCGGGGGCGAGTGCCGCCTGCTGTGCCTCGAACATGGTGCGGTCCATGAAGAATTCGTGGGCGAGCAACACCACCGGACCCGTGCCACCGCTGTCCTCGTAGTAGATGTCGGCATCGATCGCGCGGGCGAATGGCACGAGCACGAGGATAGCCAGCACCACCCGGCCCCGCGCAAGGAATCACGGTGCGTCGTGGTCTGTCACAGCGTGGCGCGACACGGGCATAGATGCCCCGTGCTCGGCCGTCTGTCACCCTCACTAAACTGGGCAGGTGGCAGAAACTCAGAGACCGGTCCTCGTCGTCGACTTCGGCGCACAGTACGCACAGCTGATCGCCCGCCGGGTGCGTGAGGCCAGGGTGTTCTCCGAGGTCATTCCGCACACCATGACGGTCGAGGAGATCGCCGAGAAGCAGCCGCTCGCGGTGATCCTGTCCGGCGGCCCGTCCAGCGTGTACGCCGAGGGCGCCCCGCAGCTCGACGCGCGGCTGTTCGACCTCGACGTGCCCGTGTTCGGCATCTGCTACGGCTTCCAGGCCATGGCCCAGGCCCTCGGCGGCACCGTCGCGCACACCGGCACCCGCGAATACGGCCGCACCGAGCTCAATATCGACGGTGGTGTGCTGCACGGCGGCCTGCCGACGATCCAGCCGGTGTGGATGAGCCACGGCGACGCCGTGACCGACGCGCCCGAGGGGTTCGAGGTCACCGGCACCACCGCGGGTGCGCCGGTCGCCGCGTTCGAGGACCGCGCGCGCAAGCTCGCCGGTGTGCAGTACCACCCCGAGGTGCTGCATTCCCCGCACGGCCAGCAGGTACTGAGCCGCTTCCTGCACGAGCTGGCGGGCATTCCCGCGGCGTGGACCCCGGCCAATATCGCCGAGGCCCTGATCGAGGACGTGCGCGCCCAGATCGGTGACGGCCACGCCATCTGCGGGCTGTCCGGCGGTGTCGACTCCGCCGTCGCCGCCGCGCTGGTGCAGCGTGCCATCGGCGACCGGCTCACCTGTGTGTTCGTCGACCACGGTCTGTTGCGCGCGGGCGAGCGCGAGCAGGTGCAGCACGATTTCGTCGCCGCGACCGGGGCCAAGCTGGTCACCGTCGACGCGGTCGACAAGTTCCTCGGTGAACTGAAGGGCGTCTCCGACCCGGAGGAGAAGCGCAAGATCATCGGCCGCGAGTTCATCCGGTCCTTCGAGGACGCGGTGGCAGGCATCGTCGCCGAACAGGGTGGCGACGGGACGGCACCGAAGGTCGAGTTCCTGGTGCAGGGCACGCTGTACCCGGATGTGGTCGAGTCCGGTGGGGGCGCCGGCACCGCCAACATCAAGAGCCACCACAATGTCGGCGGCTTGCCCGACGATCTCGAGTTCGAGCTGGTCGAGCCGCTGCGGTTGCTGTTCAAGGACGAGGTCCGCGCGGTGGGTCGTGAACTCGGCCTGCCCGAGGAAATCGTCGCGCGCCAGCCGTTCCCCGGCCCCGGCCTGGCCATCCGCATCGTCGGCGAGGTGACCGCCGACCGGCTCGACCTGCTGCGTCAGGCCGACGCCATCGCCCGCGAGGAGCTCACCGCCGCCGGCTTGGACAAGCAGATCTGGCAGTGCCCGGTGGTGCTGCTCGCCGATGTCCGCTCGGTGGGTGTGCAGGGTGACGGCCGCACCTACGGTCATCCGATCGTGTTGCGCCCGGTGTCGAGCGAGGACGCGATGACCGCGGACTGGACCCGCCTGCCCTACGACGTGCTCGAACGCATCTCCACCCGCATCACCAACGAGGTGGCCGAGGTGAACCGCGTAGTGCTCGACGTGACGAGCAAGCCGCCGGGCACCATCGAGTGGGAGTGAGTCAGGCCGGTCGCGGTCGCGGCACCGCCTGGGTGAGCAGCAGCCTGCCCAGGAGGTAGCCACCGTTCTGCGGTCGGTGGGTGATCGGTGGCAGTGCTTTCGCCACGGGAGTAGCCTGCCGGTCTGCGGAATTCGCCATAGCCGTTGCCCTTCAACAGAAATGGCCCGTCTGATGACGGGCCATTTCTCGTTCCGATGTCGTTGTTCTCGTCAGTGTCGTTTGCGGCGGGGGGAGAGGACGAGCAGCAGGCCGACGATGCTGGCCACGATCACCACGCCCCAGCCCATCGGTACGATGCCGCCGCCGTCGGGAGTCGGTGCGCCGAGCAGGGCCCACACGCTCACCGCCAGGGCGAGCAGACCGGTGACGAGCAGGGAAAAGGCCGGGCGGCGTTCGGTTTTCGTCGAGTCAGCCACGGGTCACCTCCACGTCGCCGAGGTGCATCGTGATGTGCAGGTCGAGGACCGGTGCGCCGGGGGTGTTGGGTCCGCTCAGGCCCTCGTCGCACGGGTTGTCGGCGACGCGGATGTCGCAGGTGGTGTTCACCGTCATCCCTTCTGGCAGCATGATTTTCGTATCGCCGATGTTCACCGCGACTTCGACGCTTCGTGATTCGGTGAGGGTGAGGCCGCGCAGATCCAATGTGCCCGAACCGATGTCGAGGGCGTAGCGGGGCTGCAGTTCCTGCACGGAGGTGGGTGCCCACACGCGGTCGCCCACATTGCCGCTGTTCTCGAAGTCGATCGGCCCGATCAGCGAGGCCAGCAGGACGAAGCCGGCCAGCGGTGCGGTGAGGACGAGCAGTCCGTAGCCGCGCCGCAGGAACGCGCCTGCGACGAGGCCGAGGCCGACGACGGCCAGGGCGAAGGCGGCGATGCGGGCGGGGGTCATCCATTCGACGCCCGACGCGGCGGCCGCACCCGCTGCCGCGGCGGCGAGGATGGCCAGGCCGATGGTGATCGGCGTCAGCCGGGAGCGCGGACGTTTCGGTGGTGGCGGGGCGACCGGGGCGAAGGTGGGGACGGCTTCGGGGAGTTCCCAGGCCAGCGGGGCCACGGCCAGGGGATCCCAGCCGGGTGGCACCTGGGCGCGTAGGTGGGGGCTGCCCGGGGTTTTGGGCAGGATCGCGGTGTCGCCGATCGTCGACAGGCCGGTCGGTTCAGCGTGTGCGGCCGGCTCGGGTTTCGCGAGATCGACGATTGATCGGTCGTCGCCGGACTCGTGCCCTGCGGTCGGTGTTGTGTCCGCCGTCGGCGCCGGTCGGAGGCGGGCGTCTGCTGCCTCTCGGTTGTCCACGACCGCTCCCGAGGCCTCCTGGAGGCCGGCGTCTGTTGTCGGCGTCGCCCCGAATTCGTCAGGTTTCGGTGCGTCCGCGAGTTCTGCGTCGATGGGCGCGGAAGGGCGAGCATCGGTGTGCTCGGAAGGGGCAGTGCTGCCGGTGGATTCGGCATCTTCCGTGGCGGGCACGGTTTCGCCGACGGTGGTCGACGACTGTGGTGGCACAGCGTCGCTGTGCTTGTGCAGTGCTACCGTCTCGGCCTCGTCGACCCGGAGCAACGGCATGGATTCCGCTGTCGCCGCGCGGTTTTCCGTGCGGGGGAGCACGGTCGTGGCCGGATCCGGGACGTAGGCGTCGGGGAGTTTGGTGTACGGCGTGTACATCCCCTCGGCGGTGTACGGGTACATCGCATTCGGGTAGCCTGCGCCCGGGTAACCGGTGGTGCCGAGCGGGGCGGGACGGCTGTCGAAGCCGGCGGGCAACTCGGGATGACGCAGATAGAGCATCCACCACCCGGCCAGCATCAGACCCATGCTGATCACGCCGCCACCGCCGAGCCCCAACCCCATCGGGCCCATGGTCGACACCGCGATGGCCAGCGCCACGATCAACACGATCGTCTTCGTCTGCGAATGCGACCCACGCCCGCTGAGCGACTCGGCCGCCGACGCTTCGTTGCCCGCGGAGCCGAGCACCAGCCACGCCAGCAGATACAGGATGATCCCCGCCCCGCCGAAAATGGTCGACACCACGAACGCCACCCGCAACAGCACCGGATCCACGCCGTAGCGCAACCCGAACCCGGCGGCCACACCGGCGATCGGCCCCTGCCGGGGCAGCCGGACGGGCCGCGTGTGCCACATCTGCTGAACCTGATCGCCGAAGCTCGTTCTGCTCATGGGTTCCATGGTGTGCTGCGCGACCCCTCGCCCGCATCGGGGGGAACCCTGAAAAATGCCCGGGGTTCAGGAACAGGGTGCGCGGTAGGGGCCGTTGGTGACATGCGTGCGCCAGACCGCGTGGGTGAGTATGCCGGTGCTCGCGCAGATGCGGGTGGCGACGGCTTCGGGGTCGAGGTCCCAAACGCCGAGCTGTCCGTCGTCGGTGAGGAGCACGAGCTGTTCGCCGCGTGGGTGCAGGACGACCACTCGGCGGCGGCCGTCGGCAGGACCGATCGGGCCGGTGCGGTGGCGTGGCGTGCGTGGGTCGGCGATGTCCCACAGGTTGGTGGTCCCGGTTCTGCTCGACACGGCCAGTCCGGTACCGCCCGCGGTACCGGAGATCCACGTGATCGGGGCGATCTCGGTACGCGCCGCGTCGACGAGCGGGGTGAACGATTCCAGGTGATCGGTATCCCACAGGCCGAACTGGTCACCTCGGGTAATGGTGAGGACTCGGCGACCGGGGACGAATTCGGACGGCCAGAAGGACTCGTTCAGGTCCACCTCGGTGTCGACGACGAGCTGTGGGTGTGCCGGATCATCCAGATTCCAGATTTGGCGGAAGACGCGGAATTTCTCCTGGCGTCCATCTCCTTGGAGTAGCCGCACCGTCAGCCGGCTGCCGTCGGTGCTGAAACTGGCGTCGGCGAGTTCTCTCTCCCCTGCGGTGATCGGTGGTCCGAGGGGTGTGGGCGCGGTGCGGTCGGCGACGTCCCACACCTGGCCCGTCGTGCGATCGTCGACCAGCATCCGGTTTCCCTCGACCACCGAGAATTCACCTTGGCCGAGCGGCCACGCGGGCAGCATGCGCGGGTGACGTGGGTCTTCGAGATCGAACACGACGCGCCGCCTGCCCTGCCGGTCGTGCGCTGTCAGGGTCCGACCGTCCGGGCTCAGCGCGGGTTCGGTCAGCCCCGGTATCGCGGGAATGGTCGCCGTTCTGACCGGCTGCCGGATGTCGGTGGTATCCCAGACGGTAATCTCGCCGCCCCGGGTGAGTACGGCCATGCGGTTGCCGGAGCGGTCGAAGACAGGGGCTGTCGGCTCCGGTGCCTTCGCCGGGATATCGATGGTCGAGCGGGGCAATGTCCAGACGCGCAGCAGACCGTCGTCACCGGCGCCGATCAGTATCGGTTCGCCGGGGAGGAAAAGCATGGTGCTGGGGCCTCCGCCGCACGGGGAGTACCACACTCGGGGGCACGCGGTCGGGCTCACGGCGAGCGGGCGCCCGGTTTGGGTGGGTTGGGTCGGATCGGCGATATTCCACAGCCGCGCGGCTTCCTCGGAGCCCGTGGCGAGAAGGTTTCCGCCGGGATGGAAGGCGAGGGAAGTCAGGTCGTCGTTCGCCACCCTGGTGGACGCACCGAAGGCGCGCGGACGGGCCGACTCGGTGGTATCGAAGAGCTGCAACTGGCTCGACGGCGCACTGTCTGTGCCGCCCACTCTGTGTGTGCCGACAGCCAGCCGGGTTCCGTCCGGGCTGAGTGCGACGGCCTTCAGATACTCCCCAGCCTGGGTGGATATCGGTTCACCGAGGGGCTGGGCGGTCGCGGTATCCCACATCTGCACGGTGTCCGGGACGGCGATGCCCATGGTTTGGGTGCCCAGCGCGAATGTTGTTCCACCGGCCCCGAATTCGACGGTGTGGTTGTCTCCGGACAGCGCTCTGGTCGCGGTGCGCACGGGATGTGACCGATCGCGCACGTCCCACAGACTCAACGTCGAGGCGGTGATCTGCGCGAGTCTGGTTCCGGTCGGGTCGACAGCGATCTGCTGGGCGCGGGCGGGGTCGAGCGTGTGGACAAGTCGGGGGGCTTCGGGGTCGGCGATATCCCACAGCTGGGTACCGGAGCCGCCGAGGGTGACCGCGTCCGTGCTGCCCGGAACGAAGACGAGCTCATCGAAGTCAGTGCCGAGTGCAGTGGGCAGGCGCCGAGGTCGCGCGGGATCGTTCAGGTTCCAGAAGGCCGCCTCGCCGCGGTAGTCGATCGAGACGAGCAGTGCGTCGGCCCGACGGAAGGCGAGCGTATCGACCAACTCGGTATGCGCGGGCACCGCGACAGCGAGCGGCGAGTCCTGGCTGTTCAGCAGCAGATTGCGGGTCATGTCGTCGGGTCGGAGCCGGTACGCGGCCAGCAGGAATTGGGACGAGAGAGACGGGTCGGTGGTTCCGGTGCGTTGGGCGGCGGCGACCAGCTCGGCATAGTCGCGGTCGAGTGCCCGTTGGTCGGCGAGCCGGGTGCGGTCGAAGGCGATCACACCGGTCGCGAGCAGAGCGAACACCACCATGATCGCCACGATCCGCCGTCGGTTGCCATTGCGCGCCGCCCGCCGTGAGGCTTGTAGAAAGGCGCGGACCTGTGGGTTGTCGCGCGTGCGCCCGACGTGTTCGCGCGCCCGGTCGAGCCTGGTACCCCGATACAGCAGCGCCGGATCCTGTCTGGCGACTGTCCATTCGGTCGCGTCGCGCTCGAGCCGTTGGCGGACCGCGTGCCCGACCCGGTCGGCATCGATCCAGCCGCGCAATCGTGGCCAGGCCGTGAGCACGATTTCGTGGGTGAGCTGTACGGAGCTGGCGTCGACGGTGACGATTCGGCTGGCGGCGAGCACGTCGAGCGCTTGTGCAGCCGCCTCGGAATTTCCACTGCGACCGAGCAATTCGACGCGGTCGACGGTGCGGCGGGTGTCGCGGGTGTCCTGCCCGACGGTCACCAGTGCCCCGAGCAGTTCCTGGGCGGCGAGCTGCTGTGCCCCGGTCAGTTCGCTCCACGCGAGTTCGGCGGTCTCGGCGACCGACCCCGCGACCCCACCGGCCTTGCGGTAACCGGCTACGGTGAGCTTGCGCCCCTCCCGCTGCTGCCAGGTCGCGGCCATCACGTGTGACAGCAGCGGCAGTGCGCCGGGGTCGTAGCCATCGGAATGCTCACCGAGCCCGCGCAATTCAGCCAGGACCAGTTCGGCCAATCCCGGTTCGAGGGTGAGTCCGGCGGCGTCGGCGGGGCCGGTGATCGCGCGCGACACCTCGTCCATCGACATGGCGCCGAGGAGATAACTGGTGTGCTGCAAGCTGTTCCGCAGCACCGGATAGTGCAGGCACTGTTCGTAGAAGTCGGCGCGCAGTGCCACGACGACGGTGCGTGGTCCGGTGCCGCCGAGTTCGGCGAGCGAGGTGAGGAACGCGGAGCGCTCGGCGTCGTCGGAGCAGAGGGTGAACAGCTCCTCGAACTGGTCGACGATCAGCACCGCCGGGTCTTCGCGCAGCGCCGTGGCGAGGGCGGTGGCCGGTGTCGCGCCCGGTGTCATGGTGACGGCTGCCAGGTCGATGGCCGGGCGCAGACCCGCGGCGAGCAGCGAGGACTTGCCCGCCCCCGACGCCCCGATCAGCACGACGATGCCCGTGGTGTCGCGGACCAGCGCGGCGAAATCGGCGGTGGCCTGCTCGCGTCCGAAGAACAAGGTGTGCTCCTCGGGTCGGTAGGCGCGCAGGCCGGGGTACGGGCAGGTGTGGTCGTCGCCCGCCGTCGCCGTCCAGGTGACCGATTCCTGCCACAGCCGTCGCCATTCGTGCGGGTCGGCCAGTGTTCTCGGCAGGTCGCGCTGTGCCTTCTCGGTCATCTCGACGAGCGTGAGGACCACGGGCAGCAGGGATTCGAAACGGGCGGGAACATTGCGACCGGCTTTCCAGTCGCTGATCCGCTGCGCCGACGGCGTGCCCGACTGGGCGCCGCGCATGCGCCGCTCGGTGGCCGCGGCGACCCGGCGCAGGGTCGGATTGCCCGCCGCGGCGTAGAGCTCGCCGAATCGCTGGGCGAAAAGCGCACGTGGCGACGAGATCTCGCTGTCGACGACAGTCAACGAACCCCCCGTTCGATGAAGAGTTGACCACCGCGATGATATTCGCCCGGCTCGGGAACCCGGCGCGGGTGCCGGGTTCCCGGTTCGGTTACAGGAACATGGTGTCGCCGAAGACCGAGTTCGTGGCCTCGACCTGACCGGTTCCGGCGGTGACCGTTGCCCAGGAGTAGACATTGAGCGGACCGCCGCAGTTGCCGACCATCAGGTGGAAGTCGCGGTTCACCAGGTAGGTGGTGCCCGAGCTCAACGGCATCGATCCCATGTCGATCTTCTTGATCTCGCCGGGGGCCATCGACAGGCTCAGGTCAAGACCCGCCGAGATCGACGGACCGATATCGACCGAGCCGTCGGGACCCGACGAGCCGAATCCGACGCTCGCCCCCGCATCCACCGAGATCCCGCCGTCGAGGCCGACCGACAATTCCAGGTCGACGGCACAGGCCACGAGGTAACCGGAGCTGAGGTCACCGGTCGCGCCGGGCGGTGCGGTGACGTAGGCGGTGTTGTTCAGGAACACCTCGCGGTTGGTCGGCATGGCGTTGAGCGGGGGGACCAGCCGGTAGGACTGGTCGGTGTGGCCGATGGTGAGCTGGAAGCCCTCGGGGCCGTGGTAGGTCGATTCGTGCGGTGCCATCGGCGTGGCCGAGGCGATCGGTGTCATCCCGAGAGTGCTCAGTCCGATGGTCGCGGCACCCAGCACGGTGGTGATGATGTTCACGTGTTCCTCCCCTGAAGCGGCGGCCGTGGTTCCGGCCTGCCATCAACGTAGGAAGATCATCTGTGTCCGGGCTTTCGAAATACCGGTGTGATCGCTGAAAGCCCTGCTGGGGGCGGCACTTTCGGTTTTCCGGTCCGGCATCCGCCGCCGGTTCTGCCCGGCCGCACCGGTTTGCGGATAGCCGCAGGCCATCGGTGATTTTTGTCCGGACCGGACAGGGTGCGCCGCAGGTCGGCACGGAATCGGGGACATCGGGGCACAGATCAGGGTCTTTCCTGATGTCGGCTACCGCTCGCGCGTGCCAGTATCGAAGTATGGATCCGTCTGTTCCCACCCGCACCGCCGCCCAGGGGCTACCCGGGCCCGGCTTCGCCCCCGGGATCAACGGCTCCGCGCGCATGCCGGGGCCCGTGGCGCCTCGGCCGAGTGGCAGGCGGTATCGCGAAGCTGTCCGGCAGTACCGCCGAGCGCAGCAGTTCGGTGCCGGCCCGGAGTACGGCGGGGCTCAGCAGTACGGTGTCGCCCCGCAGTACCGTCCTGGCGTGCAGTACCCCTCGCCACCGCCGTACCGTCCGGCCGTCGGCTACTCGCCGGTCCCTCCGCAGGGTTACGGCGTGCCGCGCGGGTATCTCCCCGGTGTGCTTCCGGTTCCCGCGTCCGAACCCGGCGACCCGGCGTCGCCGACGACTCCCCGGCTGGTCCGGCGGACCGGTGGCCGGGTGATCGGTGGCGTCGCGGGCGGCCTGGCCGATCACCTGGGCGTCGACGTGTTCAAGGTGCGGCTGGCGTTCGTGCTGCTGTCCGCGCTGGTCGGTGCGGGCCTGGTGGCCTACGGCCTGCTGTGGATCTTCACCCCGGCCGGTGGCGACGCGACCGCACCCACCGGCGACGAGCGCAGGCAGGCGATCGGGCTCGCGCTGCTCGGGATGGTGCTCGCGGTCACCGTCGGCTGGTTGTTCCAGGGCACGGCGGCGAAGGTGATCGTGCCGGTCGTCGTCGTCGCGGTCGGCGCCGCCCTGGTGTGGCGTGAATACGATGTGGCCGCACCGGGACCCCGGGCGCTGTTCGGGTTGCCCGCGCGACCATCGGTGGTCACCTGGTCGCGCATCGTAGCCGGGGCGACGCTGATCGTGTTCGGCCTCGGCGTCGTCGTGCTGGCCCGAATCGACCTGAGTTCGCTCGGTTCGGCCTTGATCGCGGTGGCGGTCACCCTGGTCGGCGCCGGCCTGCTCACGGTGCCGCTGTGGCTGCGCATGGTCCGCGCGCTCAATGCCGAACGCGGCGCCCGCATCCGCAACGAGGAGCGCGAGGAGATCGCCTCCCACCTGCACGACTCGGTGCTGCAAACCCTCGCGCTGATCCAGCGGCAAGCCGAAGATCCCCAGGAAGTGTTGCGCCTGGCCCGCAGCCAGGAACGCGAACTGCGCAAATGGCTCTTCGACGATGCCGCGCCCGCGCATTCGAGCCTGTCTGCCGCCCTGCGCACCATCGCAGGCGAGGTGGAGGACCAGCACGGCGTGAAGGTCACCCCCGTCACCGTCGGCGATGTCGCGATGGACCCCGGTGACACCGGCGCCGGGCTGCCCAAGGAGCACTTCACGGCCCTGCTCGGCGCTACCCGCGAGGCACTGGTCAACGCGGCCAAGCACGCCGACGTGCCCGAGATCGACCTGTTCGCCGAAACCGAACCGCACCAGGTGAGCATCTTCGTGCGCGACCGCGGTGCCGGTTTCGACGTGTCGTCGGTGCCCGCCGACCGGCGCGGGATCGCCAAGTCGATCTGCGCGCGCGTCGAGCGGCGCGGCGGTACCGCCGAGATCGACTCGACCGTCGGGCGCGGTACCGAGGTGCGGATCGTCATGCCGCGCACCGACTCCGGTTCCTCCGAGCCGAGCGACGAGGAACAGCCGACCGACGCCGATTCGCCGACCGTCGCTCTGCGTCTGGACCAGGCGCACCGTGATCATCCGGTCGACCGCTGACGGCCGGGTTGCACGGCTCGGACATGGTGGTGGCGGTGGGAGGGCACCGTCGCGCCGCTCGGATGTCGTGATGTGGCCGTGGAGGGTCCGGTTGCGGACGCGCGGATGTCGTGGTGTGACCGCTGATGGTCCGGTTGCGTCGCGCGGACATCATGATGGGGGCGCTGATGGCCCGATCGCGTCGCCCGGACATCGTGGTGTGGTACCGATGAGCATCAGGTTCGCGGTTCGAATGAGGAGTCTCGAGTGAGTGTGCGGGTGTTTCTGGTCGACGATCACGCGGTCTTCCGGTCGGGGGTGCGAGCGGAGCTGAGCCGGGAAGCCGACATGGAGGTGGTCGGTGAGGCCGGGGCCGTGGCGGAGGCCGTCGCCGGGATCGATGCCGCGAAACCGGATGTGGTGCTGCTCGATGTGCACATGCCCGACGGCGGCGGTGTCGCGGTGCTGAGCGGAATCGCCTCGGGCCCGGTCTGTTTGGCGCTGAGCGTGTCGGACGCGGCCGAGGACGTGATCGCGGTGATCCGGGCGGGCGCGCGCGGGTATGTCACCAAGACTATCTCCGGCGCCGAGCTGGCCGACGGCATCCGCCGCGTCGCGGGCGGTGACGCGGTGTTCAGTCCACGGCTGGCCGGTTTCGTCCTCGACTCGTTCACCGGTCGCTCCCCGGTCCCCGAGCCCCCGCTCGACCCCGAATTGGACTCACTGACCCCACGCGAACTGGAAGTCCTGCGTCTGCTCGCCCGCGGATACACCTACCGCGAGATCGCCGAAAGCCTGTTCATCTCGGTGAAAACCGTGGAGACCCATGCCTCGAACGTGCTGCGCAAAACCCAGCAGTCCAACCGCAACGCACTGACCAGATGGGCCCATCGCCGCCGCATCGAATGAGCGGCCCCCGGGCGAGGCAGCGCCTACATCACCGCGATGATGAGGGCGATGAGGATGACCAGGCCGATCAGCACGCCTGCGCCGATCGCCAAGGGCGCACCGTTGGGCAGGTCGTCGAAGAAGCTGCCGGTGCGTTGGGGGCGCGCGGTCTGCGCGGCGGCAAGGGGTGCGCGGTGCGGGCGGGGCAGCGGCTGGGCGTTGGGGCTGCGCACGCCGCTGGCGCCGCTGCGCGACGCCCAGGCCGGGATGGTGCCGTCCTCGGTGCGCAGCGGGACACCGAGAATGTAGGCGCCGGTGCCGGGACCGAAAGCGGCCGTGAGGATCTCGTCGCGGGCCTCGGCCATGGTCGGGCGGCGCTGCGGCGCGGGCTCGAGCATGTGCAGCAGCGGCTGGGTGAGGATGCCGCTGCGGGTGGGCGGGATGATGCGGCCCATCGCGGCGCGGGTGACCACGTCGTTCTCGTCGTCGTCGAAACCGAAGGGCGGTTGACCCTCGAGCGCGGTGTAGAGGGTGGCGCCGAGGGAGAACACGTCGCTGGCCTCGGTGGGCTGGGCGCCACGCGCCACCTCGGGCGGCAGGTAGGCGGGGGTGCCGGTGATCACGCCGTCGGGTTCGTCACCGTGCGGGTCGCCCGCGCCACGGGAGATGCCGAAGTCGCTGAGTTTCGCCTTGCCCAGGTCGGGGCCGCGGTCGGCGACGAGGATGTTGCCCGGTTTGATATCGCGGTGCACGATGCCCGCGGCGTGGGCGGCGGCGAGCGCGTCGGCCACCTGCGCGCCGATCTGGGCGACCTCCACCGCGGGCAGTGCGTCCACCAGCGCGAGCGCCTTGGCCACACTGCGCGAGGGTAAGTACTCCATGACGAGCCACGGCTCGCCCGCTTCGATCACCACGTCGTAGACGGCGATGGCGTGCTCGTGCGACAGCTTGGCCGCCACCCGGCCCTCGTGCACGATGCTGTTGCGCACCCGCTCGGCCTCGGCCTCGCTCAGGCCGGCGGTGGTGAGCACCTGCTTGATCGCGACTTCCCGGTTGAGCAGCCGATCGGTGGCCAGCCAGACCGCGCCCATGCCACCCCCGCCCAGCTTCGACTGCAGGCGGTAGCGGCCCGCGACCAGGTAGTCGGGGCCGATATGGGGGCGAGCACGTTCGGTCACGGGTGCGAGGGTAGCCGAATCTGCCGCTGACTGGCCGGGATCTTCCCTGTGGACAGGGACAGGGGCGCCTGTCACGCTGGTCGCGATCGAACGTATATTCGAATACGATCGATAGCTGGAACGGTGCTGTCGTTTCGGTGACGAGCGGTTCGCCGCTCGCGGGTCCATCGTGGAAGTAGGTGGTGTTGATGGGTTCGAACGGTTTGCCGCCCGAGCCGGGTACGCGCGAGCACACGCTCGACGAGTTGCGCAGGCGGATGGCCTCGGTGCCGGGGCGCGGTGCGTCGGTAGCCGCGCATATACCCCGTGAACAGCCACTTCGCCGCGATCTGCTGCCCGTTCCCGCGCCGTTGGCCGACCTGCTTCCCGACGGCGGACTGCCGAAGGGGTCGGTGGTCGCCTACTCCGGTGCGCACTCGCTGCTCACCGGTCTGCTCGCCGCGGTCACCGCGGGCGGTGGCCACGCGGCCGTGGTCGGGCTGCCGCGGCTCGGTTTGCTGGCCGCCGCCGAGATGGGTGCGCAGCTGTCGCGGCTCGCCGTCGTCCCCGACCCGGGTCCCGACCCCGCCGAGGTGGCCGCGGTCCTGCTCGACGGCCTGGACCTGGTGGTCCTCGGCCTGCACGGCCTCGCCGTCCCCCCGGCTCGCTGCCGCGTGCTCGCCGCTCGCGCCCGCAACCGTGGCACCACTCTCGTCGTCGCGGGCGGTGAGTGGACCAACCCGGCGCTGCGCCTGGACACCCGCGTCGCCGGTTACGACGGCCTGGGCCCCGGTCGCGGGCGCCTGCGCTCGGTCTGCCTCGACGTGCGCGTCAGCGCCAAGGCGGGCCCACCCCGCCAGGGCCGCATGGACCTGTGCGCCCGTGCGGGCCGCACCGAATGGCTGGCCCGCGAGAACGTCGCCCGCCCAACCGAAGTGACCGCCTTACGCGAGGCCGTGTCGTGACCCCGCGTCCGTTGCCCACCTTCGCGCGATGGGCATGAACATCTCCGTCGCGCACCCCGCACCCCTCGACCGGGCGCGATCGACCGCCGTCCGCGGGGACCGTGGTGTGGGGCGGGACCGTGTGGTCGGGGTGTTGTCGTGAGGCGCGCTGACCGGGTGGTCGCGGTGTGGTGCCCGGATTGGCCTGCCGTGGCTGCGGCGGCCGGGATGGGGGTGGCGGCGCAGCGGCCGATCGCGGTGTTGCGGGGGAACCGGGTTGTCGCGTGTTCGGCGATCGCGCGGGCCGAGGGGGTGCGGCGTGGGATGCGCAGGCGGGATGCGCAAGGCTGCTGTCCGGAACTCGTTGTGGCCCAGGATGATCCGGATCGGGATGCGCGGCTGTTCGAGCCGGTGGTCGCGGCTGTCGATGCCACCGTGCCGGGGGTCGAGGTGTTGCGGCCGGGGCTGATCGTGCTCGGGGCGCGGGGTGCCACACGGTATTTCGGGTCCGAGGAGGCGGCGGCGGAACGGTTGATCGATGCGGTCGCGGTGGCGGGCGCCGAAGCCCAGATCGGGATCGCCGATGCCATGTCGACGGCGGTCGTCGCGGCCAGGCGCGGCGCGATCGTCGAGCCGGGGGAGGGTGCGCGCTACCTCGCGTCGCTGCCCGTGTCCGAGCTCGCGGCCGAACCGAGCCTGGCCGCACCGGACCGCGCCGACCTCACGGACCTGTTGCACCGCTTGGGGTTACGCCGCATCGGCGACTTCGCCCGGCTCGCGCCGGCCGAGGTGACGTCCCGGTTCGGTGCCGACGCCGCGCACGCCCATCGCATGGCGCGCGCCCTCCCGGAGCGCCCGCCTTCGGCGCGCAGAGCTGCCCCGGAACTGACCGTCGAGCTGGCCTGCGACCCACCCATCGACCGGGTCGACGCGGCCGCCTTCGCGGGCAGGCAGCTGTCCACCCGCCTGCACGCGGCCCTGTCGGCGGCGGGGGTGTCGTGCACCCGGCTCGCCGTCACCGCCCGCACCGAGACCGGCGAGGAACTCACCAGGATCTGGCGGTGCGCGCGCCCGCTCACCCCACCCGACACCGCCGACCGGGTCCGCTGGCAACTCGACGGCTGGCTCACCCATCGCGCCCGCCCGACCGGTCCCATCGTCGCGCTCACCCTGGAACCGGTCGAGGTGGTCGCCTCGGGCGCGTTGCAGCTGGGTCTGTGGGGCGGTGAGGGGGAACAGACCGAACGCGCCAGGCGCGCGCTGGTGCGAGTGCAGGGTCTGCTCGGTGGTGAAGCGGTGCGCATCGGTGTGCTCAGCGGCGGTCGTGGCCCCGCCGAACGCATCACCATGATCGCCCTCGGTGACGAACTCACCCCGAGCGCCGACCCCGCCCACCCGTGGCCCGGCCGCCTCCCCGAACCGGCCCCCACCCTGCTCCTGCTGCACCGCCCCACCGTCCACCTGACCGCCGCCGACGGCACCGAGGTCGGCGTCACCGACCGAGGCCTGTTCACCGCCGACCCCGCGATCCTGCGCTGGGGCCGCAAACAGTGGTCCCTGCTCGGCTGGGCAGGACCCTGGCCGGTCGTGGAACGCTGGTGGTCCGCCGCCGAACACGCGACCACGGCCGTCCGCGTCCAGGTCCAGCTCGACGCCCGCCCCACCGAGATCCGCGCGGTCCTGCTCGTCCACGACGAGCAGAACTGGCATGCCGAGGGGGTCTACGAGTAGCACCGCGCGATCCCCTCGGCCGTGGGCTTCGCTGTCACCGCTGCTCAGCGAGGGTGTGAACCGTGCACTGCCGGGCGCCTCTACAGTGAACTCCGGTCAGGGACCGACCCGGCGAGCGAGGAAGGAGGCGCGGTGATGAATCCGTTCGAGGGCATGGTGTGTTCGGCGGCCGCCGCCGACCTTCCGCTGCTCGGTACGGCGGTGCACGCCACGGGGTGGCTGTGTATCGAGCATCCCGGGGCGTGGGGGCGCGATGTGCTGGGTGACGAGGTGCTCGGGCCGGAGATCACCGCCGAACTGGCCGCGCGCACGTCGGCGGCGAAGGTGCGCCCCACCTTGATCCGCCGTCCCGGACGCTACGAGTTCACCGGCACGCGCACGGTGCTGCTGGCCAGTGCGCGGCCCGAGGGCTCGTGGTGTGTGCGGTTCGAGATCACCGACCTGCGTGAGCTTTTCGATATCGATCTGCACCTGGTGGACGGGCCTGCACCGGAAATCGGTGTGCCGGTCGACGATCCGATCGTCCTGGTCTGCGCCCACGGCAAACGCGACCAGTGCTGCGCCCGCCTCGGCCGCCCGATCGCCGCCGCCTTGGCCGCCGAACAGCCCGGCCGCGTCTGGGAGGCGTCCCACACCGGCGGCCACCGGTTCGCCCCCGCCGTCGTCCTGCTCCCGTCGGGCCTCACCTACGGCCGCGTCGACATCCCCGCCGCCCGCGACCTGCTCGCCGCCGCCGACACCGGCGAGGTCTCCCTCACCGGCCTGCGCGGCCGCAGCTGCTACCCGCCGATCGCCCAGCTCGCCGAAGTCGCTGTCCGCGAACAGGTCCAGGCCCCCGCCGACGCCCTCACGGTCACCCTCGACCCCACCCCCACGCACGACCCGACCCTCGCGGGCGCCGCCGTCGTCACCCACCGCGACGGCCGCCGCTGGCGCGTGACCACCCGCTCCGCCTCCGCCCCACCCCGCCAGGCCAGCTGCAACGCCAAACCCAAACCCGCCGGCTACCTCGAACCGGTATCCATCGAACAACTCCCCACCCTCTGACTCACGCGCACCGAGGTCCTTTCTCGGGAAACGCCGCCACCAGAGCGTGGTGCTCTCGAAACGGCTACCAGTGGGTCCCGGGGACCCAGCGGGCGGCACGGCGGACGGCGGCGCCCGCGGCGGTGCGGACGGGGGATTTCCTCGGCTCCGGCTCCGGCTGCGGTGCCGGGGGTGCGGGGTCGGGATCGGGGGTGCTCGCCTCGCCCTTGGCCGCGGGGGAATCCGGGATGGCACGGTAGTAGCGGTGCAGGATGCGGTCGCGGAGTTTCGGGGTGAACAGGGCGCCGTACTCGGCGAGGGTGCCGAGGGGGACGTCGATGCGTTTGGGGCGTTCGGTGAGGGCGCGGACGATGGTGGCCGCGGCCCATTCCGGTGATTCGACGGGACCCTGTTCACCGGTCGGGGCGATCATGGGTGTGCGCACGAGCGGCATGTGGATGGTGGTGAAAGTGACCCCGTCGGCGAGGGTCTCGACGGCCGCCACCTCGGTGAACTTGTCCAGCGCCGCCTTGCTGGCCAGGTAGGCGGAGAAGCGCGGCGTCGCCACCTGCACGCCCGCGCTGGAGATGTTGACGATGTGGCCGAAGCCGCGTTCGCGCATCTGCGGCAGCAACGCCATGGTCATCCGCAGCGCGCCGAAGTAGTTGACCGCCATGGTGCGCTCGTAGTCGTGCAGGCGGTCGGTGGAACGGTGGATGGCGCGGCGGATGGACCGGCCGGCGTTGTTGACCAGCATGTCGACGTGATCGTGCTGGTCGAGGATGGTCTTCACGGTCGATTCGACGGATTCGGCATCGGTCACATCGCACTGGTAACCGTGCGCCTGCCCGCCCGCCGCGCGGATCTCGTCGACCACCTGGGCCAGCTCGTCGCCGCGGCGCGCCAGCAGCACGACGACGGCGCCTTTGTCGGCCACGGCGAGGGCGGCGGCCCGTCCGATGCCGGAGGACGCGCCGGTGATCACCACGTGCCTTCCGGTGAGATCGCGCCGGTTCTTCGGGGAAACCTGGGACATCACTGCTCCTTTGCAGCTCGCTCCCTCTAACTTACTTCAAAGTAAGTTACGCGACCAGGGCCTGTGAAAAACTCGAAAATATGTTCGAACGCCTCTGGTGGATATTCGAACGTATGTGCGATACTGGGGGCATGGCGGACGATCGGATGGCGGACATCTATGCCGCGGTGCGGCTCGGCGGATTCGACCCGGCGGCGGCGCGCGCGGCGCTGACCCGGCTCTGGGACGAACTAGGGGAGGGCGGCGACCCGTTGCATCGCTGCGTGGTGGCACATCACCTTGCCGATGTGCAGGAACTACCCGAGGGCGCCTTGCTGTGGGACCAGCGGGCCCTGGCCGCGGTGTTCGGGCCGGGCATCCCGCTGGACGAGGGGCTGCGCGGATTCCTGCCCTCGCTGTACCTGAATCTGGCCGACAGTCACCGCCGGGTAGGCGATTTCGACATGGCGCGTATGCAGCTGACCATCGCCCGTGGCCACCTGGACGTGCTCGCCAACGATGCCTACGGCGCGGTGATCCGGGCGGGTCTGGCCCATGTGGAGGCGGCGCTGGAGTCGCAGTCGATGGAGCGGTTGCCTGCGAATTGAGGTGTCGGGCAGGGCAATCGAGGTGAGGGGGTAGGGAGAGGAGCGGGTGCGTGGGTTGGAGCAACGGGCCGCCGACCTGGTCGGAGCTGGAACGGGTGCTCTCGGGCAAACCGAGTGCCCGCCCGGCCGAGGAGATGCACCCGGGCGATGGGGGCGACAGCCCGGCCTGGTCGCGCAAACGCGGCGAATACCGTGCTCCCGAACTGGAACTCCCGGCGGGCCCGGCGGTGCCCTACGCCGAGCTGCACGCCCACTCGGCCTACAGCTTCCTCGACGGCGCGAGCCCGCCCGAGGAGCTGGTGGAGGAGGCGGTGCGGCTCGGCCTCGAGGCGCTCGCGCTCACCGACCACAACGGTTTCTACGGGACCGTCCGGTTCGCCGAGGCGGCCAGGGAATGGGGAATGCCAACGGTTTTCGGTGCCGAACTGTCACTGGGAACCGATGCGGAGGCGGCGCCGGGCCGAGGGGATGCGGTCCGGCGCCGTACTGTTCCGCGCGGCGGTTTACGCGAGATCGGCGATTCGCGCGACGCGTCGTCAGGCCGCCGGAATCGCCGCCCCGGGCACGTGGCTGCCCCGAATTCGATGCCACGCACCGGTTTTCCCGACCCGGCGGGCCCGCACCTGCTGGTGCTGGCCCGGGGTCAGGAGGGTTACCGTCGCCTATCCCGCGAGATGGCCGCGGCGCATATGGCGGCGGGGGAGAAGGGTGTCCTGCGATACGACCTGGACACGCTCACCGCCGCGGCGGGCGGCCACTGGCACATCCTCACCGGTTGTCGCAAAGGTCACCTGCGCACCGCCCTCGAACAAGACCTGCTCGCGGGCGACACCGACCTGCCCAAAGCCGAAGTGGCGCTGCGTGATCTGGTCGAACGGTTCGGTGCCGACCGCGTGAGCGTGGAACTCACCCACCACGGCATCGCCACCGACGACGAACGCAACGGCTACCTGGTAGCCCTCGCCGACCGGCTCGGGCTGTCCGTGTTGGCCACCACCGGTGCGCATTTCGCCGCGCCCGCCCAGCGTCGGCGTGCCATGGCTCTTGCCGCGATCCGCGCCCGCAGCAGCCTCGACGAGATGGCCGGCTGGCTGGCACCCACCGGCGGTGCCCACCTGCGCTCGGGCGCGGAGATGGCGCGGCTGTTCACGGCGTACCCGCACGCGGTGACCAACGCGGCGGCGCTGGCCCGCGAATGCGCCTTCGATCTCGGCTTGATCGCGCCGAAACTGCCACCGTTCGAGGTGCCACCGGGCCACGACGAGAACTCCTGGTTGCGTGAGCTCACCTACCGCGGCGCCGCCGAACGATACGGATCTCCTGAACGCAACCCCGAGGCGTACGAGCAGATCGAGCACGAACTCGCGGTGATCCGGCAACTGGAGTTCCCCGGCTACTTCCTCGTCGTGCACGACATCGTCGAGTTCTGCAAGCACAACGACATCCTGTGCCAGGGCCGTGGGTCCGCGGCCAATTCCGCGGTCTGCTTCGCCATCGGCATCACCAATGTCGATCCGGTCGCCAACAATCTGCTGTTCGAGCGGTTCCTCTCACCCGAACGCGACGGCCCGCCCGATATCGACGTCGACATCGAATCCGACCGGCGGGAAGAGGCCATTCAGCACGTCTACGCCAAATACGGCCGTGACTACGCGGCTCAGGTGGCGAACGTGATCACTTATCGCGGCAAGTCGGCCGTGCGCGATGCCGCCCGGGCGCTCGGCTTTTCGCCCGGTCAGCAGGATGCGTGGAGCAAGCAGGTGAGCCGCTGGTCCGGGGTGAGCCAGGAGACCGGTACCGATATCCCCGATGCCGTGCTCGAGCTCGCAGGCGAACTCGACGGTCTGCCACGGCATCTGGGCATCCACTCCGGCGGCATGGTGATCTGCGATCGCCCCATCGCCGATGTGTGTCCGGTGGAATGGGCGCGCATGGCGGGCCGCAGCGTGCTGCAGTGGGACAAGGACGACTGTGCGGCGGTCGGCCTGGTGAAGTTCGACCTGCTCGGCCTCGGCATGCTCTCGGCCCTGCACTACATGATCGACCTGGTGCGTGAGCACAAGGGCGAGCAGGTGGAACTGCACGCCCTCGACCTCACCGAACCGGCCGTATACGAGATGCTGCAGCGCGCCGATTCGATCGGGGTGTTCCAGGTGGAATCGCGTGCGCAGATGGCGACCCTGCCACGGCTCAAGCCGCGAAAGTTCTACGACCTGGTGGTCGAAGTGGCGCTGATCCGGCCGGGGCCTATTCAAGGTGGCTCGGTGCATCCCTACATCCGCAGACGCAACGGCAAGGAGCCACCGGTCTGCGACCACCCGGCGCTGGAGAACTCGCTGTCGCGCACCCTCGGCATCCCCCTGTTCCAGGAGCAGCTGATGCAGATGGCCATCGATGTCGCCGGTTTCAGCGCCGCCGAAGCCGACCAGCTGCGCCGCGCCATGGGGTCCAAACGCTCACCGGAGAAGATGGAACGGCTCAAGAGCCGTCTCTACCAGGGCATGCGCGAGCTGCACGGCATCACCGGCGACCTCGCCGACCGCATCTACGAAAAGCTCTACGCCTTCGCCAATTTCGGTTTCCCCGAAAGTCATTCGCAGAGCTTCGCCGCGCTGGTGTTCTATTCGTCGTGGTTCAAGCTGCACCACCCGGCCGCGTTCTGCGCCGGGCTGCTGCGCGCCCAGCCGATGGGGTTCTACTCACCGCAGTCGCTGGTCGCCGATGCCCGCCGCCACGGCGTGCTCGTGCACGGTCCCGACATCAACGCCAGCCGCGCCGAACCCACCCTGGAGAACGCTGGCACCGAGGTGCGCCTCGGTCTGGCCGCCGTCCGCCACATCGGCGACGACCTCGCCGAACGCCTCGTCACCGAACGCACCGAGCACGGCCCCTACACCTCGATGCTCGACCTCACCGCGCGAGTGGGATTGACTGTCGCCCAAGCGGAATCCCTCGCCACCGCAGGCGCCCTCGACATGCTGGTCGACACCCATCCGTCGTCGGCTGCGAGTGGGGCCGTGGTGGACGGCGGCGGGTCGGTGCGGGGTACGCGGGGCAGCAGTGTGCGGCGGGCCGCGTTGTGGGCGGCGGGTGCGGCGGCGGGGGAGCGGCCCGATCTGCTGCCCGGGACCGGGGCGGTGACGCAGGCTCCGTCGCTGCCCGGGATGAGCGCGCTCGAGCTGGCCGCCGCCGACGTGTGGGCGACCGGTATCTCGCCCGGTACCTATCCCACCGAATTCCTTCGCGCCCATCTGAATTCGCTCGGTGTGGTGCCCGCCGCCGACCTGCTGCTCGTCGAGGACGGTTCGCGCATCCTCGTCGCGGGTGCGGTCACCCACCGGCAGCGTCCGGCCACCGCCGCCGGTGTCACCTTCCTGAATCTCGAGGACGAGACCGGCATGATCAATGTCGTCTGCTCGGTCGGGCTGTGGACCCGCTACCGGCGCCTGGCCCAGAGCGCGACCGCCCTGCTCATCCGTGGCCGCATCCAGAACGCCGAGGGGGTGGCGAGCCTGGTCGCCGAGCATCTGGAACACCTCGACCTGCGCATCGTCGCCCGGTCCCGCGACTTCCGCTGAGCACTCGCCCCCGTTCGGCGCCCACAACGCATTACGCTGCGACCATGCGCAAGCTTGCCGTGGTGATGATCGCGTTGCTCGGACTGGTGTTCCTGGTCGGGTGCGGAGACGATGAAGCAGGCGTTCGAAGTCCCGAACCCGGGGCTCTCGACGCGTCCGCTCCCGCGGTAGCACCCGGTTTCAGGGAGGGCGCGCCGTCGAAAGAAAGTCCCGCGCCGTCGGATTCGTCGACTCGCAAAGAGGTGATCACCGGCTCGGTCGACATCACCGCCGACGACCCGATCGCCGCCGCGGGCACCGTCGTCGATCGGGTGACGGCGCTGAACGGACGCGTCGACAGCCGCACCGAACAGCCCGGCACCGACAAGCGGGTCGCGCGCGCCGTGCTGAGCGTGCGGGTGCCCGCCGACAAGACCGACGCCTTCATCACCGACCTCGGCGACGCGGGCACGGTCACCGAGATCAGCACCAACCGCGACGACGTCACCATGCAGTGGCAGGACCTCGACGCCCGCATCAATGCCCTGCGCGCCTCCGTCGACCGGCTCAAAGCGCTGATCGCGGGCGCGAACAACACCGCTGACCTGATCGCCGCCGAGGAGGCGCTGTCGAGCAGGCAGGGCGAACTCGACAGCCTCACCGCCCAGAAACGCAGCCTCGACGACCAGGTGGCCCTGTCGACCCTCACGATCACCCTCACCGCCGAGAAGAAGCAGGCGCCGGGCGAGCCCGACTCGTTCTGGGACGGCATCGTCTCCGGCTGGAACTCGCTGGTCGACTGGCTGCACGACGCGGTCGTCTTCGCGGGCAAGGCGGTGCCGTGGCTGGGCCTGTTCGCCCTGCTCGGCGGCGTGCTCTACGCAGTCCTGCGCGTTGTCCGCCGGAAACCGCGATCCCACACCGCGAAGGAGACCCCCGGTGCCCACAGTGCGGGCGACGATCAAACCGAACAGCCGTAAAGGCCCGTTGGTCGAAACCGCCGCCGACGGCACCCTCACCCTCTACGTCCGCGCCCCCGCGACCGAGGGCAAGGCCAACAAGGCCGCCATCGAACTGCTCGCCGACCATTTCGGCGTCCCCAAGTCCACCGTCCACCTCACCGCGGGTGCCACCTCCCGCTACAAACGCTTCGAGATCGACTGATCAGACCGCGTCCGGAAACCCGTGCTGCCGCCACGCCTCGTACACCGCGACGGCGGCGGTGTTCGACAGGTTCATCGAGCGGCGGCCGGGCAGCATCGGGACGCGCACCTGGTCGGTGATGTGCGGATCGGTGAGAACCTCCGGCGGCAGGCCCGTCGGTTCCGTGCCGAACAGCAGGATGTCGCCGGGCTGGTAGGCGATGTCGGTGTAGCGGGTGGTGGCCTGGGTGGTGAACGCGAAGACCCGCTGGGGACCGATTGCTGCCCAGGCCGTTTCGAGGTCGGGGTGCACGGTGACCGAGGCCAGATCGTGGTAGTCCAGCCCCGCGCGGCGCAGTTTCGATTCCGACAGATCGAACCCGAGGGGCTCGATCAGGTGCAGCGTGCATCCGGTGCCCGCGACCAACCGGATCGCGTTACCGGTGTTCGGCGGGATCACCGGCTGATGGAACATCACATTGAACACCCGCAGCAGGGTAGCGGGCCCCTGTGTGCGGACAGCGCGCCGCACTGCGACAATCGGCATCGTGAACGAGGCGCAGACCACCGGCAAGCATCGCGTCGTGCGGCTGAGCGCGTGGCAGCAGTACCTGCGCAGCCACCTGCCGATGACCGTGGTGAGCGTGCTGATCGTGATCGCGATCGCCTTCGTCGCCTGGGACCGCTGGCGCCGCGGCGCCCTCATCTTCGGCAGCGCGGCTCTGGTGGCCGCCGCGTTCCGCTTGTGCCTGCCGACCGTGCAGGTCGGCCTGCTCGCGGTTCGCAGCAAGCCCTTCGACGTCGCCTGGCTCACCGCTCTCGGCAGCGCCATCGTCTTCCTCGCGGCCACCATCAACACCCTCGGCGTCAGCTGAGCGTCGGGTAGCGCTCCGCGAACACCGTCTGCGGACGGGTCCTGCGCCCGGGATGCGGCGGGGTCCCGGCGCCGTATCCGACGGTCACCAGCACGGCGATCGCCAGGTCCGACTCCGGGTCGATGTCGATAGCGCGTTTCACCGCCGCCTCGTCCCACCCGTTCATCGGTGCCGACGCCAAGCCGAGCCCGGTCGCGGCGAGCATGACGTAGGTGGCCGCGATCATCGCGTTCTTCACCGCGTTCTCGCGCAGCAACCCCCGCTCGCTCAGCGAGTGGTATTCCGCGCGCCCGTCGAACATCGCCCGGAACTCCTCGTTCCACGCCCCATTGGCGACGGCTCGCTCCGCGATATCGTCCTGGGCGCCACGCCAAGCGTGCGGGTCGGCGACGAATACCAGCACCGCGGGCGCCTCCAACGGCTGCGGCTGCCCGAATGCGGCCTCCGACAGGGCTCGTCGACCCTGCTCGCTGCGTACCAGGACGATCGACCGGTCCTGCATGTTCCATGCGCTCGGCGCCTCCACGACCAGGTCGAGCAGCTCGTCGAGGACGGTGGGCGGGATCGGGTCGGGCCGGTAATGGCGAACCGTGCGGCGAGTGCGGATGGCGTCGGTGACCGAAAGTGTCTGCGTGATCATGTTTCTAACTATCGGAGAGTTACATCCGATAGGGAAGTAGGCACCTGAAAGTGCGTTAAGCTCGATCAGGTGGCCACCATTCACGAACTCAGCGGACTACCGGCCGACGTGTACTCGGCGAAATGCCCGACGCGCGAGGTACTCGACACCATCGCGGGGAAATGGACCGTGCTGCTCGTCGACGCGCTCGCCGAGGGCACCCTGCGCTACACCGATCTGCGCCGCCGCATCGACGGCATCTCCCAGAAGATGCTCACCCAGACCCTGCGCCAGCTGGAGACGGACGGGTTCGTCGAACGCACCGTGTATCCGACGGTTCCGCCGCGCGTCGAGTACACCCTCACCGATCTCGGCCGCAGCCTGCGCGAACCCATCACGGCCCTGCGCGAATGGATCGAGACGAACATCAATCGCATCGAGGACGCCAGGCGCCGCACGGCGTAGTCATCCAATCAGCTTGCTGATCAGGCGGTTTCGCTCACTCGAGACTCCGCCCACAGGCTCGCGTCGCCCTTGCTGCCGTAGAGCTTCCTGGCTCGCTGCGGCGTGATCGTCGCCGGCGTTTCCGGCGGTGCGGACGAGGCATGCGCGGCCAGGATCTGTCCCGACATCGGCGCGATATACGGCGCGGCCTTGATCATCGCCCAGTTGTCGCGCCGCGCGGCGGTCCAGGCGATCGCCTTCGCCGGAATCCGCACCAGCGGGTCGACCACCGGCGGAACGGCGAACCGGCCGAGGGTCCGCATCCACCGCGGCAGGCTCGGGATGCTCGCCAGCGAGAGCAGTCTGCTGCCGATCGCGAAGTGCCGGCCTTTGCTCGGCGGCGTCCACAGCAGGTAGTGCATGCCCTCGACGGCCCGCTCGGTGACACACAGCCGCGGTCGCACCCGGTCGAAATAGGCGCGAACCTCGGCGCGATTGCGCGGCACATCGGCCGGCTTGCAGGTCTGCAGCTCGGCGGCGACCGCGCACTCGGCCCAGTAGCGGTCCTCCTCGTCGGGGCTCAGTGGTCCCGGGCCGTACATCTCGTAGGCCTTGAGAACGGAATGCCAGCCGGTGATGTGGATCCACAGCTGGGAGTCGGGGCTGTTGGCGCTGTAGCGCTTGCCGCTCACGGGTTCGATACCCGTCATCGGCGCGTGCACCCGCATCAGATGCTCGGCGGCCTGGACGGCGGTGCGTCCGTCACCCACCGCGACCAGCAGGAAGTAGGCGAGGGTGTGGTCGAGGCGGGTGGCCGGATTGTCGTAGATGCCGTGCGAGTCGGCCACGGCGGCGGTCAGGAACGGGTCGAAGTGTTCGAGGGTGACCGCGCGCTGGAAACCGATCAGCGCGGTCGGTGCCGCCCAGACCTTCCAGCTGGGGGAGCCCGGCCCGAAGAATCCGTAGTCGTCGCGGCGCAGGGTGGTCGGATCGAAGGCCATGGCACGTGCTCCTTTGCACAGCTGAGGCGAACCTCGCAATGAATACAACGCAACCGTAGCAATTGCTCGTATCGAATGCAACGGTTGCGTAGGATTTCTGTGCCCGGCAGGCGAGGTATCGTCGTCCGGACGGAGAGGCAGGTGAGAACCGATGACCGCCACGCGCGATCAACGACCGCGCCGCCGCTATGCCCCGCGCCTGCCGCCGGAACAACGCCGCGCGCAACTGCTCGACGCGGCGTTCACCGTGCTCGGCCGGATGGAACTGCACGAACTGAGCATGGAAGCCGTCGCGCAGGAGGCCGGTGTCGGAAAACCGGTGCTGTACACGGTGTTCAAGACACGTGCCGAACTCGTCGAGGCCCTGCTCGAGCGGGAACGTGAACGCGGGCTCGAGCAGATCGCCGACACCCTGCCGCAAGACCTGCTCGGAGTCGATCCGGTGGCGGCCGCCTCGGCGACGGTCGAGGCGTTCGTCGATGTGGCACTGGCGAATCCGACCCGCTGGCGACTGATCCTCGCCACCCCGGCCAGCGCGCCCGCCGAATACCGTGCCGCGCTGCGCGATTCCCGGGCCGACATCCTCGACCGGGCGCAATCGCTTGTCCGCGTGGGGATCTCGCTGTCGCCACGCTGGTCGGGCATGGATGCCGAACTGCTGGCGAACTCCACGCTCACCGTCGCCGAGATGCTCGGCAGGCTGGCGGTGAGCTCGCCGCAGGAATACCCGCGCGAACGCCTCCAGGCCTACGTGCGGTCGATCGTCGCGTTGCTCACCGCGTCCTGAACGCGCTCAGCGGTTTTCGCGGGCCAATCGCATCGTCTCGGTGAGCAGTTTGGATACCGCCGCCGCCTCGGTGAGGAAGCCGTCGTGCCCGTCACGGGAGTGCACGATCTCCAAACCCGCACAGCCGGGCAGACCTTCGGCCAGCTCGGCCTGAGTGTGCAACGGGTACAGGCGATCCGAGTCGACACCGCCGACCACACACGGAACGGGGGTGGACGCGAGCGCGGCGGCCACACCACCGCGGCCGCGACCCACGTCGTGCCGGTTCATGGCCTCGCTGAGCAGCACATAGGTGGCCGGGTCGAAGCGCTGGCCGAGCTTGTCGGCCTGGTGCTCGAGATAGCTCTGCACCGCGTACCGGCCGCCCGCCCACGGGTCCTCGTCACCCTGCGCGTGATTGGCGAAGCGGTGCTCGAGTTCGCCCTCGGTGCGGTAGGTGAGGTGGGCGATGCGCCGGGCCAGGCCCATGCCCGTCATCGGCGCGCGCCCGGTGCCGTGATAGTTGCCGTCCTGCCAGTCCGGGTCGGCGGTGATGATGGCCATCTGGGTGGTCTGGGTGCCGATCTGATCGGCGGTGGCGCGTGCACCGACGGCGAGCACCAGTGCCGCCGACACCCGCTGTGGATGCCCGATGATCCACTCGAGCACGCGCATGCCACCCATCGACCCGCCGACGACGGCACCGAGCCGCTCGATGCCGAGCAGGTCGAGCAACTGTGCCTCGGCGGTCACCTGATCGCGAATGGTCACCCAGGGAAACCGTGCGCCCCAAGGCTTTCCGTCGGGTGCGAGGGACGACGGGCCCGTGCTGCCCTTACAGCCGCCGAGCACATTGGTGGCGATCACACACCATTCGTCGGTGTCGATCGGCGCGCCGGGCCCGACCATGCCCTCCCACCAGCCGGGCGCCCCGTCGGGCCCACCGACGACATGGGAGTCGCCGGTGAGCGCGTGTTCGACGAGCACCACGTTGTCGAGCGTGGGGGAGAGCTCACCCCACCGTTGCACCGCCAGCCGCACATCGGGGACGACGGCGCCGTTCTCCAGCGTCACGTCCCCGATGGCGACCACGCCGAGTCGCCCGTCCGGTGGTGGCAGCAGGGCCACCCCGGTGCCGGGACGGGTGATCGGCGATTCGGTGCTCACAGTCACGTCGTCGCCGCCGCGAAACCGGCCCGCAGATCGGCCAGGATGTCGTCGATTCCCTCGATACCCACCGCGAGCCGGACCAGGCCGGGAGTGACGCCTGCGGCCAGCTGCTCCTCCGGTGTCAACTGCGAGTGCGTGGTCGACGCCGGGTGGATCACGAGAGAACGCACATCACCGATGTTAGCCACATGGCTGTGCAGGCTGAGCGCGTCCACGAACTTCTTGCCCGCGTCGACACCGCCTGCCAGCTCGAACGACACGATCGCGCCCGCACCCTTGGGCGCCAGCTGCTTGGCCCGCTCGTGCCAGGGCGAGGACTCGAGTCCCGCGTAGTGCACCGCGTCGACACCGGGCTGCGCGGCGACGAACTTCGCCACCTCCACCGCGTTGCTCACGTGCCGTTCCACCCGCAGGCTCAGCGTCTCGATGCCCTGGGCGATGAGGAAGGCGTTGAACGGTGACACCGCCGCGCCGAGGTCGCGCAGCAACTGCACGCGGGCCTTGAGCGCGAACGCCGGTGCGCCGAGATCGGCGAAGACCGCGCCGTGGTAGCTCGGATCGGGCTCGGTGAAGCCGGGGAACCGGGCGTTGCCCTCGGCGTCACGCACGGTCCAGTCGAAGGTGCCGCCGTCGACGATCACGCCCGCCACCGCCGCGCCGTGGCCACCGAGGTACTTCGTGGCCGAGTGCACCACGATGTCGGCGCCGTGGGCGAGCGGCTGGATCAGGTACGGCGTGGCGACGGTGTTGTCGACGATCAGCGGCAGCCCGTTCTCATGAGCGACACCGGCGATACCCGGGATGTCGAACACCGCGCTGCTCGGGTTGGCGATGGTCTCGCCGTAGAACGCCTTGGTGTTGGGGCGGATGGCGGCCTGCCACTGCGCGAGGTCGTCGGGATCCTCGACGAACGACACCTCGATGCCGAGCTTGGGCAGCGAGTAGTGGAAGAGGTTGTAGGTGCCGCCGTAGAGGTGCGGGCTGGACACGATGTGGTCACCGGCGCCTGCCAGATTCAGGATGGCGTAGGTCTCGGCCGCCTGGCCCGAGGCCACCAGCAGCGCCGCGACGCCGCCTTCGAGGGCGGCGACTCGCTGCTCCACCGCGTCCTGGGTGGGGTTCATGATCCGGGTGTAGATGTTGCCCGGTTCGGCGAGCCCGAACAGCGCGGCGGCGTGTTCGGTGTCGCGGAAGGTGTAAGAGGTGGTCTGGTAGATCGGCAGTGCCCGCGCGTTGGTGGTCGCGTCGGGGGCCTGGCCCGCGTGGATCTGCTTGGTCTCGAACGACCAGTTCTCGGGCAGGGCGGCGTCGGTCATGGTCAATGCTCCAGGGTTGTGCGTCAGGGTTCAGCTGGGGCGGATCGACGGACAACAACACATGGGGGCCTCCTGAAATGCGCGCTTGCTCCCGACCTTCGGGAGCCCGGTCATCACCCGGAGCACCCCACCGCAGCTGGAGGGTTGCCGACCAGCGAGCCGGGGCTTCGCGCTGGTACTCATGACCTTGGACGACATGTTAACCGGACATCACGCCGGTGGGGAAACTTCCCCCGCGTTTCCTGCCTCACATCACCGTGCCGCCGGTGCGGCGAACCCTGGTGTGTCGTCGGCCGGTGCGCCGCAGACCTGCCGCAATCCGTGATAGGCGCGCAGGATCGCTTCGCGGGTGACCCGCACCGCCGCCTCCGGTGAGGTGGGCAGTACGTGCTCGGTGTCGGCGACCGCGAGGTGACACAGCGTCTGCCACGTGCCCGCGACCAGCTTCACCAGAAAGTCGTCGGGTGTGGTTCCCATCCGGCGGGCCAGTTCCTCGCACACCGCGACGTTCTTCTTCTCCGCGTATTCCAGGGCCCGCGCGTTGACCGCCTGGCTGGCCCGCATGATCCGCTGCGTCTGCAGGAACTGGTGCAGGAACCGCAGGCCGTCGGCATCGGCCTCGGACTCGACCACCTGGAGGTAGGCGCCGCACAGGGCTCGCAGTTCGTTGCCGGTATCGGGCTGGCCGCGCAGCGCGACGGCGACGGCGTGGCCGAAGTCGTCGATCGGGGCGAGCACGATGTCCTCTTTGAGCGCGAAGTACCGGTTGACGGTGCGGGGGGATACGTCGGCTCCGGCGGCGATCTGCTCGACGGTTGTCGCGTCGAAGCCCTGTGTATCGCACAGGTCGAGCCCGATCGCGACGATCGCGGCCCTGGTCTGCGCCTTCTTACGCTCGCGCAGGCTCGGCGGTGCCGGCCGGTCGGAGGCGGTCGGAGTGGTCGAGTCGAGCATTTCGCCAGCTTAGCGTCTCCGCGCGATCACCTGTCGCACCCCGCCAAGTGGCGCGTTCAGACAAATTTCTCTTGACGCCAATTGTCGCACGGTGCCAGGATTGGCCGACGCATGCCGAGCGATGAGGAGCCCAGGTGACCGGCACCGAACTGAAACCCGAAGATGCTGCAGCCCCGGCGAATTCGATGCGATGGTGGGCGCTCGTCGTGCTCTCCGCCGCGCAGCTGATGGTGGTGCTCGACGCCACCGTCATCACCATCGCGCTGCCGTACGCCCAGCGCGACCTCGCCATCACCGACGGCGACAAACAGTGGGCCATCACCGCCTACACGCTCATTTTCGGCGGGTTGCTGCTGCTCGGCGGGCGGATGGCCGACTACCTCGGCCGCCGCCGCATCTTCCTGGTCGGCCTCGTCGGCTTCGCCGTCGCCTCGGCGCTGGCGGGCCTGGCGCAGAACACCGTGCAGTTGTTCCTCGGCCGTGGGCTCCAGGGCGCGTTCGCCGCCCTGCTCGCGCCCGCGGCGCTGTCGCTGCTGTCGGTGATCTTCACCGACGTGCGCGAACGGGCGCGCGCGTTCGCGGTGTTCGCCGGGATCACCGCCGGTGGGGTGGCGTTCGGGCTGATCGTCGGCGGCGCGCTCACCGAGTTCGCGTCCTGGCGGTGGACGTTGCTGATCAACACCCCGATCGCCCTGGTCGCGGTGGCCGGTGCGCTCGCCGTGATCGCCCGCGACATCCCCGCACCGCGCACCGGCGGCTACGACCTGCCCGGTGCCGTCACCGTGACTCTCGGCCTGGTCGCGATCGTCTACGGATTCAGCCGGGCCGCCGAGCACGGCTGGCTGGCGCCGAGCACGCTCGGACTGCTCGGTGCCGGTTCCGCGTTGCTCCTTATCTTCGTCGTCATCGAGGCGCGATCGACGAATCCGCTTCTTCCCCTGCGCATTCCCGGGGAGATCAACCGCGGTGGTGCTTTGCTCACCGCGCTGCTGATCCCCATCGCGATGTTCGCCATGTTCCTGTTCCTCAGCTTCTACTACCAGAACACCCTGGGATATTCGCCGCTCGAGGCAGGCATCGCCTTCCTGCCGTTCCCCATCGGCATCGGCATCGCGGCGGGCATCACCAGTTCGCTGCTGCCCAAGTTCGGCCCGCGCCCGGTGATGGTGGTCGGCGCCCTGCTCGGTGTGATCGGTCTGGTCTGGCTGGCGCAGCTGAGCTACGGCGACGGTTACGCCCTGAGCGTGCTGCCCGCCCAGGTGGTGATGGCCTTCGGCATGGGCCCGCTGTTCGTCGGTATGCAGGCCGTCGCGCTGCACCAGGTGCGCGCCGAGGATTCCGGTGTGGCCAGTGCCCTGCTCAATGCCGCCCAGCAGGTCGGCGGCGCGGTGGGGACCGCACTGCTCACCACGCTGTCGGTGCAGGCCGCCGAGCATTACATCGCCGAGCACCCCACCGTCGACCATCTCGTCGAACGCGCCTCGATCTACAGCTACGACGTCGCCTTCTACGTCGGGGCGGGCTTCTTCCTCGCCGCGGCCGTGGTGATCGCCCTGATGATCAAGGACAAGCCGGAAAACCTGATCGAAGGCGACGAGCGCGCGACGGCCGCGCCGATTGTCGTCTGACCAGGGACGGGCAGGTCCGCGAGGCCCTCACCGGGGTTACCGCCCGGTAACCGATCGAACGCGGATGGGGTACGGGTGCGCGGAGTAGTTTCGAGGTGTGCCGCACAGCGGGACCTCCCGTCGCGGTGAGGTCCCGGGCAGCAGTACGCTCGTCATGTTTGCACCTACACGTCCCGCAGACAACGCGGGGCATATACGTTGTCTGTTGGAACTGCTGGGGTCCGCTCACAAGCGTGTTCGCCCGGCCGTGCAATGAGGGCACCCACCGAGGAGGACACGAAGATCCATGTCCAAGATCAAGGTTGAAGGCACCGTCGTAGAACTCGACGGCGACGAGATGACCCGGATCATCTGGCAGTTCATCAAGGACAAGCTGATCCATCCCTATCTCGACGTGAATCTCGAGTACTACGACCTCGGTATCGAGTACCGCGACAAGACAGACGACCAGGTCACCATCGACGCGGCGAACGCCATCAAGAAGCACGGCGTCGGCGTGAAGTGTGCCACCATCACCCCCGACGAAGCGCGGGTGAAGGAATTCGGTCTCAAGAAGATGTGGCGCTCGCCCAACGGCACCATCCGAAACATTCTGGGTGGCACCATCTTCCGCGCGCCGATCATCATCTCCAACGTGCCGCGCCTGGTGCCCGGCTGGACCAAGCCGATCATCATCGGCCGCCACGCGTTCGGCGACCAGTACCGCGCCACCGACTTCAAGGTCTACGAGGCGGGCACCGTCACGCTGACCTTCACCCCGGAGGACGGCAGCGAGCCGATCGTGCACGAGGTCGTGAAGATGCCCGAGGACGGCGGCGTCGTCATGGGTATGTACAACTTCAAGAAGTCCATCGAGGACTTCGCGCGGGCCTCGTTCAACTACGGCCTGCAGCAGAACTACCCGGTGTACCTCTCCACGAAGAACACCATCCTCAAGGCCTACGACGGCATGTTCAAGGACACCTTCCAGGAAGTCTTCGACGCCGAGTTCAAGGCCGAGTTCGACGCCGCGGGCCTCACCTACGAGCACCGCCTCATCGACGACATGGTCGCCTCCTCCATGAAGTGGGAGGGCGGTTACGTGTGGGCCTGTAAGAACTACGACGGCGACGTGCAGTCCGACACCGTCGCCCAGGGCTTCGGTTCGCTGGGCCTGATGACCTCGGTGCTGCTCACCCCGGACGGCAAGACCTGCGAGGCCGAGGCCGCGCACGGCACCGTCACCCGGCACTACCGCCAGTACCAGCAGGGCAAGCCGACCTCGACCAACCCGATCGCGTCGATCTTCGCCTGGACCCGTGGTCTCGAGCACCGCGGCAAGCTGGACAACACCCCCGAGGTGATCGGCTTCGCGCAGGCGCTCGAGGACGTGGTCATCAAGACCGTCGAGGGCGGGCAGATGACCAAGGACCTGGCACTGCTCGTCGGCGGCGATCAGGGCTACCTGAGCACCGAGGAATTCCTCGGCGCGCTGGACGCCAACCTGGCTCGCACACTGAAGTGAACTCGTGCGGGTTCGCGCAGCGACCCCGCACAGCTGTGAAACGCTCGCATCGAACGCCTGATGCGAGCGTTTCTGTTTCAGCAGGCCGTCACCATTGCTGCTGCGCGCCGCCGTTGCATACCCACACCTGTGCCCGGGCGTCTTGGGCCACCGTGTGCCCGTCGAGGGTCAGCGCGTCCAGGCAGACGCGCTCGTTCAGGCCGTTCGGCATCGTGATGCCTGCCGCGGCCGAACTCGCGGGTGCGACGGCGAGCATCGCCACGGCGGCCATGACTGCCCCGGTGCTGAGCGAGCCGACGAGTCGCCTGGCCGATCGTCCGGGCCCTTTGCGTTCCGCGCGGCTGACCTCGGCAGTCAGTTGATCCTTCATCACAATTCCCCTCCAGCGTGCGTAGGTGGATTCGAATTACCTTGCTGCTGTGGCTGTTTCGAACCTGTTGACCAAAATGTAGCGAGGGTGGGCTGCGGGAACCTTAATGAACGCTTTCGCAGGCCCGATCCGTGTTGTCGTCGACCGAAGCCGTCGCGGGTGGGATAACTCACGGCTGTCTCGGGATGCGGTGGGATGTTCGGGCCCGTTGCATAGAAGCGTGACTTCTTCCCTCGCGACCTCCGAACGCCTCGACGCGCCACGCACCAGCTGGCATGTCCCGGCGATGCTCGCGTTGGCGCTGGGAGGGTTCGGTATCGGCACCACCGAGTTCGTGACCATGGGCCTGCTGCCCGATATCGCCGCGGCCTTCGGCATCTCCGAGCCGTCGGCCGGGCACGCGGTGTCGGCGTACGCGCTCGGCGTCGTGGTGGGCGCGCCGTTGATCGCGGCGCTGTGCGCGCGGGTACCGCGCAAGAAACTGCTCATCGTGCTGATGGCCGCGTTCACCCTCGGCAACGCGGCGACGGTGCTCGCGCCGACCTTCGGGACGCTGGTGGCGGCGCGGTTCGTGTCCGGTCTGCCGCACGGCGCCTACTTCGGTGTGGCCTCCCTCGCCGCCGCGACACTCGCGCCCGTCGGGCAGCGGGCCAAGGCGGTGGCGGCGGTGATGCTCGGGCTCAGCGTGGCGAATGTGGTCGGTGTCCCCGGCGCGACCTGGCTCGGACAGCACTTCGGCTGGCGCGACGCCTACGTCGTCGTCACCTTCATCGGCGTGGCGACCGTGGCCGCGCTGTGGCGCTACCTGCCCGCCCTGAGCGACATGAAGATCACCAACCCGATGACCGAACTCGGCGCCCTGCGCCGCCCCCAGGTGCTGCTCACCCTCGCGGTCGGCGCCATCGGCTTCGGCGGCATGTTCGCCGTGTACACCTATATCGCCACCACCATGACCGACGTCGCGGGCATGCCGATCGGTGCCGTGCCGATCGTGCTCGCCCTGTTCGGCCTCGGCATGATCGCGGGCAACATCATCGGCGGCATCCTCGCCGACCGCGGCGTCGACCGGTCGATCTTCGCCGCGATGATCGCGATGGTGGTGATCCTGGCCGGCTTCGTCCTCGCCGCCCACAACCCGATCACCGCCGCCATCGGCGCCTTCCTCGTCGGCGCCTCCGGCGCGGCCCTGGCCCCCGGCCTGCAAACCCGCCTCATGGACGTCGCCGCCGACGCCCAAACCCTCGCCGCCGCCCTCAACCACGCCGCCCTCAACATCGCCAACGCCGCAGGCGCCTGGCTCGGCGGCCTCGTCATCGCCGCGGGCTTCGGCTACACCGCCCCGGCCCTGGTCGGCGCCCTCCTGGCCGTCGCAGGCGTCGCCCTCTTCACCGTCACCGTCCTCCTGGCCCGCCGCTCCACCCCCAACACGCCGTAACCGATTCCACGCGGAATACCTTGCGGCATAAGGTGCTCCGCATGCCGAGCTACCTCCACGAGGGTTTGCTTGATCTGTTCCGCACCGATGCTCTGCTGGCGCCGACGCTGCTGGCAGAGGAGTTCGGCATCCCGCTACCCGGCCTGTCCCGAATGCGGGCCGAGTCGTGCGACTTCACCGATATCGGGCCGAAGGAGTTCCGCGGCGATCTCGCACTCAGCACACACGACGATCGCGATCTGCCGGTGCTCGGGGTCTGTGTCGAGGTCCAGTTGGCGGCTGACGATGTTCGGCGCTGGAAGTGGCCGGTCTACCTGACCACATTGCGGTCCAGATTGTGCTGCCCCGTGGTGCTGTTGGTGGTGACGCCGAACAGGAAGGTGGCGAAGTGGGCAGAACAGCCGATCGAGCTCGACAATGTCGGATCCGTCGTCCAGCCGCTGGTGCTAGGTCCCGACCGCTTCCCGGTAGTGACCGACCCCGACGAAGCCCGACGCCGTCCAGAGCGCGCGACATTGTCGGCTATCGCCCACGGTGCGGGGCCGCATATGGAGGAGGTCCTCGCCGCCTTCCTCGCCGGCCTGATGAAAACCGACGACGAACATGCGAAAATGTATCTTGATCTGGTCGACGACGCGTTGACCCTCGCGGCAAGCCGACGCCTGGAGGACCTCATGAAAAGCACTCCCGAGTACCGCGGCCGCATCGCCACCAAGTACGTGGCAAGCGAACGTGCGCACGCTGTGCTCACCGTGCTGACTGCCCGAGGACTCGAGCTTTCAGCGGCGCAACGCGCCCAGCTCGCCGCGTGCACGGATTTGGAACAGCTCGACGCTTGGTTGACCGAGGCTGCCACCGCGACGCGCACCGATGAACTTTTCAGCTGAGGAGTGCCCGTTCGAAGAAGCCGATGAGTACCGGGCTGAGAGACGTGCGCAAGGGCGGATTATCCAAGCTGCGCAGAACGTGCTGACGGTGCTTACCGCGCGGCGGCTGGAGTTGTCGGCGCAGCAGAGCGAGCAGCTTGCCGCATGCACCGATCTCGATCAGCTGGAAGCCTGGCTGTTGCAGGCCGTCACAGCAACCAGCGCAGACGAATTCTTCGGCTGAACTCGGATCTGCCCGGGCGGAGTCGAGGCCGCCCGGGCGGGTGGGAATCAGGCGGGGCAGACGGCGGCGGAGCCGCACTGGAGCTGGCGGAAGAGTTCGGCGAAGTCATCGAGGATGGCGCTGCCGGAGGATGCTCCGCCCGGGGCGGGCTCGCCGGGGGCGACCACGGGGGCGAGGGGAGCCGCGGTGGCGGGGCCTGCGGTGAGGACTGCGCCGAATGCCAGTGCGGTGATGCCCGCGGTGACCAGCTTGGTGAACGACATGGTGGATCCTGTTCGGTTCTCGATGGTGGATAGCGGTTCGCAGTCTCGCATATTTGACCGATCAGTCTCAATAGATCGAGACGTAAACCATTGCAGCCAAGAAATTTTCGACAGAACCGGAACGAGCAGTCTGCTATGACGACTCACGATCGCAGGTCGGCGACGGCAACTCCGGCACGGAAATCGCAGGTGGGGCAGGGTCGTTGGGTGCCGGGCAGGTGAGCGGACGGTTCGCGCTGTATATGATCCACTCGCTGTGCTCGGGGGGAAGATCTCATGGAGACCCCGCGCGTCTTTCAACAGGAGGGGTTGTCCGTGCGAAACCGAATTGCGCTGTGCGCCACCGTCGTGGCCACGGGAATGCTGCTGGCCGGATGCCAGGAGGAACTGCCGAGCGGCAAGCCCGCCACGCCGTCGTCCACCACGACGAGCGCCCAGGCGCCTGCCACGCCGAACGCCGATGGCGTGCTGAACCCGGGCGACACGGGCAAGCTCGAATCCGGTGTCGAGCTGTCGATCCTGAAGGTCGAGGCCGACGAGGTGGAGCGCGAGGGCACCGTGTCGGTGTTCACCTTCCAGCTCAACAACACGGGAAAGACCACGCTCGACAACTGGTCGCGCCCCACCCTGGTGTACGGCGCCGACGGCACCGCCGCCGAATACGTGCTGTCGCTGGACAAGAAGTACCAGTACGGCATGGAGGGCAAGCTGCCGCCCGGCTCCAAGCAGACCATCAAGATCGCCTACGCGGTGCCGGTCGACAAGCTGAACCCCGCGGTCATCACCTCCGAAGAGCTGATCTGGCGCGGCGACTTCAGCAAGTACAACAAGGGCTGACCACCTCCCGCCGACCGGATCGACAGATCCGGTCGGCGTCGCCGCCCCCACTGGCTAGCGTGGGTGGATGGAATCGCACTACGAAACGTGCCCGTCGACAGGGCAGCCGTCATGAGCACCGTCCTCATCACCGGTGCCAGCTCGGGGCTCGGCGCGGAGATGGCCCGCCAGTTCGCGGCCCTCGGCTACGACCTCGGCCTGTGCGCACGGCGCACCGAGCGCCTCGACGAGCTGCGCACCGAGATCCTCGCCGAAAATCCCGACCGGGTGGTCTCGGTGAAACAGCTCGATGTCACCGACGACACTGCTGTGTTCACCGTCTTCGACGAGTTCGCCGACGAGTTCGGCACCCTCGACCGGGTGATCGTCAACGCGGGACTCGGCAAGGGCGCACCGCTGGGTACCGGTAAGCATGCGGCCAACCGTGAAACCGCCGTGGTGAATTTCCTTGCGGCGCTGGCCCAAACCGAGGCGGCCATGAAGATCTTCCGCGCTCAGGGCCGGGGCCACCTGGTGATGATCTCCTCGATCTCCGGCCTGCGTGGAATGCCGAAAACCCTCACCACCTATGCCGCGACCAAGGCCGGAGTCGCCGCACTCGCCGAGGGACTACGCGCCGAAGCTGTTCCCGGCGTGGATGTCTCGGTGATCTACCCCGGCTATATCCGCTCGGAGATGAACGACCGCATCAAACACGAGCCGAAGTTCATGGTCGACACCGAAACCGGCGTACGCGCCATGGTCGCGGCGATCGAGAAGCGCCGCGCCAAGGCGTATGTCCCCAGTTGGCCGTGGGTGCCCCTGGGCTACGCCCTACGCGTCCTGCCATCGCGTGTCGTGCGCAAAATGCTGTGAATACCACGAAGGCCGTGCGGGCAGAAGCCCGCACGGCCTTCGACGACGGATCAGTGCTGGCGAGGCAGCAGGTGCACGCCGTGCTTGTCCGTCGACAGGGCCAGCGAGGAGATGTACTGGATTTCTCCCTCGGGCCCGGGGACGGCCGAGGCGATCATGTCGGGGCGCTCGAACTCCAGGCCGGTGACGTGGCAGGGGAGTAGTTCGCCCGAGGGGTTGCCGTGTTCGTCGAACATCGGAGTCTCGATGCCGTCGTCGGAGCGGCGCAGGTAGTACTTGCCCTTGGTCGCCAGCGCGGTGAGCGGGGTGGCGATGAACGACACGAGGACCGCGACCAGCGGGGAGTACGGCTTCAGCAGCTCACCGAACAGGCCGAAGAAGGTCATGATCGACAGCAGCGCCGACAACCCGAAACCGACCAGGCCCACGGGGTTGAAGTCGTAGAGCATGCCGCGCCGGAACTCCGGCACCTTCGGCGAGATCTTCAGCAGGTACTTGTTGACCGCGATATCGGTGGCGACGGTGACGATCCAGGCGATGCCGCAATTGGCGTAGAAGCCGAGGATGCTGTTGAGGAAGTCGAACATGTTGGCTTCCATCAGGATCAGCGCGACGACCAGGTTCACCACGAGGAACACCAGGCGACCGGGGTAGGTCTTGGTGACGCGGGTGTAGGAGTTGGTCCAGGCCAACGAACCGGAGTAGGCGTTGGTGACATTGATCTTCACCTGGCTGATGACCACGAGCACCACCGCGAGCGTCATGGCGAGCCAGCCGGGAACCATGTCGCGGTAGATCTCCAGGAACTGGTGCACCGGCTGGTTCGCGATCGACTGCGCCGCGGGCAGATTCGCGATCAGATACACCGCGAGGAACAGGCCGACCACCTGCTTGGCCGCACCGAACAGCACCCAGCCGGGCCCGGCCAGCAGCATCCAGCCCCACCATTTGGCCCGGTTCTCCGGGGTGCGCGGCGGCATGAAGCGCAGGTAGTCGATCTGCTCGGCGATCTGGGCGATCAGCGACAGGCACACACCGGCGGCCAGCAGCGCGCCGGACACGCTCACACCCTGGCCGTCCTTACCGCCGTAGGCGAAGAACGAACCGACCGATTCGGGGTGGCGAACCAGCAGGAACCCGAACGGCGCGACCATCAGCAACAGCCACAGCGGCGTGGTCCACACCTGCAATTTGGCCAGGGTGTTCATGCCGTAGATGACCAGCGGGAAGATGATCACCGTCGAGGCGAGATACCCCAGCCACAACGGAATTCCGAGCCCTAATTCCAGGCCCTGCGCCATGATCGAACCTTCGAGCGCGAAGAAGATGAAGGTGAACGAGGCGAACACGATATTGGTGATCACCGACCCGTAGTAACCGAATCCGCTACCGCGCGTGATCAGGTCGAGATCGATGTTGTAGCGCGCCGCGTAATAGGCGAGCGGAAAACCGGTGAGCATCACGACGACGGCGAAGATACCGATGCCGATCAGGGCGTTTCCGGTGCCGTGCGCGATGCCGATATTGGCACCGATCGCGAAATCGGCCAGATACGCGATGCCGCCGAGCGCGGAGATGCCGACGACCGCCGGACTCCATTTTCGGTAGCTCCGGGGGGCGAAGCGCAGCGTGTAGTCCTCGAGTGTTTCTTTGGCGGCGGTATCTACTCCGGCCATTTACCTCTCTCCTTCATCCGCTGCCGCTCGAATTCGGCGACTCACCGACGGTCGTGCACGGATGTAGACGGGTATTTTCCGATTCGTTACGCCGCTGTTACGTACCGTGAGGGTGACCGGGGTCACCGAAACCGTCCACGCCGAAACAAGCACGGATGTATGTTTCGCAGAGGACGAACGTCAGGAGCGAACAGTGTTCGAGTGGTCCGAAACCGATCTGATGATCCGCGATGCCGTGCGGACCTTCATCGACAAGGAGGTCCGCCCACACCTCGACGCCCTCGACAGCGGCGAGATGCTGCCGTACCCGATTCTGCGAAAGCTGTTCAGCCAGTTCGGCATCGACACGATGGCCGAGGACATGGTCACCAAGATGCTCGCCAAGGAGGAGGGCGGGGAGGGTGGCGGGAGCAAGCGCGGCCCGTTCGGTGATCAGCAGTCGATGATGGCCGTGCTCATCAGCGAATTGTCCGGCGTGTGTATGGGTTTGGTGTCCGCGCTCGGGGTGAGCATCGGACTGGGTGCCACCACCATCATGTCGCGTGGCACGCTCGCGCAGAAGCAGCGCTGGCTCGCCGACATCGTGACTCTGCGCAAGGTGGCCTCCTGGGCGATCACCGAACCCGACTCCGGGTCGGACGCGTTCGGCGGCATGAAGACGCGTGTCGAACGCGACGGTGAGGACTACATCCTCAACGGCCAGAAGACCTTCATCACCAACGGCCCGTGTGCCGACGTGATCATCGTCTACGCCAAGCTCGACGAGGGCGACGGTGCCGACAAGCGTGATCGCAAGGTGCTCACCTTCGTGCTCGACAAGGGCATGGAGGGCCTCACCCAGGGCAAACCGTTCAAGAAGATGGGCCTGCACTCCTCACCCACCGGCGAGCTGTTCTTCGACAACGTCCGGCTCGGTAAGGACCGGCTGCTCGGCGAGACCGAGGACCACCGCGGTGGCGACGGAAGAGAAAGCGCCCGAGCGAGTTTCACCGCCGAGCGGATCGGCGTGGGTTTCATGGCGCTCGGCGTGATCGAGGAATGCCACCGGCTGTGTGTGGACTACGCGCGCAACCGCACCCTGTGGGGTCAGGAGATCGGGCGCTTCCAGCTGATCCAGCTCAAGCTGGCCAAGATGGAAGTCGCGCGGATCAATGTGCGCAACATGGTGTTCAACGTCCTCGAGCGCAGCAGGGCCGGTAAGCCGCCGAGCCTGGCCGAGGCCTCGGCGATGAAGCTGTACTGCTCCGAGGCCGCGACCGAGGTGGCGATGGAGGCCGTGCAGCTGTTCGGCGGCAACGGGTACATGAGCGAATACCGCGTCGAACAGCTCGCCCGCGACGCCAAGTCGCTGATGATCTACGCGGGCAGCAACGAGATCCAGGTGACCCACATCGCCAAGGGCCTGCTCGCGCGCTGATCACACCGCGCGCAGATGCCCCCGGCTGGCGTAGATGTGCTCGGCGATGAGCGTCGCGATCCGGTCGGGGGCCTCCAGCATCGGTACGTGCCCCACCCCGTGTACCAGGATGCGATCCGCCGACGCGGGCAGTTCGCGCAGGTAGTGGGTGGCGTAGACGCTGTTGGGGATGATCCGGTCGTACTCGGCGAGCAGCATGCGGATGGGTGTTTCCAGTTCGGCGAGGTCGTCCATGCCGGGCGCGCGCAGGCTGCCGAGGATCAACGGCACGATCACGTCGCAGTGCAGTGCGGCGATGAGCGTGGTGACCAGTTCGTGGCGTGGCACGGCTCCGGTGCGTTTGGTCAGCAGCAGCGCCGTGGCGTGCTGCACCAGCCGGTTGTTGAGCGCGACGTCACCGAGACGCCTGCCGACCGCGATGAACGGCAGCAGCGACGCGAACTTGACGCCGATCCTGATCTGGGTGATCGAGGGCGAGGCCCACCCACCCGCCGCCGCGATGGTGGTGAGGGTGCGGGCCCGGCCGCGTCGCGCGAGCTCGAGACCCACCCAGCCGCCGAGCGAATTCCCCGCGATATGGCAGGTGCGCCACCCCAGTTCGTCGAGCTGGTCCTCGATCTGGTCGGCCAGGGCGTACACGTCGAGCGTCCAGCCCTCGACTTTCGGTCCACCCCAGTGCCCGGCGAACGCGGGCGCGTACACCTCGCAGTGGGCGGCCATGCGGTGGGCGACCTGCTCCCAGCAGTGTGGCGACAACATGAATCCGTGCAACAGCAGCACCGGGTCGCCGGACCCGAGATGCAGGGCCGCGATCGGCTCCGGGCGGGCGGGGGACTTGGCGGTGCGTGACGTCATCGTCATCACCCCTTCCTGGACGACAGTGTCCTGTTACCCGAGGTTACGCGGGGGAACCGCCGAGCGCGGGCTGTTGCCGTGCCGGCGATCACAACGTTCGCGCCGCCGGGTTGTTCCCCTACACGTTCGGGAATACCCGCCGATGTACCGTCCTACGCGTGGCAATCATTCTCTCGACCGTGAACGTCAACGGCGTCCGCGCGGCGGCGACCAAAGGCATGCTCGCCTGGCTCGACGCCACCGAAGCCGACATCGTCTGCTTGCAGGAGACCAGGGCCACCGACGCGCAAACCGCCGCCGCGCTGGCTCCCGCACTCGCGGCCGGGTGGGTGCTCACCCATGCCGAACCGGAGTCGAAGGGCCGCGCCGGTGTCGGCATCCTGTCGCGGCGCGCGCCCGATTCGGTGCGGATCGGTTTCGGCAGCACCGAGTTCGCCGCGTCGGGGCGCTACCTCGAGGCCGACTTCGGCGAGCTCACCGTGGCGAGTGTGTACGTCCATTCGGGCGAGGAGAACACCCCCAAGCAGGACGAGAAGTACCGCTTCATGGCCGAACTCGGCGCCTACCTGAAGGCCAGGACCGGCGAGTTCGTGGTGAGCGGTGACTGGAACATCGCCCCCGCCGAGGTGGACCTGAAGAACTGGAAGGGCAACCAGAAGTCGGCGGGCTTCCTGCCCGAGGAACGCGCCTGGATCGCCGAACTGCTCGCCGCGGGCTACGTCGACGTGGTCCGCGCCCTGCACCCCGATGTCGCGGGCCCGTACAGCTGGTGGTCCTACCGCGGCCGCGCCTTCGACAACGACTCCGGGTGGCGCATCGACTACCAGCTCGCCCGAGGTGAACTCACCGGCCGCGCCAAGCAGGCCGTCGTCGAACGCGCCGCCGCCTACGACCAGCGCTGGTCCGACCACTCGCCGGTTACTGTGCAATACCGATGAACATCTCACGGAGAACTCTCGGTCTGCTCGGCGGACTCGTCCTTGTCCTCGCCGCGCTCGGTCTGACGCTGTTCGGTGGTCGTGGTTCGGATACGACTACGGCGGCGACCACCACCCGCGCGGTCGCGTCGTCGACCGTGCCGAAACCCGCGGCACCTGCGGCGAAACCGTCGGCGAATCCGTCTGCGGCGCCGGTCACGAAGGTGGCGGGGGTGCCGGATCGGGCCTATGCCACGCTCGTCGAGATCGATGCGGGGCGCTGGCCGGATTCGGCGAACGCGCCCGGCACCAAGGGTGGTGAGCAGTTCATGAACCGGGGAACCAAACTGCCGCCCAAGGATTCGGCGGGCAATCCGGTGAAGTATCAGGAATGGGATGTGAATCCCAAGCAGCGCAACCGTGGTCGCGACGCGGAACGCATCGTCACCGGCAGCGACGGCAGCGCCTGGTACACCGGTGACCACTACGAAACGTTCACGAGGATGCGCTGATGCCACGGACGCTGTCGCAGTTCCTTGCCCGTCCACCCGCCGACGCGCCCGCCGCGGCCGACGCACCGGTGCTCGGCGCCATGGCGGTGGATGCCAACCAGTTCAGCGCCATCCGATACGACGCCCCCGCCGACTATCGCGTGCGCGAACTGCGCGGCACCAAGATGCGCGATGTCACCACCCTGTTCGACGAGTTCGCGGCCGCCTTCCAGTTCCCGTACTACTTCGGCGCGAACAAGGACGCCTTCGACGAATGCCTGCGCGACCTCGACGATTTCGTCGGCGACGCACCCGGTTACGTCGCGGTGGTCCGCACCGCCGACGACCTGCTGGCCGACGAACCGACCGAACGCGCCTGGTTCGAGGCGGCCATGCGCGATTGCGCCGCCTACTGGTCGCGCCGCGACGTGGTGTTCCGGGTTGTCCTGCAAGGCGACCCGGTTACCTTCGGTGCGGTAGCGCTCGTCGAGTGATGCCGAGGGAATTGGCGTCTCCCGCCCGCTGATCGGCCCGCCTAGCGTTTGCGCCGGTGCGGCCGATTCGAGGCCGCCGGTGAGGAGAACACGATGAAGCGAGTACTGGCGGGTGTCGGCGTTTTCGCCGCGATCATGGCGGCGGGCCCCGGAATCGCGGCGGCCGGGGCGGCGGTGGCGCCGGTAGCGGGCCCCGCAGTCGGTTCCACCGAGGATTTCCCCGGCGTCGCCCTGCTCCAGGCACTCGGACTCGGGTCCTCGCAGCCGTGCGACGGCATCATGCTCGACACGTGCGTGCCGACCGGGCCCGCGAGCGCCCAACAGGCCATCGCGCAACCGGTCGCCGACAGCGGATCGGGACTGCTGAATCAGGACACCAACTCGGTATTGGGCTATGTGATCGGCTGGCTGGCCAACGGATCGTCGGAGCCGTGCTACAGCTTCGGCCCGAACTGCGCTTGGGAATGAAGCGCGGCGCGTGAACCCGGTCGACGGGTCCTAGCGATAGCGCCCGGCCAAGTCGTCGCCGAGTAGGACGAAGACGTCGGTGATCTGGTCGATCATTTCCGCGCGGGTCAGGTCGAGATCACCCGCCAACCATGTCGTGAGGGTTTGGGTGAGGCCGCCGACCAAATAGATCGCCCGGAAATCGACCAGGTTCTGCGGTACGTCGCCGCCGTAGAAGCCGGTGCCCTCGGCGGCGACGAGCCGGGCGAACGCGCGAACCGTTCGTGCGGTGCGCGCACGGAGTTCGGGCGTGGCCATGCCGGCGATGAGCGCGGCGCGGGCCTTGCGTGGGTCGTCGAGCAGGACCGCCACGCCCGCCTCGATCGCCGCGTGCGCCTGCGCGCGGCTGTCGGGCGGCGCACCGGCCAGGGCCGCCATGATGGCGGCGGCCAATTCCTCGGCGATGCGATCGAGCAGTGCTTCCAGCACGCTCTCGCGTCGTTCGAAATTCTCGTAGTAGTAGCGCTCGTTGAGGCCGGCGCGGGCGCACAGCCCGGCGACGGTGAGTTTGGCCTGCCCGTCCTCGGCGAGGATGTCGAGCGCCGCGTCCAGCAGCGCTGTGCGGCGCTGCGCCTGGCGTTGTTCGGCGGAGACGCCTCCGTATGTCCGTTGTGCAGCCACGGGCTCCATTGTGCTGCCACCGTCCGTTCGCGGTGTTTTGGTAGAGACTCTTGCCAGATTATCAATTCTGGAGGATTGTATTGCCAGATGCACTCGACGAGGAGGCGCGACATGGCCGCACGGCAGGGCGAACCCGGATATTTCGCCGACGATTCGATGATTCGCAGGGTGATGAGCAAGCGCGCGGTCGGCGTCACCTACGGCCTGCGCGCCCTGGTCATCGGCGCGGTCCACCCGCTGCTGTTCGTCGGGACCAGCGAGCACACGGCCCACCGGGCGACCCCCTACACGCGGCTGGCTGTCACCGGCGCCCTGTTCGAATCGGTCTTCCTCGGCAGCAAGGCCGAGGCCGACCGGGCGCTCGCCTTCACCCGGCGCAAGCACGAGCGGGTGGTCGGCGCGCTGCCCGAGGACGCGGGTCCGCACCACCGGGCGGGCACTGCCTACGCGGCCCTCGACCCGCACCTGATGTTCATGACCATGGCCTTCACCTTCGATTCCGCCGAGGTGATGTACGACCGGCTGGTCCGCGAACTCACCCCGACCGAACGTGCGGACCTCTACCAGGACTACGTGCGCTGGGGCGAGCTGTTCGGCATGCCACGCGACGCGGCCCCCGCCGACTATCCGGCCTTCCGCCGCTACTTCGACGACTACCTCGATTCGGCCGAACCGTTCCTCACCGACGAAGCCGAGCTGGTGGGCTCCTACCTGGCCGGTCATCGGAAGGCCTACCGGTTGCGCCCACCCGTCGAACAGGTCGGCAGCGCGCTGTATCTGCTGGTCCAGGGCAGTCTGCCCCCGCGTATCCGGCGGATGTACGGCATCGAGTGGGACATCGCCGACGAGCTCGCCCACCGCGCCCTGTGCCGCAGCATCCGCACCGCGCACCTCGCACCGCCGCTGGCACCCCGCATGCTCGCCGGTGCGCTCGCCGGCCGGAGCACCCCGTCCTATCAGCTGCTCGCCCGCCGCGAGCAGCACATGATCCGGCAGGGGAAGCCGAGCATGCCGGGTGTCGATCCGCGCAACTGGGTGCAGCGAAATTCCGCTTGAGCGGCGTGGAAAGATTGGGGCATGTCCAGTCCTGCCCCGGCCGCGACGGCCGAACGTAAGCAGCGGGTGCTGTCGGGCATCCAGCCCACCAGCGACTCCTTCCACCTCGGCAACTACCTGGGTGCGCTGCAGTACTGGGTGACGATGCAGGACGACTACGACGCGCTGTACTTCATCCCCGACCTGCACGCCATCACCGTCAGCCAGGATCCGAAGGCGCTGCGCGCGCGGACCAAAGCCGCTGTCGCCCAGCTGCTCGCCCTCGGTATCGACCCCGAGAAGTCGACTCTGTTCGTGCAGAGCCAGGTGCCCGAGCATGCCGAACTGTCGTGGGTGCTCAGCTGCATCACCGGTTTCGGCGAGGCCGGCCGGATGACGCAGTTCAAGGACAAGTCCGCCAAGCAGGGCGCCGAGAACGCGACCGTCGGCCTGTTCACCTACCCGGTGCTGATGGCTGCCGACATCCTGCTCTACCGCCCGCATCAGGTGCCCGTCGGCGAGGATCAGCGCCAGCACCTCGAGCTCACCCGAAACCTGGCCCAGCGCTTCAACACTCGCTTCAAGAAGACCTTCGTCGTGCCCGAGCCGCACATCGTGAAGGGCACCGCCAAGATCTACGACCTGCAGGATCCGACCGCGAAGATGAGCAAGTCCGCGGCCAGCGACGCCGGGCTCGTCAATCTGCTCGACGATCCGAAGGTCACCGCGAAGAAGGTGCGCTCGGCCGTCACCGACACCGGCCGCGAGATCGTCTACGACCCCGACACCAAGCCGGGCGTGAGCAACCTGCTGGTGATCCTCAGTTCGCTCACCGAAACCCCGATCGTCAGCTTGGAACAGAATTTCGCGGGTAAAGGCTACGGTGAGCTCAAGGCCGAAGTGGCCGACGCGCTGGTCGAATTCGTGACGCCCGTGCAGAAGAAGGTGAAGGACTATCTGTCGGATCAGGCAGAGCTGGACCGGATCCTGGCTTCCGGGGCCGAGCGGGCGCGTGAGATCGCAGGCAACACACTTGCCCAGGTGTACGACCGGGTCGGCTTCCTCGCTCGCTGACCCGGTGCGCACCTGAGGTTTCGGCTGAAGAGGGGCGCGTGTCATGCAGTTGATCGACAACATCTCGGCCACTGTCGAGAAGCAGGTCAAGAGCAGGCCTTGGCTGGATCATCTGGTCCGGGCCGGTGGGCGGTTCCAGCGTCAGCGCGGTGACTACTTCGCCGCGGGCATCACGTATTTCACTGTGCTTTCGCTGTTTCCGCTGTTGATGGTGGCGTTCTCGATCGCGGGCTTCATTCTCGCCGGGCAACCCGACCTGCTGAACGAATTGCAGGGCAAGGTTATCGAGAAGGTCCCCGGTGCCTTCGGTGAGCAGATCAACGACCTCATCAAGCAGGCGGTCGATTCGCGCGGCACGGTCGGTGTGCTCGGTCTGCTGACCGGTCTCTACACCGGTCTCGGCTGGATCGCGAACCTGCGCGCGGCGCTCACCGAGCAGTGGGAGACCCAGACTCCCGACAAGCCGTGGTGGCGGGAGAAGCTGTCCGATCTCGGCGCGCTGTTCGGCCTGTTCCTCGCCCTCGTCGTGTCGCTCGGTCTGTCGACGGTCGCCAACAGCGGACTCACCGCGAAGCTGCTGAAATCCGTTGGTCTCGACGGTGTCCCCGGCGCCTCGGTGGTGTTGTCGATCGTGTCCATCGCGCTGGGGATGCTCGCCTCCTGGGCGGTATTCGCCTGGGTGATCGCCCGGCTGCCGCGCGAACCGGTGTCGCTGCGCAGCGCGGCGAAGGCGGCGGCCATCGCCGCGGTGGCATTCGAGATCTTCAAGTTCGTCGGTGCCATCTACCTGCGGATGGTGCTGTCGAGCCCGGCGGGTGCCACCTTCGGTTCGATCATCGGTCTGATGGTCTTCAGCTACATCACCTTCCGCATCCTGCTGTTCGCCACCGCGTGGGCGGCGACCTCGTCGGACAACGACCACACCGAGATCGCCCCGCCCGCCCCGGTCGTCATCCAGCCGCGCGTGGTCGACAAGAACCTGTCCACCGGTGCCGGTGCGGCCGCCTTCGGCGCGGGCGCGCTCGCCGCCCTGGCTCTCGTCGTGTTCGGGCGCCGCCGGTAGCTCAGCGACTGCGCCAGGCGCGGCGGGCCAGGAGCAGCAGGGTGAGGATCAGGACCGGGGCCGCGACGAGCGCGGCGATGCGCGCCCCTTCATGGGCGGACCGCGAGACCTCCGGCCTGCTGCCGTCGGCGCGTGGCGGGGGTGAGGCGAGCGGGACGCTCGGCTGGATCATGTCGTCGCCCACTTCGGGGAGCTTGCCGATGCGCGCGTCGGAGTCGAGGGCGAAGCCGTAGTCGAGCAGGCGTGCGGCCTGTTCCCAGGGGCGGATGGGGCGCACGTCGGCCTGCAACAGGGTGACCACGAGGCGGTGTCCGTCGCGTTCGGCGGCGGCCACGAAGGTCTGGCGGGCGTCGTCGGTGAAGCCGGTCTTGCCGCCGATGGCGCCGGGGTAGTTGTAGAGCAGCTGGTTGTCGTTGCCGATGGGGAAGCCGGGGTGGTCCTCGTCGCCGGGGATCTTCGGGTCGGCGGGGTAGCCGGGGAAGTCGACCTGTTCGGTGTGGATGAACTCGGCGAACAGCGGGATCGACATCGCCTCCCGGAACAACACCGACAGGTCGTAGGCGGAGGTGCTCATCCCGGGGCCGTCGAGGCCCGACGGCGTGGCCGCGCGAGTGTCCATGGCGCGCAAGGACTTCGCGAGGTCGTTCATCTTCGCCACCGCCGCCTTGTCGCCACCGAGCTGGGTGGCGATGGCGTGCGCGGCGTCGTTACCGGAGCACATGATGAGGGCCTGCATGAGCTGACGGTTGGTGTAGCGGCCGCCCGGCCCGATGCCGACGCGGGTGCCGTCCACATCGGCGTCGGCCTGGGTGCCGACCACCACCTTGTCCAGATCGAGGGTGCGCAGGGCGACGACGGCCAGGGCCACCTTGATCGTGCTGGCCGGTCGATAGCGGCCGTGCGGGTCCTTGGCGGCCAGCACCCGTCCGGTGTCGAGGTCCGACACCATCCACGCGGTCGCCGAGATGTCGGCGGGCAGCGGTGGGGCGCCGACCGGCAGCACCACGCCGCATTCGCCGAGCCGGTCGCCGCCGATCGGTTTGTCGGGAACCGGCAGTTCGGTGGGTGCCGATTCGCCCGGCGCGGGGACCTCCGAGGAGTCGATCGGGGCCGGTGGCCTGGTCTTCTGCGGGCAGCCGTCGGTGTTCGGCGTGGTGAACGGGGTGGTGGTGGTCGAGCCGGTGGGGCCGGGCTGGGCCTGTGCCGGACCGAATGTGAGAGCGGCCGCGGTGGCGGCGGCGCCGAGGATGCAGGCGGCGCGCACGCCGTGTTCGCGGATCTTCATCAGCGCAGAGCCTAGCGAGCCGACACGCCGATTTCCCGTCGACTCCGTCCACCTATTGACACCCACCCCTAAATGAGAGTTACTAGCAAATGACAGTAGCTCTCATTAGTGGAGGAGATATGCGAACCGACGACACCCGCCGCTGGCTGGCGCTCGGAGCGCTCGCCATCGCGATGCTCACCATCGGACTCGACGTCACCGTGCTGACGGTGGCCATTCCCACCCTCGCCGTCGACCTCGACGCGAATACCGCTGCGCTGCAATGGTTCAGCAGCGCCTACACGCTGGCCCTCGCCGCGTTGATGCTGCCCGCGGGCGCGCTTGGCGACCGCTACGGGCGCAAGAAGGTCCTGCTGTGCGCGCTCGTGCTGTTCGGCCTCGCCTCGCTGGGCTGTGCCTTCGCGACCACCGCCGGGCAACTCATCGCCGCGCGCGTGGTGCTCGGTGTCGCCGCGGCGGCGATGATGCCGCTGTCGATGGCGGTGATCCCGGTGCTGTTCAGCGACCAGGGGCAACGCCAGCGCGCGCTCACGGTGTGGGTCACCTCGACCGCCCTCGGGTTGCCGCTCGGCCCCGTCGTCGGTGGCTGGCTGCTGCGCAACTACTGGTGGGGTTCGGTCTTCCTCATCAATGTGCCGCTGGTGATCCTCGGCACGCTCGCCGTCATCTTTCTGGTGCCGGAATCGCGCGGCGACAAGGCCTTTCGCATCGACCTGCCCGGTGCCGTGCTGGCGGCGCTCGGAATGCTCGGGCTCACCTACGGTTTCATCCGGATCGGTGAATACGGATGGGGTGAAGGGGCGGCCTGGGCGATGATCGTCGTGGGCCTCGGTGCGCTCGCCGCGTTCGGGTGGTGGCAGCGGAGGGCCGCGCATCCGCTGATCGATACGGCGCTGTTCGCGTCGTCCGGATTCCGCTGGGGCACAGCTATTTCGCTGATGGTCAGCTTCGCCATGTTCGGCATGTTCTTCACCGTGCCGCAGTACTTCCAGGCAGTCCTCGGCGTCGACGCGCTCGGCAGCGGACTGCGGTTGCTGCCGATGATCGGCGGGCTGGTGATCGGCAGCAGGCTGGTGGATCTGCTGTTGCCTCGCTGGGGTATCCGGGCGGTGCTCGTCGCCGGGTTCCTTGTGCTCGCGGCCGGCATCGGTCTCGGCGCGCTCACCCGCGTCGACAGCGGTTACGGACTCACCGCCACGTGGACGACGATCCTCGGCGCGGGCATGGGAATGGTGATGCCCGCGGCCATGGGGTTGGCGATGAGCGAGCTCGACACCGCGCGATCCGGCTCGGGTTCGGCTCTGCTGCAGGCACTTCGGCAGGCGGGCGGCACGATCGGCGTCGCCGTGCTCGGCACCGTACTCGCCACCGTCTACCGCGCCGATCTCGGCGAGCTGAACCGGCCGCCGATCTCCGACGGTGTCAATGCGGGAGTCACCGCGACCGCACACGACCCCATCGCGCTGCGGGAGGTGCGGCACGCCTTCGTGCTCGGCATGGACACCATGCTCGGTGTGTGCGCGGTGGGATGCCTGCTCGCGGCTGTCCTGGTGGCGCTGGCCTTCGGGCGGCGCCACACCGTGACAGCCGACGATGCGGCAGAATCGCTGCATGTCGGTTGAGACGTCGTTGCGCGCGCGGAAGAAGGAGCGGACCCGTCGAACCATCCGGCTCGAGGCGTTCCGCCTGTTCCGGGAGCAGGGCTACACCGAGACGACCGTCGAACAGATCGCCGCGGCCGCCGAGGTCTCCCCGAGCACCTTCTTCCGCTACTTCCCGACCAAGGAACAGCTCGTCATGGCCGATGACCAGGACGCGCTGATGATCGAGGCGCTGGCGGCGCAACCACGGGGCCAGAACCCGCTCACCGCGGTCCGCCGGGCCACCGAGGCGGTGTACGCCTCGATGTCGGCCGAGGATGCCGCCTTCGAACAACAACGGCAGAAACTGCTCTACCACCTGCCGGAACTGCGCTCGGCGATCGGCCTGGAATTCCAGCGAAGCATCGAGCTGGCCGCCCAGCTGCTCGCCGACTACACCGGTCGCCCGGTCGACGACTTCGAGGTGCGAGTCGCGGCGGGGGCGATGGTCGGTGCGATGCTCGGCATCGTCACCACCGGACCGGTCGACGCGACCAAGGTCGGCCACGCCCTCGACCTGCTCGAGGCGGGCCTGCCGTTCGACGACGACAGGCCCACGAGCTCCTAGTCGGCCTTGCCGTGCTGCACGGGGCAGCCGTGCGCCAGCGGGCCGAGCAGCTGGTTGTTGTCGTAGAAGTGCTCGAGCTCGACGATGCGCAGGTCCTCGGTGACGCGGGCGATGGTCACGCCGTACATCTCGATCTGCTCACCGGTGGGCTGGTGGCCCTTGTACTCGCCGTCGTACTTGCCCCAGTGCCGCCAGCGGAAGCTCACGGTCGGCGGACCCGACAGCACCTCGAGCACCTCCCAGAAGAAGCCACCGGGGAACGCGGTGTGGAAGATCTTGTGCGAGGACTCGAAGGTCTCGTTCGCCGACTCGTAGTACGGGTTGTCGCCGATCAGGATGTTGTAGCTGCCGATCCGCGCGAATTCCTCCGCGTCCTGCCACACACCGCCGTTGACCCGGCCGCGGTACTGCTCCGCGACCACCGACAGCCAGGTGGCGGGGTCGGCCTTGTGCGAGACCTCCATCTCGAAGACCTTCACCAGGTCCTCGACGATGGCCTCGAGCGAACCGGGCGCGTGCTGGGCGACGCGCTCGCGGGGGATCACCTCGTGGCTCAGTTCGTAGTCGGGAACGTTACCGCGCCACTGGTCGGGGGTCGCCGCGGCGATCACCGCCTCGCGGCCCTGCAGCCACAGCGGGGCCTCCGGCTCGGGATTCTGATCGTCGCGCGTATCAGTCACGTCCACAGTCATATTCGGTCTACCCGACCCTTTCGCAAAGCTTGAAGAACGGGTCGAACCTACCGCCGCGACTTTGCCCGCGCGCACCGTGGTCCCATTATGTGAGACGCATCGGAATTGCCAAGTATATTCTGCGCCAACGGTTTACAGCCGACTACGCGGCAGGGTGGGCACGTCCGCCGAGCCGGGCCGGGGTGTCGTCGTCCATGGTCGCGAAGAATTCGCCGAGCACGTCCACGAGCTGATCCACCGAATCGGCACAGAACAGCACCGGCTGGTAATGGGTGATGTCGTAGCTGATGGTGCCCATCTGCGCCACGTCGAGCGGGCGCAGCGTCGCCTGGCGGAATTCGTCGATCTCACCGTAGGACGACAGCAAACCCGCACCGTAACAACGGATCTGTCCGTCTTCGCGAACCACGCCGAATTCCAGCGAGAACCAGAACACGTCGGCGAGGAACTTCAGCGCGACATCGGTCTCCAGCCGTCCGACCGCCGCGCCGACGGTCTCGTACAGACTCGCGAAGCGCGGACTCGCCAGCTGATTGGCGTGCCCGATGATCTCGTGGATCGCATCGGGTTCCGGCGTGTACAGCGGGGCCGAATGGTGGCGGATGTACTGGGTGGAGTGGAAGGTGCGGTCCGCGAACGAACCGAAGAACTCGCGCAGCGGGACGAGCCCGGCGGCGGGAACGTACCGGAAGCCGGTGAGTGGATGCAGCAGCCGTGAGACGTCGTCGAGCTGGGGGATGTGGTCGCGCGGCAGGGCGAGCTGAGCGGCCGCTTCGCGCACCTCGCGGCAGGCGTACACCTGGTGCTTGCGGGCGAGCTCGGCCGAGGCGATCCGCCAGACCTGCTGCTCGTCGTCGGTGTAGTCGATGCGCGGGACGGGGTTGCCCGGCCGGTAGTCGAGGGCGAGTGCGGCGATGGCATTGCGCCTGGTGCGGTAGTGCTCGTCGTCGACGCCGGGGTGGTCGTCACTCAGGTGCACAGTGACGTCGCCGTCGCGCTCGCGCGTCACCGGCGAATACAGCTGGGCCTCGGTGAACATGCCTCAAGGCAAGCACCGCTGGCGCGTCGCGACAACACACCGGTGCGCAACTACGCAAACTGCACAGTTCGCCCGCCCGAATTCGGTAACGACGCGGTGAAACGGCGGACGCGCCGAGCGCGTATCGCGCAAGATTGCGTTTGTACCCGAGGAGGATGCTTGCGAAGCCTGCGGATAGATCTCGATCAAGAACTGCTGGATGCCGCCGCCGAGATCATGGGCACGGCCGACAGCAACACCACCGTCAACGAGGCATTGCGGCGGATCGTCGTGCACGAGCGCCAGCTGCGCAACCTCGAACGGCTGATGGCCGACTCGGTGTTCAGTCCGGAACCGCACGATATCGACACGGATTCGCCCGCGGTGGCTGAACGGTAGCCGAACCTGTCGGTGCCCTCTGCGAGTATCGGTCTCGTCACCGATGACGTAGGGGGGAATGTGTCGGTACCGATCGCGAATCTGCCCGTCGCCCAGCGCCCGCGTGAGCGTTTGCTCGCGCTCGGCCCACACGTGCTCACCGATACCGAATTGCTCGCGCTGCTGCTCGGCCAGGGCACTCGCGGGCAATCCGCACTCGAACTCGCCGCCCACCTGCTCGCCGAATACGGCGGCCTGGCCGAACTCGCCGCCGCCCGCCCCGAGGAGCTGGCATCGCAGGCCGGGATCGGCCCGGCCAAGGCCGCCGCCGTGATCGCCGCGTTCCACCTCGGCACCCGTTCCCGAACCAGCGAACCGGTACCGAGGCTCACCGCACCCGACGACATCGCCCACGCCGCCGCCCCGCTGTTCGCGGGCGCCCGCGTGGAACGCCTGCTCGTCCTGATCTGCGACACCCAGAACCGCCTGCGCCACCGGGTTTTCGTCGCCGAGGGCGCCATCGACCACGTCGCGGTCCCCGTCCGCGAAATCCTCAACACCGTCCTGCGCCACGACGGCCGAGCCTTCGCCGTCGTCCACAACCACCCCTCCGGCGACCCCACTCCCAGCCCCGACGACCGCCGAGCCAGCACCCTCCTCTACCAGGCCGCCGCCACAGTCGGCCTCCGCTACCTCGACCACGTCGTCATAGCGGGCGAGAACTGGGCAACGGCCGCACCGTATCCGTGACAGTCCTTTGCCGCGTCAGCCGGTGTAGCCGAAGACCGGGTAGTGGTCGCTGTAGTCGGTGTAGGTGTAGGTGGTGCCGTCGGCGGTGACGCTCCAGCTCGGGCTCTTGGCTCGGCGGGTTTCGTTGACATAGCGGTCGGGCACCGGGTGGCCCTTGATGGGGAGCACGTAATCGAGGTGCTCCGAGGCGTATTCGGGGCCGTACTGGTCGCGGCAGACGGAGTTGTCCGCGCAGTCCCAGGAGAACGCGTGACCGGTGTGCTGGGGGCCTACGGCAGCGAGGTCGGCCAGCATGGCGCCGTATTCGGGACTGGATTCGATCACGTTCATATCGCCCGCCACATACACCGGCTCATCGGCCGGAATCCGTTCCGCCGCGAGGAAGGCCTTGATCTGTGCGCGCTGTTTCGCCCGCACCTGACCGGGCTGGCCGGAGCTGCACCCGTCGTCCTCGGACTGCATGTGCGTGCCGATCACGTGCACCGGACCGCCGGGCGCGGCGAGCTTCACATACGCGAAACCCTTGTTGGAGAACCAGTCCGCGCCACACGCGTCCTTGTACACGAACTGCACCTTGCGGCTGATCGGCCACCGGCTCGCGATCGCGACACCGCCGTCCTCGGGTGTGGTTGCGGAGTACGAGCCCTGGGTGGCGTCCCAGCCGGAGCGGGTTCGGCCGACCACCGGAGTCTGATTCGGGAAGTCCCGCTTCAGATTGTTCAGCAACTGGTCGCCCGCCTCGTTGTGGAACAGCTCTTGGAGAACCACGACGTCCTGTCCCGCGAGGACGTTCTGCTGCGCGATGAGGTCGGCGCGCTGCTCCTGCCCCCAGTTCGGGTAGAGGGCCTCGGCGAGCATGAAGACGTTGTAGGAGGCGATCTTCGGATCGGACTTCGGCGCCGCATCCGCGGGGACGGCGACGGGCAGGAGGGCGGCTGCGCCGCAGACCACGGCGAGCGTCAATCGTTTGAACATGAGGCAGTTTGGTCACATGACCAGTTCTGCGACGACCGCTCGAGCGTCCCGACATCGAATCGTTACACGGAACGTAAATTTGTAAGCCCTGGTTCAGGAGCCGTTGGTGCCGAATGTGGCCTACCGATACCGGGCGGCCGCGTCGAGGACGGCGGCGCGATAGGAGCGGCCGAACAGGACCGCGTGAACCAACAGCAGGGGAAGCTGATGGAGTGGGATGCGCTCCTGCCAGCCCGGCTCGAGCTGATGGATGTCGTTGTAAGCGGCGATGATTCGGGAGAGATGGGGTGCGCCGCCGAACAGGAAGAGTGTGGCCACGTCGGTTTCGCGGTGGCCACCGTGCGCGGCGGGATCGATCAGCCATGGGGTGTCCGACGGGCCCCAGAGAATGTTGCCGGGCCACAGGTCACCGTGGATCCGGGACGGCGGTTCGGCGGGGGCTTCGACGTGGATCGACTCGACGGCAGTGGCGTCGGCCGGATCGAGTGCGCCCCCATCGACGGCGAGCCGCAGGAACGGAAGGATTCGGCGCTCCCGGAACCAGGTCGGCCAGTCGTGGCCGGGGGTGTTGTCCTGCGGCAGGCTGCCGAGGAAACCGTCGACGGGAGCGCCGAATTCGGCCGCGCCGGCGTTGTGGAGCAGAGCCAACTCCGCGCCGAATCGTTCGGCGGCGGCCGGGGAGGGTTCGGCATGGTCGACCCATTCCATGAGCAGCAGGTCGTCGGAGACGGCGTAGACCTCGGGGATCGCGACACCGCCCGCCTCCCGTAGCCAGCGCAGACCCTGTGCTTCGGCTGCGAAGAATCCCGGCGGTGCGGCAGCCGGGGCGCCGTCGGTGGGCGCGGCCGAGATCCCGCCGGGCCAGGTTTTGAGGAACAGCTGGGTGCCGTCGTCGAGGCCGATGCGCTCGGCCACCGCGATCGACCCACCGCCGACCGGGGTGGTGCGCAGGCGCTGATGCGCGAGGAAGGTCGGCAGCAGGTGCGGGTTGGCTCGCAGGTACGGCAAGTCCACGCCGCCATCTTGCCCAGCGGAGTCGGCGAGCGCACGAATTCACGCCATCTCGCCGACCAGGTTTCATAAACAGGTATTACTAAAACCTGTTCACAAATGGGTGCGGCGTGGTTTCATCGATTCGAACGTGTTCTACATCACGTTCTGGAGTCAGCCGAAGGAGACACCGTGACCAGCACCGATATCCCCGCGGGATTCGATTTCACCGATCCCGACCTGCTCGCGCAGCGCCTGCCGATCGAGGAGTTCGCGCAACTGCGGCGCACGGCGCCGGTCTGGTGGTGCGCGCAGTCCGACCGCGCCAGCGGCTTCGACGACGGCGGCTACTGGGTGGTGTCGACGCTGGCCGACATCAAGGAGATCTCGAAGAACCCCGAGGACTTCTCCTCGCACGAGAACACCGCCATCATCCGGTTCAACGAGGAAACCACCCGTGAGCAGATCGACATGCTCGCCAACATGCTCATGCTGAACCTGGATCCGCCGCAGCACACCAAGATCCGGCGCATCGTGTCCAAGGGATTCACCCCTCGTGCGGTGGAGAATCTGCGCGCCGCGCTCACCGAACGGGCCGAACGCATCGTTTGGGAGGCCAAGAAGTCCGGTCGGGGCGATTTCGTGCAGCAGGTCGCGTGCGAGCTGCCCCTGCAGGCCATCGCCGAACTGCTCGGCGTGCCGCAGGAGGACCGGATGAAGCTGTTCGACTGGACCAACCAGATGATCTCCTACGACGATCCGGAGTTCGAGGGCAATCACCACACCGCCACCGCCGAGGTGATGGGCTACGCCTGGAACATGGCCGAGCAGCGGCGTGGCTGTCCGGCCTCCGACATCGTGACCCAGCTGGTGAACGCCGATGTCGACGGCGAGCACCTCGGCTCCGACGAGTTCGCCTTCTTCGTCATCCTGTTGGCGGTGGCAGGCAACGAAACCACCCGCAACTCGATCACCCACGGCATGAAGGCCTTCGTCGACAACCCCGAGCAGTGGGAGATCTACAAGGATCAGCGGCCACGCACCGCCCCCGACGAGATCGTGCGCTGGGCCACCCCCGTGACGGCCTTTCAGCGCACCGCCACCCGCGACCTGGAACTGGGCGGACAGCAGATCAAGAAGGGTCAACGGCTCGGATTGTTCTACAGCTCCGCCAATTTCGACGAGACCGCCTTCACCGACCCGTTCCGGTTCGACGTGCTGCGCAATCCCAATCCGCACGTCGGGTTCGGTGGCACCGGAACCCACTACTGTGTCGGCGCGAATCTCGCCCGCCTGGAGATCGACCTGATGTTCAATGCCATTGCCGACGCGATGCCGAACCTGCGTCAGGTCGCCGAACCGGTGCGCTTGCGCAGCGGCTGGCTCAACGGCATCAAACGGTGGGAAGTCGAATACTCTTGAGCCCGAACAGCAGCGAGGGGGTGAGCGGTTGACGGGCAAGGCACGCGGCCGGGCGCCCGTCGTGGCCGACGCCGATATCCGGCGGGTCGCGCGGGCGCTGCTGGCCGAGCACGGCCCCGACGCGGTCACCCTGCGGGCCATCGCGCGCGAACTCGGCGTCACCGCCCCCGCGCTGTATCGGCACTACGACTCCCGCGACGAGTTGATCGAACGGTTGCGGGTGGAATTCTGTGCCGACCTCGCCGACAACCTGTCGGCGGGCATCGCGGACCTGCCCGACGACGGCGCCGTGCAGTTCCTCGCGATCTGCCGCGGCTTCCGGCGGTGGGCGCTGGCCAACCCCAGGGAATTCACCCTGGTATTCGCCTCGCCCACCTCCAGTCGTGCCATGCTGCGCCGCTTCGACGAGCCCTTCGGCCGGATCTTCCTCGCCGCGGCGGGCAGGCTGCTCGCCAGTTTCGAGATCGCCACCCCGCCAGGCGAATCCATCCCTGTCGAACTGCGCGACGATCTGATCGAATTCCAGACCGAACTGCTCGCCATGCTCTCGGATTCGGGGCAGAAGTTCCCCGCCGAGAAACTGGATCTCGGCGTCACCTACGTGATGGTGCAGACCTGGGTTCGCCTGTTCGGCCACGTCACCCTCGAGGTGTTCGGCAACTACCCGATTCCCCTCACCGACCCCGAAGTCATGTTCGACACCATGCTCGCCGATCTCGCCCGCACCACCGGTTTCGCGTGATCACCGCTGAGCGGGCACGCGATCCCGCGTGGCCGGAGTGAGGGAACCCGTCGCCCAGATCGCGAAGCCGATGTACAGCAGCTGTTCCGGGATGCGCTGCCACAGGGGAGACGCGGGTTCGCCCGCGAAGGTGACGTTTTCGACGGCCGCGTAGATATTGGCGGGCAGCAGCAGCACGAACAGCGGCACCAGCGCCCAGCCCGCGATCCGGCGCGTCCGGGTGAGGATCAGGCCGACGGCCGCGAGCAGTTCCAGCACGCCGGTGAACAGCACCATGAATCCGGGGAACGGCACGAACGACGGCACCATCGCCACCAGGTCGTCGTAATTGGGCATCACGGTGACGCTCGACGGCATGAAGTGGGCGGAACCGGTCATCATCAGCATGACCGCGAGTGCGTGCGCGGCAGCCGCCGACCAGGTGGCGAACCGGCTGATGCCGAGTGCTCCCAGTGTGCGGAAGCTCAGGAGCGAGACGAGAAGAACGATGACGATCACGGCGACTCCGTAGTAGATAGTGACACTGTCTATTATAGATAGTAGAACTATCCAGTAGTTCGTCAAGTCCGTCCGACCAACCTGCTGTACCGCGATTAGTTCGGTAGCCGCGCACCGTCGTAGTAATCGACACACTCACCGTTCACCGAGGAGAAGTACCGATGAGGAAGATCACCGCCGGTCTGTTCATGTCTCTCGACGGCGTGATCGCCGACCCGCAGGACTGGCATTTCCCCTACTTCGACGACGCCATGGGCGCCGCGGTCGACGCCCAGCTCGGCAGCGCCGACACGCTGCTGCTCGGCCGCGTGACCTACGACAGCTTCGCCGGCGCCTGGCCCGGCCGCGAAGCCGAAGGCGGACCGGACGCGGCGTTCGCGAAGAAGCTCGGCGACGCACGCAAACTGGTGGTGACCCACGAGGACCGCGATTTCCCATGGCGCAACTCCGAGCGCCTCGACGGCGACCTGACCGCGTCCGCGGCCGAGCTGAGGAAGGGGTCGGGCGGCGATATCGCCATCAGCGGGTCGGTATCGGTGGTGCGCCAACTCCTGGCCGCGGGACTGCTGGACGAACTGCACCTGCTGGTGCACCCGATCGTGGTCGGCAAAGGGGAGCGGCTGTTCGAGGACGGGACGACGATCCCCCTGCGCCTGCTCTCCTCGGAAACCTTCGGCACCGGCGTACTGCACCTGGTCTACACCAAGGACGACACCGCCCCGAGCGGGTCCTACGAGGACGCCAAAACCCATCTCGCACAGGAAGAGTGACGGCAAAGGCCGCCTTCATCGAAAAATGAAGGCGGCCTTTGTGGGGACCGGGGAGGTCAGCGGGCGAAGAGCAACGCGCGCTTGACTTCCTGGATGGCCTTGGTGACCTCGATGCCACGGGGGCACGCGTCGGTGCAGTTGAAGGTGGTGCGGCAGCGCCACACGCCTTCGACGTCGTTGAGGATGTCGAGACGCTCGCGGGCGCCTTCGTCACGGCTGTCGAAGATGAAGCGGTGGGCGTTCACGATCGCGGCCGGGCCGAAGTAGCTGCCGTCGCTCCAGTACACGGGGCAGGAGGTGGTGCAGCAGGCGCACAGGATGCACTTGGTCGTGTCGTCGAAGCGGGCGCGGTCGTGCTGGGACTGGATGCGCTCGCGGGTGGGCTCGTTACCCGAGGTGATCAGGTACGGCTTCACGGCACGGAACGCGTCGAAGAACGGTTCCATGTCGACGACGAGGTCCTTCTCCACCGGCAGGCCGCGGATCGGCTCGACGGTCATGGTGAGGGTCTTGTCGCCCTTGGGCAGCATGTCCTTCATCAGGACCTTGCAGGCCAGCCGGTTGACACCGTTGATCCGCATCGCGTCGGAACCGCACACACCGTGGGCGCAGGAACGCCGGAAGGTGAGGGTGCCGTCCAGGTAGGACTTGATGTAGATCAGCACGTTGAGGAAGCGGTCGGTCGGCAGGACCGGCACCTGGAACGAATCCCAGTACGCGCCCTTGTCGTTCTCGGTGCTGAACCGGGCCACCTTCACGGTGACCATGACCGAGCCCTCGGGGACGGGCGCGGGCTTCTGCGTGGTGGGTTCTGCTACAGCAGTCATCAGTACTTACGCTCCATCGGCTCGTAGCGGGTCTGCACCACCGGCTTGAAGTCGAGGCGGATCTCGGAGATGAGCTCCGGGCCCTCCTTGTACGCCATGGTGTGCCGCATGAAGTTCACGTCGTCGCGGTCCGGGTAGTCCTCGCGGGCGTGCCCACCACGCGATTCCTTGCGGTTGAGCGCGCCGACGACGGTGACCTCGGCCAGCTCCAGCAGGAAGCCCAGCTCGACGGCCTCGAGCAGGTCGCTGTTGTAGCGCTTGCCCTTGTCCTGCACCGTGATCCGGGTGTAGCGCTCCTTGAGCGCGTGGATGTCGGTCAGGGCCTGCTTGAGGGTGTCCTCGGTGCGGAACACGGCGGCGTTCATGTCCATCGTGTACTGCAGCTCGGTGCGGATGTCGGCCACGCGCTCGTTGCCGTGGTCGGACAGGATCAGCGCCAGCCAGTCCTGCACCATCTGCGCCGGGTTCTCCGGCATCTCGACGAACTCGGTGCGCTGGGCGTACTCGGCGGCCGCGATGCCGGCGCGACGGCCGAACACGTTGATGTCGAGCAGCGAGTTGGTGCCGAGACGGTTCGCGCCGTGCACCGACACGCAGGCGCATTCACCGGCGGCGTAGAGGCCGGGGACCACGTCGGTGTTGTTGCGCAGCACCTCGCCACGGATGCGGGTGGGGATACCGCCCATCACGTAGTGGCAGGTCGGCATGACCGGCACGAGCTCCTTGACCGGGTCCACACCCAGGTAGGTGCGCGCGAACTCGGTGATGTCGGGCAGCTTCTCCTCGAGCACGTCCTCGCCGAGGTGGGTCACGTCGATGTAGACGTAGTCCTTGTTCGGCCCGGCGCCACGGCCTTCCAGCACCTCGAGCACCATCGAGCGGGCGACGATGTCGCGCGGCGCGAGGTCCTTGATCGTGGGGGCGTAGCGCTCCATGAAGCGCTCGCCGGAGGCGTTGCGCAGGATGCCACCCTCACCACGAACAGCCTCGGAGATGAGGATGCCCAGGCCCGCGAGGCCTGTCGGGTGGAACTGGTGGAACTCCATGTCCTCGAGCGGCAGACCCTTGCGGAACACGATCGCCATGCCGTCACCGGTCAGCGTGTGCGCGTTCGAGGTGGTCTTGTACATACGGCCCGAGCCGCCCGTGGCGAACACGATCGACTTCGCGTGGAAGACGTGGATCTCGCCGGTGGCCAGCTCGTAGGCGACGACGCCGGTGGCGACGGGGCCACGGTCGGACTCGGTCATCACCAGGTCGAGCACGTAGAACTCGTTGAAGAACTCGACGTCGTGCTTGACGCAGTTCTGGTACAGCGTCTGCAGGATCATGTGACCGGTGCGGTCGGCGGCGTAGCACGCGCGACGCACGGGCGCCTTGCCGTGGTCACGGGTGTGGCCACCGAAACGACGCTGGTCGATCTTGCCCTCGGGCGTGCGGTTGAACGGCAGGCCCATCTTCTCCAGGTCCATGACCGCGTCGATGGCCTCCTTGGCCATGATCTCCGCGGCGTCCTGGTCGACCAGGTAGTCACCACCCTTGACGGTGTCGAAGGTGTGCCATTCCCAGTTGTCTTCTTCGACGTTGGCCAGCGCGGCGCACATGCCGCCCTGAGCCGCGCCGGTGTGGCTGCGCGTGGGGTAGAGCTTGGTCAGGACCGCGGTACGAGCCCGGGGACCGGCCTCGATCGCCGCGCGCATGCCCGCGCCACCGGCGCCGACGATGACCACGTCGTAGCGATGTTCCTGAATCGGACGGGATTCACTCATGCGAGGTGGCCTGTTCCTAACCGGTGATGTTGGGGTCGAAGGTGAAGATGACGTAGGTGCCCACGCTCATCACCAGGATCATCGAGACCACGAGGATGGTCTTGAGCCAGAACCGGGTGGAGTCCTTGCGGGAGTAGTCATCGATGACGGTGCGCAGACCGTTGCCGCCGTGCAGCTGAGCCAGCCACAGCATGGACAGGTCCCAGAACTGCCAGAACGGGCTGGACCAGCGACCGGCCACGAACGCGAAGTTCAGCCGGTTCACGCCGCCGTCGATCATCAGCATGATGAACATGTGGCCGATGACCAGCACGATCAGGAACAGGCCCGAGATGCGCATGAACAGCCATGCGTACTTCTCGAAGTTGCCGTTGGCCTTGCCGCGCGGTGCGCGCGGGGCGTCGAGGCTGGCGGGGCGGTCGTAGGACTTGCCGAGGACAGGTGCAGACATATCAGTGCTCCGTCAGCAGGTAGAAGAACTGGCGGCCGACGCCCGCGGCGGAGACCAGGATCCAGATGGTCAGCACGACCCACAGCATCTGCTTCTGGAAGCGCGGACCCTGCGACCAGAAGTCGACGAGGATGACGCGGACGCCGTTGAGCGCGTGGAACAGGACGCAGACGACAAGGCCCATCTCCATGAGCGCGACCAGCGGGTTCTTGTAGAGCTCGATGGCTTCGTCATAGGTGTTCGGGTTCACCCGAACCAGTGCCGTGTCCAGCACGTGCACGAAGAGGAAGAAGAAGATCGTGACACCGGTGATCCGGTGCAGCGCCCAGGACCACATGCCGGGGTCGCCGCGGTACAGCGTCTTCCGCTTCGGCTGGGCCGGAGCCGGAGCTTCTATCGTGGTCATAGAGTGCGGTGCCTCCAACGTCGTTGATGGACCCGGTCACAGATCCGACGCCGGCTGCGTGGAGAGGCAAATGCCCAGGTGGCTGCGCTGTATTCTCGAGCGCTGGCCCGCCGCCGGGAACCTGAACCGATCTTCGGCTGACTCTAATCCTCTCTGTTTCGCGGAACTAATTCGGCGTGCCGTGCGTTGTGCACGAATCGGCCGAGTTAGGTTTACCTTTCTCGATGCCGAATACTGGTGTCCGAGCCCCCGCGCGGACATGTTCGGCGGTATCGGCTGGAGGTTCGCGATGTCCGAAATCGACTGGAATACCTTGCGCGACATGGCAATTCGCGCAATGGGTAGCGCGTATGCCCCGTACTCGGGTTTCCCGGTCGGTGCTGCGGCTCTCACGACGGACGGTCGAATTGTGAGCGGTTGCAATGTGGAAAATGTCTCATATGGACTAACCCTGTGTGCCGAATGCGTACTCGTCGGTAACTTATTCGGGTCGGGTGGGGGCCGCCTTCTGGCGGTATCGGTGAGCGATTCCCGTGGCGAAATCCTGATGCCGTGTGGGCGGTGTAGGCAGCTGCTGTTCGAGCACGGCGGGGGCGAGCTGCTCGTGGACCATGCCGAGGGGCCCAAACCACTGAGCGAGCTGTTGCCGTATGCGTTCGGGCCCGATGATCTGGCGGCCGGGCAGCGCTGATCGCGCCGGTCGACCGATGACCGACCCGAACGAGGATGATCGGGTCCTGTTCCGAGCCGACGGAGGTCCGGCAGGGGGCTCGCTCGGCGCGAGGAGTGCCGCGGCCGATGTTGCGTGCCAGACTGGCCGCATGACGGCACTGGACGCGGTATCGATCATTCGGGCCAAACGGGACGGCGGTGAGCTGTCCGACGAGCAGATCGACTGGGTGGTCGACGCGTTCACGCGGGGGGTCGTGGCCGACGAACAGATGTCCGCCCTCGCGATGGCCATCCTGCTGCGTGGCATGAACCGGCGCGAGATCGCTCGGTGGACGGCGGCGATGATCGGGTCGGGGAGCCGGATGAACTTCACCGACCTGCCGCGGCCCACCGTCGACAAGCATTCGACCGGTGGCGTCGGCGACAAGATCACGCTGCCGCTGGCGCCCCTGGTGGCGGCCTGCGGCGCGGCGGTGCCGCAGCTGTCGGGACGGGGCCTCGGCCACACCGGCGGCACCCTGGACAAGCTCGAGTCGATCCCCGGCTGGCAGGCCGACGTGACCGTGCCGCGGATGCGCGAGATCCTGGCCGACCCGGCGATCGGTGCGGTGATCTGCGCGGCGGGCGCCGACCTCGCCCCCGCCGACAAACGGCTGTACGCGCTGCGTGATGTGACCGGGACGGTCGAGTCGATTCCGCTGATCGCCAGTTCGATCATGAGCAAGAAGATCGCCGAGGGTACGTCCGCGCTGGTCCTCGACGTGAAAGTCGGGACCGGTGCGTTTTTGAAGACCCTCGACGAGGCGCGCGAGTTGGCGACCGTGATGGTCGAGCTGGGGCGCGATGCCGGGGTGAAGACGGTGGCATTGCTGACCGCGATGGATACGCCGTTGGGGCGGACCGCCGGTAACGCGCTCGAGGTGGCGGAGTCGGTCGAGGTGCTCGCCGGTGGTGGGCCCGCCGATGTCGTCGAGCTCACGCTGACGCTTGCCCGCGAGATGGTCGCGCAGGCCGGTTTGCATGTGGATCCGGCGCAGGTGCTGGCCGACGGCCGGGCCATGGACCACTGGCGTTCGATGATCGAGGCGCAGGGCGGTGATCCCGATGCCGCCCTGCCCACGGCTCGGCACACCGAGGTGGTGCGTGCCGAGTCGGCAGGGGTCTTGACGCGGTTGGATGCGATGGGGGTGGGGATCGCGGCGTGGCAGCTGGGGGCCGGGCGTGCGAGGCAGGGGGAGAAGGTTCAGGCGGGGGCGGGGGTGGAGATGCATGCGAAGCCGGGGGATTGGGTGACGGTCGGTCAGCCGCTGTTCACGCTGCATACGGATACGCCCGATGCTTTCGGTGCTGCGTTGGAGTCGCTGTCGGGGGCGGTGAGTGTCGAGAGTGCGCCGGAAGAGAAGCCGGGGGAGTTGGTGCTCGGGAGAGTTGGCTGAGGACGCCTGAGGTATTGCGCCGGCCGGGCCGCTGCGCCGCTTCGCGGCGGACCCTCCTCGAGGTCGGGTCGTGCGGGGTCGGGAGTGCGGTCATTGGCGGACTGGGGGTTCTCTCCGGAAATGTGGTGTCGGTGGAAGTCCGCTGCCGGGGCGGGCTGGTCCCGCTAACGTTTGGGCATGACTGGACCGGCGCCCCTTGACCTAGCTTCGATCCGACGTGCACCGAAAGCTCTGCTGCATGACCACCTCGATGGTGGGCTGCGGCCTGCGACGGTGCTAGAGCTCGCCGCTGATTGCGGTTACGACCAACTACCCGCCCACGACGCCGAGAGTTTGGGGGCGTGGTTTCGGGACGCGGCCGACAGTGGGTCGCTCGAGTTGTATCTCGAGACGTTCGCGCACACCGTCGCGGTGATGCAGACCCCGGAGGGGTTGCGGCGGGTGGCTCGCGAATGTGCCATCGACCTGGCCGCCGACGGGGTGGTGTATGCCGAGGTGCGGTTCGCGCCGGAGCAGCATCTCGGGCAGGGCCTCACGCTCGGCGAGGTGGTCGAACACACCCTCGCGGGGTTCCGGGAGGGGGAGGCGATCGCGGCCGAGCAGGGCAACACCATCCGGGTGACATGTCTGCTCACGGCGATGCGGCACGCGGCGCGCTCGCGCGAGATCGCCGAGCTCACGGTGCGGTTCCGTGACGCGGGCGTCGGCGGGTTCGACATCGCGGGGGCCGAGGCGGGCTTCCCGCCCACCCGGCACCTCGATGCGTTCGAATATCTGCGAGTCAACCACGCGCACTTCACGATTCACGCGGGGGAGGCGTTCGGGTTGCCGTCGATCCACGAGGCGCTCGCCTTCTGCGGGTGCGACCGTCTCGGCCACGGTGTGCGCATCACCGACGACATCAGCGTGCCGGGCGCCATCGAGGACGCCCAGCTCGGGATCGTCGCCAACTATGTGCGGGACATGCGGGTGCCGCTGGAACTGTGCCCGTCGTCGAACGTGCAGACCGGTGCGGTGCCCTCGCTCGACAAGCACCCCTTCGACCTGCTGGCCCGGCTGCGGTTCCGGGTCACCGTCAACACCGACAACCGGCTGATGAGCGACACCACCATGAGCCAGGAGATGCTCAAACTGGTGGAAACCTTCGGCTACGGCTGGAGCGACCTCGAACGCTTCACCATCAACGCCATGAAGTCGGCGTTCATCCCGTTCCCCGATCGCCTGAAGATCATCGACGAGATCATCAAACCGCGCTACGCGGTCCTGGTCGGATGACGAAGAAGGGTGGCACCTCCTCGGTGCCACCCTGCTCGGCTTGCTACTCGCTGACCAGCCGTGCTTCGAACGCGCGTTGCAGTTCGCGGAACTGCTGGGCCTCGGCCGTGAACGGCGGGTTCGGGGCCAGCCGGTTCGGGTCCGGGTTGAGCAGGTAGGAGACGTACCAACCCAGCGGGTTCGACGCGGCAAGCGCCTGTTCCACGCTGTCGTCGTCGGCGTAATCGGCTGCGTCGGTGAACAATTCGACAGCCAGGTCGAGCTGTTCGATGTCGACGGCCTCCGGCCCCTCGGCCAGGTCCTCAACGAGGCCGGTGAGCACGTAGACGTTCTCGTCGCTCACCTCCACCTCGAGTGAGCCGTCGACCGCGGCGGTCTGCACGTCGCCGAAGGTCGACACCCGGGCCAGCTCGTGCTCGTGGTCGTCGGCCAGGTAGCGGGCCAGCGCGCGCTCGGAACCGAACACCGTGATGGTGCGGCCGTTGCCGAGGAAGATCGGCTCGTCGTCGAGGTAGCAGCGCAGGGTGAAGTGCTCACCGTCGGAGGTGACGATCTTGACCGGGTCGATGCCGACCTCGTGCCAGAAGGTCTCGTCCTCGTCGTCGGCGGTGAGGTCGACGCTTTCGAACTCCTCGTCCTCCTCGACCACGTCGTCGGCGTCGACCACGTTCTCCTCGGCGGCCAGCAGCTCGGCCTCGGCGACCTCGACCGCCGCGGCATCCACCTCGGGGGTGGTGACGATGCTGTCGATCGCGTCGAGCACGTCGTCCCAGCCCTTGACGATGGCGGCACCGACCTGGTCCCACAGCTCCTCGCCGTCGCGCCCGGTGAAGGTGCCGACGCCGTTGGCGAGCACACCGAGTACCGGGTTGTCGTCGAAGAACGCCGTCACCACGTCGAGCTCGCACACGTCGCCGATGTTGCGAACCATGGCCAGGGTGTCCTCGAGCTCGCCGACCACCTCGCCGTCGGGTTCGCCCGCGGCCAGCTCGGGCACGGAGACCAGATCGAAGGTGAAGTTTTCCTCCGGCTCCAGTTCGGCGGCCGACAGACCGGCGACCACCGCCCACGACGGATGCTCGACGAGATCGTTGTCGGTGTCGGTGCGGATGAACGCCGCCAACTCCGCAACGGACTCGAAACCGTAGAGGTCGTCCTCGTGTCCGAGGAACGCCATGTACTCGTCGTCACCGTCACGCCAGCGCGGTGCCCACAGGGTGACGAGATCGCCATCGGTCAGACCGAGCTCGATCGGGACGATGTCTCCAGAAGCCATGACGCGAAGCCTATCGAGCTTCAGCGCCGCGCACTATCCGGCCCGGGTGCTAATTCCCCCGGCGGGTGTGCAGTGCCGCCGGTGAGCGATTCGTTCAGTGTCGCAATGATGTTGGAGCGTGCTTCGCCCGCGGTCTCGGTGGCCTGTCTGCACGCCGACAGGATCAGCTGCGCGGCCTCCGCCGGCGGCAGGGCGGTGATGCCCTCGTCCAGGCGCAGATCGACCAGCGCGCCGTCGCTGTTCACCTCGGCGGTGACCAGCCCGTCCTCGGTGGTGAACTTGCCGTTGACCTGCTTCAACCCGTACAGCGCCGCCTCGAGAGCCTCGAGTTTCTCGGTCACGCCCGCGACGAGGGCGTCCATTTCCGCGCTCACAGGGGCCTCATCCAGCTCGTCTGACCGGTGTCGGCGTCGTCGATGCGGTCGAGCTCGTCGACGGCCTGACGCCGGGTCGGCAGGTTCATCTTGTCGAGCAGGGCATCGGGAATGCCTGCCTGCTCGCTGTACACCTCGCGCAGGCGCGCGGCGGCTGCGATGGTCGAACGCCTGGTCAGGCGAAGGATCTCATCGGCCAGGGCCTGCGCGCCGTACTGGTATTCGCTGCGCTCGAACTTGAGCGCGATCGGCAGCCCCATGCTGGTCGCACGCACCGAGATGGTGCCCGACCGGTTGGTGCTGACCGCGGTCTCCACATTGGGAACCTCGGGGATCGGGGTTTCGCTCATGAGGTAGGCCTGTAGAAGCCGTAGAACTCCATGCCACTGTTCTCCGTTCGGATCGAACTGATCGAGACCGGGTCGCCCGCCTCGACGAGCTGCCCGTTGCCGACGACCATGGCGACGTGGCCGTCCCATACGGCCAGGTCACCGGGCATCAGGTCACCGGGTGACACCTGTGGGTGTCCGATGTGCTGTTCCTGGGCGAGGCGGGGCAGCTCCACCCCGGCCTCGCCGTAGGCGTACTTGGTGAGCCCACTGCAGTCGATGCCCGAGCCCGGGTCGTTGCCGCCCCACACGTACGGGGTGCCGACCGCGCCGATGGCCGAGCGCACGGCCGTGGCGGCCTCCTCGTTGGGGGCTTCGACCACGCTGCCGTCGGGCAGGGTGACCTTGACGCCGGTGCCGGTGGAGCCCGTGGACGAGCCGGTGGGGGTGGAGGTCTTGCCGTTGTTGGTCGAGTTGCCCGTGCTCGTCCCGCCCGAACTGCTCGAGTCGCCGCCGCCCATGGCCGTCGACAGGCCCGACGACACCGCGCTCAGCATCGAACCGCCCGCGCTCGTCGCGGTGGACAGCAGCGTGGAAGCGGCCGACGTCGACAGGTTGGCGGTGTTGGCGAGGGGCGTGCTCGACGGTGCCGGGGTGAGTTCCTTGATGGCGGCGGTCTGGGTGCCGAGTTCGTCCTGCACCCGCCCGACCACGCCCATGCCCTGGCCGATGTGGTCGATCGCCGAGGCGACGACGGCGGTGAGGCCCGCCGGGGTGGCCAGTACCGGGCTGAGCGCGGAGACCTCGGTGAGGAAGGAGTTGACGATCCCGTCGAGTTCCTTCTGCCCGGTCTGCACATACGCGGCGGCCTGGTCGACCACGGTGGCCATCTCGTTGCCGGTGTCGGACAGGGTGGCCGAGGAGGTCTGCACGCGCAGCGCCTTCGAGGTGACCGCGTCGACGGCCAGACCGTCCCAGGCGGTGTTCACCGCATTGATGCCGGTGCGGCCGAGCTGGTAGATCTGGTCGATCTCGGCGGAGGTGCTGCGCAGGCCGTCGGACGCGCCGCCGGTACCGAGGACACCGCTACCGAAGCTGGACAGCAGGTCGTACAGGGGTTGAGCCAGTCCGCTGAGGTCGATCATGCGAGTTCGCCCGCTGCCGATTCGATGGCGGCGGCATTGCCCGTGTCGGTGTCGACGAGGGTGGTGGCGGCGCCTGCCGTTGCGGTGCCCATGCTGGCCATCACGGCCGAGAGCTGGGCGATCGCGGCGACGTGACCGGCCTGGGCGGCGGCGTAGGCGGTGACGAAATCGCCGCCGATGAGTCCCATCACCGGGCCGAGCAGAGCCGGGTTCGATGCCACCGATGCGGCCGCCGCCGTGGCGAATTCGGTGGACATGGTTCCGGCGGTCGCACTATAGGCGACGATGCCCTCGGCATCGGCCGACATCTTTACCATCGAACTTCCCCCAATCCTCGAGTTCCCGGGCAGAGTACGTCATTCACCTGATTCGACGCACCGGCTCCGCGTTCGGTTCCCTCTTCCGCGAAATTTCCCCAGCGGACGCACCGGAAGCGCGTTGGTGACCCTATCGTTTTTTCATGCGCACCGACACCGTCGACCATCCGCTCGCCGCCACTCTGCTGAGCACGATGCGAGACGCCCGCACCGACAACGCCACCTTCCGCAACGCATTGGCCGACCTCACGGGCATTTTGATGTACGAGGCCCTGCGTGACGCGCCCGTCGTCCGCGAACCGATCAACACGCCGGTCGCCGTCACCGACGGTGTCCGCCTGGCCGCCCCACCGCTGCTCGTCCCGGTCCTGCGCGCGGGACTCGGCATGGTCTACGCCGCCGCCGATCTCGTGCCACAGGCCCGCGTCGGTTTCGTCGGCATCGCCCGCGACGAGGAAACCCACCAGCCCGTCCCGTACCTGGAATCCCTGCCGACCGACCTGACCGACCTCCCCGTCTTCGTCCTCGACCCCATGCTCGCCACCGGCGGCTCGATGATCCACACCCTGGAACTCCTCGTCGCCCGCGGCGCCACCGACATCACCGCCGTCTGCGTCGTAGCCGCCCCCGAAGGCGTTGCCGCCCTGTCCGACTCGGGCCTTCCCGTCCGCCTCGTCACCGCCGTCGTCGACGAGAAACTCAACGAACACGCCTACATCGTCCCCGGCCTCGGCGACGCGGGCGACCGCCAATTCGGCCCCCGCTGAATCGGCTTACCACCGACCGGATTTCGTGGGCATCAGGACAGTGCGGCGCTGCCTGTCGCAGATGTCGGAAGCTCGAAGCGATTCGATGTTCAAGCAGGACTGAGCGCTCGGCAGAAGTGGGCGAGTTCGTCGAGACGGATTCTGGCGGCGGCGCGGGCTGTCGGCAGGGCCGCCGGGTCGGGGACAGGGGCGAAGACTTCCAGGTAGCACTTGAGTTTGGGTTCGGTACCCGACGGCCGGACGACGATGCGGAAGTCGTCGGCCTCGAAGATCAGGGCGTCGGTGCGCATTCGGCCGCGGACCTGGGCCTGATCGGTGAATTTCACCGGTGTGCCCGCGATCTCGACGGGTGGGTTCGTGCGCAGGGCGGCGGCGAGGGTTGTTGCCGCGGCCTGGTCGGGTAGGCGCAGCGACACTTGATCGCCTGCGTGGAGGCCGAATTCGACCGCGTAGGAATCGAGTTCGTCGAGGAGGGTGCGGTTCTGCGCCTTCGACAGGGCGACCAGGTCCGCGGCGGCCACCGCGGCGGAGATACCGTCCTTGTCGCGGACCTTCGACGGGTCGACGCAGTGGCCGATGGCTTCCTCGTAGGCGTACACGAGGCCGTCACCCGCCCTGGCCAGCCATTTGAAGCCGGTGAGGGTCTCGGCGTAGCGGGCCGAACGGGCGGCCGCCAGCTTCGAGAGCAGGCGCGAGGAAACGATTGTCGTGGCGACCAGCGGGTCGTCGGAAGCGGTGCGCAGCACGTAATCGGCCAGCAGCACACCGGTTTCGTCACCGCGCAGCATGCGCCAGCCGTCCGGCCCCGGCACGCCGGCGGCGCACCGGTCGGCGTCGGGATCCAGGGCGATCGCCACGTCGGCGCCGACCCGCTCGGCCAGCGCGAGCAGCAGATCGGACGCTCCGGGCTCCTCGGGATTGGGAAAGGCGACGGTGGGGAAGTCGGGGTCGGGGGCGAACTGTTCGTCCACCACGTGCACGTCGGTGAAACCCGCGGCGTGCAGCGCCCGCACGGCGAGGTCGCCGCCCACACCGTGCATGGCCGTCAAAGCGATCCGCACCTCGGCCCGCTCCCCAGGGCCGCCCAGCACACGAGGCAGTTCGGCGACGCGCGCCAGGTACCGGTCGACCAGCTCAGCCCCGGACGGTGAAACAGGCGCCCGCTCAACGGGTTCGACGACCTTCTCGATGTACTGCTCGATCTCGGTATCGGCCGGTGCGATGAGCTGCGAGCCACCGTCGAGATACACCTTGTACCCGTTGTCGGCGGGGGGATTGTGTGAGGCGGTGATCTGCACGCCCGCCACCGCACCCAGCTCACGCACCGCGAACGCCACCACCGGCGTCGGCACGGGCTCGGGCAAGAGGGTCACGGGAAAGCCCGCGGCCGTGAAGATCTCGGCTGTCGCGGTCGCGAATTCGGCGGAACCGTGCCTCGCGTCGCGCCCTACCACCACCGCACCACCGCCGAGACACCGCGCCCGCAACCAGTCGGCCAGGCCCGCGGTCGCCCGCGACACGGTGGTCACGTTCATCCCGTCCGGTCCCTCACGCAACGGGCCACGCAGGCCCGCGGTCCCGAAGCGCAGCATCTACACCCGCTCCAGGATGCCGCGCAGCAGTTTGCCGAGCCGGGGCGCGGCGGCCTGCCCCTCGGCCAGCACCTCGGCATGCGACAGATGTTGACCGGTGACCCCGGCGGCCAGGTTGGTGACCAGCGAGATGCCGAGCACGCGCGCCCCGCGTGAGCGGGCTTCGATGGCCTCGAGCACCGTCGACATTCCGACCAGGTCGGCGCCGAGGGTGGCAAGCATGCGGATCTCGGCGGGTGTCTCGTACTGCGGCCCGAGCAGTCCGGCGTACACCCCTTCACCGAGCGAGGGGTCGAGTTCCTTTGCCAGCGTGCGCAATTCGGGATCCCAAGCGTCGACCAGGTCGACGAACCGTGCCCCCTCCAGCGGGGTGCGGGCGGTGAGGTTCAGGTGGTCGGCGATGAGGACCGGTTCGCCCACCCGCAGCCCGCCCCTGATCCCGCCCGCGGCATTGGTGAGCAGCACGATCTCCGCACCGGCCGCGATCGCCGCCGACACCGGGTGCACCACCTGCTGAGGCGTGTAGCCCTCGTACAGGTGCTGACGGCCCATCAGCAGCAGCACATTGTTGTCGTTGACGGTGACCGAGTGCACCATCCCGCCGTGCCCCTGCGCGCTCGGCCTGCCGAAGCCGGGCAGCTCCGGCATGGCGATCGAGGCGTGCGGCGCACCGATCTCGGCCGCGGCCTGCTGCCACCCCGATCCGAGCACCACGGCCACGCGATGACGCGGCACTCCCGTACGTTCGGCGATAGCCTCGGCGGCCTTTTCGGCAAGCATGGGGATAGCTTATGTCCCTGGAGCGCTGGCGCGCTCGAGTCGGCGGCCCCGCAAGTCCCGACGATCAGGCACCGTTGCTTGCTCCTTCGTCGCCTACGCAACGGCACCTGATCGTCGGGACGGCCGCCGACCGCCGCTGCGCGGCGGACCCTCCTCGAGGTCGGGTCGTGCGGGTTAGGGAGCGGATTTACTCACCGCTGTAGGTGCCGAAACTCCAGAGGTTGCCTTCGGGGTCTTGGGCGCTGAAGCCTCGGGAGCCGTAGTCCTCGTCGCGGAGTCCGCGGATGATGGTCGCTCCCGCGGTGGTGGCGCGGGTGTGGAGGGCGTCGGGGTTGTCGGTGACGAGGTAGATGTTGGCGACGCCGGGTGGTCGGGTGCAGAAGGGGGAGTCGTCGTCGCGGCCGGTGGAGCCGAACATGATGCCGCCGCCTTCGGGCCAGCGCAGTTCGCCGTGTTCGACGATCGACGGGTCGTCGTCGCGGGCGTAGACGGCGGTCGCCTCGAAACCGAAGGCGGTGGTGAGGAATTCGATCATGGCGCGGGCGTCGGTGAAGGCCAGACACGGCCAGATCGTGCTGCGGGTGTCGGTGGAAGTAGTCATGTCCTCAGCCTCGCGCTTCGGCCGCCCCCGGGTCTTGGACGGATGGAATCTCCTCGGCCAGCCATGCTGTCGGCGCCACACCCGCCAGTTCGGCGAAGTCGCGATTCAGGTGCGCCTGGTCGTAGTAGCCGCAAGTGGCCGCGATCTGGGCGATCGAGACATACGACGGCGTGTTGGCGAGCATGCGGCTGGCGCGTTCGAATCGGATGATCCGCGCGGCCAGTTTCGGGCTCGCGCCGAATTCGGCGGTGAACTTGCGGGTGAGGTGTTGTCTGCTCCAGCCGATGCGTTCGGCGAGGGGGTTGATCGGGCAGGTGCCGCCCGTGCCGACGAGAGTGCGCCAGGCCCAGGTCAATTCGGCGCCGGGGACCGATTCGGTGCGGGCCGCCGCTGTGAGCGCCCGGTCGCAGGCGGCGAACCTGCTCGGCCAATCATCGTGCGCGTGCACAGCATCGGCGAGCTGATCGCCCAAAGACCTTCGCGCTTGCGAACATTCGATCGTCACATCCCACATCTCACTCGCGGGCATCCCGAACAGCACACGACTGCCGAGCGGGGTGAGCTCGATGGCCACACCTTCCTGGAAACCGGTGTGCGCGATCATCGCCGGGGCGGCTTGTAGTCCGCTCAGGACGCAGCGGTAACTGCCGGGTGATTGACGCCGATCGGTCTGTTCGACGACTTCGATCGGTGGGCCCGCGGCCACGATGAACGTCATGTGTCGCGAGGGCAGACCGCGGTGCAATCCCGGTTCGTAGCCCGTCATGCGGTAGCCCACGTACCGGTCGATGAACGCGGCCAGAACCGGCGCGGGGGCTGCGGTCACCACCTCCGTGGTCGCCTCCATGCCAGTCACGCTACGCCGGGGCTGAAGTGGCGGCCAGAACGATCGACGTCGGGATCGCCCCGATGGCGCCCGCGATCTCGAGTTCGCCTCGGCGAGCCGCATCCGCCGCCGCCGACGGACGAGGACCTGCTCGGGCCGTGCGTCCACGGGCGGCGAAGCAGAATGCCGGACCTGGTGACCGCGGGGCCGGTCGACAGATGGTGCGCTCGAATCAGCGGCGGCAAAGGTGGGATGCGAGGCCTGCGCTTCGCCTCGCGGAGTGTGTTGTTGAGCACGCGTCTGAGTGCTCTGGGTGGGGTAACCGAATCGAGAAGGTGCTCTCCGTGTCTCGGCGTGTGCGGTGAGATATCGCACTCGGTGATTCCGGGCGTGTGGAAACACGAGGTCAGCCGGTTAATCTTGCGCCTTCGTCCAATTCTGTAGGAGGTGTCATGCGGCGGGTTCAGTACGAGCGCAGCAGTGGTCCGGAGGTGCTCGAGGTCGTCGCGGCCGAGGTGCCGGTGCCCGGTGCCGGTGAGCTGCTGGTCCGGGTGGAGGCGATCGGGGTCACCCTGTCGGCGATCCGGCGGATCAGCGTGGCGCAGCCGTTGCGGGCCGAAGTGGCCGGTGAGGTCGTCGCCGTCGGTGACGGGGTCGACGGGTACAGCGACGGCTATCGCGTGGTCGGCGTCTGTGACGCCGACGCCTACGCCGAATACGTGCTCCTCTCGGTCGACCAGGCCTCCGCGATCCCCGACGGCGCCTCCGCCGTCGACGCCGTCGCCCTGATGCGCAGCGGGCTCGTCGCCCTCGGCGCACTCGACACCGTCGCCCCGCGCGAAGGCGAGACCGCACTGGTCACCGCCGCCGCGGGCGGAGTCGGCCACCTCGCGGTGCAGCTGGCCCGTGTGCGCGGCGCGAGCTGGGTGGTCGCCGCGGTCTCCGACGAGAGCAAAGCCGGCTTCGTCCGTGAACTCGGCGCCGACGAGGTCTACACCTACGACCAGCTGCACTGTGGCAAGCAGGCCGACTACGCCCTCGACGGTGTCGGCGGCAGCGACCTCGGCAACACTCTCACCGGCCTCGCCGAGGGCGGCCGTGCCGTCACCTACGGCAGCAGCGGCGCGATCGACACCGAAGACCTGCTCGCGGGCGGCAAGACCCTCACCGGTTTCCGCATCGGCCGCCTCGCCCAGCGCGACCCCGCCCGCTACGAGGACCTGCGCCAGGAGGTCTGGCAGCACTACGCGTCCGGTCTGCTGCACCCCGTCGTGCACGCCGAGTTCGCCCTCGACGACGCGGCCGCCGCCCACGCCGTCATCGAGCAGCGCACCAACCTGGGCAAGGTCGTCCTCGTTCCCTGAGCTGGTCGCTGTTCCGCCTCCCCGCGACGCTGGCCTGATCCAGGTGCGTGGAGATTGTCCTCGGCGGCCGGCGGCAGCGGATGAGGCGAGTGAGCCCGTACCCGGCGAGTTACCCATGTCCGTGCGAGACAAGGTCTGCCGGGGCGGGGTCGCGGCGTAGGGGCAGACCCGTAGACTCTGATCCTTGTGAGCCTCACCCTCGGAATCGTCGGCCTGCCCAATGTCGGAAAGTCGACCCTGTTCAACGCGCTGACCAAGAACGACGTGCTGGCCGCGAACTACCCGTTCGCGACCATCGAACCCAACGTCGGCGTGGTCCCGTTGCCGGACAAGCGGCTCGACAAGCTTGCCGAGATCTTCGGCTCCGAGCGGATCGTGCCCGCCGTCGTGTCGTTCGTCGACATCGCGGGCATCGTGAAGGGCGCCTCCGAAGGCGCGGGCCTGGGCAACAAGTTCCTCGCCAACATCCGTGAGGCCGACGCCATCTGCCAGGTGGTCCGCGTATTCGCCGACGACGACGTGATCCACGTCGACGGCCGGGTCGACGCCGCCGCCGACATCGAGGTCATCGAGACCGAGCTCATCCTCGCCGACCTGCAGACCCTCGAGAAGGCCATCCCGCGCCTCGAGAAGGAAGCCCGCGTCAAGAAGGACCGCAAGCCCCTGCTCGACGCCGCCAAGGTGGCCGAGGGATTCCTCAACGAGGGCACCACCCTGTTCGCGGCGGGCAAGAAGATCGACGCCGAGCTGCTGCGTGAGCTGTCGCTGCTCACCGTCAAGCCCTTCCTCTACGTCTTCAACGCCGACGAATCCGTCCTCACCGACGAGGCCAAGGTCGCCGAACTGAAGGCCGCCGTTGCCCCCGCCGACGCCGTCTTCCTCGACGCCAAGGTCGAAGCCGAACTCCTCGAACTCGACGACGAATCCGCCCTCGAGCTCCTGGAATCCATCGGCCAGACCGAACCCGGCCTGCACGCCCTCGCCCGCGCCGGCTTCCACACCCTCGGCCTGCAGACCTACCTCACCGCAGGCCCCAAGGAAGCCCGAGCCTGGACCATCCACCAGGGCGACACAGCCCCCAAGGCCGCAGGCGTCATCCACACCGACTTCGAACGCGGCTTCATCAAAGCCGAAATCGTCGCCTTCGACGACCTGGTCGAAGCAGGCTCCATGGCCGCCGCCAAAGCCGCGGGCAAGGTCCGCATGGAAGGCAAGGACTACATCATGGCCGACGGCGACGTCGTCGAGTTCCGCTTCAACGTGTGATCCGGACCGAGGTCGACCGGTCGTCAGCAACGCCGCACCGATCAATGCCAGGTCGCTATCGGTCACATCCCTTTGCTCCGATACGGGGTCGAGAAGAGTAGGGAGTCGTTCGTCGGGCGAGTCGTGTCCCATAGTGTGGCCGCCGGTCGGTTGGGCGAGCCACCGACGGCGGCGTATTGGAATTCCGCTTGGGCCCTGCCGATAGGGGGTGCCCACCATGGTGGGGATCGGTTCACCCTCGGGGGAGCGGGCTCAGCACTCGGGGCACTGATGATCGGGGCCGCGGCGGCGCAGAGTTGATGGTGTCACTGACGTGGACCGGAGGCTTGGATGTCGAACATCAGCTTGAACAGCAGCTCGGTGGAGCGGTGTGGGACGGTGTCGGCCGGGGACGGTGTGGGGCTCGCGGTTCACGAGTACGGGCGGCCCGGTGCCGAGTTGACGATCGTGCTGGTGCACGGGCATTGCCTGCGCAGCGAGTCGTGGACCGATGTCCGGGATGCGCTGGTGCGCGAGCACCCGCGGGCTCGCGTCGTGTGCTACGACCACCGGGGGCACGGTGATTCCGGTGTGGCGCCGCGGCACACCTACAACCTCGAACAGCTCGGTGACGACCTCCACGACGTGCTCGAAGCCGTCGCCCCGACCGGCCCTGTGGTGCTGGTCGGCCATTCGATGGGCGGGATGACCGTGCTGACCTACGTGAGCCGGTATCGCGAGGAGATCGGCACGCGGATCGTCGGTGTGGGGCTCATCGCGACCGCGGCGCGCGGACTGGCCGATGCCGGTTTCGGCCGTCTCCTGCGCAACCCGCTCATCGCGGTGTTCCAGGCCTCGGTTCGGCGCGCACCGCGACTCATGCAGCGGGCGAAACTGCTGGCCTGCAAGGTTTTCGCACCGATCGTGCGGGCTGCGGAATTCGGTGACCGAACGGTCGACCCGCGCGTGCTCACCCTGGCTCGAGCCATGCACAACGCGACCCCGATCGTGACGATGGCGAGTTTCCTCGGCGCCTTCAAGGCCTTCGACCGCACCGACGCGCTCGCCGTCCTGTCGGGTATCCCGACCTTCGTGCTGTGCGGATCCGCCGACCTGATGACCCCGCCGTCGCATTCGATCGCGATGGCCGCCGCCGTCGACTACTCGGATCTGGTGCTGATCGACGGTGCGGGGCACTCGGTGATCCTCGAGCAACCCGGCCAGGTAGCCGCCGCGATCGGCAGACTGGCCGCTCGCGCGTTCGACGCTGAAAGCGCCCCGTTCGCGTCGGCCGCATAGTGCTCGCCCGCCGCCGCGCGAACCAGTTCAGTCCGCCGTTCCACCTCGTCTACCACGGCGAGCGCGAGGTCCGGCGCGACGATGCGGGAGGCCCCGGTCTCGTCGGTGAACAAGGTGGTGGTGCCGCGTCGATAGCGGCCGGTGCCCTCGCCGGGTTCGAGGAGAGCAGGCGGGCTGAGATAGACCCACCCCGCGTAGGGGTGCTGCAGGCAGCGCGTGAACTGGTCGAGGCTGGCGCGCGCGATCGTCTGCCACTCGGCTAGTACGAAGGTGTGATCATCGATCAGGAGCCGGTCGGGGTGGTTCGGTGAACGCAATGGCGCCGCGCCGCCGGCCGCCGCGACCGGTCTGGTCTGCGGTGCACTGACCATCGGCGTGATCCCGGGCCCAACGTGCTCCCCGTCCCCGGAACCACGACCATCGGGCATCTCGAGGAGAACCTCGCCGCACTCGATCTGAACCTGACCGCCGATGAACCGGCACCGCTGTCCGCCCGGGCAACAGCAGCGGTGTAGCCGTGGAATTCCGGTTCGACATCCAGCGTTGCCAGGGCTGTGGAACGCTTACCTCGTTATCGCTTGCTGACCGGCCCGGACGACGCGACTTTCTGTCAGCGAGTCAGTGACGCGCTGGATATGGGCTACGAGCTCTACGGTGGGCCGGCCGCCACCTTCAACGGTGAACGGGTGATCGTGGCTCAGGCCATTCTGTGGACCAGGGACGAGCCGACGCCGGCCGCGTAGTCATAGCGTTCTGGACGATCAGCCCACTGCACCGCCGGGCGGAACCGCCGGGACGATCGTCCTCACCGGGAGTTTGACCCGGGTCGAGCCCTGCCAGTACCCGACCCTCGCCTGTCCGGTGCCGGGATCGAGGAAGGTGCAGTTCACGTTGCCGTAGGCGGTGCTGCCCGCAGGGGCTGCGGTTTGGAAGGAGTCGCTGACCCAGCGGCCCTGATAGTTGGGTGAGCCGCCGATCGCCGTGTAGTCGAATTCGCGGTAGGTGCCGCTGGTATCGGCGCTGTTCTCGACGGACATGTCGCAGGCGGCGGTCCGGCCGGCGGGGATGAGACCTGCCAGCTGAGGGTGACGGTGCCGGAGACGGGGCTTTGGCGCTGTACACGGGGGTCCGCGTTCACCACCTAGGTGTGACCGCCAGGGCTCCATAGGGGCGCGAGGTGTCGGAAGCAGGTGGGGTGAGGCGGTCGAGTTCGGCGAACCCTGCCGCGGACAGGGCTGCGGCGAAGGTGTCGACGGGCCAGCGGTAGGCGGTTGTCACCTTGTGCGGAAACGGTTCGACAGCGGTTTCGTCGGTGAAGAAGCCGACGACGAGCCGACCCCCGGGGCGAAGGATTCGCCGGAGTTCCGCCAGCACGCCAGGGATTTCGTCCGGCGGCAGGTGGATGAGGGAAAACCACGAGAGCAAGCCGGCCACGGATTCGTCCGGCGCGTCCACGGCGCGAATCGAGCCGACCTCGAACGGAATCCCGGGGTAGGTCGCGCGGGCATGCTCGATGAATTCGGGGACCATGTCGAGGCCCTCGGCCGCGATACCCGCCTCGGTGAGGATGTGTGTGAAATGCCCCGGCCCGCAGCCGAGGTCGAGGACGGGGCCCTCGGTGAGGTGGCGGAGGACGAAGGCGGAGTCCTCGGGATCGACGGCGGCGGGAAAGCCGCAGACCTCGATGTAGAGCTCGTGCAAGTCGCTGTAGGCCGTGCGGACGGTGTCATCAACCACGATGCGACCGTACCAACGCGAAACAGGGCGGCCGGTCTGTTGTTCGTTTGTGCGGCGGGGGACAGGGTAAGGCGGGAAGCGAGGAACCGACAAGCCAGACGAAGGGACCCGACCATGCCGATCAGGCCTGTCCGCCGCATTGCCCGCACACTGCTGGGGACGACGTTCATCGCCACCGGAGTGAACGGTTTGATGAATCCGAAGCCGCGTGCCGAGGCGGCCGCCGCCCTTGCCGACAAGGGGCGCGACAGCCTGCCCGACGCGCTGGCCGCCAAGGTCCCCGACGACCCCGGCAAGATGGTGCAGATCAACGCGATGGTGCAGGTGGCCGGTGGTCTGCTGCTGGCGAGCGGTCGCGCACCCCGGCCCGCCGCCTTCCTGCTCGCCGCGACCGTCGTCCCGGGCACCGTCACCGAACAGGACTTCTGGTCCGAGTCCGACCCCGATCGCAAGGCGGTGAAGCGGGCGGGGTTCCTGAAGGACCTCGGCCTGCTCGGCGGCCTGATGATCGCGGCGGCCGACACCGAGGGCAAGCCGTCGCTGGGCTGGCGGGGTCGCCGTGCCGCGCACAAGCTGATGGATCGCAGCCCTAGCCTGGCCGAGCAGGTGCGCGACGAAGGAGTGGTTGTCCTCGACGCCGCCAAGACGCGCGGATCGCAGCTTGCCGAGGTCGCCAAGGAACGTGGCCCCCAGCTGGCGGAGCTGGCTCGCGCCCGCAGCGAGCAATTGGCCGAGCTGGCCAGGGAACGCGGCCCGCAGATCGCCGAAGCCGCCCGCGAACGTGGTGCGCACCTCGCGGAGGTCGCCCGCGACCGGGGGCCGGAGGTGGCCGACGAGGCGCGCGGTCGAAGCTCGCACCTGGTCGAGATCGCCAAAGAGCGCGGGGCGCAGTTGGCCGAGGTCGCCAGGGAACGGGCCGAGATCGCGCGCGAACGTGGCGCGGAGGCGGCCGAAGTCGCCCGGGAACGTGGCGAGGAAGCCAAGGTGCGCGGCAAGCGCGCCGCCAAGCTCGCGCGCAAAGAGGCCAAGATCCGCGGTAAGTACGCCGCCGAGGTTGCCCGTGAACGCGGTGAAGAAGCCAAGATCCGTGGCAAGCACGCCGCCGAACTAGCCCGCGAACGCGGTTCGGAGCTGACCAACGGCAAGCGCCGCCCGCTTCCCTCCGCAGCCGCCGACCTCGCCGACCTCGTCGAAAAGACCACCGCCACAACGGCATCCGCCGTCCGCGAGCGCTCCGCCCGCCGTTAGAATCCGGCGAAGGCCGTAGCGGCGACGGCTGGCTGCCGCTCGACTACCGCACCGCAGCACCCAACCGCCGCACCGCCCTGAGCCGGTGCGGCGGTTGTGTGTTGCCAGCTGTTGAAGACCGAACCCGCGTGGCAGTTGGTTGCACCCCGATCCGACCGCCTTGCCGCCGTGAACCTTTGGGACAACGCACAACGATCTGCCCCGATATCCGTGGTCTGTCAGACCCGCGCCGCATGACGGAGTATGGGAACTCGCGCGGGAGATCGGGTAATCCCGGCGAATCGGGTTTGATGCCGCGCTCAGGTGTGAATACTGGGCTTTCGCAGTTGTTTTCGGAGAGTGGGATTCATCAGATGTTGTCCGGTCGTGAAACGTCCAAGCCCTATGCCGTTCGAGTCGCGTTGGTCGCGGCGGCGGTGACGATCGGGGTGCTCGGTTCGGCGGGCCAGGCGGCCGCGCTACCGGGCTCGGGTTCGGCGAGCGGGTCGGCCGATCTGGCGACCGGGTCGGCCACCGGCTCGGCGAACCTGGCGACGGGTTCGGCGGCGGGCTCCTCGGATACCGGTGCCGCGGGCGGCTACTTCGCCTGGCAGTCGTCGCAGTTCTTGAACAACGCCCTGCGGTTCCTGCTGTCGCTGCCGCAGGGAAACCTGCGGTAGGCCACCTACTTCCAGGCCTTTTCCCAGCGTTCGGCGGCCCAGTCGCGCACATCGGGGCTCACCAGGATCGCGGGTAGCAGCAGGGCGAAACCGATCACGAGCACCGCGAGCCGCACCCACACGCTGAGTTCGGCGATCGCGCGCAACAACGCGGGCAGCACGCACAGTCCCGCGAGGACGACCAGGATGATCGCGGCGAGGTTGCGGCCGGGGCCGGCGATCAGCGCCGCGCAGGTACCGAAGCACAGTCCGAGTACCAGCCCGACGACGCCGACGAAGTAGTTGTCCCAGGCCAACCAGCCTGGGCGCGCTGTCCGTTGCGTGGCCACGGCCGCAGCTTAACTCGAGCAGCTACTGGTTTGCGGCGTCTCGGGCGGAGCCGTCGAGAAGCGGGCAGAAGGTGACGAGCGACCATTCCCGCCGGGGCACGATCGAGTCGTGCACCTGCATGGTCATCGCTACGGCAGCGCCGGTCTCGGGGTGCCGGAACCGCTGCACCGGCCGGTCGAGGTGGGAGGGCACGTCGGGCTCGGTGGTCCAGAACCGTTCCCATTCCTCGGCGACCGCACAGGCCGCGAAGAGCCGGTCGATCCGCTCCTTGGGCACGACGCCGGGACTCATCACCCGGAATCCGTAGACGCACAGGTGAACCTGCTTGTCCCAGTCGAGCATCACCTCGCGGGAACGCGGGTCGAGCAGCATCCATTCCAGCAGCGTGGTGCTGGTGTCGAGGCCGGGAAAGTACCGATTCCAGGCCGAATTCGTGGCGACCACATCGTAGGTCGTGTACATCTGCAGGCTGGCCGGATACGAGATCGAGTCGAGCAGCACGAGATCGGCGGTGGGGATGTCGCTCGGGATGTCGGCCGCCGGGCTGCCGTAGCGGTCGGCCAGCGACAGCGACACCAGGTGATCGCGGAAAAGGGCGGGCACGTCGAGCGCGTCGAACAGCGCGGTGAGCGCCTCGAGGGTCGGTGTGCGCGAACCCTGTTCGATCTTCTGGATCAGGGCGGGGGAGATGCCGGCCCGCGCGCTGAGTGCGACGCGGGTGAGGCCGGCCGCCTCGCGACGTTCGCGCAGGTACCTGGCGATCGCCAGGTGCGGGTCTTCCACGTCGCGGTCCTCTTTCCTGCGGTGGGACAAACTGGGACAGTCGTCTAGCTTGACCGACCGTACGGCGTTCGCGAAAATTCTCACAGCCGGGCGGGGCAGCGCCGGGCTGCCCATCAGTAGTTCCGGAGCGGAACGGTCGCCGGAGGGGACGGCACGCGTGGTTCTCGCGCGCGCCGAGAGCGCCGTCGACTCTCGAGGCGTCGATACCCGGGTGGCGCAGGGGTCCACCCGGTGATCACGACCCGCGTCCGCTCCGGGACCACGCCGCGAGATTCTTCCGTATACAGGGAACCGTCGGCCCTCGCGATTCGTCTAATGAAGCAGAGACCGATGAAAGCGGGGGGCGATGACGCAGCTGCAGACCGAGCGGACCGGGCGCGGTTCCAGATGGATCCTGGGTATCTCCGGCGTGCTCGCGGCCACGGCGGTGCTGGTCGCCGGGCTGGTGTGGTGGCAGCACGACTGGGGTGAGCCGTTCCCGGCCCTGGACAGCGAACACCTCGACGAACAGCAGATCGCGCTGGTAGACGTGTTGCGCCGCGAATACGAGAAGCCAGGTGACGGACCCAAGTACGCCGAGGGTGTGAAGGAGGCGTGGTGCGCCGACTTCGTCAGCTGGACCATGCGCGAAGCGGGCAGGCCCCTGAGCAATCCGAACTCCGGTTCCTGGCGTATCCCGGGGGTGTACACGCTGCAGGAGTACTACGAGACCGTCGGCCGGTTCACCCGTCCCGACGTGGGTTACCGGCCGCGCATGGGCGACGTGGTGCTCTACGGCCCCGACAGCCCGCTCGGTCAGCACACCAACATCGTGTTGAAGGCCGAGGGCGACGCGATCACCACCATCGGTGGCAACGAGATGGGCACCATCCGGATCCGCACCATCAAGGTGAGCGAAACGCCCGACCTCGTGGGGTACGGACGATTCTGAAAGTTACTGTCGCGCAAGGTAACCGACCCCACCGACGCGGCACGACCGGGCCGGTGCACGTACGATGGACCACGCGGCGCCCGGCAGCGTCGCAGCCGACCCCTCCGTCCTGCTTCCCCCTCATCGGCAGGACGGGGGAGTTGCGCCGACACCTGACCGCGCACTCCGATCACGTACCGTGTTCGATGTGCGTGTGAAGGTGACCGGAGAAGCACGTCGTGACCCGAAGCGGATCGAGTACGCCGATTTCGGCGAGCGATTCGTCAGGTACGCGGTGACCGAGGACCGGATCGCCGCCGCCGTCGCGGGCATGACCGGGCGTGGTGTGCAGATCGGTCCGTTCTCCCTCGGACCGGCGGGATTGGCCGGTTTCGCCGCCGAAGGCACCCTCGGCACCCCGGTGGTCACCCGCAATCCCGGCGACGCGCTCACCTTCGGTGTGAAGGTCCCCCTGAAACTCGCGGTGAACCTGATTCTCGGTGGCCGCAAACTCGGCGTGGCCGCCCTCGTCGAGATCGCCCTCACCCTGCACGCACGCACCGCCGCACCATTGCTCCTCGTCATGGACGTCGGCACGGTGACGGCCAAGGACGTGAGTTTCACCCTGCGTGCCGAGGCCATCGACACCGCATGGGAAATGCTGCTCGACCCCATCGCGGGCCTCGTTCAGCGCGAGGTCGCGGGCCGGGTCAACGCCATCATCAGCGATCCCAAGGCACGAGCCGAGCGCGTGTTCGACATCGAGGCCATCCTCGACGGTTACCGCTCCCCGCACCGCAACGACACCGTGTTCGACTGGATCGACCACCGCGAATTCGGTCTGCGCTTCTTCACCCAGATCGTCACCCGCGACCGCGTGCACAGCGTGGTCGCTCAGATGGCGGGCGGGGAGATCGCGATCGGACCGCTGTCGGAGGGCCCGCGCGGCGCGGCGACGGTGACCGTGCGTGGCGCGATCGAGCAGCCGCGGGTGGTCGAGCGCGGCGCGGCCGTGCCCGGCGAGCTGCGGGTGTTCGACATGACCCTGCCGGTCGGCCTCGACATCACCGTCGACGTGCTCAAGGCCAACCACTACCGCGCCGACCTCGAGATTCCCCTGGTCCTCACGGCGCGCGCCGCCGAACCGCTGCAGATCGTGATCGAGGTGCCGCCGCCCGCCATCGAGGACATCTCGATGGAATTCACCGCCAAGGGTTTGCGCGCCGCGACGCTCGCCCGGCTGGCAGGCATCAAGAAACAGGTGATGGCCCAGGTCGTCGCGGTGGTGAGCACCGAGCTCGCCGACCCGTCGGGCCGGACCATCGACGTCGGCGCCGCTATCGACGGCGCCACCTGAGCTGTGACCGATGGTGCTGCTGTGATTACTGGGTCTAGCGGTGCCGGTGTTAGCTGTGGTGAAATGAGTCGCACGTTCTAGGCTCCCGGCGCGTACGGGGTTGACGCGCCGGGCTCGCTTGCCGGTTGTGGTCGGGTTGCGCGAAGGAGTCCTGTCATGCGTTCTGTTCCGGTCACCCGGCGAGAGTTCTTCGGATTCGCCGCCGCCGCGACAACTCTCGGCCTCGGACTGGCTGCCACGCCTGCCGCGGCACAGTCCTACGGCACCCTGGTCGACTACGCGGCGGGCGTCCCCTCGGCCGCGGCGATCAAGGCCGCGGGCCACATCGGCGTGATCCGCTACGTCTCCGACCGCAGGCCGGGTGCGGAGTGGATGGCGGGCAAACCGTTGCTGCCCGGTGAGGTGGAAGACCTGTGGGCGCACGGGTTGTCGATCGTGTCGAACTATCAGTTCGGCAAGGGCCCGACCGCCGATTGGCGCGGTGGCCTCGAAGCGGGCAAGCAACATGCCGAACGCGGCTGGGAACTGCACTCGGCCGCAGGCGGCCCGGACACCGCCCCGATCTACGCCTCGATCGACGACAACCCCTCCGAGCAGGAGTTCGACGAGATGATCGCGCCCTACATCGAGGGCTGGCAGTCGGTGCTCGGCCCCGACCTGGTCGGCATCTATGCCAACACACCGACCATCGACCGCGCCCTCGCCGCGGGTCTCGGTTCCTGGTTCTGGCAGCACAATTGGGGCACCCCGAGAGGTTTCGTGCACGACAACGCCCATCTGCACCAGTTCGAGATCGACAAGCGCGCCATCGACGGCGTGGGCGTCGACGTGAACACCGTGCTGGCCTCGGACTACGGCCAGTGGTGACCCCCTGAAACAACTCGAGCCCGGCGCCGTTCGCGAGAACGGGACCGGGCTCGAGCTCTGCCTACCTACACGGTGAAGAACCCGAGGGTCGGCATGAAGTTGCAGGTGCGCGGGGCGGCGCCTTCGGCGGCGGTGGTCAGCGACCCGGAGATCACCGCGACCACCCGGCCGTGACCGGTGTTGGCGATGGTCGACAGCGTGGCGGGCCCACCGGGGTTGATCTTCGCCTCGTCGGTGAGCGTCTGCACGCCCGACTGACGGGTATCGAGATTGAGCCACTGCACCGTCATCGGCGGGTTCTGTTCGGCGGTCGGCGCCTTGGTGCCGAGCGCGGTGAACACGAAACCGGCCTGGCCGGCGGCGGGGCCGGGCGGGGGCAGCTGCGCCGGACCGGGGACCGCGAGCGCGGTGCCGACCGAGTCGGCACCGTCACCGATGCACGCCTTGCCGATGGTCGGGTACAGGAACTGCGCGATGACCGGGCCGTTCTCGGGGATGTCGGGGCCACCGCCGCCGCTGCCGTCGAGGAAGGTGATGATCCGCTCCAGCGTCGCCTTGATGGCGGGCGGCAGATTCATGGTCGCCAGCAGGACCCGCGCCTGATCCAGCAGGGCGGTCTGCGGGCTCGCGACATCGGCGGGACCGGCGATCAGGCCGGTCACAGCGGGCGCGAAAGCGGCGAGCGCGTCGACCGGGACGCCCTCGGGCACCATCGGCACGCTGACCGGGGCCGCCTGCGCGGCGGGCGCGGCCGTTGTCGACGCGGGCACGGCGAGCATGGCGCCTGCCGCGAGGGCGAGAGCGGTCGTTGCGATCCGCGATGCTCGGCTACGAAGCACTTGTCCAGCCGTCCTTACCTCGGTGTTGCGATGGGCGAGGGTTGTCGGTCCCCATGACGGGGTCACTCTAAGGACAACGCTGCCGTGTTGTACAGCCGCCGGGCCCGTACACGCATCCCGGCCGAAAATACTCTGCATCGAAGCTAGCCCTGTGAAGTGTTACACGTGGGGATGTTGATGCAACTGTGACCAGCGGTGTCGCGCAGGAGCGTCACTGGATCCGGTTTTCGGCCCGCCTCGATTCTGGAGCGACGGAGCGAAGGAGCGAAGCGACTGAGCGGAGGAGTGAAGAATCGAGGCCCGCCAGGGCCGAAAACCTGCGGCGCCAGCCGCCAAACTATTGTGATCTGGCACCGCGTACGCGCCATTTCATACGACCGAAAGCACGGCCTTGAACCGACACCTCCGATGGGCTCTCGCGCTGCTCGGACTGTCCGTGCTCGCCCGGCTGGCCTGGATGCTGTTCGCGCCCAACGGGCTCAACGTCGTCGACCTGCACGTGTACGTCGATGGTTCGGCTTCGCTGCTCACCGATCGTCTCTACGACTTCACCTACGCGGAGAAGACACCCGACTTCCCGCTCCCGTTCACGTATCCGCCGTTCGCCGCGCTGGTCTTCTTCCCCCTGCACTACCTGCCGTTCCCGGTGGTCGCGGTCGGCTGGATGCTGGCGACTGTCGCCGCGCTCTACGGCGTGATCGCGATCAGTTTCGAACTGCTGCTCGGTAAGGAGACGGCGCGGGAAACGAAGTGGGTCACCGCCGCGGTCGGCTGGACCGCGCTCGGGGTGTGGCTCGAGCCGGTGCGCACCACCATCGACTACGGCCAGGTGAATGTGTTCCTGGTGTTCGGCGCGATGCTCGCGGTGCGCAGCTCGCGGTGGTGGGTCTCCGGTGGGCTCGTCGGTGTGATCGCGGGGATCAAATTGACGCCCGCGATCACCGGCCTCTATTTCGTGGCGCGGCGTCGGTGGGCGACGGTGGTGTGGTCGGCGGCGGCGTTCGGCCTCACGGTCGCTGTGAGTTTTCTCATCAATGCGCACGAGGCGAAGCGCTATTTCGGCACGCTCCTCGGTGACGCCGACCGGATCGGCCCGGTGGGTTCGGTCTGGAATCAGTCGTTGCGTGGCGCGTTGAGCCGCATCCTCGGCTACGACGTGGGTTCGGGTCCGTGGTGGATCGCGGGCGTGCTCGTCACCGCCGTACTGGCGTTCCTGGCGTGGCGCACCCTCGGCCCCGACGACCGGCTCGGCACCCTGGTGCTCGTGCAGCTGTTCGGCCTGATGATCTCGCCGATCTCCTGGTCGCACCACTGGGTGTGGCTGATCCCCACTGTGTTGTGGCTGCTCTACGGCCCGCTGAAGGCCGAGCGGATGGCGCGCGTGCTCGTGGGCTTCTGGGTGCTGACGATGCTGGTCGGCGTGCCGTGGGTGCTGTCGTTCGCGCAGCCGACGATCTGGGAGATCCCGCGTCCGTGGGTGCTGGCCTGGCTCGGCGCGGTGGATGTGATCGGGGTGTTCGTGCTGCTCGGCTGGCTGGTGTGGCACGGGCGCGACACGCTCGCCGCGCAGGTGCGTGGCCGTCGTGCGGTGGAGGTTCGGGCGGGCTGACTCAGCCCGCGACGATGTCGTCGATCACGTGCGCCATCGCGGTGTCCTGCCCGGTGAGCCCGCCCGCCGAATGTGTGCTGAGCGTGAAACGGATTGTGCGCCAACGGATATCGATGTCGGGATGATGATCGGCCTGCTCGGCCGCGGTGGCGACCTTGCGGACGAGTTCGATGCCGTCGAGGAAACTCGGGGCTTTCACCGTCCGGGTGATGGAGTCGCCTTCGCGCGACCAGTCCGGCAGTGTGGCCAGGGCGATGGTGATCTCGGGGTCGGAGAGCAGCGGATTACCCATAACTGCAGTTCTACGCCTCATCCGGGCAGGGCGCATCGCCCGTCGTCGGCTGCTCAGGCGGCGCGCGCCTGTTTCAGGGCCTTTTTGAGATCTTTACCGCTCAGACCGGCGGCTTCGGCCTTCTTCATACGCATGATGACGACGGGGCATTTGAAGCAGCGCGTCTTCTTCCGGCAGCACTTTTTCTTCGGCTTGAGGCTCGAAACCTTCTTCGCCTTTACCTTGCCCACGCGGGTTAGCTTACCCTAAGTACAAAGGCTGACACGTGCCCGCCACTTCGGTACCGGTAGTCTGGAACAGGCCGCGAGCAAGATTCATGCGTGCCAAATACATCAACAGCAGGAGGATCCAGGCGTGTCGTCTACACGCGATTTCCGCAACGTCGCCATCGTGGCCCACGTCGACCACGGCAAGACGACCCTGGTCGACGCCATGCTTCGTCAGTCGGGCGCGTTCGCTGAGCGGGCCGAACTGGTCGACCGAGTCATGGACTCCGGTGACCTCGAGCGCGAGAAGGGCATCACCATTCTCGCGAAGAACACCGCCGTCCATCGGCACCACCCCGACGGTTCCGTCACCGTCATCAATGTCATCGATACCCCGGGCCACGCCGACTTCGGTGGTGAGGTCGAACGCGGCCTCTCCATGGTCGACGGTGTCGTCCTGCTCGTCGACGCGTCCGAGGGTCCGCTCCCGCAGACCCGTTTCGTGCTGCGCAAGGCGCTCGCGGCCAAGCTGCCGGTGATCCTGGTCGTCAACAAGACCGACCGCCCCGACGCCCGCATCGCCGAGGTCGTCGAGGAGTCGCACGATCTACTGCTCGACCTGGCCTCGGACCTCGACGACGAGGCCGCCGAAGCCGCCGAGCTCGCGCTCGACCTGCCGGTGCTCTACGCCTCGGGTCGTGAGGGCAAGGCGTCCAAGGAGCAGCCGGAGAACGGTCAGGCGCCCGCCGCCGAGAACCTCGACGCGCTGTTCGACGTGCTCATGGAGTACATCCCGGCGCCCAAGGGCGACCCGGAAGGCCCGCTGCAGGCCCACGTCACCAACCTCGACGCGTCGGCGTTCCTCGGCCGTCTCGCGCTGGTTCGCATCTTCAGCGGTGAGCTGCGCAAGGGCCAGAACGTGGCCTGGATCAACGCCGACGGTGTGAAGACCGTCAAGATCACCGAGCTGCTGCAGACCGTCGGTGTGGAGCGCCAGCCCGGTGAGGTCGCCGTGGCCGGTGACATCGTCGCCATCGCGGGCATCTCCGACATCATGATCGGCGACACCCTCGCCGACGTGGAGAACCCGGCCGCGCTGCCGCGCATCTCGGTCGACGAGCCCGCCATCTCGGTGGTCATCGGCACCAACACCTCGCCGCTGGTCGGCCGGGTGCAGGGTCACAAGCTCACCGCCCGCATGGTGAAGGCGCGTCTGGATCAGGAACTGATCGGCAACGTGTCGCTGCGCGTGCTCGACATCGGCCGTCCCGACGCCTGGGAGGTGCAGGGCCGTGGTGAGCTGGCGCTGGCCATCCTGGTGGAGCAGATGCGCCGCGAGGGCTTCGAGCTCACCGTCGGCAAGCCGCAGGTGGTCACCAAGCAGGTCGACGGCAAGGTGCACGAGCCGTTCGAAGAGCTGACCATCGACTGCCCCGACGAGTACCTGGGTGCCATCACCCAGCTGCTGGCCGCCCGCAAGGGCAAGATGGTGCAGATGAGCAACCACGCCGCCGGCTGGGTGCGCATGGAGTTCATCGTCCCGTCGCGTGGCCTGATCGGCTTCCGCACCGTGTTCCTCACCGAGACCCGCGGCACCGGCATCGCCAACGCCGTCTCCCACGGGTACGCGCCGTGGGCCGGTGAGATCCGCGCCCGCCACACCGGTTCGCTGGTGTCGGACCGCGCGGGCACCGTCACCCCGTTCGCGATGATCCAGCTGGCCGACCGTGGTCAGTTCTTCGTCGAACCGGGCGCGGAGACCTACGAGGGCCACGTGGTCGGCATCAACCCGCGTGCCGAGGATCTCGATATCAATGTGACCCGCGAGAAGAAGCTGACCAACATGCGCAGCGCGACCGCGGACACCTTCGAGACCATGGCCAAGCCCTTGCAGCTCGATCTCGAGCTGGCGATGGAGTTCTGTGCCGGCGACGAGTGCGTCGAGGTCACCCCCGAGGTGGTCCGCGTGCGCAAGGTCGTGCTCGGTGCCAACGAGCGGGCGCGTGACCTGTCGCGTCGCAAGGCCCGCGACAAGGCCGCCGCAGGATCATAAGCGGCTGGCGCCGCGGGGTTCGGGCCTAAACCCTCACCTCTTCCCTCCCTCCGGGCACTCCTTCGCCGCACCCTCCGGTCAGTCCAGAGGCGAGGGACGGCCCGAACCCAAGGCGGTTGGATGGTACTCAGTACCGTCCGACCGCCTTTTTCGTGCTCGAATCCGGCGGCGCCGACCGAAGCGCAATCCCGTAGAGTGCGGGGCGTGGTGAGTCCGGGGTGGTGCGCAAAGTGGCGCGTGTCGGTGCTGGCGATGATCGCCTCGACGGTGGTCGTGGCCGGGTGCACCGCGAATCCGCCGCCACCGATCGAGAGCACCGATTCGCCCAAGACCACCCAGGCCAAGCCGGGCAAGAACACCGTCGTCGTCGCCATCGACGACATCGGGATCGGATTCAATCCGCATCTGCGTTCGGATCAGTCGCCCGCGACCAACGCGGTGAGTTCGATGGTGTTGCCGAGCCCGTTCCGGCCGGTGCCCAATCCCGCGCACCCCGGTGTGGTGGATTTCGTGCCCGACTCGGCGCTGATCGTGTCGGCCGATGTGACCTCGCAGGAACCGTTCACCATCACCTATACCCTGCGCAATCAGGCGAATTGGTCCGACGGCGCGCCGATCGCCGCCGAGGACTTCCGGTTCCTGTGGCAGCAGATGATCTCCCAGCCCGGCGTGGTCGATCCGGCGGGTTACCGGCTGATCTCCGACGTGGCGTCCTCGGGTGGGGGCAAAACGGTCACTGTGACGCTGACCCAGCCGTACCCGGCATGGCGTGAGCTGTTCGCGAACCTGCTTCCCTCGCACCTGGTGAAGGACTCCCCGGGTGGGTTCACCAGCGGACTCGTGGACCGGATTCCGGTGTCGGGCGGCAACTTCACGATCAAGTCCGTGGATCGCGGACGCGACGAGATCCTGCTCGAACGCAACGACCGATTCTGGGGCACGCCTGCCGCACCCGATCAGATCCTGTTGCGGCGCGGCGGATCTCCCTCCCAGCTCGCCGAATCCCTGCGCACCGGCGACGCGCAGATGGCGCTGGTGCACGGCGGTGTCGCCACCCAGGCGCAACTCGCCGCCATCCCGTCGGTGCGTACGACGATCATGCCGCAGGCGCGGGAACTGCAGCTCACCCTCAACGGCCGCTCCGGCGACCTGGTCGACGTGCGGGTGCGCAAAGCGCTGCTCGCCCTGCTCGATCCCGCCCTGCTCGCCACCGTCGGGGCGCAGAGCGGTGGCTGGGTGGAACCCGCTCGCGCCCAGGTACTTCCACCGTCGAGCCCCGGCTATCTGCCGACCGCCCCGCCCCGGCTCAGCGCCGACGAGGCGTTCGCCCTGCTGGCCGAGGCCGGTTTCGGGCGGGCACCGGAGACGCCGCAGACGAGTTCGCCCACCTCGCCCGCACCGCAGCCACGTTCGGTGGCGCGCAACGGCAAGGGCTTGTCGGTGCGCATCGGCGCGGTCGCCGAGGACGAGGCGGCACTGGCCGTCGCCAACACCGCCGCCGACCAATTGCGCAGTGCCGGAATCGATGCCACCGTGCGCGGCATCCCCGCCGACGAACTGTACGGTCGCGAACTCACCGAGTCGTCGGTCGACGCGATCGTCGGGTGGGAACTCGCGGGCGGTGATCCGGCGACGGTGCTCGCCTCCCGGTACGGATGTCCGCCGGTGGAGCCGCCGGGTGCCGACGGCCCGGTGCTTGCCGCGGCCGAGGCCTACCGGCAGGCCCCGAGCAATGTCGGCGGCGTCTGCGATCCGGGCTTGCAACCGTCGATCGACGAGGCGCTGCGCGGAATCGACGTGGGCCGGATCGTCGCCGAGGCCGAGCCCAGACTGTGGGAGCTGTCGACGGTGCTGCCGATCGTGCAGGACAACGTCGTCGCGGCGGCGGGCCCTCGTGTGGACGGTGCGTCCCTGTCGGGCGCCATCCAGGTCGGCATCTTCGGTGACACAGCACAGTGGCGGAGGATCCCATGACGCGCGAGACCGGCGGCCTGCTCCTGGTGCACGCCCACCCCGACGACGAAACCCTCACCACCGGTGGCACTATCGCGCACTACCGCCGTCGTGGTGTGCCGGTGACAGTGGTGACCTGCACGCTCGGTGAGGAAGGTGAGGTCATCGGCGAACGCTGGGCGCGCCTGATCGCCGCCGAGGCCGACCAGCTCGGCGGCTACCGCATCAGCGAACTCACCGCCGCCCTCGCCGCGCTCGACGCGGGCGAACCGCTGTTCCTCGGTGGGCCGGGTCGCTGGCGTGATTCCGGGATGGCGGGCACGCCGTCGGCCGAGCATCCGCGCGCGTTCGTGAACTCCGGTGACGCGGCGGTCGACGAACTCGTCGCGGTGCTGCTGGAACTGCGCCCGCGCGTGGTCGTCACCTACGACCCGCGCGGCGGCTACGGCCATCCCGACCACATCCGGGCACACCACGTCACCACCGCCGCCGTGGCCGCGGCCGCCGAACAGGGCTACGACGTGCCCAAGTTCTACTGGACGGTGACCGACGCCGACCTGCTGCGTCAGCACACCGCCGCCCTCGCCCGCCGCACCGTCGACGCGCTGCCCGGTGCGCTGCCGGAAGGGTGGCGGTTGCCCGTGGAGGCGGAGCTGGCGGCGATGTCGACCACCGCCGGGGTGAGCACCGTGGTCGACGTGTCGGACGTGCTCGCCGCCAAGCGTGCGGCCATGCGCGCGCACGCCACCCAGGTGACCCTCGCGCCGAGCGGCCGGGAGTTCGCGCTGTCGAACAACATCGCCCTGCCGGTGCTGCCGGAGGAACATTTCACCCTGGTGCGTGGCACCCGTGGGCCGGTCGGCGACGACGGGTTCGAGCACGACCTGTTCGCCGGCCTCGAATGAGCCGATCGGCCGAATAGACTCGCCCGCATGGTGACCTCCGACCAGTCCACCGCGCGCCGTGGCGTGCGTCTGCCCGCACCGCCCGATCCCCTCGTCGCCGGGCTCATCGTCGTGTTGCTCATGGTCGACGCGCTCATCACCCTCGCGCTCGAGGTGCTGTTCCTGCCGCTGTACATCGGGTCGGTGCCGCTGCCGATCGCGGCGCTGGTGGCCGGAGTGGTGAATGTCGGTCTGGTGTACGGGATGGCGAGCGTCACCGATCGGCTCGGTTTCGTCTTCGCGCCGATCGTGTTGTGGCTCTTCGGTTTCCTGCTGTGCGCTTCGCGGGGTCCGGGTGGTGACGTGATGCTCGGCAACGACGGTCGCACCCTGCTGCTGCTGGCCTGCGGGGTGCTCGCGCCCATGGGTTACTTGTATTCCCGGGCGAATTCGGCCCGCGCCCGCCCAGCGGGCTGATCACGCTCGACGGGTCTCGATTCCGTCGAGGATGAGGTCCAGTTCGCGGGTGAACTTGTCGAAGACGGCCGGATCGGGCTTGTCGCGCAACCGCGCGAGCTGGTCGGTGTAGCGCTGGTGCAGGCGGGGGAACGGGCGGGCGGCGGCCTCGCTGGCGGCCAGCACCTGGGTGGCCCACTGTTCGCTGGACAGGCCGCTCTGCGCGATCGTCATCAGCATGGCGGCCTCGCCGCCGCAGGAGCCGACGACGAACTGGAAGACGGCGTTGCCAGCGATGTCGACCACGTCGTCGGGCAGGCCCGCGGCGTCGAGGATCGCGATCATCGAGTCGGTGAGCCGCATCATGTTGGGGCCGAGGTACATCAGCGCGGCGGTGCTGAGGACGACGGTGATCCACGGGTGCGCGAGCAGTGTCTTACGCACTCCGGCGGCTTGTTCGTGCATCACCTCGCGCCAGCGTTCGCCGTCGGGGGTCGGGACGGGAACCTCACCGATCACCTGGTCGACGACCAGTTCCAGTAGCTCGTCCTTGTTGGCGACGTGGGTGTAGAGCGAGGTCGCGCCCGCGCCGAGCCGGGCACCGAGTTTGCGCATGCTCAGGGCGTCGAAACCCTCCTCGTCGAGCAGGCGGATCGCCTCCGCCACGATCTGGTCGCGGCTCAGCGCGGGTTGGTCGCGGCGTTCGCGGGGCGGCCTGGTCCACACCGACGGGATCCCGGTCGGGCTCGCTGCCATCGCTGCCTCCTCTTCTGTGGCGGGTTCCGTCCAGCATAGCCGGTTCATGAACAGTGTTCGGTTGCCGTACAACGTTCCCCTTGCGCACATCGTTCTCTCGACCGTACAGTGTTCGTATTGGCCGCACAGTGTGCGGATAGCTTCGGAAAGGGGAGCAGAGATGTCAACGCTCACGAAGGTGCGCGATCCGCGCCGGTGGCTGATCCTGATCGTGCTGTGTCTGAGCAGCCTGGTGCTGGTCGTGGACAACATGGTGCTCACGGTCGCGATCCCGCAGATCGCCACCGACCTCGGCGCGAGCGCCCAGCAGATCCAATGGATCATCGACGCCTACCTGCTGGTCTTCGCGGGCCTGCTGCTCACCTCCGGCAGCCTCTCCGACCGGTACGGCCGCAAACTGGTGATGATCATCGGGCTGGTGATCTTCGGCGCGGCCTCCCTGCTCGCGGCCTATGCGGGCAGTCCGGAACTGCTGATCGCCGGGCGCGCGCTGATGGGCATCGGCGGGGTACTCATCATGCCGAGCACGCTGTCGATCCTGATCACCGTCTTCGACGACGACGAGCGACCCAAGGCCATCGGCGCGTGGAGTGCCGTGGCGACCGTCGGCCTGGTCGGCGGCCCCGTGGTGGGTGGTGTGTTGCTCGAACACTTCTGGTGGGGTTCGGTTTTCGTCATGAACGTGCCGATCGTCGTGGTCGCTCTCGTCGCCGCGCTCGTGCTCATGCCCGAATCGAAGGGCCCGTGGCGCACCCCCGACTTCCCCGGCATGCTCACCTCCATCATCGGCATGACGGCGCTGGTCTGGACGATCATCTCGGTGCCGCACGAGGGCTGGACCGATTCCGGTGTGCTCGTCGGCTTCGCTGTGACGGTCGTTGCCCTCGCCGCCTTCGTCGTGCGTGAACTGCGCACCGACTCGCCGATGGTTCCGCTGCACTTGTTCCGCGACCGCACCTTCACCGGGTCGAGCTTCTCGCTGGTGCTGGTGACCTTCGCCAACGGCGGGCTCGTGCTCGTGCTCACCCAGTACCTGCAGTTCGTGCTCGGCTACACCCCGATGCGCACCGCGCTCGCCTTCACCCCGATGGCGGTGACGCTGCTGCTCGCCAACGGGATCGGTGCGGTGCTGGTCGGCAAGCTGGGAGCGCGGATCGTCACCATCGCCGGACTGGTGGTGGTCGCCGCCGGTTTCGCCGTCCTCGCCACTCTCGACGCCGGAGCGAGCTTCACCCTGCCCGCCGTGGCGATGGCGCTGCTCGGTGCCGGTGGTGGTCTGGCCATGCCCGCCGCGATCGGCGCGCTGATGAGTGCGGTTCCCGAGGACCACGCGGGGGTGGGTTCGGCGCTCAACGACACCATCCAGCAGGCGGGCGCCGCGCTCGGCGTCGCGGTGCTCGGCGCCATCCTGGCGGGCACCTTCGCGGGCGCCATGCCGGACTCCGCGCCGGACGCGGCGCGGGAGTCCATCGCGGGAGCTCTCGGCACCGGTGATACCGGGCTGATCGCCGTGGCCCGCGACGCCTTCTGTACCGCCATGCAAGTCACCTTCGGCGTGGGTGCGCTCGCCTCGGTCGCCGCGGCCGTGCTGGCGGTGGCTTTGATGCGTGATATGAAAAAGCCCGCTGCCGAGGCGGATTCAGCGGATGAGGCGGTAGCTGTCTGACATCGAGCACTGGCGCATCGCTTGCGGCGTGCCTGGGTGGACGACGACACCACACGGCCGGGAGTTTCCGCTCCCGGCCGCTGTCGTGTCACCAGAGCCGGGTAGGCGGGCTGTGGCCGCTGGCGTCGCACTCCCGAAGAGCCGGTGCCCGTGCAGGGCGGGAGTACTTGCGACTCCGGCCGCCTTCCGAGACGGCTGCACAGCATCACAAGGTTCAGCGGCTGCCTTGAAGGCCGGGGGTGACGGCGTCGATCAGGGCGACCGCGTCCTCGTGGGGGATGTCGACCACCAGGTAGGCCTTCTTGCCCGCGGCCGTCGCGGCGACCACCGTGGCCAAGCCGGCGCGGCGCTGCCAGAAGGTCTGGCGGATGGTCCAGCCGATGATGCCGGGGGCTTCGAGGCAGTCGCGATTGCGGTCGAGGCTGCCGCGGCGGGTGATGAGCCAGGTGGGGCCGGTGTCGGCGGGCAGGACGCGGTGACCGAGACTGCGGTACCTGTCCTCGGCCAGCGCCGCCATCAGCACGGCGAACACCACGGGGACGACCCAGATCCACACGGGCAGTGGGCCTTCGACCAGCGCGAGCGCGATCATGGCGACCAGCAAGATGCCCACCGGCCAGGCCGCCCGCACATACCGACGCCGACGCGCCGCGCGACCGTGCGAAATCAAGTCGACCGTTCCCAGCATGGTTCCGGAAATGCCTTGCGACACAGCAGAGTCCGGCTTGGTGAGCTGTGGCCGTCGATGGGTGCGCAGGAGTTCGTCGAGGGTGCGTTCGACGGCCGCGCGCGGCGCCTGGGGGAGCACCTTCTGACGCGGATTCTCCCCGGTCATGATCATTTCCAGCTGGGCGGCGCGGGCCGCACGCAACAGCAGCGGCTCGTTGAGCGTGGCGCCGCGGAAGCGGGCCAGGTCGAGGGTGATCTGGCGGGTGGTGAAGAGCCCGTGTCGCAGGTGCAGCGTCGAACCGTTGTCGAGGACACGCAGTCCGTACCAGGTGGCCAGGTACTGCCCGCAGGCGGCGAGGCTCACCAGCAGCAGGGTGAGGACGACCATCGCGGCGATCACGAGGGCGACCACGGCGACGCTGTCGTGCCCGATCTCCTGTGCCGGAGCGGATTTCACGATCCACTCGAGCACCCCGTACTGCGCCGCCAACCCGGCGATCGGGGCGACGATGGCCAGCCCGGTCAGCGACAACGGCGCGTACCGAACCCACGCGGGTCGCCAATGCCCGATCTCGACACCGGATTCGTGGACGGGTGTGGCTTCGTCGGCCGACCGTTGTTCGGATCGCCCTGTGTGTGCGAGCAATTCGGTACGCAAGGTGGGAATCCGGCTCGTGTCGAGCGCGTCGAGCTTGAATTCCTCGTCCTTGGCGGTATCGGTCCCGGTGCCGATGGTCAGCACCGCAAGACCCAGAACCCGGTGCAGCAGATCGGCTTCCACGTCCACCGAGCGGATCCGCGGCCGTGGCACCGACAGCGTCCGGCGGCCGACGACCCCGGTGCGCAACTGCACGTGATCGGCGTCGATGCGATAGGTCGTGGTGAACCACCGCAAGACACCGAACGCGGCGACGAGCAGCACCGGGATCAGGCTCCACAGCGGATTGCCGCTGGTGGTACCGACGATCACCGAACCGAGCAGGACCGGAATGTATTTCACGATCTCGGTGACCGGATACACCAGCAGCATGCGTGGATCGAGCCGCTGCCACGGTGTCTCGCTCATGTGGCGTCTCCGCGATGCCGGGCGGCGATGGCGGTCAACCGAAGCACCGTCTGCTCGGCGACGGGCAAGTCGAGCGCGCTGATCTTGACCGCCCCGGCCGACGACGCCGTGGTGACCGTCACCGTCGCCAGCCCGAGTATCCGCTCGAGCGGGCCGCGCTCGGTGTCCACCGTCTGCACCCGCGAGATCGGCGCCACCCGGGACTCCTGATCCAGCCAGCCCACCCGCGTGTACACGGCCTCGTCGGTGACCTCCCACCGGTGCACCGCGAACCGCCACAGCGGAACCACGACCAGCCCGAGCACCGCGAGCGCGACCAGCGCCAGCCCGGCGACCAGTTGCCAGCCGCGCCGGTCGTCGAGGAACATCCACACCCCGAGTGCCACCGCGAGCACCACGATGCCGACGGCGTTCTCCAGCGCCCACAGCAGTTTCGCCTTGGGGCTGGGCCGCCAGGCCGGGTCGGCGAGGATGGTCGAACGCGGCAACGACATGCTGACATCGTGGCACGAGGGTGCGACGAGTTCGCCCGGCTCGGGAATATGTGCCCGCGCGGGCGAGGTTGTGGCCGAGGAAGACGACCCTCGCGCGCCCGCAACGGGCGGCGTGACCAGCCCACCACACGTTCGGGAGAGAAGTAGCGCATGATCGACGGGGTGAGCGACCTTCCACTGCCGAGCGTTCCGCCGAACCCGCCGAGTGCCTCGGCCATGCGCCGGGCGCTGCGACGGGCCCGCGACGGCGTCACGTTGAACGTCGACGAGGCAACCGTCCTGCTGCACGCCACCGGCGACGACTTGGCCGATCTGTGCGCCAGCGCCGCCCGGGTGCGCGACGCCGGGCTCGAATCCGCGGGCAGACCACGCACCATCACCTACTCGCGCAATGTGTTCATCCCGCTCACCCGCCTGTGTCGCGACAAGTGTCACTACTGCACCTTCGTGACCGTGCCGGGCAAGCTGCGGGCCGAGGGCAAGGGGATGTTCCTCGAACCCGACGAGGTACTCGAGATCGCCAGGCAAGGCGCGGCGCTCGGCTGCAAGGAGGCCCTGTTCACCCTGGGCGACCGCCCCGAGGACCGCTGGCCCGAGGCCGCGCAGTGGCTCGACGAACGCGGCTACGACTCCACGCTCGACTACCTGCGCGCGGTGTCGATCCTCGTGCTCGAGGAGACCGGGTTGCTGCCGCACCTGAACCCCGGCGTGATGAGCTGGAACGAGATCGCGCGGCTCAAGCCGGTCGCCCAGTCGATGGGCATGATGCTCGAGACCACCGCCACCCGGTTGTTCACCGAGAAGGGCGCCTGCCATTTCGGCAGCCCCGACAAGGACCCGGCGGTGCGGTTGCGCGCCATCACCGACGCGGGCAGGCTCTCGGTGCCGTACACGACCGGCATCCTGGTCGGTATCGGTGAGACGCTCGCCGAACGCGCCGACTCGATCATGGCGATCCGCAAGCTGCACCGCGAGTTCGGGCACATCCAGGAAGTGATCGTGCAGAACTTCCGGGCCAAGTCCGACACCGCCATGCGCGACGCGCCCGATGCCGATGTGGCCGAGTTCCTCGCCACGGTCGCGGTGACCAGGCTGCTGCTCGGCCCGGATGTCCCGGTGCAGGCGCCGCCGAACCTGGTGTCGCACAGCGACTGCCGCGCCCTGATCGATGCGGGTATCGACGACTGGGGCGGTGTGTCGCCGTTGACGGTCGACCACGTGAACCCCGAACGTCCGTGGCCCAATCTCGACACGCTGCGCGAGATCACCGAGGCGGCCGGGTTCACCCTCGCCGAACGCACCTCCGCGCATCCGAAGTATGTGCGCGCCGGCCATCCGTGGATCGATCCGCGCATCGGCGCGCACGTCGCGGCGCTCACCGATCCGGCCACCGGGCTGGCCAGGTCCGAGGCGCTGCCCGTGGGGCTCGCCTGGCAGGAACCCGACGAGTCGTGGGACTCGGCGGGCCGGGTGGACCTCAACACCGCCATCGACTCCGAGGGCCGCATCACCGACAGCCGCAGCGACTCCGGCCTCGGCCAGGAGGTGGTCGGCGCGTTCGGCGACTGGGAGACCATTCGCGAACACGCCCGCGACCTGGCCGTCACCGCACCCGAACGGCTCGATTCGGAGGTGCTCGACGCGCTGCGTGCCGCCGAGAACGACCCGGCGGGCCTGACCGACGACCAGTACCTCGCGCTCGCCACCGCCGACGGTGTGGCGCTGGATGCCGTTGCGGCTCTTGCCGATCAGCTGCGGCGCGAGGTGTCCGGTGACGAGGTCACCTACGTGGTGAACCGCAATATCAACTTCACCAACATCTGCTACACCGGCTGCCGATTCTGCGCGTTCGCCCAGCGCAAGGGTGATGCCGACGCCTTCACCCTGAGCACCGACGAGGTGGCCGACCGCGCCTGGGAAGCCCATGTCGACGGCGCCACCGAGATCTGCATGCAGGGCGGCATCGACCCCGAGCTGCCCGTCACCGGGTACGCCGACCTGGTGCGTGCCATCAAGGCCCGCGTCCCGTCGATGCACGTGCACGCCTTCAGCCCGATGGAGATCGTCAACGGTGCCTCTCGTGGTGGGCAGAGCATCCGCGACTGGCTCGCGGCGCTGAAGGAGGCCGGGCTCGGCTCGATTCCCGGCACCGCCGCCGAGATCCTCGACGACGAGGTGCGCTGGGTGCTCACCAAGGGCAAGCTGCCGACCTCGGCCTGGATCGAGGTGATCACCACCGCTCACGAACTGGGCATCCCGTCGAGTTCGACCATGATGTACGGGCACGTCGACAACCCGAAGCACTGGGTCGGTCACCTGCGGGTGCTGCGCGAAATCCAGGACCGCACCGGTGGTTTCACCGAGTTCGTGCCGCTGCCGTTCGTCCACCAGAGCGCCCCGCTGTACCTGGCGGGCGCCGCGCGTCCCGGCCCGACCAACCGCGACAACCGCGCCGTCCACGCCCTCGCGCGCATCATGCTGCACGGCCGCATCCACAACATCCAGACGAGTTGGGTGAAGCTGGGCACGGTCGGCACCCAGATGATGCTCTCGGGCGGCGCCAACGACCTCGGCGGAACGCTGATGGAGGAAACCATCTCCCGTATGGCGGGCTCCCAGCACGGCTCGGCCAAGACCGTCGCCGAACTCACCGAGATCGCGGCGGGCATCGACCGCCCGGTCCGCGAACGAACCACCACCTACGGGATAGTCGACCGCACGCCCCGCGCCCTCCCACTGACGGTGAGCTGACTGTGCCGCCGGAGGTGGAGGTCGGGTCGTTGCTCGCGGGCATCGGCAGGGAAGCGACCCTGACCGACGACGAAATCGACCAGCTCGCCGAACGGGACAGAACTCCGGCCGCCCCGCTGGAGCTCGGATGATTCCTGTCTACGGTCAGGCGGCGTGGCCTTTCTCGGCGAGGAACGCCAGCAACTCGTTCACATCCACCACGCGGGGGGTGCTGGTGTCGGACTCGGTGACCGCGGCCTCGACTACCTGTCGAATCCATTCGCCGGTGGACAGCCCGCGATCGGCCGCGAGGGCGCGCACCCGCTCGAGAACCTCAGCGGGCAGGCGCACACTGAACCCGGACATGCGTTCGCCGGTAGGGCGCGCATCCTCGGGCTCCCAGTGGCCGGTGACCGGGTCCATCTGTGTCTCGTTGTTGTCGTAGTAATCCCGAAGCTCGTTCAGCTTGTCCTGGTTCATCTCACTTCGCATTCTTGTTGAAAACTTTGCGCTGGTTCGGTGTCATGTCGTAGGCCGTGACGACGTACCAGCGGCCGTCCATCGATTCGGTCAACACCACGAACAAGTACCGCCCGGCAGTCGTGCGGCCGAACAGCAGCGTGGTCTGTTCCCGGCCCGGCTGTAGATACCGTGGTCGTGTTGTCGCCTGCTCGACTTCACCAGGTGCAACCCCATGCGCGGCAATGTGGGCCTCGCTGTCATCGGTCCAGAGGATCTCGAGCACCAACTCAGTGTAGTACACCGTGTACTACACTGAGCGTGACTGGTCGGCGACAACTGGGTAGCGGGGTTCGCTCGTCGAGTTAGGGCAGGCTGACCTGGGGGTAGCGTGTAGTTCGGGATAGGGTTCGGGGGGCGGAGTTGGCCCCCGCAGCTGTGGACAGACTAGGAGAACGGCAGTGCCGTACATCATCGCTGAACCGTGCGTTGACGTGAAGGACAAGGCGTGCATCGAGGAATGCCCCGTGGATTGCATCTACGAGGGTGGCCGCATGCTCTACATCCAACCCGACGAGTGCGTTGACTGTGGTGCGTGTGAGCCGGTCTGCCCCGTGGAGGCGATCTTCTACGAGGACGACACCCCGGACCAGTGGAGCGGCTACATCAACGCCAACGTCGACTTCTTCGACGAACTCGGGTCGCCCGGCGGCGCGACCAAGGTGGGCAAGGTCGACTACGACCCGGCCTTCATCAAGGCGCTGCCCCCCATGGCCGAAGAATGAGCGCAGGGGTGCCGACCCGTGGCCGGGTGAGCAGCCTGCTGCCCGACTTCCCGTGGGACACCATCGCCGCGGTCAAACAGAAAGCCGCCGCGCATCCCGGTGGGCTGGTCGACCTGTCCGTCGGCACACCGGTCGACCCGGTCGACCCGCTCATCCAGGCCGCACTCGGCTCCGTCGCGGCCGTCCCCGGGTACCCGACCACGCACGGCACCCCTGAACTGCGCGCCGCGGCCGTCGCCGCGCTGGCGCGCCGGTTCGGGATCACCGGTGTCGACCCGGCGGCCGTGCTGCCGGTGATCGGCACCAAAGAGCTCATCGCCGGACTGCCGCGCCTGCTCGGCATCGGCGCCGACGACCTCGTCGTCATCCCCGAGATCGCCTACCCCACTTACGAAGTGGGTGCCCTGCTGGCCGGTGCGAAGCCGTGGCGTGCCGACGGCCTCACCCAGATCGGCCCGCAGAACCCGGCGCTGATCTTCGTGAACTCCCCGTCCAACCCCACCGGCAAGGTGCTGCCCGTCGAGCATCTGCGCAAGGTGGTTGCCTTCGCCCGCGAACGCGGCGCGGTCGTCGCCTCCGACGAGTGCTACCTGGGCCTGGTCTGGGAGGGCGAGGCGGTCTCCATCCTCGACCCGCGCGTCTGCGACGGCGACCACACCGGCCTGCTGGCCATCCACTCCCTGTCGAAGACCTCGAACCTGGCCGGCTACCGCGCCGGTTTCGTCGCGGGCGACCCCGAACTGGTCGCCGAACTGCTCGAGGTGCGCAAACACTCCGGCATGATGCTGCCCTTCCCCATCCAGGCCGCCATGACCGCCGCTCTCGCCGACGACGCCCACGAGGCGGCGCAGCGCGAGCGGTACCGCGCCCGCCGCGACATCCTGCGAAAAGCCTTGGAGCAGGCCGGTTTCCGCATCGACTTCTCCGAGGCCGGCCTCTACCTGTGGGCTACCCGCGGTGAAGCGTGCCGGGTCACCCTCGACTGGCTCGCCGACCGCGGCATCCTCGCCGCCCCCGGCGACTTCTACGGACCACGCTCCCCGGAGCACGTCCGGATCGCCCTCACCGCCACCGACGAACGCATCGCCGAAGCGGCCGCCCGGCTCTCCTGAGACGTCCGGTCCGGTTGCCGCGCATCCTGTCTCGCGCGCGAATCGGTTAGTGTCCGCACAGTCGACATCGGCGCGAACAGGATCGAAAGGCTCGCAACACATGCACGGGGTGGATTTGGTCGCGGGCACGGTGTTCGCCGGATATCGGATCGAGCGGGTGCTCGGGCGCGGCGGAATGGGCACCGTGTACCTGGCCGCACACCCACGCCTGCCACGACGGGTCGCACTGAAACTGCTGAATCGCGACCTGTATTCGGACCAGGAGGTGCGGGCCCGGTTCGAGCGTGAGGCCGACGTATCGGCCCGCCTCGACCATCCCGGCATCGTGTCGGTGCTCGATCGCGGTGTCGAGGACGGGCTGATGTGGATTTCCATGCAGTACGTGGACGGCACCGATGCCTCGGTGTTCCGTGGTCGCCCGCTGGACCCCGCCCGTGCGGTCGACATCATCGCCCAGACCGCCGAAGCGCTCGACTACGCCCACGACCGCGACGTGCTGCACCGAGACGTGAAACCCGCCAACATCCTGCTCTCCGCAGGCCGGGGCCGGGATCGCGTGCTGCTCACCGACTTCGGGATCGCCCGCCTGCGCGGCGACGCCCGCCAGCTCACCCGCACCGGCGACTTCCTCGCCACCCTCGCCTACGCCTCGCCCGAACAATTGTCCGGTGCGACTGTGGATCACCGATCCGACCAGTACTCGCTCGGTTGTTCCCTGTACACGCTGCTCACCGGCGAAAGCCCGTTTCCCGCAGACAATCCCGGTGCCGTCGTCGCCGCACATCTGACCAAGCCCGTGCCGCGGGCCTCGGACCGGGTAAGCGGTCTGGCGCCCGGCCTGGACGCGGTGATCGGTCGTGCCATGGCCAAGGATCCGGCTGACAGATTCGGTAGCTGTGCCGAATTCGGTCAGGCTGCGGCTGCGGCATCGACTGTCGCTCCAGCGCTGATCGGCACCCCGCAGCGCACCGGACCGGCGCTGTCGCCCGGCGAAACGCGGCGCTACCCGGCCATGAGCGCTTCCGCCGCACCGTCGAGTGCTCCCACCGGAACTTCTACCACTCCAGCCGACCTGCCAACGGTTGCCGCGGCTCATCCGGGTGCTCGCGCGGCGCGTCCGCGTGCGACCGAGGTTCCGGGTAAAGCGGTCTCGTCTCGATGGCGGGTGTTGGCCGTGGGTCTGCTCGTACTCGCGATGATCGCCGGTGTCGGCGTTGTCGGTGCGGGTGCGGTCTACTGGAAATTCGTTCGGCCGCAGCGTGTTGCACCGCCGCCGACCTGGGGCGAACACTCTTCGATCGCCACGGCGTTCCCGAGCTTGATCGCCTCGAATCCGGCCGGTCGTGGCTGGCGCGATGCCGCCTGTTCGCCGACGTCCACGTTCGTGGTCGCCCCCGGCGACCCGGCGCCCCTTCGCCAGATCTCGTGCACCGACGCCGACGGCGTCATCACCTGGTTCACCGCGTACCCGTCCGCCGCCGACGTCGAGAACTATTTCTCCCGGCACACCGTCGTCCACGACGTCCGGACCCACCCGGCGCGAAATTCGGCCGTCGCCGTCGCCCGCCCGAGCGACCCGGGCGCCCCCTTCACCCTCGCGGTGCGGGAACGCGATCACGGCGCCACAGCCGACATTCTCGTCGAGGTCTCCTGGCCCGGCCACACCTTCGACGAGACCTACGCATCCTGGTTCGAACAAGCCCCATTCTGAGTCGGCGGATCAACTCGGGGGACCAGCCGTACCCGTACATCTGAAACGTGCGTTGGTCAATGCCCCTCAACGTGGAACGGCGGTCCCGTAAGCGGCGAACCTGGAGCGATGGCGTTTCCGGTGGCGAAGCGGTCGGCGGGGCGACGGCGGGGTGCGGCGTTCTGCGATCACCCGGGTGAGTGGCTCGGTATAACAGGTTCTCATTTGCAGTCTCGATGAGGAGCCGCACAGTGCGTGAATTCTTGTATGAAAACCCAGGTCGAACCCGATACGCGGGAGGGTTCACGCGACGGCGGTTCCTAGCTGCAACAGGTGTCACTTTGGCGGTGGCGACCGTGGGGAGTCGGGCGCTCGCCTCCGCCGCACCGCTGGCCGACGGGGATACGGTTCCCGCATTGGTGATCGGCAGCGGGTACGGCGGGGCCGTCGCCGCGTTGCGATTGGCGCAGGCGGGCGTGGACGTGGCGATCGTCGAGATGGGGATGTCGTGGGATGCGCCGGGCCCCGATGGGCGGGTGTTCTGTCCGGTGCTGAAACCGGACGGGCGGTCGTATTGGTTGCGCGAGCGCACCGATCAGCCGGTCGGGTATTTCATGGGCGGCTCGTACAACAAGGACATCGACAGGTACACAGGCGTTCTCGACTCCGAGGACTTCGGCGGGATCCGGGTGTACCAGGGGCGCGGGGTCGGCGGCGGATCGCTGGTGAACGGTGGGATGGCGGTGACGCCGAAACGAGAGAATTTCGCCGCGATCCTGCCGTCGGTGAATGCCGAGGAAATGTATTCCACCTATTACCCGCGCGCGAATACCGCGCTCGGCGTCAATCACATCGACAAGACCTGGTTCGAATCGGCGGAGTGCTACCAATTCGCGCGCGTGGGCCGCAAGCATGCCGAAAGATCCGGCTTCGGTTGGACTTTCGTACCCAATGTCTACGACTTCGAGTACATGAAAAAGGAGCAGGCGGGCACGGCGACCCGCTCGGCCCTGGCGGGTGAGGTGATCTACGGCAACAACTACGGCAAACGCTCGCTCGACCGCACCTACCTCGGTGCGGCCGCCGCCACCGGCAAGGTGCGGATCAGTCCGCTGCACAAGGTCACCACGGTCACGCCCGGCGCGGGCGGGTACCGGGTGGAGATGGCCCAGCTCGATTCGAGCGGCCAGACGGTCGCCGTCAAGAACGTGACGGCCCAACGGGTCTTCTTCGCGGCGGGCAGTGTCGGCACGAGCAAATTGCTGGTGGCGATGCGGGCGACGGGCAAACTGCCCGACCTCCCGGGCGCGGTCGGTCAGAAGTGGGGCAACAACGGCAATGTGATGGTCGGCCGTGCCAACCACATGTGGGACGGCACCGGCAGCCTGCAGTCCTCCATGCCCTGCCTCGGCATCGACAACTGGGCGGACCCGGGCGGGGGAGCCTTCGCCGAAGTCGCGCCGTTCCCGGCCGGCCTGGAGACCTACGTGAGCCTGTACCTGGCGATCACCAAGAACCCGAACCGTGCGGCGTTCAGCTTCGACTCCGGCACCGGAAAGGTGAACCTGAACTGGCAGAAGTCGTGGAATCAGTCGTCGATCAACGCGGCGAAACGCATCTTCGACAAGATCAATGCCAAGGAAGGCACCATCTACCGGACCGACCTGTTCGGTGTCACCAAGACCTGGGGTGACGACTTCACCTACCACCCGCTCGGCGGGTGTGTGCTGAACGAGGCCACCGACAACTACGGCCGCCTGCACGGGTATCCGGGTCTCTACGTCGTCGACGGTGCCCTGATCCCCGGCAATACCAGCGTGAACCCGTTCGTCACCATCACCGCGCTCGCCGAACGCAATATCGAACGGATCATCGCCGACGACCTCTGAGCCCGCGCGAGCTGCCCGGCACCGGGCAGCTCGCGATGCCCTCAGATCAGCGGCTTGCCCCGGCGCCGCCTGCGCCGCATGTCGGCGAGGGTGGCGTTGAAGGGGAAGCTGCGGATGGGGCGCGGCATGCGGCCCCAGACCGCGCCGGTGGTCCGCAGCAGGCGGGCCAGGCGGCGTTCGTCGCGCTCGGTCCAGGTGAGTCCGAGTTCATCGCGCAGGTGCTCGGGGAGCAGGCCGGTGGTGAACCAGCGATGGAAACGGGCGAAGACCACGCGCAGCGGCGGATAGAGCATCCGCAGGTCGAGCAGGCCGTCGAAGTAGGCCTTGATGGTGTCGTCGACGCTGGTCTCGGCCAGGTTCTCCGTCCAGTACGCCTCGAAGGCCGCTCGGTCGGCGGGCCACATTTCGCGCGGCACCTGCAGGGTGGTGCCGAAGCGGTGGGCGTACTCGTAGAAGGAGTCGGCGGTGTCGTCGTCGATGGGGCCGTGCAGGCGCTCCATCAGGTCGACCGAGCCCCAGTACAGGCAGGCGGCCACCCACATCTGCAGGTTCTTGTCGAAGGCGTTGTACTTCACCGGGCTCTCGGGCGTGGAGTGCACGTGCCGGTGCGCGCCGTTGATCGCGGTGCGGTAGGCGGCGCGGTCCTCGTCGGTGCCCATCATCGCCACCGACAGATAGGTGATGGTGGTCCTGGTTCGCTTGAAGGGGTGGAGCATGATGCTTCCGCTGTGCACGCGCGATTCCGCGACGCCGTAGCCGACCGGGGCCAGGCTGAGCTGCATGATCACATTCGCCGTTGCGCCGAAGAAGACGGCGGCGCCGTCGACGTGATCCCGGATGTCGAAGTCCGCGGGTCCGGTGTGGCTGGACCGCGAATGCGCGAGGCTGGTCATCGTTGACCCCAATTCGTCGGTGAGAGAGTTGTAGCTTGAATGTCTCATTCTGTCGTCGGGGTGTCAACGGGCGGTGGCGCGTGCCGCCGGAACACGCCGGGCTAGCGTGGACGGATGTCCTACGGTCCGCCGCTGCTGCTCGCCTCGTTGAATCCGCTCGCCGTCGCCGCCGGGGACGACCTTCCCGATGCCGTCACCATCGATGATGCCACCGTCTCGCGCAGTGATCTGCTGGGTGCGGCCACCTCGGTCGCCGAACGGATCGGGCGCGCCGAACGGGTCGCGGTGCTGGCCGAGCCGACCCTGCGGACCGTGCTCGCCGTGGTCGGCTGCCTGATCGCCGGGGTGACGGTCGTCCCCGTCCCGCCCGACGCGGGAACCGCTGAGCGTGAACACATCCTGCGTGATTCCGGCGCCCAGGCCTGGCTCGGAGCCGCGCCGGCGGACACCGATCTGCCGGTGGTTCCGGTGCGACTGCACGCCCGGTCCTGGCACACCTACCCCGAGCCCGACCCGTCGGCCATCGCCTTCATCCTCTACACCTCGGGCACCACCGGCGCCCCCAAGGGCGTGATGCTCAGCCGGGGCGCCATCGCCGCCGGCCTCGACGCGCTCGCCGACGCCTGGGACTGGACGCGCAAAGACACACTCGTGCACGGACTTCCGCTGTTCCACGTGCACGGCCTGATCCTCGGCCTGCTCGGACCCCTGCGTTTCGGCAGCCGCTTGATCCACACCGGCAAGCCGACCCCCGAGGCCTACGCCAGCGCCGAGGGAACGCTGTACTTCGGGGTGCCGACGGTGTGGTCGCGCATCGCCGAAAAGTCGGAAGCCGCCAAGGAATTGAGCCGGGCGCGGCTGCTGGTGTCGGGCAGCGCGCCGCTGCCGGTTCCGGTCTTCGAGAAGCTGGCCGAACTCACCGGACACGCGCCGGTGGAGCGGTACGGCATGAGCGAAACCATGATCACCCTGTCGACCAGGGCCGATGGTGAACGCAGGCCGGGCTGGGTGGGTACGCCGGTGCGCGGCGTCGAGACCCGGTTGCGCGACGAAGCGGGCAATCCCGTCCCGCACGACGGCGTGAGCATCGGCGGCCTGCAGGTTCGCGGCCCGATGCTGTTCGACGGCTATCTCGGCCGCCCCGACGCCACGGCCCGTGACTGGACCGAGGACGGCTGGTTCCGCACCGGCGACGTCGCCGTCATCGACGCCGACGGTTTCCACCGCATCGTCGGCCGCGAGTCCATCGACCTGATCAAGTCCGGTGGGTACCGGATCGGCGCGGGCGAGATCGAAACCGCGTTGCTCGGGCATCCGGCGGTCGCCGAGGTCGCGGTGGTCGGGCTGCCCGACGACGATCTCGGACAGCGGATCGTCGCCTTCGTCGTCGCCCGCGACAGCGGCTCCGACGACCTCGCGACCGAACTGATCGCGCATGTGGGCGACCAGCTTTCGGCCCACAAACGGCCGCGCGAGATCCGCTTCGTCGACGCGCTGCCGCGCAATGCGATGGGCAAGGTGCAGAAGAAGTCGCTGACCTAGCGGTTCGTGCTGCCCCGCGCGCTCAGCCGGCGGATCGGCCCGATCAGGGCGTGATACACCGGACGAACCACGCGCCCCGGCAGATACCGGTGCCGTTCCTCGGCCCACACCCGTGCCCTGGCGTGTGACGCCAGTGGCGACCACTTGTCCGGGTCCGGCGGGGCGGCGGTGTGAACTTCGATGCGGCACAGGTGTTTCGTGTTGACGAACCCGTACTGCTTCGGGCTCACCAGCCGGATCGGGGCGCCGTGGTCGCTGTCGAGGGGTTCGCCGTCGAGCCGGTCGGCGAGGAGGACGTCGTCGGCGAGGGCGTCGTCCAGCTGCACGACCGAGCGGAACTCGTCCAGGCCCTCGAAGCTGAGGTGGGTGATCGTCGCCCCCGGTGCGAGCGCGGGCTCGATCACCAGCCGGTAGAAGTCACGGAACGGTGTGCCCTCCCAGAGCAGGTCGGTCGCCGTCCACCCTGCGACGCAATGGAAGTCGGCCTTCTGCTCGCGCCGGGGCAGCTGTGCCAGTTCGGTGAGCGCGATGGTGACGGGCTCGACCACGGCCCCGCAGACCTCGATCGCGGGGTGCTCGGGAACCGGCGGCGGGGGGTGATGCAGATGCGTACCGAAGCGGGGGAACCCTGCGACGGCGCGTTGGCCCGGGGGAAGAAGTGCCATGCCGATCCTCCTGTTATACGACTCCGTATAACAGCTGAAACTACTCCGTGCCGGTGGCCGCGTCGAGTATCGGCTTCGTCACCCCGGGGCAACGAAAAAGCCCCGCACTCGGGCGAGTGCGGGGCCTTTTCGGTTCAGCGGATCAGGGCTGGCCGGTCGCGAACGCGATCACCGCGTCCAGGAACTCCTGGCCACCCATCACGTAACCACCGATCAGCATCCCGGCGGGGATGGTGAACAGCCACAGGAACGGGAAGAACGCGCCGATGATGCCACCGATCGCGATGCCCGGCAGGTTCTTGTTGACCTGGGCCATCAGGCGGTCGTAGGAGCTGATGTCCTTCAGTTCGGCGATGTCGCCGAGCTTCGCGGTGTCCTCCGGCGTCATCGAGGCGGCCAGCTTCACGCTACGGCCGTCCTCGGCGATCTGCGGGGTCACCGAGATCGGCAGACCCGCGACCTCCGAGCGCAGCGCCGTCTGGTCGACGGTGACGCCCTCGGCATTGCGCAGCAGCACGGCCGAGCCGTCGGCGGCCAGCTCGAAGCGGCCGTTGTCGACCGCCCAGGTGATGGTCTTGTCGGTGGGCGACACCGCGGTGGTGTAGCCGATCCCGTTGCTCACACCCGAAGTCACGCCCCCCGCAGCCACCACCGCGGGCTGTTCGGTCGCCACGGCGGGCTGACCGTTGGCGGTGGCCGCGGTAATCCCCACCGCGACAACCGACATCACAACAGCAGTAGTGAACTTTCCGAACTTCATACTTGAATCCCTCCACATTCGAAAGCCCCCCGACCGGGTGGGCGAATTCAAGCTAGCGGACCCGAAAAGCCTTGCCGCACCGGGATACCCGTCGTCAACAAACCGCAATAAATGCGATATTGCCGAATGTGGGATTCAGTCGTTGGCGTGCAGCGCGGCATTGAGCTCGATACCGGTGCCCTTGCGGGGCACCACTTCCACCGCGCCGGTGGTCGAATTGCGGCGGAACAGCAGATTGTTCTGCCCGGCCAGGGTGGCGGCCTTGACGACGGTGCCGTCGGGCGCGGTGACCTTGGTTCCGGCCGTCAGGTACAGGCCCGCCTCGAGCACGCAGTCGTTGCCGAGCGGAATGCCGAGACCCGCGTTGGCGCCGAGCAGGCTGCGCTCACCGACCGAGATGACGGTGGTTCCGCCGCCCGACAGCGTGCCCATCGTCGACGCGCCACCACCGATATCGGAGCCGTCGCCCACCACGACACCGGCCGAGATACGGCCCTCGACCATCGAGTTGCCGAGGGTGCCCGCGTTGAAGTTCACGAAGCCCTCGTGCATGACGGTGGTGCCCGAGGCCAGGTGCGCACCGAGGCGGACGCGGTCGGCGTCGCCGATGCGCACACCCGAGGGCACCACGTAGTCGACCATGCGGGGGAACTTGTCGATGCTGTACACGGTCACCGGGCCGCGGGCGCGCAGCTTGATCCGGGTCTGCTCGAAACCCTCCACCGCGCACGGGCCGTGGTTGGTCCACACCACATTGCTGAGCAGGCCGAACTGGCCGTCCAGGCTCAGGCCGTGCGGCTGGACCAGGCGGTGCGAGAGCAGGTGCAGGCGCAGATACACGTCGTGGGCGTCGGTGGGGGCGGCCGACAGGTCGGCGATGGTCGTACGCACCGCGACCACCTCCACGCCGCGCGCCTTGTCGGGGCCGAGCAGGTCGGCGAACTCCGGCGCGTCGGCCGCGTCGAGGCGCTGGGAGCCGGTCTCGGTGAACTCGCCCAGCTCCGGGCTCGGGTACCAGGTGTCGAGGACGGTGCCGTCCGAGGTGATGGTGGCGATACCGACTGCGCTTGCTCCTTGAGTGCTCACGGGACCACATTTTGCCGCCTCGATCCAGGTCGAGGTGGCGCGGGGGCTGTGCGATGGACCACCCGGTCCGATTCCCGCACCCGGACACGGCGTCGTACGCGCGTACTACTGTCGAGATGTGACTCTCGATTTGCGCGCCGACCCCGTCCAGTTGACCGCCGCCCTGGTCGATGTGCCGAGCGTTTCCCGCGACGAGGCCGCCATCGCGGACCTGGTCGAGCAGGCGCTGCGCGATCAGACCACCGGTTTCGAGATCAAGCGGCACGGCAATGTGGTGCTGGCGCGCACGAACCTCGGCCTGCCCACCCGGGTGATCCTGGCCGGGCACCTGGACACGGTGCCCATCGCCGACAACGTGCCGAGCAGGCCCGCCGAGGTGGACGGGGAGCCGGTGCTGTTCGGCTGCGGCACCGTCGACATGAAGTCCGGCGACGCGGTATTCCTGCACCTGGCCGCCACCATCACCGACCCGGCCCATGACCTGACGCTCATCTTCTACGACGGCGAGGAGATCGCCGCCGAGTTCAACGGCCTCAACCACATCGAACGCGACATGCCCGAGTGGCTCGACGGCGACCTCGCCGTGCTCGGCGAACCCTCCGGAGGCTGGATCGAGGCCGGCTGCCAGGGCACCCTGCGGGTGCGGTTGAGCACCTCGGGTGTGCGCGCGCATTCGGCCCGGGCCTGGTTGGGGGAGAACGCGATTCACGCGCTGGCGCCGGTGCTGGAGCGGCTGGCCGCCTACCAGGCGCGCCAGGTCGACATCGACGGCTGCGTGTACCGCGAAGGGCTCTCGGCGGTGCGCGTGTCCGGTGGCGTCGCGGGCAATGTGGTGCCCGACGTGGCCGAGGTGGACGTGAACTTCCGCTACGCCCCCGACCGCACGGTCGAGCAGGCCATCGCCCACGTGCGCGAGGTCTTCGACGGGCTCGACGTGGGTTTCCTGGTCACCGATTCCTCGCCCGGCGCTCTGCCCGGTCTCACCGCACCGGCCGCGCGCAGCCTCATCGACTCGGTCAACGCCCACGGCGGCGGCGGAGTGCGCGCCAAGTACGGCTGGACCGACGTCTCACGCTTCGCCGCCCGTGGCATTCCCGCCGTGAACTTCGGCCCCGGCGACCCCAATCTTGCTCACAAGCGCGACGAACACGTCCCGCTCAGCCAGATCACCGCCGTCACCGCCATGCTGCGCACCTACCTCACCGCGGGTGCCCAGTAGCGTGGAGGACATGTCGAGCGAATCCGTGGATGAACAGGTGGGGAAGGCCAAACCGAAGTTCCGTGGGCCGGTGATGTTCCGACGCGAACGCAAGCCGGGAGCACGGACCGCGGACCGCAATCTCCTCGACACCCGTCAGGACAGCGAGTGGGTGCACACGGACCCGTGGCGGGTGCTGCGGATCCAGGCCGAGTTCGTCGAGGGCTTCGGCGCGCTGGCCGAGGTGCCGCCCGCCGTCACGGTGTTCGGCTCGGCGCGTACGCCGGTCGACCACCCGGAGTACGCGGCGGCACGGGCGATCGGGTCCGCGCTCACCGACGCCGGATTCGCGATCATCACCGGCGGCGGACCGGGGGCCATGGAGGCGGCCAACCGCGGGTCGTCGGAGGCGGGCGGCTACTCGATCGGCCTCGGTATCGAGCTGCCGTTCGAACAGGGGCTCAACGACTGGGTGGACCTGGGGATCAACTTCCGCTACTTCTTCGTCCGCAAGACGATGTTTGTGAAGTACTCGCAGGCCTTCGTCTGCCTGCCCGGCGGTTTCGGCACCCTCGACGAACTGTTCGAGGCGCTCACCCTGGTGCAGACCCGCAAGATCACCCGTTTCCCGATCATCCTGTTCGGCACGGCCTACTGGTCCGGGCTGGTGGAGTGGATGCGTAATTCGCTGGCCGGGTCGGGCAAGATCTCGCCGGAGGATCTCGACCTCATCCAGGTCACCGACAGCGTCGAAGACGTGGTGCGCATCGTCAAGGAGGCGACCGGCGGACGCGGCGGCGACATCGAACGGCTCGGCACCGAGGACCAGTGGTGAGCTACTCGATCTGCGTCTACTGCTCGGCGAGTACCACCGAACCGGAACTGATCGACCTGGCCTCCCAGGTGGGCACCGAAATCGCCCGTCGTGGTTGGCAACTGGTGTCCGGCGGCGGCCGGGTGTCGATGATGGGCGCGGTCGCGGCGGCCGCGCGAGCGGGCGGCGCGCACACCGTCGGGGTGATCCCCAAGCACCTGGTGCACCGCGAGGTCGCCGATACCGCCGCCGACGAACTGCTCGTCACCGACACCATGCGCCAGCGCAAACAGCTGATGGAGGAACGCGCCGACGCCTTCCTCACCCTGCCCGGCGGCGTCGGGACGCTCGAGGAATTCTTCGAAACCTGGACCGGCGGTTACCTGGGCGAACACACCAAACCCGTGGTCGTGCTCGACGCCGACGGTTTCTACCGCGGGCTGTTCGGCTGGTTGGACGAGCTGTTCGAGCGCAAGATTGTCACACAGCAGGCGCGCGACCGCATCGTCGTGGCCGCCGACCTGCCAGCCGCGTTCGCCGCGTTGACACCGGCCGCGGCCCGAGGGTAGGAGATCGACGTGAGCAACGACGCCCGCGACACCGTCAGCGTGTTCGACCTGGCCAAGAAGCTGCCCGGCATGGCCATGGACGCACCGCGCATGCTGCGCAACGCACCGGGAATGCTGGTGGGGCCCAAGGACAAAGCCTCCATCGGCAAGTACTTCCAGCGGCTCGCCCACCGGCGGCCCGACCGGGTGTTCCTGCGTTTCGAAGGCCGTTCCTACACCTACCGCGCCGCCAACAGCGAGGTGAACCGGTACGCCGCAGTGCTTTCCGCGCGCGGAGTCGATCGCGGCGACGTGGTCGGCGTGCTCATGACCAACCGTCCCGAGACGCTGTTCACGGTGCTCGCGGTGCTCAAACTCGGCGCCACCGTCGGGTTGCTCAACTACAACCAGCGCGATCAGGTGCTGGCCCACAGCATCGGTCTGCTCGACAGCGTGCTGGTCGTGGTCGGCGAGGAATGCCTGGAAGCACTCGATTCGCTGCCCGAGGCACCGGCGAACGTGCTGATGTCCGAGGAACTCGCCGAATCGGCGCGTGGCGCAACGGCTTCCGATCCGGCGGTCTGTGAGCAGGTGACGGCGGGCGAACGCGCGTTCCTGATCTTCACCTCCGGCACCACCGGTATGCCGAAGGCCAGCGTGATGACCCATCTGCGCTGGACCAAGAGCATGGCCGGGCTCGGCGGGCTCGGCGTGCGGTTGCGCGGCGACGACGCCCTGTACTGCTGCCTGCCGCTGTACCACAACAACGCGCTCACGGTGGCGCTGTCGGCGGTGCTGGCCGGTGAGTCGACCTATGTGCTCGCGCGCAAGTTCTCCGCCTCCGGCTTCTGGGCCGAGATCGCCCGCGAAGGGGCGACGGCGTTCATCTACATCGGTGAGCTGTGCCGCTACCTGGTCAACCAGCCCGTACGGCCAGGCGAGGAGAACAACCGGGTACGGCTCGTCGTCGGCAACGGGCTGCGGCCGGAACTGTGGGACGAGTTCCGGCGCCGCTTCGGCATCGACCGGGTGGTGGAGTTCTACGGGTCGAGCGAGGCGCCGCTCGCCTTCGTCAACGCCTTCGGTGTCGACCGCACGGCCGGGCTGTGCCCGCTGCCGTACGCGGTGGTCGAATACGACGACGAGACCGGTAAGCCGCGCCGCGGATCGGACGGAAAACTGCGCAAGGTGCGTTCCGGCGGCGTCGGACTGCTCCCGGCGAAGGTGAACAACCGTCAGCCCTTCGACGGTTACACCGATGCGAAGGCCTCCGAATCCAAGCTGGTCCGCGACGGGTTCAAGAAGGGCGACTGCTGGTTCGACACCGGCGACCTGGTGCGCGACCAGCACTTCTGGCACATCGCGTTCGTCGACCGGCTCGGTGACACCTTCCGCTGGAAGGGCGAGAACGTCGCCACCACCGAGGTGGAGGGCGCGCTCGATCAACACCCGAGCGTCGAGCAGGCGGTGGTGTTCGGGGTGGACATTCCCGGCACCGACGGCAAGGCGGGCATGGCCGCGATCACCCTGCACCCCGATGCCGAATTCGACGGCAAGGGGCTGGCCGCTACCGTCTACGAGCGGCTGCCGCTCTACGCGGTCCCGCTGTTCGTCCGGGTGGTCGCCGAACTCGAGCAGACCTCCACCTTCAAGAGCCGCAAGGTGGAACTGCGCAAGCAGGGCTACGCCGCCGACGCCGAGGGGCAGCTGTACGTGCTCAGCGGACCGACCGAGGGCTACGTCCCGGCCTACGACGGCTACGCCGACGATGTCGCCGCGGGTAGAGCTCCGCGATAGCGATGCCTGAACCCACCTTCTGTGGTCGGCCCGTGCCGACCGATCGCGCGCTGGTGATGGCGATCGTGAACCGCACCCCCGACTCGTTCTACGACCGGGGCGCCACCTTCACCGACCGGGCCGCGATGGACCGGGTGACGCGGGCCGTCGACGAAGGCGCCGACCTGGTCGACATCGGCGGGGTGAAGGCCGGGCCGGGCGACACGGTCGACGCGACCGAGGAAACGCGACGGGTGGTTCCGTTCGTCGCGGCGATCCGGGAGAAGTACCCGGAGCTGTTGATCAGTGTGGACACCTGGCGCGGCAAGGTCGCCGGGGACGCCGTGGCCGCCGGGGCCGATCTGGTCAACGACACCTGGGCAGGGGCGGACCCCGAGCTCGTGCACGTCGCCGCCGACCTGGGTGCCGGGATCGTCTGCAGCCACACCGGTGGCGCCGTGCCGCGTACCCGTCCGCACCGGGTCCGCTACGCCGATGTGGTCGCCGAAGTGACCGCCACCGTGGCCGCCGCGGCCGAACGCGCGGCCGCCGCCGGTGTGCGGCGCGACGGAATCGTGATCGATCCCACTCACGATTTCGGAAAAAACACCTATCACGGGCTCGAGTTGTTGCGTGGAATCGACAGTCTCGTAAAAACCGGGTGGCCAGTGCTGATGGCCCTGAGTAACAAGGACTTTATCGGGGAGACTCTAGGTGTCGGTCTGACCGAGAGGGTCGAGGGCACACTGGCGGCAACCGCGTGGGCGGCCGCCGCGGGCGCTCGGGTCTTCCGGGTTCACGAAGTCGCCGAAACCCGGCGGGTCGTGGACATGATCGCCGCAATCCAGGGCATCCGGCCCCCCGCACGAACTCTGCGAGGTCTGGCATGAAAATCCAACACCGCGAGCCCGCCTGGGCCACTACCCACACCTGGGACACCCCTGACTGGACGGTCGGCGACCTCGTCGCCGCCAAAGCGGGTCGCACCGTTTCGGTGGTGCTGCCCGCCCTGGACGAACAGGACACCGTCGCCGACGTGGTGGCCAGTATCCGGCCGCTGCTCGGCACCCTCGTCGACGAACTGATCGTGCTCGACTCCGGGTCCACCGATGCCACCGCCGAACGTGCGCGGCGCGCGGGTGCCGAGGTGGTGACCCGTGAGGAGGCCGTGCCCGAGCTCGAGCCGGTCGCGGGCAAGGGCGAGGCGCTGTGGCGGTCGTTGGCCTGCACCTCCGGTGACCTCATCGCCTTCGTCGACTCCGACCTCATCGATCCCGACCCGGCGTTCGTGCCCAAGCTGCTCGGCCCGCTGCTGACCATGCCCGGTACCCACCTGTCCAAGGCCTACTACCGGCGCCCGCTGCGCCAAGGCGAGTCCGTCGACGCCAACGGCGGTGGCCGGGTCACCGAACTGGTCGCCCGCCCCCTGCTGGCGGCGCTGCGCCCCGAACTGGTCCAGGTGTTGCAACCGCTCGGCGGTGAATACGCGGGTACCCGCGAACTGCTCACCGCCGTCCCCTTCGCCCCCGGCTACGGCGTGGAGATCGGCCTGCTGCTCGACACCTACGACCGCCTGGGCCTCGACGCCATCACCCAGGTGAACCTCGGCGTCCGCACCCACCGCAACCGCCCCCTCTCCGACCTCGGCGTGATGAGCCGCCAGATCCTCGGCACCGCCCTGCGCCGCAGCGGCGTCCCCGACTCCGGCGCCCCCCTCACCCAATTCCCCCTCATCGCAGGCGAATTCATCCCCCACACCACCGAGGTCTCCCTCGAAGACCGCCCCCCGATGAAAACCCTCCGCCCCGAACAGGTCGCCGCCTGACACCTCTCCTCGACCGCCTCGTCGTCGCGACGACGAGGCGGTCATCGGCGCGCCCACCCCTTGCCGCGTGGCTCGACTGTGTGGGCTGCCGACGACGCTGTCCGTCCACTCCCAGCGAGTGCTCGTTGTGCGTATCGGTCCACGTAACCGAGTGGGCGCGGTCGACCTTTCCCGCGCGACCGACGCCGAACTCGACGACCTATGTACCGATCGGCCGCGGCGCGGTTATCGGAAGCGAAGACGGTCCGCGCGGGGATCAGTGTCGGGGGGCTCAGGGTGTTCGGGGGTGGATGGGGCCGGTCAGGGTGGTGAGGGGGCGGGCCGTGGTGTTGGTTCGGGTGGCGAGGATCTGGGCGAGGATGGAGACGGCGGTTTCCTCGGGGGTGTGGGCGCCCAGGTCGAGGCCGAGAGGGCTGTGGATGCGGGCGATGGTGGTGGGGGAGAGGCCGTGGTCGCGGAGGCGGGTGGTGCGGTCGCGGTGGGCTCGGCGGGAACCGAGGGCGCCGATGAAGGCGACTGCAGGCAGGTCGAGGGCGGTGGCAAGCATGGGGACGTCGAATTTGGGGTCGTGGGTGAGGACGCAGACGACCGTGCGGTCGTCGATGCGGTCTGCCGCGGCTTCGGCGGCCAGGTAGCGGTGGGGCCAGTCGACGACCACTTCGTCGGCGGTGGGGAAAAGTGCCGGGGTGGTGAAGGTTTCGCGGGCGTCGACGACGGTGACGCGGTAGCCGAGCTGAGTGGCGGCCGTGGTGAGGGCGCGGGTGTAGTCGTTGGCCCCTGCCAGGATCATGCGCGCGGGGGAGCGGAACACCTGGACGAAGGTGCGGGGGCGGGTCGCGACGGCAGGCGTGCAATCCTGGGCGCCGACCATGCCGTTGTGGCCCGCGGTGAGCAGTGCGGCCGCGTCCTGGTCGAGGCCGCGCCACGGCGTGACCTGCCCGGGCCGCAGCAGCCGGCGATCCGGGGTGGATTCGAGAGTCGTGGCGTAGGCGATGGGCTGGTGCGCGGTGAGCGCGGCACGCAGCTCGCGCAGCAGTGGAAGATCGGCGTGGCCGAGCCGTTCGACGAAGACCTCGATCTCCCCGCCACACGGCAGTCCGACGGTGAGCTCGTCGGCTGCCGCGAACCGCTCCACGCATGCCGAGCCGTCGGCGAGCACCTGCTGGGCCGTCACCAGTAGCGCCGCCTCGACGCATCCACCCGAGAGCGAACCGACGACCCGACCATCCGGGGTGAACACCATCGCGGCCCCGGTATCGCGCGGCCCCGCCCCGATCCGGGCGACGATCCGGGCCAGCGCCACCGGCCCCTCGGCGAGTAGATCGACCACCTGCCCGAGCAGATCGCGCATCGCCCACCGGCCTCTCCACCGACTGTGACCTTTCGGTCCAGCCTAGCTAACCGCGAGCATCCCGGCGCGGGGAAAGCTCAGTCGAGGATCTCGCGGTGCTGGAGACCGGCGGGCACGGCGCCCTGATGGAAGAACTCGTGGAAGATCTGCGCCGCGTACTCGGCGGTGAAGACCTCCTCCGGGTAGACGTAGGTGTCGTCGTCGCCGTGCGGCACGTACACCGTGGGCAGTCCGAGGCGGCTGCCGGGGAACCCGAGGGTGTAGCGGCGCGGCAGATGATCGACCGTCGTGCGTAGCTGCAGCGTCATCGCGTCGGCGGAGCCGGTGCAGCGCAGCGCCAGATCGCCGCGAGCCGCGCTCACCGACGCCGTCACCTCGGTGGCGGGCATGGGCTCGGGTAGCACCGTCAGATCGAGCGCGAAGCGCTGATGGCCGTCCATCCGCCGCAGCGGGCGCAGGAAGCTGTCCACGTCCTCGTGCGGGCCGATGAAGACCTTCAAACGGTCGCTGTAGGTCACGCGGTGGGTCGTCACGACCACCTCACCGCCGACGGAGTCGATGTCGGACGCGGGAACAGGCCGGGGGCCCGCGGCGCCGGCCGCGCGCACGGGCAGGACCCGGCAGGCATTGGCCTCGGGAGACGAGAACATGTGAAGCTCACCTACTCACACTCGGTTACTCGCTAGCAATCTAACCATCGGGCTCGGGTTGTGATCTATAACATTACCGTGATGCAGATCACAAAGTGTCCGTTGTTTAGATGCAGTTATGGGCGAGTCCGGTTCGCAGCGGACTTTTGGTCGGTTTCGTGCCGATAAACCGGGGTGAGTAGGTCCGCATCGACCGGTTCGCCGGTCGTGCGGTCGTACCGCACAGCGATGAGAACCGAGAACAAATGCGTGCTCGCCCGCTCGTGCAGCGTCGCCAGCCGGGTGGCCAGCAACCGGATCGCACCCAGGGAACCCGGCGGGTGCAGTCCGTCGATGAGCATCACGGTGCCGCGCCGGTCGGGGCGGGGCAGCCTGGCCAGGTAGGCGATGTCGTGTGGTTCGGTGCCGCCGGGCCGGTAGACGCGGCGCGCGGCCCGGTCCTCGATGCCGCGCCGGGTGTCGCCCGCGCGGGTGACGGTGCGCCGCAGTCGTGGATCGGCCGCCACCAGCTGTCGCAGGCTCGGCGACAGCTCGGGCCCGCCGAGGACCACCAGGCCGTCGCGATTGAGATCGATGGGTCTGCCCGGCAGGAACGTCTCGACCGTCGCCACGAAACCGAGCTGGCGCAGCAGCTCGGCCAGCCGTTGCGCGGCAGCCGGATCGGGTGCGCCGAGCAGCCTGCCCGCGCGGACCTCCGGGGCGAGCACGGTGAGCGTGCCGTGTCCGAAGAACAGCCCTTCGGGCACCGGACCCTGGGTGCTCACCTGGTGGATGCGCGCCCGCGACAAGCCCGCTGCGGCGCCGATGCGGGCGAACGTCCAGCCCTCGGCATGGAGTTCGCGGATCACGGCGCGGCGGATCCTGGTGAGTTCGTTGATGGTCTGCTGGGCAGCCGCCACCCCGTCGGTGGCTGCTTTGAGTCTCTCGACCTTGTCTTCGATCGCGAAGACTCGTGCCACGTCATCGGCCGACATGTGCGAAGTCTAGACAGCTGGACGGCGATTCGTGTCTATAACGATTGACATCGAATGTCTTGGCGCACAACGCCGATCGAGGTATGACTGTCGGCAACCACAAAGACGGCGAGGTCGGCACGGACATCGGCGGTACGCGCGATCGGGTGGCAAATGACGACCGTGTGGTCTGTTCGCCGGTGTCAGGTGGCGTCGGAGTCGATCGGCGGGCGCTCGTTGTGCTCCAACGGCTTCGGCGCCTTCGACAACGAAGGCCCACTGCCGGGCATTCCGCTGCTGGTGCCGAACAACTCCTTGCGGTCCGGCACGGCCTTCTCCAGATCGCGCAGCACCGAGTCGTCGCCGCCCAGCAGGTGCTTGGTGACCGCGGCACGCGGTGTCATGCCGCGCAGCTCGTTGAGTTCGGCGAGCGGTTTGCGCAGCTCGTCGAACTCCGGGCCGAGTTCCTGCTTGAGCGTGGAGGTGGCCCCGCTGGCGTAGTCGCGTACCTGACGCAGCGACGACGTGGTCCAGCGGATCGCCCCGGGCAGGCGCTCCGGGCCGAGGATCACGAGGGCGGCGACGAGCAGGATCATCATCTCGCTCCACCCGATGTTGCTGAACACGATCCCAGGTTACCCGGCGCGCGTCGTCGCAGCTCAGTCGGATTCGAGGGTGACGGGCACGTCCACCTGCCTGCCATCGCGGATCAACTGCACGTTCACCCGCTCGCCGATCTTGTGCGACTGCACCGCGACGACCAGTTCGTCGGGGCCCTCGACGATGCGGTCACCGACCTTGACGATCACGTCGCCCTCAACGATGCCGGCCTTGGCCGCAGGTCCGCCCGCCACCACGTCGGCCACGGCGGCGCCGCTGCGCAACTCGTTGGCGACGGCCTTGGTGCGCGCGCTGAGCCCGAGCTGCGGGTGGTTGACCTTGCCGTCGCGGATCAGGGTCTGCGCGATGGAGGTGACCACATCGATCGGGATGGCGAACCCGAGACCCACCGAGTTACCGGTGTTGCTCTTGATAGCGGTGTTGACGCCGATCAGCCTGCCGTCCATGTCGACGAGGGCGCCGCCGGAGTTACCGGGGTTGATCGAGGCGTCGGTCTGCACCGCATCGATCACGGCATTGGTGTCGGTGCCCTCGCCACCGAGGCTCACCGGACGGTGCAGCGCGCTGACGATGCCGGAGGTGACGGTTTTCTCCAGGCCGAGCGGCGAACCGATGGCGAGCACGTCGTCACCCACCTGCACGTCGTCGGAGCGGCCGAGGTTCGCCTCGGTGAGGTTGTCGGCGTCGACCTTGAGCACCGCGAGGTCGGTCTTGGGATCGCGCCCGACGATCTGGGCAGGCACCCGGGTGTTGTCGGAGAATTCGATCTGGATCTTGGCGTTGCCGGACTTGTCGGTGGCCGCCGCCGAGATCACGTGGTTGTTGGTGACGATGTAGCCCTGCTCGGCGTCGAGCACGACACCCGAGCCGGACGGCCCGCCGTCACCGATGATGACCTGAATCGAGACCACCGACGGCAGCACCGCGTCGGCGACGGCCGCGATCTTGCCGTGTGGGGAATCGGAGCTTTCGCTCTGCTGGAGGGTGACCTTGCGCGAGGTGAGGGTGGACGCGGTCTCGGCAGTGATCCGCCCGACCAGCCCACCGACGACGGCGATACCGAGCGCGATCACGGCGAGCAGGGCCAGCGCTTTCGGCGCGACACGGGAGCCGAACAGCACCTCGCGGGCCGACAATTTGGAAGCGACAGGCAGTGGGGCGGGTTCGGGTGTCTCGATCGCCGGGGCGCCGAGGCGCGCGCCCGCGGCCGGGTCACGCCACGGGTCGACCGGACCCGCGACGACGATCTTGCGTTCGCCGGAATCGGGTTCGCGCTGCAACAGTTCGTCGGAGCCCTCGGGGCGGGCGAACGCCTCGGCGAGCACACCGTCCGGCGGTCGGCGATCGACCAGCTCGCCGTCGTCGGAACGTTTGCCATCGCGCATCGGGTCGTGCGGGGCGAACGAACCCGTCTGGCCGTTCGGGCGGCGGAACGCGTGCGCGGTATGGCTGTCGATGTGCGGCCGGTACACCGGACGCGGGCCGAGGGTCGGCGCGTCGGAGGGCCGCAGATTCCCCCGTGACGCCGCCGAATCCGAGTTGTCGGTCGATCCGGGATTCGTCGATTCGCCTGTCACGCCCGTGACTCTACTTGCGCCGCCACGTAGTCCACCGGGCTGCGGGGAACGAATCGGTCAGGAATCCGAGAAATGCCTCGTTACGGCGGGGAGGCTCGGGTGCGGCGGCGGGCAGTTCGGCCAGCGGGATGCGGCTGAGGCTGTCGTGCAGGCTGCGCGGAACGGCGACTTCACCCGCCCGGCGCAGCGCGATCCGCGCCTGCTGCTGGGCGTCGACCTCGGCGGCGCATTCGGGGCACACCGAGAGATGCTGGGCGGCACGCAGATAAGCGTTCATGCGCAGCTCACCGTCGACGTAGGCCGCGATCGCCTCGCTGGCCAGATGCTCGGTGGGCTGAAAGCGCGGTGTGCGACCTGAGGATGCTGGATCCACGCTCATGCGGAGTTCTTCCTTCCGACCGACATCAACCCGACCAGGCCGGGTGTGACCGCTCGCGGCCGTCACCCTGCGTAGGTGTCAGCGGAGTATCGCTGCTCTATTCCATTATGCGCAAGGTAGTCGCGCAGTGCCTGGCGCCCGCGGTGGATGCGGCTGCGCACAGTGCCCAGTTTGACGCCGAGCGTGGCGCCGATCTCCTCGTAGGACAGGCCCTCGATGTCACACAGCACCACGGCCGCGCGGAACTCCGGTGCGAGGGCGTCGAGCGCCTTCTGCAGGTCCGGGTCGAGGCGGGAGTCGTGATAGGCGTCCTCGGGCGTCGGTCCCTCGGCGGGCACCCGGTCGTAGTCCTCGGGTAAGGCCTCCATGCGGATGCGATTGCGCCTGCGGACCATGTCGAGGAACAGGTTCGTGGTGATGCGGTGCAACCAGCCTTCGAACGTGCCCGGCTGGTAGCTCTGCAGGGATCGGAACACCCGGATGAAGGTTTCCTGGGTGAGGTCCTCGGCGTCCTGGGCGTCGCCGGACAGCCGGTAGGCGAGGCGGTAGACCCGGTCGGCGTGCTCGCGGACCAGTTCGTCCCACGACGGCATCACCGTGCGGTCACCGGTGGCGTCGAAAGCCGCGGTGCCGGTGAGTTCGGCATCGAGATCGTCCTCGACGGACGGCGGAAAGTCGGTGGGAAGGGTCTGGGCGGGCAGTGTGGCGTCGGAACGCGCCGTGTCTACCATCGGGATGGGACACCTCCTACTCGGGACCGCCGGCACGAAACCGAACCGGTCCGGGTCAGCGGACCTTGTCTTGTCAGGAACAACCGCCGGATGTCTGCGGTTGTTCCCGCGCCTCGTACCCGCCGCGATCGGCTGGTGTGGCAACTATTTCCTGTCGCGATATGGGGCACGTGTGGAGACCCTGAGTGGCACCTGAGAATCCTGATCTGCCCCGACACTCACCCCGCGTGGGCGCCTTCGCTGAATACACAGACCCGGTCGGTGACATAGCCTCTTAGCTGTGGCATCGAACGTGGAGCGGAACCTGGCCTATGTGGAGGAGTCCGTCGTCGAGGACGAAGTCCTCCTCGACGCGCGCGAGCGGGCCACCGAATTGGGCGCCGCGCCCGTGCCCGCCTCGGTCGGCGCGCTGCTGAGCATGTACGCGCAGATGCTCGGCGCCCGCTCGGTCGTCGAGGTGGGCACCGGCGCGGGTGTGAGCGGATTGTGGCTGCTCGACGGCATGCGTGAGGACGGAACCCTCACCACCATCGACTCCGAACCCGAGCATCAGCGGGCCGCCAAGGAGGCCTTCCGCACTGCCGAGATCGCGCCCGCGCGCACCCGGCTCATCAACGGTCGCGCCCTCGATGTGCTGCCGCGCCTGGCCGACGGTGCCTACGACCTGGTCTTCGTCGACGCCTCGCCCATGGAACACCCGCTCTACGTGGAGCAGGGTGTGCGATTACTGCGCGAGGGCGGGGCGTTCATCCTGAACAACGCGCTGCTCGGCGGGCGCGTCCCCGACCAGGCCCAGCGCGACCCGGCCACCCAGGCGGTGCGTGCCGCGACCAGGGCGATCGCGGAGAATCCTGAGCTCACCAGCGTCCTGATCCCGATCGGGGACGGGCTGCTCTGCGCGTCGCGCGGGTAGTCAGCCCACCCAGATGCCCTTGCCGACGGTGACGACCCCACCGTTGCTCACGGCGAATCGTTCCCGGTCGCGGTCCAGGTCCACGCCGATGATCTCGCCCTCGCCGACCACCACGTTCTTGTCGAGAATGGCGTGGCGGACCACCGCGCCACGCCCGATGCGCACACCGGGCATCAGCACGCTGCCCTCCACGGTCGCGCCGTCGTCGATCATCACGTTGGAACTGAGGACCGAGTTGCGTACGGTGGCGGCCGACAGGATCGAGCCCGCGCCGACGATGGACTCCTGAGCGAGGCCGCCGCGCGCGAACTTGGCGGGCGGCAGGTTCTCGGCGGCGCCGCGGATGGGCCAGTGCTTGTTGTAGAGGTTGAACACCGGGTGCACCGAGACCAGGTCCATGTGCGCCTCGTAGAAGGCGTCGATGGTGCCGACATCGCGCCAGTAGCCCCGGTCGCGATCGGTGGCGCCCGGTACGTCGTTGTCGGCGAAGTCGTAGACGGCGGCCTGCCCGGCCGCGACCAGCGACGGGATGATGTCGCCGCCCATGTCGTGATCGGAATCGGAGTTCTCCGCGTCGGCGCGGATCGCGTCGACGAGCACGCGGGTGGTGAACACGTAGTTGCCCATCGACGCGAAGGTCATGTTCGGGTCGTCCGGGGTGCCGGGCGGATGGGCGGGCTTCTCCAGGAACTGGGTGATGCGCCCGGACTCGTCGGAATCGATGCACCCGAACGCGCTCGCCTCGCTACGCGGCACCCGGATCCCCGCGACGGTCACGCCCGCGCCCGAGGCGATATGGCTGGCCACCATCTGTTCCGGATCCATCCGGTACACGTGATCGGCCCCGAAAACCACGATGTAGTCGGGGTCCTCGTCGTAGATCAGGTTGAGCGACTGCATGATCGCGTCGGCGCTGCCGGTGTACCAGCGCGGCCCGAGCCGCTGCTGCGCGGGCACCGGGGTGATGTACTCCCCGGTGAAACCCGACAGCCGCCAGGTCTGGGAGATGTGGCGGTCCAGCGAATGCGATTTGTACTGGGTGAGGACGCACAGGCGCAGATATCCCGCGTTGACCAGGTTGCTGAGCACGAAATCGATCAGCCGGTAGGCCCCACCGAACGGAACCGCGGGCTTGGCGCGGTCGGCCGTGAGCGGAAACAGTCGTTTGCCCTCGCCACCGGCGAGCACGATCCCGAGTACGTGCGGCTGGCTCCTCACCCTGTCAAAGTACAGGTCCCGGGCCCACCCGGTGGCCCATGTCGACCCGAGCGTCTAATTTGGACCGCGTGAGTGATGGCACCGACGGAAAACGAGCGATCGCGGATCCGTTGCGGGTGGCCATGCTGACCCGGGAGTATCCGCCCGAGGTGTACGGCGGTGCGGGCGTGCACGTCACCGAGCTCACCGCCCGGCTGCGCGCGCTGTGCGAGGTGACCGTGCACTGCATGGGCGCGCCGCGCACGGGCGCGGTGGTGCACCGGCCCGATCCCGAGCTGTACGCCGCCAACGCCGCGTTGCAGATGATGTCGGCGCAGCTGCGGATGGCCGACGCCGTCGGCGCGGTGGACGTGGTGCATTCGCACACCTGGTACGCGGGCCTGGCCGGCCATCTCGCCGGTGCGCTGTACGGCATCCCACACGTACTCACCGCGCATTCGCTCGAACCGCGCAGGCCGTGGAAGGCCGAACAGCTCGGCGGCGGGTACCGCCTGTCGTCGTGGTCGGAACGCAACGCCATGGAACAGGCCGACGCCGTGATCGCGGTGAGCGAAGGCATGGCCCACGACGTCCTCGACGCCTATCCCGCCATCGACCCCGGCCGGGTCCACGTGGTGCACAACGGCATCGACGCGGGCGTATGGCATCCGGGCGAGCCGGCCGGCTCCGAACAGCCGGTGCTCGAGCGGCTCGGGGTACGCGCCGACCTCCCGATCGTCTCGTTCGTCGGCCGCATCACCCGGCAGAAGGGCGTGGGCCATCTGCTGGCCGCCGCAGCCGACTTCGACCCCGACATCCAGCTCGTGCTGTGCGCAGGCGCGGCCGATACCACCGAACTCGAGCTCGAGGTGGCCGCCGCGGTCGACGAGTTGCAGCGGCGGCGGGGGAATGTGTTCTGGGTGAAAGAGATGCTCCCCACCGAACAGGTCCGCCAAATCCTCACGGCCGCAACGGTGTTCGTATGCCCGTCGGTCTACGAGCCGCTGGGCATCGTGAACCTGGAGGCCATGGCCTGCGCAACCGCCGTCGTCGCCTCGGACGTGGGCGGAATCCCCGAGGTCGTCGCCGACGGCGTCACAGGACGATTGGTCCACTACGACCCCGTCGCCGCCGGGGACTACGAACGCGCCCTCGCCGATGCGGTGAACGAGGTCGCCGGCGATGCGGAACTGGCGCAACGCTACGGCCAGGCCGGCCGGGCGCGAGCCATCGCGGAGTTCGATTGGGCGAGGATTGCGGAGCAGACTGTGGAGGTCTACCGCGGCGTCATCCGTTAGAGGTTTCGTCCGGGGCGACTGCAACCGGCGCTGCTCGTCGCACGTCCCGTCGAATACGGCCGGCGTTCAGCCGAGCGGTGCGTAGGTGGCGACGGTGACCGAGGCCGTGACCTCGGTGATGTCGGCGAGGGCGGCTATCCGTGGGTCGTCGGCGGCGGTGGTGTGGAAGGCGGACGGGCCCATGGCGACCACATTGGTGACGTCGGCACGTGACAGCTTCATGGGAAATTCGACCACGGTGTGATCGGTGCGGGTGAAAGTCCCCGACAGCGCGTCGTCGAGCCGACGCTCCTTGTCGGGGTCGACGCGGACCATGCCCAGCGGTTCGATCAACTCGCCCAGATGCCGTGAGGTGGGCGTGACGACGACGAACCGTCCGCCGGGCGCGAGCACCCGCGCGACTTCGCCGGGATTGCGCGGCGCGAAGACCGACAAGACCCCGGTGAGAGCGCCATCGCGGATCGGCAGCCCACGCCAGGCGTCGGCCAGGATCGACGCGAGCCGGGGATGCGCGCGAGCCGCGCGACGAGCAGCAGGCTTCGCGACATCGAGCGCGATACCGAGGAGACCCGGATGCGCGTCGAGGACCTCGCCCAGGTAGTACCCGGTACCGGCCCCGATCTCCAGCACCGCACCCCCCGGCGATCCGGCGTCGGCCGACGATGCGGGGTCGTTCGACGATGCGTGGCGGTACGGCGGTCCGGCGTCGGCCGCGGACGGCGTGTGTCCAGCCGGGTGCGTGGAGCGGAAAGCTTGGGCGACGGCATGCGCGATGGGCGCGAAGTGGCCCGCACTCTGGAAAGCCGCGCGGGCGTCGAGCATGGCGGCGGTGTCGCCGGTCATTTTCGTCGAAGCGCCGGTGAGCAGGCCGACGTAACCCTGGCGGGCGATGTCGAAGCTGTGCCGGTTGCCGCACCGCAGTGCGCCTGCGCCGGGCTGCAGGGTGTCGCCGCACTCCGGGCAGGCCAGGAGTGCGGCGACCTCGGTCAGGGCTGTCAGCTGGTGACGCTCTTCAGTTCGTCACCGAGGGCCGCTGCCTCGTCCGGTGTGAGTTCGACGACCAAACGCCCGCCACCCTCGAGTGGAACCCGCATGACGATTCCACGACCTTCCTTGGTTGCCTCGAGGGGACCGTCCCCGGTACGGGGCTTCATGGCCGCCATCCTCTGCTCCCTCCAGATCTGCGCGGTGGAGTGCGCACTACTGTTCTCTGGTCCGCCGGGTGTTCGGCGGGCCACACCGGTCCTATTCTTCCCTATTGCCGACTCGGGCGGACACCTGAGTAGCAAATCTGACTCCGGGGTCGGTTCCTTTCGGTACGGCTTGCACCCAGCAAACAGCCAGGTGATCGTCCACCATGCCGGTCGCCTGCATCAGTGCGTAGGCCGTGGTCGGGCCGACGAAAGCGAAGCCACGGCGCTTCAATTCCTTTGCCAGAGCAATGGATTCGGGTGTGGTGGCGGGCACATCAGCGATGGTCGCGGGCCTCGGGCGTGGCTCGGGTGCGAACGACCACACCAGCTCGTCGAGGCCGATCGGCAGGTCGCGAGCAACCCGGGCGTTCGCGATGGCCGCGTCGATTTTCGCGCGGTTGCGGACGATCCCGGCGTCGGCGAGCAGCCGGGCCCGGTCGGTGTCGTCGAATTCGGCGACCTTGGCGATCTCGAAGCCCGCGAAGGCGGCGCGGAAGGCCGGGCGCTTGCGGAGGATCGTGATCCAGGCCAGGCCCGATTGGAACGCCTCGAGGCACAGCCGCTCGAACATGGCATCGTCGCCGTGGAGGGCCTTGCCCCATTCGTGGTCGTGGTAATCGCGGTAGAGCTGGGAGCCGGTCGCCCAGTCGCAGCGGACCAGACCGTCGTCGACGAACTCGCTCACCGGTGCTCCTGGCCCGCTGCCACCTGCGCCTGCCACTGCCGCATCTGCGCCAACTCGAACTCGAGTTCGTCGATGCGCTCGGCCAGCCGCCCCAACGCCCAGTCGACCTCACCGGCCTTGTAGCCGCGCACGACCTGCTGAAACCGTAACGCCCGCACATCCGCCCCCGTGACGCCCTCGGCGGGCAGCACGGTCGCGGTGGTCCCCTGCGGCAACGGTCCGAGCTCCTCCGACCGGCCGAACACCGCACTGGCGACGAGAAACAACATCGCCGCGACCAACCCGACGATGAGCACATACAGAAGCAGCGTCAGCATGCCCCCAGACTAGGCAAACCCACCGACAAGTCCCGCATCAGCGGGAGCGGTCAGAGGTGGCGCGTGGTGTCGATGCCGAGCGACATCCCCGCCAGGCCGCGCTTGCGGACGGCGAGCTTGTCGGCGACGCCGCGCAGGGCGACGGCGGCCGGATTCTCCGGATCGGCGAGCACGATCGGGGTACCCGCGTCGCCACCTTCGCGCAGGGCCTGCTCGATGGGAATCTGGCCGAGCAGCGGGACGGTCGAGCCGACGGCACGGGTGAGGCGGTCGGCGACCACCTGGCCGCCGCCGGAACCGTAGAGCTCCATGCGCGAACCGTCGGGCAGGTCGAGCCAGGACATGTTCTCGACGACGCCCGCGATCCGCTGACGGGTCTGCAGGGCGATGGCACCCGCGCGTTCGGCCACCTCGGCGGCGGCGATCTGCGGGGTGGTGACGACCAGGATCTCGGCGCTCGGGATCAGCTGGGCGATGGATATGGCCACGTCGCCGGTGCCGGGCGGCAGGTCCAGCAGCAGCACGTCCAGATCGCCCCAGAACACGTCGGCCAAGAACTGCTGCAGCGCGCGGTGCAGCATCGGACCGCGCCACACCACGGGCGTGTTGCCCTGGGTGAACTGCGCGATCGAGATCATCTTCACGTCGTGGGCGATGGGCGGCATGATCATCCGCTCCACCTGGGTGGGCTTCGCGTCGGTGCCGAGCATGCGCGGGATGGAGTGACCGTAGATGTCGGCGTCGAGCACACCGACCGACAGCCCGCGCTCCGCGAGGGCGACGGCCAGGTTGGCGGTGACGCTGGACTTGCCGACGCCACCCTTGCCCGAGGCCACCGCGTACACGCGGGTGAGCGAACCAGGCTGGGCGAACGGGATCACCGGCTCGGCGGAGTCGCCGCGCAGCGATTTGCGCAGCTCGGTGCGCTGTTCGTCGCTCATCACGTCGAGGTCGACGGTCACCGCGCCCGCACCCGGCACGTCGGCGACGGCCTTGGTGACACGCTGGATGATCTCGGTGCGCAGCGGGCAGCCCGAGGTGGTGAGGTACACCTCCACGTGCACGTCGCCGGTGTCGGCGATGGCGATGCTCTTGACCATGCCGAGCTCGGTGATCGGCTTGCGGATCTCCGGATCGTCGACCTTCGCGAGCGCCGCCCGCACATCCGCTTCCGTAATCACTGCCATATGTCCGATATTAGGCTGCACCGGTTTCCCGGCCGGGTGTGGGGCGCGTGCTCAGTGGATGCGCGGGAGGTCCTGCGGTTTGGGGGCGAGGCCGCTGGAGTAGGAGCCCGACCATGCCATCACGTTGGCGACGTAGGCCATGGAGTTGTTGTAGCGCAGGATCGCCTTGGACTGCTGGGACAGGTCGCGCATGTTCAGGCCGCCGTCGCAGAGGTACTTGCCCGCGGTGAGGGCGGCGTCGTAGAGGTTCTGCGGGTCGGCGATGCCGTCGGCGTTGCCGTCGGCGGCGTAGCGCTCCCAGGTTTCGGGCAGGAACTGCATGGGGCCGATGGCGCGGTCGTAGCCGCCGATGCCGTCGAGGGCGCCGCCGTCGCTGTCGTGGATGACGTTGTTGCCCGACAGGCTGCCGTCGAGGACGGGACCGTAGACGGCCTTGATCGGGTTGCCGTCGGCGTCGGCTTTGCCGAAGGCGTGGGTGGATTCGACGCGGCCGATGCCCGCCAGCAGCGACCACGACATGCCGCAGTGCGGATTCTCCACGGCCAGTTGCTGTTCGGCGTTCTGGTAGGCGGCCACCGCGATGCCGGGGATGCCGAGCGGCCCGGCGGGCAGGTCGGAGGCGACCCGATCGCCGGACAGCGCAACGGTTTTCACCTCGGGGGTGGCCGACCGCGACTGCTTGGCCTCGGCGTGGACGACCTCGGCGACCTCGGCCTGCGGTGCGGCGGCGAATTCGGGGCCGGTCTCGGTGTCGAGTTCGGGCAGATCGTGCTCCACGGCCGCCATTTCGGCGGTGGTCGTGTCGGTGGCGGCGGCGGTGACGGCCACGAGTCCGGCCGGAACCAAGCCGGTGAGCGCGATGATCGAACTACGTCGAACCGTCGTTGCAGGCTGTTTACGATGACGACCCATGAGCCGAGATTACCGCACCCGAGACCTTTTTGTTACCCCTCCGTGATCTGAATTTCGGTTTGATTTCTAGGGGGCCGGCGGGGCGGGCGGCAGCGGGACAACGATGTTGAACGGCAACGTGATTGCGGGCTGTGGCGCCGGTGCCGGAGCGGCGGGCGGCGCGGGCTCCTCGGTGGGGGCGATACCTGGTTCCGGAGTCTTCTCCAGAGTAGGTGCAGGTGCAGGTGCCTCGGCGGGCGCGGGCTGTTCGGCGGGGGTGCACACCGCCTGCTCGGTGCGCTCACCGGGCTGCGGGGGAGCGGCGGCCGGATCCTGCGGTGCCGGATTCTGTTGCGCCTGCGCACCGAACGTCTGCGGTGCGGGCGCGATGGGGTTGGGCATCTGCGCGGGCAGCGGCTCGTTCACACACCCCTCGGGGGCGGGTGCGACGGGCGCGGGGCAGAAGATGCCGCAGGGGATCGGCGGCAAGCCGGGCAGTGTGATCATCACCTGGGTCGGCGTTGTGACCTTCGGTGTGTTGGGCGGCAATTGGTTCGTCGTCGACGGCGGCGCCGCCGTGACGGGTGTGTCGGCCGCGAGCACGTTCGGCGCGACGGTCGGCGCGCTGCCGGGCGGCACGATGTCGGGCGAGATCGACACCTGGCTCGGCGCGCCGCCGGTGCGGTAGGCCGCCGACCAGCTGAGCACATTGGCCGCGTACGACATCGAGTTGTTGTAGCGCAGGACGGCACGCAGTTCCTGGGCCGCGTCGCGCAGGTTCAGCCCGCCGGAGCACAGGTACTTGGCCGCGCCGAGGGCGGCGTCGAAGACATTGTGCGGGTCGGCTGTGCCGTCGCCGTTGCCGTCGGCCGAGTAGTGCGCCCAGGTGCTCGGCAGGAACTGCATGGGTCCGACGGCGCGGACGAAGCCGCCGTCGGCCTCCTTGATGATCTCGTTACCCGGCAGGGTGCCGTCGAGCGCGGGTCCGAAGATGGGTGTGGTCGTGGTGCCCGCGGCGTCGGTTCGCCCGCTGCTGGCGTGCCCGGATTCGATGCGGCCGATGCCCGCCAGCAGGTTCCAGGTGAGCCCACAGCCGGGCTGGGCGGTCTGCATGGCCAGTTCGGCATTGCGGTAGGCGGCGAGCACGATCTCGGGGATGCCGAGCGTGCCGCTGCCGGGTGGTAGTGAAATCGATTGCAGCGGTACGGTTCCGGCGAAGGGGGCCAGGCTGTTGGCCGAGGGGCTCAGCGCGCGCAGTTTGCGCGGCGCCTCCTGGGTCACCGGTAGCAGGCCGACGATTTCGGACGGATCGCTCTCGGGTGTGTGGTCGGTGGTGCTCTTGTTCGCGGCGAGCAAGGCCTCCGGCGCGCTCGGCGCGGTGCTCGGGTTCGACGAGTGCGCGGCCGATCCCGACGCGACGAGTCCCGCGACGACAAGGGCCGACATAGTTATCGGAGCAGAGATTCGCATTGCGGCCACACCAACCCTTTACGTCGAAGCAGCGGCGCCGCAGAGTCCCCCCTCCGGCCCGCCCGGAACAACGTGATCCAGGTTACCCATCGGTCAGGTACTTACAGAGCATTTCCGGTTACTCATCTGGACCACCAGGCGAAACCGGGGGCGGAGACGGCGTTTGACCGGAGGTTTTCTTGCGGGCGCCTTTTCGCTTCGTCTCCGCCTTCGGCGCGCCGTCGAGCATTTCCTTGATCTCTTCCAATTCGCGCCGGAGGTAGTCGCGGGTGGCGACATCGCCGACGGCCAGGCGAAGCGCCGCCAGCTCACGGGCGAGGAACTCGGTGTCGGCCTTGGTCTGCGCGGCCCGGGTGCGGTCCTCCTCGAGCGAGACCTTGTCGCGGTTGTCCTGCCGGTTCTGGGCGAGCAGGATCAGCGGCGCCGCGTAGGCCGCCTGGGTGGAGAAGGCCAGGTTGAGCAGGATGAACGGGTACGGGTCCCAGCGCAGCGCCACCACGAAGACATTGAGCAGGATCCAGACGATGACGATGATGGTCTGGATCGCCAGATAACGCCCGGTGCCCAGGAACCGGGCGACCTTCTCGCTGCTGCGCGCGAATGCCTCGGAATCCCAGTCGAACCGCAACCGCGACCCGACCGGGGTTTCCAGCCGCTGCCTGGCCGGGTTTTTCTCACTCACGCTGATTCCTTTCCGCGTGCTCGGGCGCCCTGCGTGGTGACGCGAGCTGCCTCCTCCGGGCGCTGTCCTCTCACGCGGTGTCCTTCCGCCCGGTGATGCCCTCGGTATCCATCGGCATCGGCTCGGTCTGTTCCAGCGGGGGTGTTTCCTCCTCGCGCCAGTCCTCGGGCAGCAGATGGTCGAGCACGTCGTCGACGGTGACCGCCCCGAGCAGGTGGTTCTCGTCGTCGATCACCGGCCCGCAGACCAGGTTGTAGGTGGCGAAGTAACGGGTGACGGCCGAGAGCGGTAGCTCCGGGGTCAGGGCGGCCAGGTCGGTGTCGACCATGCCGCCGACCAGGTGTGCGGGTGGCTCGCGCAACAGGTGCTGGATGTGCACGCAGCCCAGATATGGGCCGGTCGGGGTGGCCGTGGGCGGGCGGACGACGAAGACCATCGAGGCCAGGGCCGGGGTGAGATCGGGATCGCGGACGCGGGCCAGCGCCTCGGCGACCGTGGTCGACGGACTGAGTACGACCGGTTTGGTGGTCATCAGGCCACCCGCGGTGTCGGGGGAGTGGGCGAGCAACCGGCGCACCGGTTCGGACTCCTCCGGGTCCATCAGGGCCAGCAGCGATTCGGCTTCGCTCTCGGGCAGTTCGCCGAGCAGGTCGGCCGCGTCGTCGGGGTCCATGGCCTCGAGCACGTCGGCGGCCCGCCGGACCTCGAGGTGGCCGAGCAGGTCGACCTGGTCGTCGTCGGGCAGTTCCTGCACCACATCGGCGAGGCGTTCGTCATCGAGGGCGATCGCCACTTCCACGCGGCGCTTCTCGGGCAGCTCGCGCAACCGGTTGGCCACGTCGGCGGCGCGCAGTCCCTCGAATTGGGCGAGCAGCGCGGTGACATCCTGGCCCGGCCTGCCGACGGCGGCCGGTGTCAGGCCGCTCACCGACGACCAGTCGACCACGTGCACCGTCCGCCTGCGCCCGATGCGCCGGTGTCCGCGCACCGCGATCCGGCCGACCACCCAGTCCCTGGTGCGGGTCTGCTCGATGCCGAGATCGGCGACGAACACGTCGACATCCTCGAGATCGGGCAGGTCCGGGTCGTGCACGTGCACCCGGGTGTCGACGATCTGGGCCAGCGCGAGCAATTCGCCCGCGCGCTGGGCGAACCGGCGCAGGCTCACGGTTCCGGTATTGAGCGTCACCACGCCCGGCTCGATCGCGGTGACCCGCAGCATCGGCACGAAAATCCTTCGGCGCGTGGGCAACTCGACGACCAGACCGTGCACGCGCGGCGGTTGCCGCCCGAACCGGACGGCGACGACCACGTCCCGGACCCGGCCGATAGACTCCCCGTCCGGACCCAGCACTGTCAGGCCGGCGAGCCGGGCGACGTACACCCTGGTGGTTGCCATGACCTCAGGCTAGTAGTAAGGAGCGTGCTCCCATGAAGCCCCGCCGTTCGGTGCTCGCCGTGCCAGGCAGTAGCCAGAAGATGATCCACAAGGCGATGGGACTGCCGGTCGACGAGGTCTTCCTCGATCTGGAGGACGCGGTCGCGCCCGAGGCGAAGGTGTCGGCGCGCGCCAATATCGTGGCCGCCCTGCACGAACCGGGCTGGGGTGAGCAGCTGCGAGTGGTCCGGGTCAACGACTGGACGACCGAATGGACCTACGCCGACGTCATCACGGTGGTGGAGGGCGCGGGCCGCGAACTCGACGCGATCCTGCTGCCCAAGGTCACCGACGCGGGCCAGGTGCGCGCGCTGGATCTGCTGCTGACCCAGCTGGAGAAGGTGTGCGGGCTCGAGGTCGGGCGCATCGGCATCGAACCGCAGCTCGAAAACGCCATGGGGTTGCGCAATATCGACGAGATCGCCACCGCAAGCCCCCGTGTGCAGGCCCTGGTCTTCGGTCCCGCCGATTTCATGGCGAGCCTGAATATGCGCACCCTCGTCGTCGGCGAACAGCCGCCCGGCTACGACACCGGCGATGCCTACCACCACATCCTGATGACCATCCTGCTCACCGCCCGCGCCCACGGCCTGCAGGCCATCGACGGCCCCTACCTGCAGGTTCGCGATGTCGACGGCTTCCGCCGGGCCGCCGCGCGCACCGCCGCGCTCGGCTTCGACGGCAAATGGGTGCTGCACCCGGACCAGATCGACGCGGCCAACGAGATCTTCAGCCCGCGCCAGGAGGACTACGACCGCGCCGAGTTGATCCTCGAGGCCTATGCCTTCCACACCTCGGCCGCCGGCGGTGCTCGTGGCGCGGTGATGCTCGGCAATGAGATGATCGACGAGGCCTCCGCCAAGATGGCACAGGTCATAGCCGAGAAGGGCCGCGCCGCCGGAATGAGCAGGACCACCCGTTTCACTCCGCCACAACCCGGCCAGGAATAGCAGAATGGGACTATGACGAATCCCTTGGGCAACTCGAACCGCGGGCGGCAGGCGTTGCCGACGCCGCCGTCGGGCTGGCCGGTCGGGTCGTATCCGACCTACGCCGAGGCGCAGCGCGCGGTCGATTACCTGGCCGACAACCAGTTCCCGGTGCAGGACGTGACCATCGTCGGCGTCGACCTGATGCAGGTGGAGCGGGTGCTGTACCGGCTCACCTGGGGCAAGGTCATCGGCGGTGGTGTGGTGTCGGGCGCCTGGCTCGGCCTGTTCCTCGGCCTGCTGCTGAGCCTGTTCACCACCACCGGTGGGGCGCTCGGTCCGCTGGTCGTCGGTCTGCTCGGCGGCATCGTGTTCGGTGTCATCACCACGTCCATTCCCTACGCGGCGACCAAGGGGCAGCGCGACTTCGCGTCGACCATGCAGTTGGTCGCCGGTCGCTACGACGTGCTGTGCGACCCGAAGACCGCCGAACGCGCCCGCGACATGCTGGCCCGATTGGCGCTGTGACGCAATGGATGTGGTGAATTCGGTCCGCACCGCGGTGCTGGACCACTTCGAGGTCGAGCGCGCCGGTGTGGATTCCGCGTCGGTGACGTTCCTCGGGCTGGAACCGATCGAGATCCTGCGCATCCCCGGTGACGGTGTGGTGCACTACGCGACGCTCGGCGGCTCGCGTCATCCCATGGGCGACCCGGCCGACCTGCTCGCCGATCCGGTCCGTGGCCCCCGCGCCGAACTCGTGCTCACCCTGCTGGCCGCTGCCGGGCCGCAGGCGGGCCTGGTTCGTTCACTCGGCGTGCTCGTCGCCACGCCGTCGGTGGAAGGCGTTGTGCTGCAAGCCGACGCGCTGCTCGATCTCGGTGAACCGTTGTGGCACAACGGGCCTTTCACCGCGGTGCTGCTCGGCGAGAGCGAGGTGCCCGAGATCGTGCTGCCCGAACCGGCCGAACCGGTGCGCTACCTCAGCGTCACCCCGGTGACCGCCACCGAGGCCGCCTGGGTGCGGGTGCGTGGCGCGCAGGCTTTGCGGGACGCGTGGGCGGAGGCGGGTATCGACGTGCGCGATCCCGGTCGCGGTGCGGTGAACCTCTAGAGCCACTTGTTGCGGCGGAAACTGCGGAACAGCAACGCGCACAGGACCGCCATCAACGCGACCACCGCCGGATAAGCCCACCGCTGGTGCAGTTCCCACATGTAGTCGAAGTTCATGCCGTAGACACCCGCGATCATGGTCGGCACCGCCGCCATGGCCGCATACGCCGAGATCTTGCGCATATCGGTGTTCTGCTGAACGCTGATCTTGGCGAGCGCGGCGTTGACCAGGCTGCTCAGCGCCTCGTCGAAGTAGGCGATCTGTTCGTTGACGCTGACATGGTGGTCGGCCACATCGCGCATATAGCGCCGGAACTCGGTCGGTACCGGCAGGTCCTGGTTGTTCACCAACCGCTCCAGCGGAACGCCGAGCGGCGACACCGCCCGGCGCAGCTCGACGACCTCGCGTTTGAGCTGGTAGATCGATTCGATGCCCACCTTGGAGTTCGGCGTGAACACCGCCTCCTCCATCTCGTTGACATCCTCCTCGATGGATTCGGTTGTCTCCACATAGGAATCGACCACGTGATCGGCCACAGCGTGCAACACCGAGGGCGGACCCATCCGTAGCTGATCGGGATGACCCTCCAGTTCCCTTCGCACCCCCGACAGGCCGGTGTGCTCCCCGTGGCGAACGGTGATCGCGAAATGCGGACCGGTGAAGACCATGATGTCGCCGGTCTCCACGATCTCGCTGATGGCGTGCATATCGTGTTCCACGTAACTGACCGTGCGCATCACCAGGAACAGCGTGTCGTCGTAGCGTTCCAGCTTGGGGCGCTGACGCCCGACCACGGCGTCCTCGACCGCCAGCGGATGCAGCCCGAAAATCTGGGCGATGTCGTTCATCTGCGTCTCGTCGGGATCGTGCAGACCGACCCAGACGAAACCCGAGTCGGTACCGCGCGCCTCCGCCAGCGCCTGCTGCGGGGTGAAACGGCCGGGTAACCGCTCGCCGTCGACGTAGACACCGCAGTCGACGATGGTGCGTGCGGTCGGCACCGGCACCCGTGGCCGCGCGGTCGCCGCGGCACGACCCGTCTTGTGAAAGTTCGGCAGGGACGGGAAGGAAGGCACATCCGGATGTTACGGGCAGGTCGACGGCCGCACACCGGCCGACACCGCACTGTAAGACTGAGTGTGTGCGCATCGACCTGCATACCCATTCCACCGCCTCCGACGGCACCGACACCCCGGCCGAACTGGTTCGCCACGCCGCCGCGGCCGGGCTCGACGTCGTCGCGATCACCGACCACGACACCACCGGCGGGTGGGCCGAGGCCGAAGCGGCGCGTCCGCCGGGACTCACACTGGTTCGCGGGATGGAGATGTCGTGTACCGGCATGGGGGAGGACGGTTTTCCTGTTCCGGTGCACCTGCTGGCCTACCTGTTCGACCCGGCCGACCGCGGTTTCGCCGAGGAACGTGAACGATTGCGGGCCGAGCGCATCGCGCGGGTGCGTGCCATGGCGGAGTTGATGGTGGCCGACGGTCTGCCGATCGATCCCGAGGCCGTGCTGGCCGGTGCCGGGCCGGCCGCGGGGCGTCCGCATCTGGCGCGGGCACTGGTCGCGGCGGGTGTGGTGGCCAGTGTCGACGCCGCGTTCGTCGACCTGCTCGCCCCGCACGGGCCGTACTACGCGGAGAAGGTGGATACGCCGTTGCCGCGCGCGGTGCAGCTGATCGCCGACGCGGGCGGGGTGAGCGTGCTCGCCCACGTGCGGGCCCGCAAACGCGGCAGGCTGCTCGCGCTCGACGAGATCAGGAACCTGGCCGGGCTCGGTCTCACCGGCCTCGAGATCGACCATCCCGATCACAGCGACGCCGATCGGGCGGTACTCACCGAGCTGTCCGGCGAGCTCGGCCTGGTGCGCACCGGGTCGTCGGACTACCACGGCAGCAACAAGACCATCGAGATCGGCGCCTGCCGCACCGATCCGGAACAGTTCGAGGCACTGATCGGCAAGGCGAGCGGGGTTCCGGTGATCTCCTCGTGACGGCGGTCCGGGCGCTGAGCGGTGTGGTGGCGGGCGGTGTGGTCGCGCTGCTGTGTGTGGTCGTCGGTGCCGCGCTGATCGGTGCGCGCCGCGACTTTCCCGGGCCGGGAGGCGAATCCTTGACGTGGCATGTCCTCGTGACGGTGGTCGTCGTCGGGGCGCAGATCGTCGCGGATCGGCGGCGTGGGGCGGCGGCTCTGGCCGGGTCGGCCGTCGTGTTCGTGATGACCGGCGCCCTGCTGTGGACACAGTGGTGGGGATGACAGTCCGCTAATGGTTGCGGAAGGGTGAACTGTGCCCGAATATCTCTCAGTATGGGCAACCTGGAGACGGATGTTCTGATTCTCGGCGGCGGACCCGCCGGACTCTGGGCCGCCGTCTCCGCGGCCGCGCACGGGGCGCGGGTGATGCTGGTCGACAAGGGCCGGTGCGGTTCGAGCGGGCCGGGTGTCTACGGCGCGACGACGGTGTGGGACATTCCGCCGGGTCAGGCGCGGGCCGAAGCCGTGGAGCGTGCGCTGGTGCGCGGCGGCGGTCTGGGTGATCCGGCCTGGCTGCACCGCGTCATCGACGAGGCGCACGAGCGGCTGCGGAATTGGTCGGGCAGGCAGGTCGCCGACCCGCGACGGATCCGGTTCGACGGAGCGAGTTACCTGCGCCGACTGCGTCGCGGCGCGCTCGAGGCCGGTGTGCGCATCCTCGATCACCACCCCGCCCTGCACCTGCTCGTCGATCGCTCGGGACGGGTGGTCGGCGCCGCAGGGGTGCGGCGGCACAACAACTTTCAGCGTTGGACGATTCGCGCGGGCGCGGTGGTCGTGGCCACCGGCGGCTGTGCGTTCGGGTCCGGCGGCGCGGGCACCGAGGTGAACACCGGCGACGGTCTGCTGATGGCGGCGGAGGCCGGGGCCGAGCTGACGGGCATGGAATTCTCCAGCGCCTACGTCCTGGCCCCGGTGCTCGCCCGGGTGCACCCGCATCGGACGATCGCCAGTGGGCTCGCGGTGCGCTTCGCCGCGTTCTACGACGAATCCGGGGCCGAGCTACCTGGGCGCACGTCCGCGGCGCTGGCCGCCATCGCCGACGGCAGGCGGATCTTCGCCGCGCTCGACGACGTGCCAGAGGTGGTCGGACACTGGCTGCGCAGGCAAGGCGCGGTCGACGCGGCGGGCCGGGTGCCGGTGCGCGCGGTGCTCGACGGCACCGTGCGCGGCTGCGGCGGACTGGCCCTCACCGGCGCCGACTGCGCGACCACCGTGCCCGGGCTCTTCGCCGCGGGCGGCGTCGCCGGTCGTGAGGTCGTCGCCGGGGCAGCAGGGTGCTCGGACGGGTTGCGTGGTGCCTGGGCGCTCGCCTCGGGTAGCTGGGCGGGGGAGGGGGCCGCCCGCGTGGCCACCGTCTTCCGTGACGATGCCGCCCTGCCGCCCGCGCCCGGGGCCGGACTCGGTCCACACGCCCACATCGACCCGCGCTCGGTGATCGGGCTCGTCCAGGAACACACCTTGCCGTTGCGCCGCAGCTTCCGGCGCAGCGCCGACAGCCTCACCGACAGCATCGCCGAACTCGACGCCATGTGGCCCGGCGCCCGGTTCGAGCTCGGGGGCACCGGTGCCGAGCAGTTGCGCGCCCGCGAGGCCGCCGCCCTGCTCGCCGTCGCGCGGTGGGCCGGGCACAGCGCCCTCGCCCGCACCGAGAGCCGTGGCATCCACCGGCGCATCGACCACCCCGATGTGCTGGCCGAGTGGCGGCTCAGACTGCGCTGTGGTGGGCTCGACGAGGTCTGGGTGCGCCCGGAGCAGCGGCCCGATCCGCGCGGCGGTGAGCTCACCGCGAACACCACCGTCACGGTGTGACTGTTCACCGGCGACCGCACCGGTGCTGCGAGTTTTCGCTAACTCTACGGCAATTCGACACGGCTACGCTCGACGGATGACGCCCAGCTCGTTGACACGCCGCACCGGTTTGGCAACCGCGCGGCCGGGCTGGCAGAATGGTGCGAATTCCCTTCCCTTGCCACCGCCGGGTTCGGGGATTTTGGAGACCGTCCGCCTCGCGACGCACCGTCGTGGCCGAAGGTCGACCCGTTTGCTCGCCCGGACCACCCGTCCGGCTCCGCTCCGCGGTTCAGTGTCGCGCCCCGCATCCGGTTCCGTCCGGAAACGCGGGCGGCCGCGCACCCGATGAGCGTCATGTATCCCGTATTCCAGATAAACCCGGCTTTCAGAAAAACCCGGCGGTAACCGTCCCCCGGTTGAGCCCGACTCGAGCAGGAGTGAAATCGTGTCACCTGTGACTGACGCACCGAATGCCACCGCGGCGCCCCAGGCCGATGACGCAGCCAGCCTCGCTGCTATCACCAACGAGGAGATCTTCGCCGGTCACCTCGGCGGCAAACTGTCGGTCGAGCTCAGCGCGCCGCTCGAGACCCAGCGCGACCTGTCGATCGCCTACACCCCCGGCGTCGCCCAGGTGAGCCGCGCGATCGCCGAGGACCCCGCCCTCACCAAGACCTACACCTGGACCGATCGCCTCGTCGTTGTCGTCAGCGACGGCACCGCCGTGCTCGGCCTCGGCGACATCGGTCCGCGCGCCTCGCTGCCCGTGATGGAGGGCAAGGCCGCGCTGTTCAAGAAGTTCGCGGGCCTCAACTCGATCCCGCTGGTGCTCGACACCACCGATCCCGACGAGATCGTCGAGACCCTGATCCGCCTGCGACCCAGCTTCGGTGCGGTGAACCTGGAAGACATCTCGGCGCCGCGCTGCTTCGAGATCGAGCGCCGTGTCATCGAGGCGCTCGACTGCCCCGTCATGCACGACGACCAGCACGGCACCGCCATCGTGGTGCTCGCCGCGCTCAAGGGTGCCGCCGCGCAGCAGGGCCGCGACATGTCGGCGCTCAAGGTCGTCGTCTCCGGCGCCGGCGCCGCGGGTGTGGCGTGTGCCAACATCCTGCTGGCCGCGGGCGTTCCCGATGTGGTCGTGCTCGACTCCAAGGGCATCGTGAGCATCGGTCGTGACGGCCTCAACGGCGTGAAGGCCGACCTGGCCGCCCGCAGCAACCCGCGCGGCCTGACCGGTGGCGCCGCCGACGCGCTGGCCGGCGCGGATGTGTTCCTCGGCCTGTCCGCGGGCACCATCCCCGAGGAGCTCATCGCCTCGATGGCCCCCGAGTCGATCGTGTTCGCCATGTCGAACCCCGACCCGGAGATCCACCCCGAGGTGGCCGCCAAGTACGCCGCCATCGTGGCCACCGGCCGCAGCGACTTTCCGAACCAGATCAACAACGTCCTCGCCTTCCCCGGCGTCTTCAAGGGCGCGTTGGACGCGGGCGCTCGCCGCATCACCGAGGGCATGAAGGTCGCCGCCGCCGACGCCATCTTCAACGTCGTCGCCGACGAACTGGCCGTCGACCGCATCATCCCGAGCCCGCTCGACCCGCGCGTGGCTCCCGCCGTCGCCGAGGCCGTGGCCGAGGCCGCGCGCCGCGAGGGTGTCGCCTGATCGGCAACGCACAACCGACAGCGGCCCCGCTCCCTTAGGAGCGGGGCCGCCGTCGTCTACCGATGCACGATGGGATCATGAGGTGATGAAGACGATCACCGTGCAGCTCCCCGACGAGGTCGAAGCCCAGCTGGCCGACGCGGCCGAGGCCGACGGCATCCCGGTGAACGTGGCCGTCGTACAGGCGGTGCAGGACTGGATTCACGCCCAGGCCCAGCGGACTCGTGAACGCGCGCGGATGCGGGAGGTGCTCGCCGACGATCCGCATCTGCGTGCGCTGCTCGGCGACGACTGAATGGCCTAGGCGATCGGGGTGTCGAGGCCGCGGGCGGTGAGCCAGGCGAGGGCGGCGGCCTTGGGTTCGATCTTGGCGGCGCCGGAGACGGCGGTGTTGAGGGAAATCAGTTCCGCGGTGGTGAGTTCGGCCGACACCGCGTCGAGGACCGCGACGGCTTTGTCGGTCTTCTTGGCGGCGTGGAAGAGGGGCACCACATTCTGGGCGGCGAAATTGTTCTTGGGATCGGTGAGGACCACGAGGTCGTTCTGGATGATCGCCGGTGAGGTCGTGTAGATATCGGCGGCAGTGACCCGGCCGTCGGTCAGGGCACGGACGGTCTCCGGTTCGTCGGCGATGGCGACGAAATTCTGGGCGCTGATATCGAGGCCGTAGTTCTTGCGTAAGCCCGGTAGGCCGCCGGGGCGGTCGGCGAATTCGGGTTTGGCGGCAAAGGTCGTCTCGGCCGAATGGGGTGCGAGGTCGGCGATGGTGGTGAGATTCCAGCGCTGCGCGGTCGCGCGGGTGACGACGACCGCGTCGGAATTCTGGCCGGGGGCGGGGGTGGCGATGGCGAGGTCTTCGCCGAGCGCGCTGCTCAGCGCGGTGTCCACCTCGGCCGGGGTGGTCGCGGTCGCGTCTTTGTTCAAGTACCGCAGCAGGTTTCCGGTGTATTCGGGGACCAGGGAGATGACACATCGGCGGACGGCGGGCAGATAGGCCTCGCGATTTCCGAAATCGAATTTCGTCGCCACCTTGAAACCGTTGATCCGCAACACCTCGGTGTAGATGGTCGCCACGGTCTCGGACTCGGGGAAATCGGCCGAGCCGATGATCAATTCGTCGCTGGCGCAATCGCCGTGGGCCATCTGCTGCTCGGAGTCGGCGCACGAGGCCACCACCATGGCGGCGGCCAGTGCCACCGCGGCGGCCAGAATCCGGCCCATCCGCACCACCATGCGGTGTGCCGGTCGACATTGTCGGTGTGCAGAGGTTCTCACTGGAGTCCTTCCGGCAAAGGCGGGCAGTGCGCTGTGCGTGCGGCGCGGACGCCGCAGGTACATTCTGGGTGTTCATATTGCCCCGCGTCGCGGCGAATTGCGGGGGTTGACGGCAAAGACAGGAAGTTGGTGTCGGCGGATGATCTCGGGCGCCCTGCGGCGGAGCGCGGCCGTGTTGGTGGCCACCACCTGTGTTTTCGCCCTCGCGTCCTGTGCCGGTGACGAACTGGGCCCGGTGGTGACGGTCGGCGCCGACGGTTCGGCCGAAGCGAGGGTGCTCGCCGAGATCTACGCCCAGGCCCTGGCTCGCACGGGCATGGAAACGGCCGTCGCCGCCGAGTCCGCCGCGCCCGTGGCGGATCTGGACGCCGGGCGGATCGCCGTCCTGCCCGCGCGCAACGGCGCCCTGCTCGATCGATGGAATCCGTCGTCGTCGGCCCGCACGCCCGACGACGTCGGTGCGGCCGTGAATGCGGCACTGCCGCAGGGACTGTCGCTGTCGGATGCCGCCGACGGCACCGACCTGCGCGCGCGATTGCTGGTCACCCAGGAGACCGCCCGCGACAACGTGCGCACCATCGACGCATTGACGTGCGCGAACGCCACGGCGGGCTTCGTCGAGGTGCCCGGGTTCGCGCCAACCGAACCCCCACGCATCGAGGGCTGTTCCTTCGCCGCGACGGTGCGTTATCCGTCCTCGGCGCAACTGTTCGAAGCTTTGCGTCACGGGGACGTCCAGGTTGCCGTGCTGTCGGGTCCGGTCGCGGCGACCGAGGGTCTCGTGGTCCTCGACGACAAGAATTTCGACCTGCGCGCGCAGAACGTCCTCGCGCTGTTCCGTTCGGGCATCTTCGACCGTGTGCGGCTGAAGAAGCTCAATTACGTGGCGGGCGAGCTGACCACCGAGGGTCTGGTCGAGTTGCTCGGACGGGTCGAGGGTGGAACAGCGCCCGCCGACGCCGCGCGCGAATGGTTGAACGCGCACGGTCTCTGAGCCGATCGGCTATTGGCACTGGGCCAAAAACGCTAGGGTCGTCACCGACGCGGCAACGAGCGATGCCGTCGTGGTGAAAGGTGTGCCGTGACAGATCCCCAGGTGGACCCGCTGATCGAACGGGTGCGCGAGGCCTATGCCGCGGTCACCGACGAGGCGCGCGCCGACAAGGTCGCCAAACAGCACGCCCGCGGCAAGCTGACCGCGCGTGAACGGGTCGCGCTGCTCGCCAACGGCGGCTTCTACGAATTCGGCGCGCTCGCCGGGCCCGGGCCAGCCCAGGCCGGTGCCGCGCCGTTGGTCGCGCCCGGTGACGGCGTGGTCACCGGCATCGCCTACGTCGACGGCCGCCCGCTCGCCCTGGCCGCGTTCGACTTCACCGTGCTCGGCGGCAGCAACGGCGCCACCGGCATGGCCAAACTCGACCGCTGCGTGGAACGCGCACTGCTGGACAAGATTCCGCTCGTCATGCTGATGGACGGCGGCGGGCACCGCATGCAGGAGGCGCTCGATTCGCGACTGGCCGCGCCGGGCTCGCGGCTGCTGATGCGGCTGGCCGATCTGTCGGGGTACGTCCCGATCGTGGCGGCCATGATGGGACCCGGTTTCGGCGCGCCCGCCAACCTCGCCGCCTGCTGTGACTTCGTCACCATCGTGCGGGGGATCGGCACCATCGGGATGTCGTCGGCGCCGCTCGTGCAGGCCGCGACGGGGGAAACCCTGACCAACGACGAGATCGGCGGCGCCGACATCCAGGCCGAACGCGGCGTCGTCGACGTGGTCACCGACGACGAGCACGAGGCCGTCGACGCCATCCGGCTCTACCTGTCCTACCTGCCGCCGTCGGCCGACGGCGCTCCCGTGCTCGGCACGGCTCCCTTCACACCCGGCGATCGAGCAGGCGAGATCGACGCACTCGTGCCCGCCTCGTTGCGTGCGGGCTACGACGTGCGCGAGGTGATCGAGGCCCTGGCCGACCGCGACACGCTCTTCGAACTCAAACGCACCAACGCGCCGAATGTGGTGACCGCGTTCGTGCGCATCGGCGGCCGCCCGGTCGGTGTGGTGGCCAATCAGCCGCTGCACCTGGCGGGTGCGCTCGACAGCGCGGCGTGTGAGAAGGCCGCCCATTTCGTGGCCGTCTGCGACGCGTTCGGCCTGCCGCTGCTGATCCTCATCGACCTGCCCGGCTTCCTGGTCGGTACCGCCGCCGAGGAAACCGGCCTGGTCCGGCGCAGCGCGCGCCTTGGCTACGAACTCGCCAACGCGACGGTGCCCCGCTTCGTCATCGTCACCCGCAAGGCCTACGGCGCCGCCTACATCGTGATGGGCGGCGGGCGAAGCGTCGACGCGGATCTGTCGCTGGCCTGGCCGACCGCCGAGATCTGCGCCATCCCCATCGACAGCGCCGTCGACGTGGCCTTCCGCGCCGACTACGAATCCGCCCCCGACCCCGCCGAGCGCCGCACCCAGCTCATCAAGCTCTTCCAGGCCAATATCGACCCACTACTGGCCGCCGACGGGTTCGGCATCGACGACGTGGTCCTGCCGTCGCGCACGCGCGAGCTGCTGCTAGAGGCGCTCGGCCGCGTCCAGCCCCGCCGCCCCGACCGGGTGCCGGGCAAGCGGCGGACGATCTCGCCGATCTAGATCACAGCGGGCCCGGTCCGCGCGGCGCGTAACACGAGCCGGCCCGCCTCGGACGCCATACTCGAAACATGCCGATCAGAGCCGCCGCATCGACCCCGACCCCCTTCCGGCGGGACCGGCGACTATGACCGACTCGCCCGCCCGCGCGCTCATCACCCCGCTGACCCGCGTCCAGAACTGGGTGGAGTCGACACTGGCCCCCGTGGCGACCGGCGACGACGATCCCACCGACGTCTCGCACGGCTGGTGGGAGCGGATCCCCGCCGACCTCGCCGTCCTGTTCAACCACGTCGACCACTTCCCGCCCCGCCTCCTCCCCGACCACGACCTGCTCACCCTGTCCGGCGCCCACCGCGTCTGGACTTTGTGGCTGGAGATCATCGACGACCAGCGAAACCGGATCCCCGAGTACGCCGCCGCTTACGACCCGGCAACCTTCAGCGCCGAACCCGCGGGTTCACCCAGCGAACTGTTCCTCCCCGAATTCATCCCCTTCGCCGACCTCGACGGCTCAACCCTGTTCCTCGACACCCGCCCCGGCGACCGCTCCGGCTGCATCGGCGAATACAGCGCCACCGGTGCCTCGGAGGGCGAATTATGGCCGTCTCTCACCCACCTGTTCACCACCCTCGCCGACAGCCTGGAATCCGGCACACCATTCGCCGGCCACCACCCCACCGTCACCGAAGCCACACTGCATTGGCACAGATGACCCTCGGCCACCTAAAGGCGTGTCGGAGTCCAGTGGGATTGGGTGCGGGTGATTTTCAGGACGGTGGTCGACAGGAGGATGCCTGCGGAGATGAAGAGGAGGGCGGCGAGGGTGCGGAGGAGGCTGAAGGTGAACAGGGAGTCGACCTCGGCGTCGCGCAGGGTTTGGATGGTGTCGTGGTCGTCGGAGATGCCGGACGCGGTGAGGATGGTTCCGGCCCAGAAGGTGAGCCAGGCGGCGATCCAGGTGATCCACCAGAGGGGTACGAGTGGGGTGCCGCGCTGCTGGGAGCTCGATGCTTTCGCGATGTCGTGCAGGAACAGGGGAGGGAACCACAGGGAGACGACGGGGACGACCCACCCCCAGAACGCCCACGGTGTGGACAGGTGATGCGGTGACGGGGAGACCATCTGGGCGTTGCCGCGCGCCCGCAGCAGCCAGACGACCAGGACGATCCATGCGACGAACATCAGGAGCAACGACAGCAGCCACAGGCCGACCTCGAGCGGCATCATGATGTCGCGGCTCGCGTTGTACTCGGCACTGCTCACGGTGCCCGCGTAGCGTCCGGAGACCGAGAGGTAGCCGAGCCATCGCACCACGACCACCGCTGATTCGAGCACCACGACCACGCAGATCAGCGTGACCAGGGCCGTCGCGAGCCCACGCACGGCACGAAAAGCTATGGGATGACTCAATTTCCACTCCCCCTGTCGAGATTCCCCAACGGTACCGCAGCCGTGACCAGCCAGAAGGGCTAATCCGGGGGCACAGCCGATGCTCGCCGGGCTTCGTGTCGGTGCCCGGGCCTAGGCTCGGCAGTGCGACGATCATGAACGGCCGGATCGTCACCCGATCAATCCCTCGATAGGACGTATCGATGACCACCGAACGCAATCCATGGCTGGCCCTGTTCGCGCTGGTGGTCGGGTTCTTCATGATCCTGCTGGACATGACGATCGTCGCCGTCGCCAATCCGGCGATCATGAGCGCGTTCCACACCGACATCACCGATGTCATCTGGGTGACCAGCGCCTACCTGCTCACCTACGCGGTGCCCCTGCTGGTCACCGGGCGATTAGGGGACAGATTCGGGCCGAAGAACATCTACCTGATCGGGTTGGCGGTGTTCACCGGTGCGTCGCTGTGGTGCGGATTGTCGGGCAGCATCGGCATGCTGATCGCGGCGCGCGCCGCCCAGGGGATCGGTGCCGCGCTGATGACACCGCAGACGATGGCGGTGATCACCCGGACCTTCCCACCGGACCGGCGCGGTGCGGCGATGGGCCTGTGGGGTGCGGTGGCCGGTCTGGCGACGCTGATCGGCCCGATTCTCGGCGGCGTCCTGGTCGACGAGCTCGGCTGGGAATGGATCTTCTTCGTGAACCTGCCGGTGGGTGTCATCGCGTTCGGTCTGGCGATGTGGTTGGTGCCCGCCTTGCCGACCAGCGACCACAAGTTCGACTTCGTCGGCGTGCTGCTCAGCGGCGTCGGCATGCTCGCCCTGGTGTTCGGTATCCAGGAGGGCAATGCGCAGGATTGGGCGCCGTGGATCTGGGCGTTGATCGCGTTCGGTGTGGTGATGCTCGTTCTGTTCGTCGTGAATCAGGCGCGTAATACCGGCGAACCGCTCGTGCCGTTGAGTCTGTTCGCTGATCGCAATTTCGCCCTGTCGAATCTGGCGATCGCCGCGATGGGCGCCGCCGTCACGTCGATGATGGTGCCCGCCTATTTCTATCTGCAGGGCGTGCGGGAGATGTCTCCGACGGAGTCGGCGCTGATGTTCGCGCCGATGGCGATCATCACCGGTATCGCGGCGCCGTTCATCGGTAAATTCGCCGACCGCTTACCGCCTCGCCTGATCCCGACCGCGGGCTTCTCCCTGTTCGCCGCCTCCATCGTCGGTTTCGCCGTGCTGATGAAGCCGGATTCGTCGATCGTGGCGTTCCTGATCGTCGGCGGTCTCGCCGGTCTGGCCAACGCCTGCATCTGGGCTCCGCTCGCCTCGACCGCCACCCACAACCTGCCGGTCACCCAGGCCGGTGCGGGCGCCGGTGTCTACAACACCACCCGCCAGGTCGGTTCGGTCCTCGGCAGCGCCGCCATCGGCGCCCTCATCGCCGCCCGGCTGAGCGCCAACGGCCTCAGCGGCGACGCCCCGATCGGTGAGGGCGCGAGCACCGGCCCCCTCCCACCCCACGTCATCGACGAATTCAGTACCTCGCTGGCCCAGTCCATGCTGCTGCCCGCCGCGATCCTGCTCGTGGGCGTGCTCGCCTCGGCTCTGTTCGTCGGCCACGCGAAATCGGCGGCGGCGAAACCGGAAGTCGCCACACAGAGTTCCTGATCAAGAAGCCTTTCGGTGGCGGTATTCCTCGGCCGCTGCCAAGAGCACTGAGATCGGAACCGATTCCTCGTCTTCGCGGTTTCGCGAAATCATGGCTTCGATCGCTTCTCGCAGCCACGCACCGGTCGTGATTCCGCGACCTTTCGCGATCTTGCGGGCTTCCTCCAGTACGGCGGCGGGCATGCGCACGCTGTATGAGGCCATTGCGCTACCGGGCTCGTTACCCGCGTGTGCTGTCAGGTTCGCCTTTTCGATCTCGTCCGCGATATCGACGTTGTCGTAGTAGTCGCGGGCCTTGTCCACATCACCCATTTTCATCTCGCTTTCCGGGTGTAAACACGCCGCTCATTGTTGGTCATGTCGCGATCCGTGGCGACATAGGCGCGGCCGTCCTGGGCGGATGCGAACACGACCAGCAGGTACCGGCCGTGTTACGTACGGCCGAGGAGCAGAGTGGTGCTCTCGCGGCCTGGCATCGTGTGGAAAGGTCGCTCGGTAGCCTCCCTGACCTCGTGCGGCTCGACTTGGTGTCGGGCGATGTGCGCTTCCGACTCGGGTGTCCACAGGATGTCATCGAACACGACTCAGCGTACCACGATCGTAATACGACACATTCGGTCGGCGAGTCGGTGCGGAAAGGGGCTGGTCAGCGCCGCCGGTAGGTAGTCTGCGCGGCATGACAGCACGTTCTCTTCGTCGATTCGTGTCTGCAGTGTTCCTGGCAGCCGCGATTCCAGTGGTATCGCCCATCCAGTCCGCTTACGCGGCGCCGTGTTCCGATGTGGAAGTGGTGTTCGCGCGGGGGACCGCGGAGCCGGGTGGGGTGGTCGGGGTGACCGGGATGTCCTTTGTCGAGGCGCTACGGGCGAATGCCGGTGGGCGGTCGGTGGGGGTTTACGGGGTCGACTATCCGGCCAGTAGTGATTTCGCGGATCGGCTCGGGTTCGCGCAGTCGGTGGTGCGCGGGATCGACGACGCGCAGCGGCGGGTGGAGTTCGTCGCGGCGAATTGTCCCGGTACGCGGATCGTGCTCGGCGGGTATTCGCAGGGTGCGGCGCTGGCCGGGTTCGCGACGGGTGCCGGTGTGCCCGAGGGGGTTCCGCCGGAATACGAGCAGTACCTGCCCGAGCCGATGCGGGCCGAGGTGGCTGAGCACGTCGCCGCCGTCGTACTGTTCGGCAAACCCTCCGAACGGTTCCTGCGTGACGCGGCGGCCCCCGCGCTGTCGATCGGCGCGTCCTACCGGAACAAGACCATCGACCTGTGCATCGACGGCGACAACATCTGCGACGGTTCCCCGCTGGCCTACCCCAATGCCCTGCACACCCTCTACAGCGTCAACGGAATGACCGTCACCGCGGCCCAATTCGCGGCCCAGCGGTTCTGAAACGTATCGAGAACAACGAAAAGGCCGGTTGCGCAAAGCAACCGGCCTTTTCTGATCAGCTACGTCAGCTGTAGATCTTGTCGACCTCACCGGCGTACTGCTTCATGACGACGGCGCGCTTGAGCGACATCTTCGGGGTGAGCTCGCCCGTCTCCTGGGTCCAGTCGACCGGGAGGATACGGATCTTCTTGATGGCCTCGGCCTTGGAGACCTTCTTGTTGGTCTCGTCGACGGCGGCCTGGATCTCGGAGACCAGCGCCTCGTTCTCGATCAGCTTCTCGATCGCGGTATCGGCGGCGACACCGTTGCGGTCCTTCCAGCCCGGCAGGGCCTCGGGATCGAGGGTGATCAGGGCACCGATGAACGGCTGACCGTCACCGACGACCATCACCTGGCTGATCAGCGGGTGCGCGCGCAGGGAGTCCTCGAGCACGGCGGGGGAGACGTTCTTGCCGCCTGCGGTGACCAGGATTTCCTTCTTGCGGCCCGTGATGGTGATGAAGCCGTCGGCGTCGATGGCGCCCAGGTCGCCGGTCTTGAACCAGCCGTCCTCGAACGCCTCGGCGGTGGCTTCGTCGTTCTTCCAGTAGCCGCCGAACACGACCGAACCCTTGAGCAGCAGCTCGCCGTCCTCGGCGATCTTGGCGGCGTGGCCCTGGATCGGGCGACCCACCGAACCGACCCGGATGTGGGTGGGGGTGTTCACGCTGAACGCGGCGGTGGTCTCGGTCAGGCCGTAGCCCTCGTAGATGGTGACGCCGACGCCACGGAAGAAGTGGCCCAGGCGAGCGCCCAGGGGGCCACCACCGGACACGGCGGCCAGGCACTGCCCACCGAGGGCGGCGCGCAGCTTGCTGTAGACCAGCTTGTCGAAGACGAAGTGCTTGAGCTTGAGCAGCAGGTCGGGGCCGCCCTTCTCGAGCGCCTCGCTGTAGGCGATGGCCGTCTCGGCGGCGGCGTCGAAGATCTTGCCCTTGCCGCCGTCGTGCGCCTTCTGCTTGGCCGAGTTGTAGACCTTCTCGAACACGCGCGGCACCGAGAGGATGAAGTCCGGCTTGAACTCACCGAACTGCTCGACCAGGGTCGTCCAGTCCGAGGAGTGGCGGATGGTCACCTTGGAATCGAAGGCGATCAGCGCGACCGCGCGGGCGAACACGTGCGCCAGCGGCAGGAACAGCAGGGTCTTCTGGCCCTCGGCGACGAACGCGCTGAGCTCGATGCCACCCGAGCGCGACTCGGCCCACAGGTTGGCGTGGGTGAGCTGCACGCCCTTGGGCTTGCCGGTGGTGCCCGAGGTGTAGATCAGGGTGGCGGGGGAGGCCGCGCCGACCTGCTTGCGGCGCTCGTGCACCACGGCGTCGTCGAGGTCGGCACCACGCTCGGTGAGGGTGTCGACGGCGCCCTTGTCGATCTGCAGGGTCTCGGCGAGAGCGGGCAGCGACGCGGCGTCGATCTCGTCGATGGTGGCCTTGTGCTTGTCGTTCTCGACGACCAGCAGCTTGGTCTCGGAATCCTGCAGGATCCACTTGGCCTGCTCGGCGGCCGAGCTGTCGTAGATCGCGACGGTCACGCCACCGGCGGCCCAGATCGCGAAGTCGAGCAGCGTCCACTCGTATCGCGTGGCCGCCATGATCGCGACCCGGTCGCCCAGTTCGACGCCGGAGGCGATCAGGCCCTTGGCGACGCCGGTGACGGCTTTCGCGAATTGTGCCGCCGTGACGTCATTCCAGCCGCCGCTGCCGTTCGGAACGTTGAACAACACCGCGTTCGGCGTCTCCTCGCCGAAGCGGAAGACGTTGTCGGAATTGTTCGCATCGTCCGGGATGGTGTAGGAAGCCGGAACTTCGAACTCTCGCATCAGTGCCCTTCCAGTGGGTTCTACTCGCCAGTAATCTACGACACGTTCGGCCCGGTTGCGATATCGCCGCCCGAAATGCCCGTCACCTGGCTTTATCGTAAGTCGTCTATCGATACGGGCTGGATTGCTTCCCGCAGGAAGTCCGCGAGTTCGCGCAGCGCGAGCGCGGCCTCGGCGACCAGCGCGGCCTGCAGTTGCGCGACGTGCCAAAGGCCGCGGGTTTCGGTGAAACGGACGTGCACGCCCGCTCCACGCAGGGCCGAGACGAGCGTGCGGCACTGGTCGTGCAGAAGTTCGCTCACATCGACCTGCACATAGGTGGGTGGCAGGCCGATCAGGTTGCCCGACAGCGGGGCGTAACCCGCTGTGGTGGCGTCGCCGTCGCCCAGGTAGTGCGCGGCGCACAGACGCGACCACGCCCGGTTGATCACCAGGTCACGGTCGCGGCTCGGCGGGTCGGTCGGGTCGGTCCACGGTGCGATGAGCCCGAGCGCGGCCGGGGTCATCTTGTGGCGTTCGATCAGCCGCTGGGCCAGCGCGAGCGCGAGTCCACCGCCCGCCGAATCACCGGCCAGACAGATCTGATCCGGCTGGTAGCCGACATTGTTCACCAGATCGAGGAACGCGGCCTCGGCGTCGTCGAGGCCGGCCGGGAAGGGGTGCTCGGGCGCCAGCCGGTAGTCCAGCGAGTACACCGCACAGCAACTCTCCAGCGCCAGCCTGGCGACCAGGGAGCGGTGGGTGGCCAGCGAACCGACCACGTAACCGCCGCCGTGCAGGTAAAGGATCGCGCCCGCCGCGCGCTCCGGCGGGACGGCCCGGGTACGCGAACCCGGGATCGCGATCTCGGCGATCACCCGCTCGGCGGGCCGCCCACCCAGCTGCAATTGCTGCACGACGGCGCCGTCGGGCATGAATTGCAGCCGGGAGGTCACGTCGAGCAGGGTGCGCTGCACGGCGACGGGCAGTCGCGCGTGCAGCGTCACCCGGAAGACCGGATCGAGCAGCGCGCGAACCACCGGCAGCGGAATCTTGAACTCGCGCATGGCGTTTTCCTGGATCTCGAGAGGGTCAGTGCGGCATGAAGCGGCCGTTGACAGCGGCCGAGATCCGGTTGTAGCCCGAAGCGAGGAAGCGCACGCTCACGTCGAGCAGCTTGGCCTCCCAGCCGATCAGCACGCGCGCGTGACCCTTGCGCACACCCTCGGTGATGGTCTGTGCGGCCATCTCCGGGCTGTGGATCGCCAGGTACTTGTCGAACAGCGAGGCGGTGTTGGCGCCGTCGATGCCCTCGGCGTAGGTGGCGTTGCGGGCCACGGCGGTCTTGATGCCGCCGGGGTGCACGCAGGTGACCTGCACGGGCGTCTTCGAGATCTTCATCTCCTGGTACAGCGCCTCGGTGAAGCCGCGCACCGCGAACTTGGCCGAGTTGTAGGCCGCCTGGCCCGGCACGGTGACCAGACCGAACAGGCTCGACACGTTGACCACGTGGCCGTCACCGGACTCGATCAGCATCGGCAGGAACGCCTTGGTGCCGTTGACGACACCCCAGAAGTCCACGTCCATGATGCGTTCGATGTCTTTGAACTCGGTCTTCACCACGTCGCCGTGGTAGGCGATGCCCGCGTTGTTGTACACCTGGTGCACCACGCCGAAGTGCTGCTTCACCGAGTCGGCGTAGACCAGGAAGGCCTCGCGCTCGGCGACGTTGAGCCGGTCGGACTTCACCTGCGCGCCCAGTGCCTCGCATCGGCGGACGGTCTCGGCCAGGCCCTCGGTGTCGATATCGCTCAGTGCCAGCTTGGCGCCGCGCTTGGCCAGGTTCTCGGCCAGCGCGCGCCCGATGCCGGAGCCGGCACCGGTGATCACACAGACCTTGTTCGTGAAGTAAGCGTCTTTGCTCACTGTGCTGCCACCACTTTCAGATCGGCGCCGGGGGCGTCTGCGGTTGTCGTATTGTAGGCGGAAACGTCGAAATGCTTTGTGATCCTGCGGAATTCGAACGTGAAGTCCGGCCACAGGGTGGTGTTGTTGCCGTGCTTGTCGAGGTACCAGCTGGCGCAGCCGCCGGTATTCCAGACCGACTTGGCGAGCTTGTTCTGCAAGCCGGTGTTGTACTCGCGCAGAATGTCCGTACGCACCTCGACAGTTTTCAGGCCGAGTTTGTCGATGGTAGCCAGGGCATCGCTGACGTAATTGATCTGCGATTCGATCATGTACACCATCGAGGTGTGGCCCAGGCCCACATTCGGGCCGACCAGGAAGAACATATTCGGGAAGTTCGCGATCGCCGAACCCTTGTAGGCCTGCTGACCGATCTCGTCGAACACCTCCGACAGGGTGCGCCCGTCGCGGCCGACGATGTTGTTGTAGGTGGGCGAATCGGTGACGTGGAAGCCGGTGGCCACGATCAGGGCGTCGATCTCGCGCTCGGTGCCGTCCTTGGTGACGATCGAGCCCGGCTTCACCTCGGCGATGCCGTCGGTGATCACGTCGACGTTGTCGCGATCGAGCGCCGGGTAGTACTCGTTGGAGATCAGCATGCGCTTGCAGCCGATCCGGTAGTTCGGGGTGACCTTCTTGCGCAGTTCGGGGTCGCGGATCTCGAGCTGCAGCTTGGCGCGCGAGAGGGCTTCGAAGCCCTTCATCAGCGCCGGGAACTTGGCCAGGCCGACGACCTGGGTCTCGCGCGCGGCGTAGATGGCGGCGCGGCTGAGGCGCTGCACGCCCGGGATGTGCTTGAACGCCAGGCGCTCGGGCAGCAGGTAGGGGCGGTCCATCCGCGGCAGCAGCCAGGGGGCGGTGCGCTGGTAGACGTCGAGGGTGGCGACCTTGTCGGCGATGGCGGGCACGATCTGGATCGCCGAGGCACCGGTGCCGATCACGGCGACGCGCTTGCCGGTGAGGTCGGCGTCGTGGTTCCACTGCGCGGAGTGGAAGATCTCGCCCTCGAACTCGTTGATGCCCTTGATGTCGGGCAGCGCGGGCTCGCAGAGGGCGCCGACCGCGCTGACGACGGTGTCGGCGGTGAATTCGCCCTGCGTGGAGCTGATCTCCCAGCGGCTGGTCTCGTTGTTCCAGTGCACGCGGCGCACGTCGCAGTCGAAGACGTGCCGGTCGAGCACGTCGTAGCGCTCCGCGACGCTCTTGATGTAGGCCTGGATCTCGCCCTGGCGCGAGAACGAGCGGGTCCAGTCCGGGTTCAGTGCGAAGGAGTACGAGTACAGGTGCGATGGCACGTCGCAGGCGGCGCCCGGATAGGTGTTGTCACGCCAGGTGCCGCCGACCTCGCTGCCTCGCTCGAGCACGACGAAGTCCTCGCGACCCTGCTGGGACAGGCGGATGGCCAGGCCGAGGCCGGCGAAACCGCTGCCGATGATGATCGTCTTCACGTGGCGGGCGCGGTTGTCGACGGTTCGGGGTTCGACAACGTTGTCTGTAACCTTGCGACTCATGTAACGTAGACTACGTCGCTATTGAGCCGGAGTCAACAGCTATTGAGCATAGTTCAGTAGTGGCTAGGATGGTCGATGTGAGTAGCAGAAGTTCGGGAGCGACCAAGCGTGTCCGGCTCGGCCCGGAGGAGCGGCGACTGCAGCTGATCCACCTCGGTGCCGAGATGCTGGCCGATCGACCGCTCGAGGACATCTCGGTCGACGACATCGCCAAGCAGGCGGGCATCTCGCGGGGTCTGCTGTTCCACTACTTCGCCTCCAAGCAGGAGTTCCACGAGGCGATCGCGCGGCATGTGAGCACCGAGTTCTATGCCGCCGTCATGCCCGACCGCGAGTTGTCGCTGTTCGACATGCTGCGCGATTCGATCGAACGCTTCGTCGACTACGCCATCGGCCATTCCGCGGCCTACCACTCGGTGTTGCGCGGGCCCGCCAGCCGCACCCCGGACATGACCGACTACGTCAACGAGACCCGCGGCGCCATCGCCGATCTCATCGTCAGCGAACTGCCGCTGCCGCCCGATGATCCCGACCTGGCGCGGCTCACCCTCGCGATCCGCGGCTGGATCGCGTTCGTGGAGGAGACGATTCTGACCTGGATGGTCGAAAAGCCGATCAGCCGTGCGGCGTTGGTCGATCTGCTGGTCGAATCGCTACCAGCGCTCGCGCTCAGCCCTGCGTTGATCTCCGCGTTACGGGACTGAGCGTCAACCGTTTTCGCGTGGTTTGGCGCGGAAGTGGGCGCGTTCACCCTGCTTGCCGAACAGGCTGAGGAATTCGACGGGCTGGTTGTCGGCCGCGCCGAACCAGTGCGGGACATGGGTGTCGAATTCGGCTGCCTCACCGGGGGTGAGGACGATATCGTGGTCGCCGAGGATCAGGCGTAGACGGCCGTTGAGAACGTAGAGCCATTCGTAGCCCTCGTGCGTTTGGGGTGTGTCGGGCCGGTCGCGCGCACCCGGGGGGATGATGATCTTGTAGGCCTGGATACCGCCGGCGCGTTTGGTGAGCGGAAGCATTGTCATGCCGTGCCTGGTCACCGGGCGTAGGTGGATGCGTGGGTCGCCGGTGGGTGGGGCGTCGACGAGTTCGTCGAGGGTTACGCCGTGCGCCTTTGCCAGGGGGAGCAGCAGTTCCAGGGTTGGCTTGCGGTCGCCCGATTCCAAGCGCGACAGGGTGCTCACCGAGATCCCGGTCGCGGTGGACAGGTCGGCGAGGGTGGTCTGGCGCTGTTTGCGCAGGGCGCGCAGGCGGGGGCCGACCGAGTCGAGGGTCTGTTCGAGGTCGTCCATGTTCACCAGTTTGCCATAGCGGCAAACATGCTTGCCAGTTTTTCGTCCGTTGGTGCACTGTGAATTCCGAAGGAGGTCGACATGACAGAGCTGAACGAGTCCTACGACGTGGTGGTGATCGGCGGGGGTGCCGCCGGGCTGAACGGTGCGCTGATGCTGGTGCGGCAGCGGCGATCGGTGCTGGTGATCGATGCCGGTGCGCCGCGCAACGCGCCCGCCGACGGGGTGCACGGGCTACTGGGGCGGGAGGGGATGCCGCCGCTGGAGCTGGTCGCGCTCGGGCGCGAGGAGGTGCGCGGGTACGGCGGTCATGTGGTGACCGGCGAGGTGGTCGCTGTCGACCCTGTCGGTGACTCCGCCACCGGGGCGGGTCATTCCTCCGATACGCCCGGAAACGATGACGCCTCCCACGAATTCCGGGTGGAGTTGGCGGACGGCCGGTCCGTCTTCGCGCGGCGCATCCTCGTCACCACCGGGCTCGCCGACGAATTGCCGCCCATCGCCGGTCTCCGCGAACGCTGGGGGCACGACGTGCTGCACTGCCCGTACTGCCACGGCTGGGAGGTGCGCGACCAGCGGATCGCGGTCCTGGCGACCGGCCCGATGGCGGTCCATCAGGCACTGCTGTTCACCCAGTTGACCGACGACATCGTGTTCCTGTCGCACACGGCTCCGGCGACTGACGAAGACGCGGAAAAGCTTGCGGCACGGGGTGTTCGCGTGGCCGACGGTGAGGTGGTCGAGGTGCTCGCCGACGACGGAAAGCTGAGCGGCGTCCGACTCGCCGACGGCACCGTCATCGACCGGGACGCGCTGGTCGTCGGCCCCCGCTTCAGCACCCGCGCCACCTTCCTCACCGACCTCGGCCTCACCCCCGAACCCCACCCGAGCGGGGTCGGCGACCACATCCCGGCCGACTCGTTCGGCCGCACCTCGGCCCCCGGTGTATGGATCGCGGGCAATGCCACCGATCCGATGGCACAGGTCGGCGCGGCTGCGGCGGCCGGTGCGATGGCGGGCGCTCAGATCAACGCGGAGCTGGTGATGGCCGATACCGCCGCCGCGGTCGATCGGCGCCGAGCATCACAGGCCGCCGCTGCTCGCTGAGCTGGGCCCGGTGCGTCTGTGCGGGCGCACCGGGCCAGCTGTCGACGTATCCTTCGCGATGCCGACTTCGCCGTCTATTCGTAGATGTCTCGACGATGTCCGGCGGTGACGACCAGAATGACCAGCTTGCCGTCATCGACTTCGTAGACCAGTCGATAGTTGCCGACCCGGAGACGGAAGCCGGGGCGGCCGGAGAGCGCTTTGACGTCGACACCATCGCGACGGTAGGGGTCGTCACCGAGGAGGGTCAGCGCCGTCAGCAGTCGGATGGCATCGTGCTGCGGGATCGCGCGCAGTGCCCGGCGGGCCGCAGCCGTCCAGCAGAACTCGTACTTCACGCGGCGCCTTCGTGCCCGTGACTGAGAATGTCGTCCATCATCTGCCCGAGCGTGATGTTGGCGGGCTCGCCACCCTCGGCCAGCGCCTCATCGGCCATCCGTTCGAGTTGCTGGTCTTCCCATTCTTCGAGTTTGGCCAGCATGAACAGTGGAATGACCGCAGCGGCAGGCTCGCCGGCGCGAGTGATGACAGTGACGTGACCGTCCTGGGCTGCCGCGCTGACAACGGCGGGAAGCTGAGCTCGGGCCTCCCGAATGCTGAGCTGATCGTCCATAATCTCAGCGTACACCGATCGGTGTACACCGCGGCAGGTCTCGTAGCTCCCTGGCGCAACGTCACGAGCGGGCGAGTGCGGCGTCTATGGCAGTGCTCAGTAGTGTGCGGGCGTCGTCGGCAGGGAGTTGGCCGAGGGTGACGTGTAGGGCCAGGCCGTCCAAGAGGGCGAGCAGGGTGTTGGCGGCCGTGACGGGGTCGGGGTGACGGGGGAGTAGTGATGCGATGTGGTCGCGGAAGGCTCGGCCGTTGGTCGCGAGGGTCGCCGCGATGTCAGGGCGGACGGAGGCGAATGCGAGGTAGCCGATCAGGGTTCGGGTGTCGGCGGCGGATTGGGGGTCGGTGGGGAGCAGGGCCGTCAGAATCTGGTGCAGGTCGGGGTCGGGGCCCGCGGCGGTGATGCGATCGGCGATCCGGGCGCCGATCGTGGTGGCCGCGAACTCCATCATCGCGTCCTTGGTGGGGAAGTAGTGCTGCACCTGACCTGCGGAAACGCCCGCCTCGGCGGCCACGTGGCGCAGGCTGACCGACTCGAGGCCGTCGCGGGCGAGCAGCCGCATCACGGCGTCGCTGATCTCGGAGCGGCGGGAATCGTGGTCCACCCGTTTCGGCATCCGGACATTCTTTCACGATGCACTTGTATTGCCATGATGCGGCTCTTTACAATGCAATTGTATTGCAAAGGAGGCCGTGATGCGCTCTGTCGTGCGGCTCATACGCCGTTTCTTCCGGTTCGAAATGGATCTGTGGGTGAGCCTCGCCCGCGCGATCGCCCGCAGACCCGACATCGCGGACGGCACACCGATCCGCTACGCGGGTGCCATGTCGGCCATCCTCTGGGCGTTCGTCGTGGTGAGCGCGGTGGAGATTCCCGCTGTGCACCTCATCATTCCGTGGGTTCCGGTCCGCTTCGCCGCGCTGGCACTGGGCATCTGGGGACTGTTGTGGATGCTCGGTCTACTCGCCGCCCACCACGTCTACCCGCACGTCCTTACCGCTGATCGCCTGCGGGTGCGCTACCTGCGTCGCACCGAACTCGCGATTTCCCTCGCCGCCGTGCGTGCGGTGCGTCCCGACATCCGTGGTTACGACGAGTCGAAAACGTTGCACCGCACCGCGAACGGAACCATCGCCCTCCCGGTCGGCAGTTCGACCAACATCCGCCTGGAGCTGGCGACTGTCCACACCTTCCCCACCCGACAAGGCGACTTGACCTCGTCGACCATCGCTTTCTGGGCAGACGACCCACAGACCGCGATCAGCGCGATCAAGGCAGCGATCCCGAAGCAGCACTCGGAAGCCTGATCAGCCCGGTATCGGCGCATCGTCGGGGAACCGGCGCACCACCTCGATCGTGCCGACGATATTGCGGTTGAGGTCCGCGAGATCCGCCCGAGTGCCGGATTCGGCGACCAGCGCCAACTCGGCGGGCCCTGTCGGTCGCCACAGTGTCGTCGTCGGCGTACTCATCATCGCTGTCGTCGGAGCAAGCACTCTGTCCCGGGGCCGGGTCCAGAACTACTCTGCTGCCATGGAGTTCGACAAGGGGGGATGGCGGCGGGGAGTCGACCTGGCCGCCGGGGTGGTACTGCTGGCGGTGGTGTTCTTCCTCGGCATGACCGTGACGTTGATGATCGGGTTCGTCGGCGCGCCTGGGGGACAGTCCAGCGAATGCGTTGGCCGGTGTCGTACCCACGTCGACATCGGCGCCTGGCTGATGACCTTCACGACATTCGTCGGCGCGTTCGTCGTTGTGACGCTGATGGTCCGGAGTTGGTGGCAGCGGCGTCTGGTGTCGGTGTGGCCGCTGTGGTGGATCCTGGTGACGATCGTGATGACGATCGTCAGTTTCGGGATCGCCATTTACGGCGCGGCGTGAGTCACCCCGGCATCGGCGCATTCTCGGGAAACCGCCGCACCACCTCGATCGTGCCCACGATATTGCTGTTGAACTCGGCGAGATCCTCTGCCGGGATCCAGTATTCGAGGATCTCGCGTCCACCGGCCTGCTGAACCTGGTAGTTGTCGAGGAAGTCCGTGCGAACCTCGAACCGCGTCAGGTATCCCGCGCCGGAGGCCGGAACATTCCAGTCCCGCGCGATGAGCACCGCGTATGCCTCGTTGAGAACCGGGTAGAAGATCGGCTGATCCGGCAGCCTGGGAGGCCAGGCTCGCCAGCCGGATTCGGCGACCAGCGTCAACTCAGCCGGCCCTGTCGGTCGCCACAGCGTCGTTGTCCTCGGCGCGCTCATCGTTCCTCCCTCATCGAAGCACGCACCATATCCCGAGCGCATGCGCTGGGGCACTCCATATTCGGCAGGGCGGATCCGTCGCCGTGTCGAGAGTGTCAGCTATCTGGGGCCGAAGGTTTCGAGGCCGGTTACTCGGAGGAGGTCGAGGGCTGTGGCGGTGGGGGTGTTGGGGGGTGCGGAGTAGATGACGATGGTTTGGTCGGTGTGGGGGACGTGCATGGCGTCGCAGTCGAGGGTGAGGATGCCCAGGTCGGGGTGGGCGATGGTTTTGGTGAGGCTGTGCATGGTGCTGGAACGGCCGGCTTGCCAGTGGGACTCGAATTCCTCGCTGCCCGTGCGTAGTTCGGTGAGCAGGCGGGTGAGGTCGGGGTCGTCGGGGTAGGTGGCCTTGACGGCGCGTAGGCAGCCGACGCAGGCGGCGGCGTTGCTGTCGGCCTCCTCCGGTGTCATGACGACGCGGCTCATGCCGGTGCCGAGGAAACGCTGCCACATAATGTTCCGCTGCTCGGGCGGGATGGCGGAGAAGTCGCCAAGCAGCGCGGCCGACAGCGGATTCCAGGCGAGGACATCGGATTTCGCGGACAGGACCAGCACCGGCAAATCGGTGAGCCGGTCCAGCAGCCGCTGGACGCTCGGCCGGATGACCATCGGAATCCGCCCGGCCTGCGGTGGTTCGGAACCGGCGAGCCGGTAGACCAGATCCCGGTCGACATCGGTGAGCCGCAGTGCCCTGGTGAGGGCGCCGAGTACCTGATCGGACGGCTTGGGCCCACGTCCTTGCTCGAGGCGCACGATGTAGTCGACACTCACGCCAGCTGACGTGTTATTAGTGCATACTATCTGACTTGCGGGAATGCTGCAATCGGGGTTGGTTCGGATTCAGCTGGGACGCTTCCCCATTGTGATGCAGCGTGGAGGGACCCCAGTTGGCCTGCGCTCGGGACTCCGCCTCTCTGGTGGTCCGGGCTATGGGCGGCCTACCCAGTCCACTGGCGTCGGGTATGCGTCCGGTCTCTGTTCTGCTCCGGCTCTTGCTTCTTTGGAAAGGTCTTTTTGCTCTATTTGCTTCCTATTAACTGTGTTGGGATTGTGGTCCCGTCAAATGCTCCACAGCGCAGGATGTGAGGTGGTCAGATGATCAATTCCACACAAAATCCCGATGTTTGCGAAACAAACGAATCCGCAGTGGATGGCCAGTCCGTTCGGATGAGGTCGAGGACTCCGAGCCGATCTTGCGCGCAGCGCAATCTCGGGAGCAAGTGTCTACATTCCAGCTGTCCAGACGATCCCGGTGCAGCGTGCTCGGGCATGGGTAGTCGGTCCGGGGCTGTAGCTCCTGCCGCTTCTTCCGGCGGGTCCCGCAGTGAATTCCATGTCATCGCCCGTCTCGACGCCGGTGACACTGTCGCCGATGTATTCAGCAGCGATATCGTCGATGTGGCAAGTGGTATTCGCCACACCGCTGATTGGCCGCAGTCGTTGCCGGTGCGGCCGCGCAAGGCGGTCGGTCTGGACGAGCTCGATCACGCGCTGGCCGACGCCGGGTATCAGCGCTCCAGTAGCTGGCGCAAGCGGGTTACCAACAGCGGTGTCGTGCGCTACTTCGCCTATGCGACCACTCCCTTCTGCAACCGTGGGCAGAATCGTTAGCCCCTCGCAAAGGCGCCTCGCCTTGCGCGGTTTCTCGGACGCCGCCCTCCCTCCCGCCCTTGCTGTGCGCGCGCATGGCACAAGACCAAAGGTAAGAGACCTAATGGACGTACAGATCTCGGATTCGGCAGGTGCGCAGTTGTTCACTCGTGCCGCAGCATGCGCCGGGTTCGCCCGTCGACCTCGACACGCGGCCGCCAGCACGGCCATCGGCTATGTGCGTACCGACTTGCCCGGTCCTGGCCAGTCACAGTGTGAATCGCTGATCCGCACCGCCGCTGCCGATCTTGGCTATGACCTGCTCGGGACCCTGGTGTTCGCGGCGACCCCGCTGGACCGGCTGCAGGCCTTGGTCGCAGAGGTCGCCGTCGATGCGGTGTTGTGTCCCTCATTCGCCCACCTCGATGGACAGGTGCCCACCGAACTGCTGACGGTTACCGATGTGATCGTTGTGGACCCGCCCATCACCTACTGCCGCTGGGATCCCCAGTTTCTGGACTGAGCATTTCCGAGGCGAATCGCGGTCGTGCAGTCGTTCTCGCACCCCATGCATCCACCGTTGCCGATCACCGGCGGCGGGTCGGTCCCTTCGCGCACCATGTCACCGGCCACCACGCACCCCCACGGGTCTCAGCTGGCCGATGGCGGCGTAAGCGCTCAGGTTCCACGCCGCCCGATGGCGGGGTGCGATAGCCGACAACCGCCGAACTCCCTCCCCGTCGCCGTCGTCGTCGCGGTTCGGATTGGGTGCCCACCGATGCGGGGCGACCAGACCGGGTGCGAGCAGCTCGTATCCGGCGAGCATGGCCGTGATCTCGTCTCGTCCGCGTGGGTGGTAAGGAATGCCGACGCAGGCCAGGCTGTCAGCGGCTGCCTGGATGTGCTGGGGGTAGAACTCGTCGGTGACGTGGGTGAGCACGAGCCATGTCCCGACCGGGAGTCGTTCGGTCAATTCGGCGAGCACAGTGGGGGCGTCGGCGATCAATTCCGCGGTGCCCGACACACACACCGCCGCCGGTGCCGTCATGTCCATCACCGTGGTGATGTCGCGCATGATCGCGTCGGTGTCGGTGATGTCGGTATCGGTGAAGAACCGTCTAGGCGGTTCGTGCAGCATCGCCCGCCCGTGAGTGGCCGCGAGGATGTCGGTGTCGACGTACAACGTCCGCGCGGTGCTGTTGTGTTGTCCGGCGAGGTCGTGGATTTCGGGGGCGTGGGGCAGACCACACCCCAGCTCTACGAACTGGGACACCCCGTGATGGTCGGACAGGTATTCGACCGCGCGTCGGGTGAAGCGACGGGATTCGGTGAGTGCGGGTCTGTGGATGCTGCTTGACAGAGCGTCGGCTAGCGCCTTGTCGGTTTCGTAGTGGTCTTTCCCGCGCAGGAACACGTTGTGCAGGCGTGCGGGTGTGGGCTGGTATGGGTCGATCACGTGGGGTGGGCGGGTGGTCACGGTGGGGGCTCCTGCCGCGTCGTGTGCGACGGAAGGCCCCCGACCGACCCCGGGTGTCCGTGGCGAGGGCGCACGGTGTGGGGGTGTTGGTCCGGGCCTTCCGGTGTTATCGGTCAGTGGGTGGTGTGGGTGCTCCCGGAGGTCGTTTGGGTAGCCTCCGGGAGCGTTTCCCCACCCTCGAACCGGCGGCTCGGGGGGTCGCCGGTGTGGTTCGAGGTATTAGGTGGTCTTGTGGCGTCGCGGCTGTGCCGGTGCCGGGCGGTCGCTTTTGTGGGGAGTGGATCGACAAGGTTTGGTGGGCGCCGGACATCGCGACTTCGCCGGTTACGTGTCCCGGGCCCGCCTTGGCGCGCCGTGGTGAGGGTATCTCGGGTCCTCACCGGGCGCGAAGGCCATTCAGTCGGTCGGGAGTTGCGGGCTGATGACACAGGTCCGGGCAGTAAATCGGTCGCTCGTTGGGAATCAGGTGGTTTGTGGTGTGCGGTGGCGGGTGTGGGCCGTCAGGGCAACAGATAGAGCCGCTCAGTCGGCAAGCGCGGCAACCCTGCGCACATCCCGGACACGACCGCGACGGTGCACGGTCGGCGCGCACCGACCTCCTGAACGAACACGAGCGCAGCCGTCAGGCACGCCGCGAATTCGATACGGACAGTAGCGAATTGGACGAGAAGCCGGATGTCGGGTTCCTCGGGGCACGGCGACGCAGGTGGGGGTGTCATCGGGGAAGTGCTCGCTCGGCGGTGGTGAGACTGTGGCGTACCGCAGTCGAGTCCGATGGTGCCCGATCGGGTGTGGTGCACGGTGCCCCCTGGGTTGCCGGTGTGGGTGGCTAGTTGGTGGCGTGGGTGGACAGGGCGCGGTGCAGGATCGCGCGAGCGTCTTCGCCATAGGCGGCTTGGGTGGTGAGCAGTTCAAAGTTGCGTTCGGCGTTTTCGATGTCGCCGCGCCTGTGCGACACCGATATGCCGAAGAGTTCTTCGGTATCGACCCAGATTCCTTCCCCTTCCACGCCCCAGATTCTGAAATGCCTTACGGGAGTGAGAAATCGGGCGCTGAGTGGAATGATCCCGATCTTGATGTGGCTTCTGGTGGCCAAGGCCGCAAGTAGCGTGTGAATCTGTTCGGTCATCACATCGGCGCTGTCCACGGTGCGCAGTAGCGCGGGTTCGCCGATGAGCCAGTGGTACCGGCTGCCGAGGGAGTCGAGTGTGTCTTGATGTTCGATGCTTTCGGCAAGGGTTGCCTCGATGTCGGGGTCGTCCACCCCCATGGCGTGTGTGCTGGCGACGATGTAGGCGCGCAAGTAGCCGGGTGTGCGTAGCGGGTCCGGCACGATATCGGGGTGGTAGGCGCGCTCGATGCGCGTCACTTCGCGCGGGTTGTCGTCGCGGGCGGGCATGGTTTCCTTTCGGCGATCAGTTCCGGGCGAGGTCAGTAGGGGCCGTGGTTGCGCGGCTTGGCCGCGTCCAAGACGTGGCGCACGCAGGCCAAGACCGCGGACCCGGACGGCCGGAACGGTGTGGTCGCGGGGACTATCCAGGTTCGGTGGGTGTGGTGGTCTGGGCTCGGGGTCGGCAACACGATGTTGCCGTCGCGGATCACGACCACGTGCGCGCGCCAGAGTTCAGCGAGTGCGGCGGGGTCACCGATCGGGCGCATGTCGGCGGTGCGGACGAGGTAGGACCATGCTCGCGCGCGGGGGTGGCCGATGGTCGGGCATGGTCCGACGTTGCGGCGTTGCAACTCGACTTTGACTCGTTGGGCGAGGTCAGTCGGCATCATGACCGCGCCGGTCGATCCGGCCGTCATCATGATCTGCCCCGTCACGGTGTCCACGAACGTCGGTAGGCTACAGATCCGCCGGTAGAACATGCTGCGCGTGAGCGGCGAATCTTGCATGGAGGCAGCGCTTTTCGCGTACGTCATTGCCTACCCCTCGGGTGGGGCGTGGCCTGGGGTCGCGGTGGCGATAGCGACGATGCGGTGGATGTCGGTGACCTCGCATCCGAACCCGGCGGCCTCGAGGAGGTCGGTGAGTTCGCCGACCGTGAGCGGCCATTCGCCGTAGGTTGAGAGCAGCCCGACCGCCTCGGCGTGGGGTAGGTGCGGGTAGAACGTTTCGGCCACTGCCGCGCGCATCGCCTCGACAGACAGAGGCGGGTCGGGCTGGACCTGGTCGGCCAAAATCAACATGCCGTCTTCCCCGAGCACGCGTCGCAATTCGCGCAGCACCGCCAACTGTTGGGTGGGTGGTACGTGGTGGAGGGTGAACGTCGACACGACCAGATCGAACCCGCCGTCATCGAACGGCAAAGCACACAGGTCGGCGTAGACGAACGACAACGACCCGCGAGCTTTGTGGGGTGCGTGGACTCTGGCTTGGTGCAGCATCGCCGGTGACAGGTCGCAACCGACGATGTCGGACTCAGGGTGCAGTCCCTGGATCAGCCGTGCCATGGTCCGTCCGCTGCCGGTGCCTGCGTCCAATGCGGTACAGGGCTCGGTGGGCAACTGCCGCGATATCTGGTCCAACACTTGTTCGCGCACGGGGGCTTGGGTGAAGTCGGTGTCGAACCCGTTCGCGCGGCGGCCCCAGTGGGCCTCGCGCGCTTCGATCCCCGGATCGGCGGTCGGGGTGGTGTCGTATTCGGTACTCATGCCTGGGCCTCGAGATCGATCGGTGGCTGTGCGCCGAGGTGTTCGGCCAGCAAGTCCGCGAGTCGGTCCTTAGCGGTGGCGAGGTCGGCACTGTCGCGGCCGGGGCTTGCGTGAATGATGAACAGGGCGTCGTTGGTCTGCGGGGTGGTTTTGGACTTCTCGCACTGGCGGACTTCGAGGCGGCACAGCACGTCGTCGTGGTCGAGGTAGGCGTATTCCCCTGCGGGCACCGGTACGGGGTCGGTGGCACCGAGGGGGACGAATCGTTCATGGCCGGTCGTTATCGCCAACTGCACATCACCGGCGATCGATGCCAGATCGTGTGCGCCGAACGCGAACCGGGTTTCTGCCGAGACCAGGTTGTAGATATCGACGAGCGGATTGATGCGAGGCAACCGTCCGGCGCGGTGCAGCAACCGCAACAGTGTTTCCGGTGCCGCGATTTCGCTTTTCGCGGCCTTGCCGACCTGGGCGTGTACTGCCCGGAAGGCTTTGAACTCGGGTTCGGTCTTGAGGGTCTTCGGGTCCGTCGCGGCGAGTATGGACTTCTCCGAGGTCTCGATCTCGTGGTTGAGTGCCGGGCTGGTCTCCGCTGGCACGGTGATTCCGGGCACGACGAAAGCGATGGCTTGGATACCGAGATCGCTGACCTGTTGATCGATGCTGAACGACTTCACTTCGTCTCCTCATTGGTTGGATGAAATGCGTTGCGGGCGTGGGGCAATCGTTGATCGCGTGACGCGGTCGCATCGTCTGTGGGTGTGGCGGGCGCTGTTGTTAGCCACCCGGCTTCGCGCATTCCCTCGAGCGTTCGGACGAAATCGGTAAGCGATCGGCGGAACTTGAGTGCGTCGCCGGGATGATTGGTCTCTTGAGTCATGGGGCGGCGCTCCACTGCCCGCGCCGGTTTGCCCACGCGAGGTTCTTCGCCCGCAGCGAGTTAGTGGCGCGACGAACTTCGCGCACCTGGCGACCGGTACGGCGCGCAAGGGCGTCGAGGGTGAGCAACCCGCCCGGTGCAAGGATCTCGAGCACCGAACGCTCAACTGTGGTCAGGTCGTAGTTCTGTTGCGGCTCAATACAATTCGAAGGGTCTCGCACGACGTCTCCCCGTGTGTGTGCACCCCCGCGCTGGTACCGGCTGCCGGACCATCGCGTCTGGGTTACGTTTGGCACCCGCCCAGCCGACCTCCCGTGGCCGCCGAATTTCGGCGGGCGGTAGGCATTTCAGACGACTGACCCGAACCACTCGGCTAGGTGCGTAAACCAAACATTAAGTACCAGCGCGCTATCACACTGATAGAAAACTATCAGTGTTGGCCTGTACCGTTGTGGTATGAACCCAGATATTCCGCCGCTCCTGATCGAGGGCATCGGTGACCGCATCAAGATCTACCGCGAGGCCGCTGGGCTGTACCAAACGCAGCTCGCGGCGCTGATCGGCAAGTCGACCCCGTGGGTGTCGCAGGTCGAGCGCGGCATCCAGGCGGCCGAACGGCTCCCGGACCTGATCAACATCGCCAACGCCTGCCGATGCACGCTGACCGACCTGCTCGGCGGTCCGCTTGACTCGCTCACCCGCAGTCCATCGCCACGCGGAGCTCAGGTCGCGAAGGTGCGCGAGGTCATCATGCGAACAGCGCTGCCGATCTTGGCACCCTCGTCAACACCGCCTACTCCACCCGAGCTACTCGGCCGACGGGTCGCGCAGGCGTGGCAGACCTGGCACAGTTCCCCGACCGCGCACGATGCCGTTGGGCGCGTATTGCCTGATCTGATCGCTGACGTGAACGCCGCGTACCTCACCGCCGACGACAAACGTGGCGCTGCTCGCCTTCTGTCGGGCACCTACCAAATCGCCCGTATTTGGTTGCACCACCTGCCCGAGCCCGAGCTCGCCTGGGTGACCGCGGAACGCTCGGTATCGACAGCGCGCGAAGCTGACGACCCGCGTTTACTCGCACTCGCCGCGTGGGCGATGTCGGCAAGTTACCGCCGTGCCGGTCAGCAAGAGGAAGCCACGCGGGTATGCCTGGCAGCAGCCGACGACCTGAAACGCCTACTCGCGGTCGATTCCTCGAACGACCTTCTCGCCGCGTTCGGGATGCTCAACTTGGCCGCCGCCATCTCCTCTGCGCAATCGGACCAGTCCGGTCGGGCGTGGGCCCTACATCAAGCGGCCGAAGAGGCGGCCCGAGCGCTGGGCAACACCTACGATCCGTGGACCATGTTCGGCGTCGGCAACGTTGATGTTCACGGCTTGGCGATCTCGGCCGAATTGGGCGACCACGACGCGGTTGTAGATCGCATCTCGCGACTGAACACCGACCGGATTCCCTCGGTCGAACGCCGCTCTCGGCCGCTGATCGACGCGGCACGTGGATATGTGCAGCGCAAAGAGGACTACGCGGCTGTCATGTCGCTGCTCGAGGCCGAGAAGATCTCTTCCGACGAAGTGCACGACTCCGGTCTCGTGCGCGAACTCGTGCGTGAAATCCTTGTCCGCGACCACGCACAGGCCCGACCACACACACGCGCCCTCGCCAGGCGTTGCCATCTACTCATCGACTGATCGGCAGTGTGTCTGATGGAATCTTCACCGTGACCGCGAAATGGGATGCCTACCGTGCCGCTGATCTGCTCGCGACTGTAGCGGCAGAGCTGGATCGACAAGGACCGCCCGATCGCCTGCTGCGCCGCGCCGCAGCAGGATTGGCGAATATCTGTGCCGAAGAGCTCGACCAACGCACTGGTGGCATCTACGGACGCCGGGTGGCGATGTTGGTCGGCACCGGCAACAACGGCGCTGACGCGCTCCTGGCGGGCGTCCGCTTACAGCGCCGAGGCGTGCATGTCGACGCAATACTCGTCGGCGACACCGCCTACGAACCCGGCATACGCGCCCTCGGCCGTGTCATCGGCGTGGACAATATCGAAGCCGCCGACGAAGCGATCAGCCGAGCCGACCTTATCGTCGACGGCATCATCGGTGAGAGTGGAGTCGGCCCGCTACGTGGCCGCGCTGCTGAACTCGTCGCCGCAATACCGACCCTGACACCGGTGATCGCCGTCGACCTGCCCTCAGGTGTTGACCCAGACACCGGCGAGGTCAACGGTCCCCACGTCAAAGCCGATGTCACCGTGACGTTCTCGGCCGCGAAGGGCTGCGTGCTGATGCCGCCCGGAGCTTATGCCGTTGGTTCGTTGCGGATGGTCGACGTGGGTCTGCCACCGGTCACGGGTGATCCGATCGCGTGCCGCCTCGGTGACGCCGAGATCGCGGCGCGCTGGCCGGTACCGCAACGCACCTCGCACAAGTACACACGCGGTGTCCTCGGTGTTGTCGCGGGATCTGATGCCTACCCCGGTGCCGCAGTCCTCGCGGTCATGGGCGCGGTGCAGTCCGGCGTCGCAGGCATCACCCGATTCGTCGGCCCGCCCGCAGTAACCGCGCAGGTCCTGTCCGCTGTGCCTGAAGCCGTGCCCGGTATCGGACGTGTGCAAGCCTGGCTGCTGGGTAGTGGTGTCGAAGATGACGACGAACAAGACCACGCCATCGACACCGCCCTCGCCTCTGGGCTGCCGTGCGTAGTGGACGCCGGCGCCCTCGAAGCATTGGTAGCCCATCGCAAGGCAGGCAATCGCACAGCCTCCGCTGACCAGGTACTGCTCACCCCGCACGCGGGCGAGATGGCTCGCATCATGGGATGGCTCGGCAAAGAGGTTCCCCGAGCCGAGGTCGAAGCCCGCCCACGGCACTACGGTGTCGAGATCGCACGCGCGTTCGAAGTGACGGTACTGGTCAAGGGAGCGACGACGCTGATCGCGCGACCGGACGGCCTGGTCGCGAGCCAAGCCGAGGCCCCGCCATGGCTGGCGACCGCAGGAGCCGGTGATGTGTTGGCCGGAATTGCCGGTGCGCTCCTGGCCGCTGGACTCGACGCATTCGATGCGGGGGAGATGGCGGCATTCATACACGGCCGCGCCGCAGCGCTCGCGCACCAACGCCGAGGAGGAGGCCCGCTCACCGCGACGGCGGTCGCTGACGCCACACCCGAAGCGATCGGCCAACTTCTCGAGGCTAGATGAAGATGGATAACACCGAGTCGAGGGAGCACGGCGTGTACCGGGATGCCCCGGCCGACATGAGGTGTGGGCTTAGGAACGCAAGGAGCGGGCCTTCACGCGCAGGCAGTCCCACGCGGAGCTCAAAAGCGTTTGTAGCGGCGTAGTTTGGTGGGCTGTCGGGGGGTGCGGTGTCGCTCGTCTGGACCTAGAGTCGAGTCATGACGAATTTGGAGGGGGAGCTCCAGTGCCTTTTGGCGGCGCAGTATCCCGAGCACACGCCTATCAGCTCGATCCTCGCGAGCGTCGATCATTGGCTTCAGGCCGACTATCACTTGACGAGCAGCGTCCACGCTGCGCTCGAACACGGGACGACACCACAACAGGTCCGGGTGGCGCTCGAGGGTACAGCGTTGGCCGGGGAGATCGATCGACTTCTGGAGGGCCAGCAGGCTCGTCAGAGAGTCGAGCAGGTGCTGATCGAGGGGGGTATACGGCTGCGCGGACCCGATGATCAGGTGGAGCTCTTTGTGGATGTACTCAGCCTGCTGCTGCGGGGGGTGTCGATCTGTCAAATAGATGGTGGAGATCGGTGCAGCCACTGGACTTCGAGTTCATGCGTGAGGTCGCCGAAGCCGCTGTGCCAGTCCTCTACGATGCCGGGTACCAGCTGGCTAGGATCGACGGCGACCGGATCACCCCGCTCGACCGTGCCAGGGCAGTGGCCGAGCTGGCGGTATCGACAGCCAATTTCGGTGTCCTCAAGCTGCCCGGTTAGTAGCAGTCCGCACGATGAACCTCCTCGTCCTCCTCCTGGTTGCGGGTAGCGGCGGCGTCGGCGCGATCGGCGAATCCTGAGGTCGCGGTCGATGAGTCAGGGTCGCGGTCCGCTGCGGCGATAATGCGGTCGGCGGACTCGCGGTCCATGTCCTTGCCCATGACGATCACCTTCCAGATACGGGTTGCGGATGTGCCCACGTCCGGGAGCGTCATTGGTGAGGTTTCGGCCCCAGGCATGGGTGTACTGGTGGCGGTCTGCTCGGCCTGGAGTCGAGGGTGCACGGCGTGTACCGGGAAAGCCTCGGTCGCCGTGATAACTGCCGTCGATGCGCCGACTCGCATCTTCGGGCAGTCGATCAACGTAGTGCCGCCACGTTTCGAGGTGCGCCGACCGCCTGAGCGCACCTTGCCCGAGAAACGAAACCGTTGACGCCCGGCGGAAGGGCAGCGTCAACATCCCGTCCGTCCAGTATCCGCCGTGCACCTCGGGCTCGCTAGTGCCCGCGTCGACGATGGACTTCGTCGTGTGTAGCGCTCAGCTCGGCCCCGAGCCGGGAGCCGAGGAACCGCGTATCGACCTCGTACGCCTGGCGGCGTGAGCGGTGCAGTGCACTCTCTCGGGGTACGAGGCCGCACCGGGCACAACCACGCGCGAGGCATGGCTCAGTAGAGCGGCGCTCTGCGCGCACTTTCGCCTGGTGGGCTCGCGGCGGTGTGGTTGCCCGCGGCGAGAACGCTTCACTTCGCAGACATGGTGTGCGGAGGGTGGCCGAAATAGCGGTGTGAGTCGAATTCATCTCGCGCTGTTCGCATTCCGGAAGCTGACGAGCGGGATGCCGGCGTAGGAATTTGTTTTCACGTTCCGCTTGACATCGGCCCTGGTATCGAGCGTCCATGGAAACGGGAACGACACGCCCCCGGGGATTTCGCCCCCGGTCGGTGTGGTTTCCGTCCCAACCGGGACGTCACCCGATTTCACCCGAACCCCATTGTTGGAGGGACCTGTCATGTCCAAAAGGAAGAACACCGCCACCGCGCGCCCGGCATCTGCCGGACCCGCCCCGGATACCGCTCCTGCCGCCCCGGACGGCGGTTCGGGGGCGGCGGGTGTGCCCGTACTGCGCACCGACAACGACCGGGCGTTGTGGGCGGCGCTGGGCACCCATCCCGGCGGTGCCACCGCCGTGTTGGCAGCTGCGGCGGGGGTCAGTTTGTCGACCGCGCGGCGCGTGCTGTTGGGGTGGAAAACCGCTGGGGCCGTGCGGTCCCACAGCGATGCAGCATCGCCCCGGGCCACCAAAACCTGGACCGCCGTCGAATCGGCCGCGCCCGTACCCGCCGGGCAGGAACCGGCCACCCCGGACCCGACCCCGGCCGATCCCGCCGCACCGGATGTGGCGGTCGTTGCCTCCACGGGCGACGATCCCGCCGATCCGGCCCCGGTGACCCCGGCCCCGGACGATGACGCGGTAGCGGCCGAGCAGGAGTCGGTGGTGCGGTTGCCCGCCGGTGCGTTGCGGGGACAGGTCGAGGACTTCCTGCGCGATCACCCCGATGACGAGTACTCGCCGCATCAGATCGGCAAAGCGCTCGACCGTTCGGGCGGCGCGGTCCACAACGCCCTGCTCACCGTGACCAAGGCCGGGACCGCTCGCCAGACCAGCACGGCCCCTAAGCGATTCACCCTCGCCTCGGCCTGACTGGGCGATGCCGGTATCCCCGGAGTACCTAGCTCCGGGGAGCCCGGCACCGCTCCCACAATCTATCTCTTTCGAAAGGTGCTCGACCATGTTCATCACCCCTTCCCCTTCGGCTGTCATCGCAGCGGAGCTACACCGTGTGTTCGTCAGTTCTCCCCATGCCGCCGACAGCCTCGAGCTGTGGCTGGCGGTCGCGGCCGAGGCCGAACGCGCGCTCGGTGTGTTCGTCCCTCCGGCGTTGGTGCCGTGGGTGCCGATTTTCGTGCGCTACCGGCTGTTGCGTACCGAGGGCGAGTTCTTCCCGTTCACCGGTTCGACCCGGATCATGACCGGACCACTCGCGGGCACTACCTACACCAGCCTCGACCACGCCGCCCACGCGGTCGTCGGCGCGACCCCGGTCGCGTTGCCACCCTTTGCTCGGCGCGATGAGGTGACCGACACGACCGACGTGCGTAGGCCGTTGCCGTCGTGGCGGTTCCGGGCCACCGGTACCCAGGCCGCGAAAACACCGCGCACTGTGCCCCCGCTCCTCTCCTGACCCGCCTACACGCTGACACGGCCGGTGTGGCCGAGTGATTGCCATTCGCTCGGCCACACCGGCCATTGCTTTGTGCGTGGGCGGTGCGGGGCTATAGGGTGCCGTCGATGGCAGTCCCCGAGCCGGTCCGCGCAATTCATTTGAGGCCGCTATTTGCCTTTCTGGAAATTCCTACCGGCCGGGGACAACGTTCTCTTTATGCCAATAAGAGGCAGGGTGGAATTGCCGCCACCTCGTGTGGATATATTCGACCCTTTTCACTCGCGAGACCTTTTTCGCAAGTGCCGGTTTCGGATATTGGCGAGCGCCGTGATCGTGCTTTCGGGATTTCGCCGAACGGTGCCGGTTTGCCGTCTCCGGCGTGGTCAATTGGTGGGGCATCGCATGGGGATACTGGTGGGGTTACGTGTGGACCGGTCAAAAGGCCCCACCTCGGCGCGGCGTATCCGCAGGCCAGGGGGCATATATCCGCGCGGATATCACCCGGGATTATCTATACATCAAAGTGTATAGACATAGGTTGGCGGGGGTGTGCTGGCTGTCCTGGCAGGTCGGCGGGTGCCTGTTCCGGTGTCCCGGTCTGGTGTGTCCGGTCGTGTTCTCGTTCCGGTCTGTCGGATGTCTATCTTTTTACTGCCGGGCCTGGTTGCGTGTTTGCCGGTGCCGGAGTCGATGTTTGTGCGCGTTTCATTCATTCTTGCGTTGTCGAATGCGTGGGCTCGCGGACGGATTTATTGGAATTGGCGCATTTTCGGGGTTGTGAGCCTGTGGTGAGTCGAGCTAGCGTCGAGTCGTTCCCGAATTCGATCGGGGACATTCACCGAATTCCCGTTAACGCCGTTGATGGCGTGAGCCCTATGCGAATGGGCTCGAATGTTCGAGGAGATCGAAATGACTGTTACTGCCACTGCTGCCGCTTCCACTGCCGCGCCTCGTCTGGGAAACGGGGAATTGCGGAGCATGGTCGCGGAAGTCCTCGCCGGGGACCCGGCGGCGGAGTTCGGGCCGCGTGATGTCGCGAAAATCCTGGGCCGGTCCTCCGGCGCTGTCGGCAACGCGCTGAAAGCTCTCGCCGCTGCCGGGCTGGCCGAACAGTGCGGCGACAAGCCGTTGCGGTTCCGGGCCACCGCCGACACCGCCACCGCAACCGACGCCTCCGGTACCGCGACCCCCGCCCCCGCCCCGGCTACCGGTGCCCCGCGCCGCCGCGCAGCATCCAAACCCGCCCCGGCCACCGCGCCCACGGCGGCCCCGACCGCTGCCACGCGCGCGCCGCGCCGCCGGGGAGCCCCGGCCCCGGTACCCATGCCGGTTCCGGCGGCCCCGAAGGTGCGGGCGGGCGGGCAGGAGTACCGGGTGCGTGAGCTGGGTGGGCGTGCCGATGTCGAGGTGCTGGCCGCGATGCGTGAGGCCGGGCTGGCGGTGCTGCTCTACGGACCTCGCGGTGCCGGTCGATCGGCGTTGGTGCGGGCCGCTCACGGCGAGGTGGTGACGGTGCACGGCGCAGAGGCCCTCACGGTCGCGCAGGTGGTGGGCGAGGCGGTGCCCGACCCGGACGGCACCGTGGTTTTCGCCGAGGGACCTTTGGTGCGGGCGATGCGCGAGGGCGCGGTGTTGTTCGTCGATGACGTGGCCGGGCTGTCGGGGGCGGTGCTGGAGGTGGTGGTGGCCGCGATGGAAGGCCGCCGCGAGATCGTGGTGCCCGGCAACGGTGGTGAGGTGGTCAAAGCCGCGCCGGGGTTCGCGGTGGTGGCCGGGCTCGACGCCACGGTCCTGCCGGAAGCACTCGCCGCCCGGTTCGCGTTGCGGGTGGTGGTGGGCTCCGATGACGAGCTCGCCGAAGCGCTCGGGCTGATCCGGGTGTGGTGCGGGTGGCGCGGGAGCTGGCCTCGCGCCGCGACGCGGGCGAGGCGGGGTGGGTGCCGCCGCTGCGGGAACTGATGAACTTCGCGGTGATCGCCGCCGCGACCGACACCGCCACCGCTGCGGTGAATCTGATCGGTGCCGCCCCGGTAGCCGAGCGCGCGCTCGTGGCCGAGGTGGTAGGCAGCGTGTTCGGCACCGGCGGCGCGGTGCTGGCGCTGGGCGGCTGCCTGTGACTCCGACGACTCCGACACTGGGGTGAACATAGTTCGGGCTCGCCGCGACACATTGTCGCGGTGAGCCCGAAGTGGTTTCCCGTTCCCGGTTAAACCCCCGCTACGGATTCGACTCGAACCAGCGGCGGTCGTCGTCCGACGCCCGCTCCACCTATGCGCGTCGGCGCATTCGAATCGGGTGGCCCGATGAGTTCACTGAGTCGTGCCCGGCCAGGTGCCGGATCGATGTGTCGGTCGAGGAGGTCAAGGGCGGTGTTCGTCTTCGGAATGTGGTGGGAATTGTTCCGCTGCTGCCCGGGTGCGACGAGTTGACCGAGGTGCAGATCAGCGATTCGGTGCGCACACATGTCGAGGACCGGCGGGCCGTGGGTTTGCCGGATCTGGTAGCGGATGAGATTCGTGCTCAGATGGTGGGGGACTCCGATATGGAGGGCATGTACTCGGCGATTTACGAGCTGTCGACACGGGGCCGATGGCTTTGGGTTGTGCTGCTCGAGTGCGGTAGTTGCCGTCATGGCGGCAGACGGACTCGCCCGCGCACCGCGATTGCCAGGTCGGTCGCGGGACGTGCCCCACGTGGGGCACGTGGGGCACGTAGCGGCTGGCCTGTCGGCGGGCGCGGGGCCGTACCGCACCCGGACACGGCCGTGTGTGGCTGTGTTCGGTGGCGGATGTCTACCAGTCGGTGGGCGGCTGAGGGGGTGGCGCGGCCAGCAGGGTGGCCCGCCGCGAGGGCATGGCCTGCTGGTCCGGGTCGGTGGTGAGCATGGCACGCGGCCACCCCGCGGCGAGGCGATGCAGCGGGAGACGGGTGGCGGTGGAGGTGTGCAGCGGTAGCCAGACCGGTGCGGCGGGGCCGGGCGGTGTGAGCCCGGGCAGGAGCTCGGCGGTGGCGGTGGCCAGGGGCGCCGCCTCGGGATCGGGCAGGCTCTGCCAAGCCTGCGCGAGGACGGCGCGCACGCGTGCCTCGCGGGCGCTGGTCGGTTCCCACCACAGGACCGGGGTGACGGTACCGGTGGTGCGAGCGAGTTCGGCGTACCCGTGCAGCATGGTTGCGACCCGGGCCGCTGTGGTGGGGGGCTCGTAGACGAGGAAGAAGTCCAGACTCGCCTCGGGGTGGGTGTATCGGCCGAAGGCGTCGGGGTCGGCGAGGTCTCCCCACAGGCGCTGGCAACGCGACCTGGACCACCACCGCGACACGTGTGCTCCGTGGCCGGGTTCGGTGATCAGGGCGGTGAACCAGCCGTTCACCGCGACCGTGCGGTTCAGGTGCAGGGCGTGGGCGACCGTGAGGGTGTGTTGATGGTTGTAGCCGAGCTCACGTGACCTCACGCCGGCCTCGGCCGCGAGGATCGAGGCTCCGTTCGGGGCGAGGGTCCAGTGGTGTGGGGCGCTGCCTCGCTGACGCAGGGGACGGAACCGTTCCAGGACCCGGTACTCGTAGAGGATCGCCAGGCGGCGGCGGGCGATCTTGACGGTCGGGAACGCCAACGCGGCGAGCTGGTCGGTGGTCAGCACCCGGTGCTCGTGGACCATCCGCAGTATCCAGCGGTCACGCCCGGTCAACGGTGGCACCGCCGAAACCGGGACCCGAGCCCGCGACGGTGGCTTGTTCGGGCGCGGGGCGCGGGAGTCGGCTTGCCGGTCAGGACGCGAAATCATCGAGGACACCAACCTTTCACGGGAACAGGCGAACCCTCCAGGACAGCGCACACCCACACCCGAACCGCCTCCACACCACACCCGCATCGCCTCCGGACCACACCCAGACCACCTCCGCGCCCGTGTCCGCTACCTCACGGCAATCAGGGCAGGGCTGCCTCGTGGCTTCGGCCGGTCCACTCGCACGCCGAAAACTGCTGTCGGTGAGCTGGGAGGATAGGTCGCGGATAGGTTTTGGATAGAGTCCGGATAGACCCAGGATATGAACCGGATATGTTCCAGATATGGTGCGACAGAGACGAATCCGACCCGAGCAAACCCACCGGAACACTGGGAGTGAGGTTTTCGTCACACGAGGCGCTCGGTGCCGTCGATCGGTATGAAATCGTGTCCTGATTTGGTGTCCAGAAACGGCGTTTTTTCCGGAAGTAAGCGAGTGCAGGACCGAACTCGCTCACACCACTTTCGGAAAGGCCCGCCGTGCCCGACACCCCCACACCATCGCCCCTGGATCGTGAGCGCCCCTGTGGTGCCGCTGGACCCCGAACGCATCGACGCGACTCACACCGTTGACGCGGCCCGCCACTGCCGTGCTCGCGCGCCCGGTGTGACGAACTCCCATGCGGGACCGGTGTCCCGAAATCGCGGTTTCGTCGCCAGTAGACAAGTACACCCGTTCTCTGCCCGACCGTCAGGAGCCACCCGCCATGACTGGACGCAACACCGAACCCGACCCGCCCGCCCGCGAGGGTGACCGGCCCGTCGTCGTGCCGTTGGATCCGGAACGGATCGAGCACTGGCGTGGAGTCGTCGCCGACTGGGAACCCCTCGATCGCACCCAGCTCGACGGGATCGCCGCGATCCTGGACCGGGTCCGGGCACGGAAACGGGCCGCCACCGACCGTGACGACCCGCACCAGTACCCCCACGCCGCCTAGCGGCCCTCCTCAGGCCACAGACCGCCCGTCCCCGGCCCTGGTGCCCGCGTCACCCATGACGCGGGCACCGGGGCCGTCCTGTGCGCCCGCGCCCGCGCCCGCGCCCGTGCCGGTGCCGGTGCCGGTGCCCGTGCCGGGCGGTGTCGGGTTCTTATCCACGATGCGGATACGGGACGCGTCGAACACCGGCCCCGCCTTGGTCGCCGGGCCGATCTCGAGGCGCTTGCCGCGTAGCGCGCGTTTGATCATGGCGCGCTTGTCGGCCGTGCCCGCGTCCTGCCAGTGCGTTTTCCATGCCTGTACGGACTCGGTCCGTGCCGCCACCGAGTCATCGATGTCGTATTCGGCGTCGAGGGCGTCGAGGTCGGCCTCGAGCTTGGTGATGCGGGCATCGACTCCGGCCATGACCGTGTCGTAGCGCTCCAGGCTGATCTCGCCGTTGCCCAACCGCGCCGACATCACCGTCGCGGTCTCACGCGCCTCGGCCAGCGCATCCGCGATCGGGCGACGCCGCCGCGCCAGATCACCCACAGCGGCAGCGAGAGCATCGGCGTGGCGAGGATCGGACAAGATCGCCACCACCAACGCACCCACCTCACGATCCAACGTCCGCACATCGACCGAGATCCGGTTGCACCCACCCCCGGTCTGGCGTTTCTGACAGTAGTACCGGCGGCGCTTTTCCCCCTCGGGATAGTTACGCCCGTATTGCAACCGTCCGGTCAAACCCCGCCCGCACAACCCACAATGCACCAGGCCCGAGCACACATAGTCCGCTGTCGCGGGCCGCCCGACCCGGGTGCTGTCGCGCAGCACACACAGTCGCTCCCACTGCTGCGGGGTGATCAACGGATTCGCCCCCACCATCACTGTGACGATTTCGCCGTGATGGGTCACGAATCCGGCATAACGCGGGTTCAGGACCAACCGTTTGATCTTCTCCCCGCTCCAGGCGACGCCGGTGCGGGTCTTGATGCCGCGCCGGTTCAGGTCCACCGCGATCGCCTTGTATCCGATCGCGTCCTCTTTCGTGTCCTGTTCTCCCGCTTCAACTTTGGCTTGGTTCTGGGCGTGCTTGTCCAACACGCGGGCCACGACTTCGCGCACGATCGCGGCTTCGGACTCGCGCACGGTGATCCCGTCTTTCTCGTACCCGAACGGGCGGTGTGAATGGTTCGATTCCCCGCGCGCGACCTTTACTCGTTTGCCGCGTTTCACCCTCGAGGACAAACGGTCCGATTCATAGGCCGCCGCGTTGAGCTGATCACGAAACGCCTTGCGGCCGTTCGCTGTTTCGAGGTCGTATTCGCCCTCGCTGTCGAGCACGACCAGGCCCCGTTCAGCGGCCACGATCAACCGCTCACCCTCGATCGGGCGGCGGGAGAAACGGGCCATGTCGAACACCACCACCCCACCGGTCTCCCCGCCCTCGAGGCGCGCCATCAGCCGATCCCACTTGGGCCGCTTCACATTCGGGTTCCACGCCGACCGCCCGTCATCGACATGCACCTCCCCGACCGCCGCGTCCAGATCCTGGACCCGCACTGTGCAGTCATCGACCTGCCCGCCGGTGGACCGCTGCCGCTCATCACCGACCCGCGACACCCGCGCGTAGATGTCCAACACCAAACCATTACCGGCCGCTACCTGCGGTTTTGCCATGACGTTCACTCCCAAACGGTCAGGGGCTACTAATCACATGCTAGCCCCGGCCAGGCTCGCCACCTCTTCGCGCCGCAACCCGGGTACTTGTCGGCGGGCTCCGGCGGGCAGGCCGACGTCGACGGGCGAGAGCCGGGCGCGCGCACCGCGCAGTACCGTCGCCAATTCCGCTCTGTCCACGTTTCCATGGTGCCGCAGGTCGGTGGTGGCGAGGTGGTACCGCCCGTCCTATGCCTCTCCGGCACTGGAGCGTGGCTCGCTGTGGCGTGAATCTGGAGGCATGACACAGACGATCGCCCTGGTGACCGGGGCAAACAAGGGACTCGGCCGCGAAACGGTTCGCCGGCTGGCGGGCCGGGGCTGGCAGGTGTTCCTCGCCGCCCGCGACACCGGGCGCGGTACGGCGGCGGCCGCCGAACTCGCCGCGACCGGTGCCGACGTCAGGTTCGTCGCGCTGGACGTGACCTTCGACGACTCCGTCATGGCCGCCGCGGACACCGTGAAATCCGAAGCCGGCCGCCTCGATGTCCTGATCAACAACGCGGGCATCGGTGGCCCACGCACCGCGCCGAGCGAGACCAGGCCCGAAGACCTGCGCGAGGTGTTCGAGACCAATGTCTTCGGCCCCATTCGGGTGACCAACGCGTTCCTGCCGCTGCTGCGCCTGTCCGGGCATCCACGCATCGTGATGGTCTCGAGCGGCATCGGCTCGATCGCCACCATCACCGACCCGAAGTGGCGGGCCTGCTGCCACCGGCCCTCGGCTATCCGAGCACCAAGGCCGCGCTGAACATGCTCACCGTCATGTACGCGAGCGAACTCGACACCATGAAGGTCAATGCCGTCGATCCCGGCTATACGGCGACCGACCTCAACGGGCACAGTGGTTTCCAGACCGTCACCGAAGGCACCGACGCGATCGTGGCCATGGCGACGATCGGCCCGGACGGACCCACCGGCGCATTCGTCGACCGCACCGGCACCGCGCCGTGGTGAAATTCGGCGCCGTGCTCGCGGCCGGGCTGCTGGCGGTCGCCGCCTATCTGATGACAACGGAGGACGCAGTGGCAGAACAGAAATCCGACACCGTGCTCTCGATCGGCCTGCACCCCAGCGCCGTCGACTACAGCCGCTACCCGCAGATCGACGAAGCCACACTCACCGCCCGTATCGCGGCGGGCGAGACGGCCCTGCGCGAGGCAGGCTTCGACGTCGTCACCTGTCAGGTCCCGGCCGACCCCGACGCCGCCGAGGCGACGCTGCGCGACTGCGCGGCGGGCGGACGGTTCGGGGTCGCGATGATCGGCGCCGGGGTGCGGATGGCGCCCGAGCACACCTTGCTGTTCGAACGTCTGATCAATATCGCGACCGAGATCGCGCCGGGAATCCGGTTCTGTTTCAACACTTCTCCGGAGACGACCATCGACGCGCTGCGCCGCGGGTTGCGAGCCCGCTGACTATCGGCAGTCGAGACGCGCCCGCCGGGAAGCCGTCCTACTTGTGGCCGCCACCGTGGTCGTGGCCGCCGCAGGTGTCGGTGCGTCGACCGTCGGTGGCCGCTTGTCCGGCACCGTGACCTTCCAGCGCCGCGAACGGGCCGCATTCGTGCGGGGCGATCCACACGTGCACCATCGGATTGCCGGCGCCGGGGTTGATCGAGTTCGGCGGGCAGTTGCCCTGCTCGTCGGTCACGCCTGCGACCTGGGGACCGTTGTCGCCTGCCTTCCAGCACAGGTTGTCGTGCACGTGCCACTGCATCAGCGAGCCCGCGTACTCGGTGAGGGCCGGGTCGTCGATCTTCTTGCCCTTGGCCATGTACATGGCCGAGACCAGGGTGCGGTTCTGGCCGTCGACCCGGTAGACGAGCGATTCCGGTCGCGTGGGGTCGAGGAAGCTGTCGTCGCGGATGTAGCCGGTGTTGATCCAGTGCTCGTAGCCGGTGGCGGCATCGCCGATCGAGCGGAAGCCGAGTGCGCCGATGGTGGTGACGTCGGCGAAGGCGGGCAGTTTGTCGAGGGTGTTCTGGATCAGGGCCGTCGCGCGTTGCTCCTGTTCGGCGGTGACGCCCGGGACGCCGGAGATATCGAGCGGCTTGTCCGGGTCGAATGCCCGGGGCCAGGAGTCGCCGGTGTCACCGTGGTCCTCGCCCGCCGCGTGTGCGTGATCATCGCCGTCGCCGTGACTGTGCACATGCCCGACACCGTTGAGCATGGCCGCCAGCGCCAGCACACCGACGGCGGCGGCCGCGAACCCGGACCGCAGGGGCGGCAGCGTCGCACCTGGCCGCAGCAGTGCGACGGCCGCGCCGAGGACAGCGAGCGCACCCAGCACGGCGCAGACGGTATCGGCGACGCCCGGTGCCTCGGCGGTCAGCCCGGTGACCCAGGGGATATCGGCGAACCGGGTGAACGCCCACACCGCCACCGCGAAAGCGTTCACCGCGGCCAGTGCGGAGACGACGATCTTGCGATCGGTCAGCAGCACCGCCACTCCGGTGGCGCATTGGAGCGCGGCGAGCACGACCATCAGCCGCGCCAGTGTGGCGTGGTCGGTGTGCATTCCGGCGGCCAGGAAATGCACCGCCCCCGCCCCGACCGACGAGATCCCGCCGAGCAGCAGAAATCCGTTGCGTCCGCTCACCTGTCGTCTCCCATCCGATAGTTCGCCGCGGACATTACTGGGAAACAGTGAGTGGGGAGTGCCGCATGTCTGAGGAAAGTCTGTGACCCAGGTCTCCGGCGCCGTTGTCACATCGAGACCATTACGGTGGTTAACGATCTCCGCGCGAGTCGCGAATTTCGAAGCATGAGTCTGAAAAGCAAGCAAGGTCAACGGGTTTCGGTTCAGGTCGGGGTGGCCGCCGCAGCGGCCGTTACCGCGCTCGTCGGGTTCAGTGGTCCGGCGGCGGCATTGCCGTCGGATCAGGTCGTCCGATTCGTACCGACACTCGTCCGAGTGCCGGGCGGATGCTCGGCCATCGTCAACGCGGAAACCGTGCCCCAGCCACAGGCCGGGCACCTCGGTGTTCGCGTGAAGATCATTCAGGACGGACAGAACTGCCAGCCCTACCGGATCTCGGTGCGGTGGAAGAACCTCGACACCGGCCGTGAGAACAGTCAGTCCCATCGGGTCGATGCCAACGGTGTCATCGAACAGGCGCCCGATGGCGTGATCACCGGCTTCGGCATGGGCCCCGGCCCCGGCCGCGTCGAGGCGAAGATCGTCGCCACCTCCGACACCTACCCCCAGCACTACGACCTGGAACAGCTTTCGGGTCAGGCCTGGATCACCCTCAACCAGTAGCGAAACGGCGGCAGGGGCGGCCCGGCCGGGTCCGCCTCTGCTGTCGCGTGCCGGTGGCTTGCTCGTCCGGAGGGCTGCCCTTAGATTCATCCGTGATCGGGGTGGGCCCATAGTTCCGCTCGAGCGTCGGCGGGCGAAGCGGAGGTGGGTCGGGGTGGCGGTGGAATCCGGGACGGTGTTCGCCGGATACGTGATCGAACGGCTGCTCGGCGCGGGCGGGATGGGGTCGGTGTATCTCGCGCAGCATCCGCGGCTGCGTCGGCGGGTCGCGCTGAAGGTGCTCGGCGACGGGATATCCACCGATGCCAAGGCGCGCACCGCGTTCGACCGTGAGGCGACACTGGCCGCGCGGCTCGAACACCCGAACATCGTCGCCGTGTACGACCGCAGCGGGCCCGATGACCCGGTGCTGTGGTTGTCGATGAAATACGTCGACGGTGGCGACGCGATCGGCCTGCTGCACGCGAATCCCACCGGTCTGGCACCGGATCGAGCCCTGCGGCTGATCCAGGGTGCCGCCGCCGGACTGGATTTCGCGCACGCACACGGGGTGCTGCACCGCGACGTGAAACCGGCCAACCTGCTGATCGAACGCGACGCGGCGGGCCGCGAAACCGCGCTGCTCACCGACTTCGGCATCGCCCGCAGCCTCAACGACACGGTGACGCTGTCGGCGATGGCCGCCACCTTCGCCTACGCCGCGCCCGAACGATTCCACGGGCACAGGGTGGATCATCGCGCCGACATCTACTCCCTCGGCTGCACGCTGTATCAGCTACTCACCGGCCGGACGCCGTTTCCACGTGGTGACCAGGCGGCGGTGATCGCCGCGCATCTGGGCGCGCCACCGCCCCGGCCCACCGAGCTACGACCGGAGCTGCCGAAGGCCATCGACGCGGTCGTGGCGACCGCGATGGCGAAACGGCCGGAGGACCGATTCGCCCGCTGCGCCGACCTCGCCGCGGCGGCGAGCAGAGCGTTCGACACCGGGGCGCCGGTCCGCACGCCTTCCCCGAGCCCGTCGCCGACCGATCCGGTCACGGCCGGTGTTCCCGCCGCCCGGCCAGGTCGACGGCGGACCCGCGCCGCGCGAACGCTCCTGCCCTCGGTGCTCACCGCGGTGCTGACGACCGCCACGGTCGCATTGCTCGTCGTCATGACGACCACCGATCTGGTCCGTGGCCGGCCGACCCGGGTCTACACCACACAGAGTGTCGCGAACGCCTGTGACCTGCTCGATCTGCCCGCGCTCGAACAGTTCGGTGGGGCGTCGCCCGATTCGCCCATCCATTCCGAATCCGTTGACTCCGAGCCATATTCGTCCCACCACTGCTCGGTCTCCTACCGGGGGTTGGCAGCCACTGTGCTTGCCAAGGTCGTGAACGATGGACACGGCGCCGAGACCTTCTTCCGCGACGACTTGGAGCTGGTTCGGCTGGGCACGACCGACACGATCCGGGCGGACCACTGGCTCGAGCTCGCTGACGATTCCTACCTCTACGTGCGCCGACTGCCGTACATGTACGGCCCGACCTGCGAGCTCGGTCTCTTCGACGACAACGTGGTCGTCGCGATGACGTTGAGCACGCCCGCGGAGTCGACGGTGGACGATTCGGAGATGGTGACGGCCTGTGAGCATCAGGGCCGAATACTCTGGGAGCGCCTCGGATGACACCACGACGACGGTTCTCGCTGCCATGGACGGCTGCGGCAGTGTCGGCCTGCTCGCTCGTGGTGGTCACCGTGATCGCCGCCGCGATGTGGCTGGGGCGCGAGGACGGGGCGGCGAACACGCGGTGGACGCCGGGCGCACCGATCGACACCCCGACCTCGCGCAAGTACCGCGAGCCGGAGCAAGGGAATTATTGCGAGCTGATGGATCTGGCCGAACTCACGCGTCGCGGCAGCGCCGGGTGGCAGCAGGAGGATGAGGAGCCCCTCGGGTCGACCGGCTACTGCTCCGGCGCTTTCGGTGACCTCACTGTGTCGCTGAGCTTCGATGTCACGCGGGCGGGAGACGACCGGCGAGGGGAGCACGACAGTTTCAAACATCTTGTCGGAGACCGTGTCTCGGATCCGAATACGAGCTTCGAATACCTGGCCGGGCTCGGCGAGGACGCCTTCGTCCAGGAGGAGGCCAACTGGGCCGGGCATCCGGTGACAAAAGTGCGGATCGGCGTGCTCGACGAGAACCTGCACCTGGACACCACACTGACGATCGATGGCAACCGGATCAGCCGCGCCGAGCTGCGACAGCTGACCGAACACCACGTGCGCGTGGTGATGCGCAACCTGCTGGCCTGACAACGGCGAACGCCGGGCGGATCGTGATGATCCACCCGGCGTTCGCTGTTGTGCCGGAAGAACTTACGCGGTCGGCTCGAAGGCCTCGGCGATGATCTCGGCCTGCTCCACGGCGTGGACCTTCGACGAACCCGAGGACGGGGCCGACATGGCGCGACGCGAGATGCGGCGCAGTTTGCCCAGGCGGTCGGGGAGGACCTCGGGGAGGTTCAGGCCGAAGAAGGGCCAGGCGCCCTGGTTGGCCGGTTCCTCCTGGACCCAGGCGATGTCGGTCGCGTTGGGGTACTTGGCCAGGGCCTCGTTGAGGCGGTAGGTCGGGATCGGGTAGAGCTGTTCGACCCGGACGATGGCCACGTCCTCGCGCTTGTGCTTGGCCTTCTCGGCGGCGAGCTCGTAGTAGAGCTTGCCCGAGGTCAGCAGGATGCGCTTGACCTTGGCGGTGTCGCCGACGCCCGACTCGTAGGTCGGCTCGTCGAACACCGAACGGAACTTCGACTCGGTGAAGTCCTTGATGTCGGACACCACGGCCTTGTTGCGCAGCATCGACTTCGGGGTGAAGACGATCAGCGGACGACGGATGCCGTCGAGGGCGTGGCGGCGCAGCAGGTGGAAGTAGTTCGCCGGGGTGGACGGCACCGCGACGGTCATCGAACCCTCGGCGCACAACTGCAGGAACCGCTCGATGCGGCCCGAGGTGTGGTCGGGACCCTGACCCTCGTGGCCGTGCGGCAGCAGCAGCACCACATCGGAGAGCTGACCCCACTTGGCCTCACCGGAGGAGATGAACTCGTCGATGATCGACTGCGCGCCGTTGACGAAGTCACCGAACTGCGCCTCCCACAACACCAGTGCGTTGGGGTTGCCCAGCGAGTAGCCGTATTCGAAACCGACAGCGGCGAATTCGCTCAGCGCCGAGTCGTGCACCGCGAACCAGCCCGGGTTCTCCGAACCGATGTTGTGCAGCGGGGTGTACTCCCGCGCGTTGATCCGGTCGATGATGACCGCGTGGCGCTGGGTGAACGTGCCGCGACGCGAGTCCTGACCGGTCAGGCGCACGTCGTGGCCCTCGTCGATCAGGGTGCCGAAGGCCAGCAGCTCGGCGAAGGCCCAGTCGACCTTGCCCTCGTAGGCCATCTCGCGACGCTTCTCGAGCACCGGCTTCACGCGCGGGTGCACGTTGAAACCGTCCGGCGGGGAGTTGAAGGCGTCGCCGATGCGCTGCAGAACCGACTTGTCGACCGCGGTCTGCACGGTGGCAGGCACCTTCTGGTCGTCCTCGACGGACTCCGACGGCTCCGGAACGTACTTCTCCAGCTCGCGGACCTCGTTGAACACGCGCTCCAGCTGACCCTGGTAGTCGCGCAGCGCGTCCTCGGCCTCCTTCATGGAGATGTCGCCACGGCCGATCAGCGATTCGGTGTAGGCCTTGCGGACCGAACGCTTGGTGTCGATGACGTCGTACATCTCCGGCTGGGTCATCGAGGGGTCGTCGCCCTCGTTGTGCCCGCGGCGGCGGTAGCAGACGAGGTCGATGACGACGTCCTTGCGGAACTTCTGGCGGAAGTCGACCGCCAGGCGCGCGACCCAGTCACAGGCCTCGGGGTCGTCACCGTTGACGTGGAAGATCGGCGCGCCGATGAACTTCGCGATGTCGGTGGAGTACTCGGTGGAGCGGCTGTTCTCCGGCGCGGTGGTGAAGCCGATCTGGTTGTTCACCACGATGTGGATGGTGCCGCCCACGCGGTAACCGCGCAGACCCGACAGGTTCAGCGTCTCGGCGACCACGCCCTGACCGGCGAACGCGGCGTCACCGTGCAGCATCAGCGGCATCACCGAGAAGCCCTCGGGGCCGTCGCCCTTGTTCAGCAGGTCCTGCTTGGCGCGCACGAGGCCCTCGAGCACGGGGTCGACCGCCTCCAGGTGCGAGGGGTTCGCGGTGAGCGACACCTCGATCTCGTTGTCGCCGAACATCTGCAGGTACTGGCCGTGCGCACCGAGGTGGTACTTCACGTCGCCCGAGCCGTGGGTGGCGGCCGGGTTCATGTTGCCCTCGAACTCGGTGAAGATCTTCGAGTACGGCTTACCGACGATATTGGCCAGCACGTTGAGGCGGCCACGGTGCGGCATGCCGATGACGACCTCGTCGAGCCCGTGCTCGGCGCACTGGTCGATGGTGGCGTCCATCATCGGGATGACGGCCTCGGCGCCCTCGAGCGAGAACCGCTTCTGACCGACGTACTTGGTCTGCAGGAAGGTCTCGAACGCCTCGGCGGCGTTGAGCCGGTTCAGGATGTACTTCTGCTGGGCGACCGTCGGCTTGACGTGCTTCTGCTCGACCCGGTCCTGGATCCACTTCAGCTGGTCGGTCTCGAGGATGTGGGTGTACTCCACACCGACGTGGCGGCAGTAGGCGTCGCGCAGGATCGACAGCACATCGCGCAGCTTCATTCGCTCCTGGCCGTGGAAACCGCCCACGTCGAAGGTGCGGTCCAGGTCCCACAGGGTGAGGCCGTGCGAGGTGACGTCGAGGTCGGGGTGGCTGCGGAACTTGTCCTTGACCAGGCGCAGCGGGTCGGTGTCGGCCATCAGGTGGCCGCGGTTGCGGTAGGCCGCGATCAGCTCGAGCACGCGGGCGCTCTTGTCGACGCCGCGCTCGCTGATGTCCTTGCGCCAGCGGATCGGCTCGTACGGCACGCCGAGGCCGTGGAAGATCTCGTCGTAGAACTCGTCGGAGATCAGCAGGTTGTGGATGGTGCGCAGGAAGTCGCCGGACTCGGCGCCCTGGATGATGCGGTGATCGTAGGTGGAGGTCAGCGTCATCAGTTTGCCGACGCCGATCTCGGCCAAGCGCTCGTCGCTCATGCCCTGGAACTCGGCCGGGTACTCCATGGCGCCGGCACCGATGATCGCGCCCTGGCCCGGCATGAGGCGTGGCACCGAGTGGACGGTGCCGATGGTGCCGGGGTTGGTCAGCGAGATGGTGACACCGGAGAAGTCCTCGGCGCCGAGCTTGCCTTCACGGGCGCGCCGGACGATGTCCTCGTAGGCGGCGTGGAACTGGCCGAAGCTCATCTCCTCGGTGCCCTTGATGGCGGCGACGACCAGCGTGCGGTTGCCGTCCTTGCCCACGAGGTCGATGGCCAGGCCGAGGTTGGTGTGGGCGGGGGTGACCGCGTTCGGCTTGCCGTCGATCTCGGCGAAGTGCCGGTTCAGGTTCGGGAACGACTTCACGGCCTGCACGATCGCGTATCCGAGCAGATGGGTGAAGGAGATCTTGCCGCCGCGGGTGCGCGCCAGGTGGTTGTTGATCACGAGGCGGTTGTCGATCATCAGCTTGGCCGGGATCGCGCGCACCGACGTGGCGGTGGGGATGGTCAGCGAGGCCGACATGTTCTTGGCGATGGCCGCGGCGGGGCCGCGCAGCACCTTGGACTCGTCGGTGCCCGCGCCCGTGCTCGTCTTGGCGGGCGCGGTGGCCGGGGCGTTCGACACCGGGGCGGGCGTGGTCTGCGGTGCGCGCACGTTCTCCCGCTTCGGGGCCGGGGCGGGTGCCGGAGCCGGAGCGGGTGCCGGCTTGGGCGCCGTCGCGACGGCGGTCTTGGAGGCCTGCGGTGCGGCCTTCGGAGCCTGCTGCGGCGCCGCTTGCGCGGTGGCGGCGGGAGCCTGCTCGTTAGCGGAGTCGGTGGCCTCGGGGGTGTAGTCGGCGAGGAACTCGTGCCAACTCGCGTCGACCGAGGAGGGGTCCTGTTTGAACTTCTGATACATCTCGTCGACTAGCCACTGGTTCTGTCCGAACTGGGAAGTTGAGCTGCTCACAGCTGGTGTTCGCCTCATTTCGTTCTTCGCGCTGCGACGTTTGTGACGTGCCCGGCAGGGGTATCAGCGGATGGCTGCCGATGCGCCCTCACCGAGCATATGCCCCGTGGCATGTCGGCGTAGCTAGTGGCCCGAGACTATTCGCTCCTCGTGCAGTCCCGCCGACCAGAGTCGCGCGTAACTCCCGCCTCGGGCGAGCAGTTCCCGGTGGCTACCGAATTCGACGATACGTCCTTGTTCGACCACGCCGACGAGATCGGCGCGGGCCGCGGTGGCCAGCCGGTGGGCGACCACGACGGTCGTGCGGCCCCGGGCCAGCGAACGGCTCGCTACCAGCACCGATGCCTCGGTCTCCGGGTCGAGGGTGGAGGTCGCCTCGTCGAGAAGCAGCAGGTCGGGGTCGACGAGGTCGGCGCGGGCGAGGGCGACGAGCTGACGTTGTCCGGCGGATAACCCACGCCCTCTTTCACCGACCGGTTGGTTCATTTTCCGGGGTAATCCGGCGATCATTTCGGCCGCACCGACGTTGCTCGCCGCCTGTGCGATGTCCACCGATGTGGCGAAAGGTTGTCCGAATGCAATGTTGCTGGCGACGTCACCGCTGAACAGGTGAGCTTCCTGGGGCACAATTCCCAGCCGCGAGCGGTACTCGGTGAGCACAAATTTACGTAAATCGACGCCGTCGACCCGAATCTCACCCGCCGCCGGCTCGGCGGGCAGATCGTAGAGCCGGGCGAGCAGTTTCACGATCGTCGATTTGCCCGCGCCGGTCGGCCCCACGAGCGCGAGGGTTCGCCCGGCCGGGAGGGTGAAGGACACGCCGTCCAGCGCCGGGAAGTTCGCTCCCGGATAGCGGAAGTGGACATCGTCGAAGACGACCTCACCGCGCAACCGGTCGATGTGCACCGCGTCGGGTGGGTCGGCCGCGATCGACGACTGAGTGCGCAGCAGGTCACCGATGCGGCGCAGCCCGACCCTGGCCTGCTGGTAGCCGTCGAACACCTGCGACAGTTCCTGGATCGGGCTGAACAGCAGGCCGAGGTAGAGGACGAAGGCGACGAGCGTGCCGGTGGTGGTTCGTCCGTCGGCCACCGCGTTGGCGCCCAGATAGACGACGACGGCCAGGGCGAGGTCGGCCCAGGCCATGCCGAAGGAGAAGTAGCAGGCGATCGCGCGCTGGGCGCGGATGCGGGCCTCGCGGTAGCGGTGGGAGTACTCGGCGAAGCGGCGCGCGGCCACCGGTTCGTTGCGGGCGGCCTGCACGGCCCGCAGGCCCGCGATGTTCTCCTGGAAGTCGGCGTTCACGGCGGAGACCCGTTCGCGCGAGACGGTGTAGGCCGCGGTCGACACGCGCCGGAACAGCAGGGTCGCGATGAGCATCGGCGGCACGGTGGCGAGCACGACCAGCGCGAGCCCCGCATCGATGACGACCAGGCCGACAGCCACGCCGACCAGGGTGATGACCGCGACCAGGCCGGTGGCGACACCGGTCTGCAGGAAGGTCGACAGCGCGTCGACATCGGTGGTCATCCTCGTCATGATCCGGCCGGACAGTTCGCGCTCGTAGAAGTCGAGGCCGAGCCGCTGCAACTGGGCGTAGCTGCGCACCCGGAGCTCGAACAGCACGCGTTCGCCGGTGCGCGCGGTGAGCACCGTGACGGCGGCGCCGACGATCAGGCTCGCCAGCACCAGCCCGATCCCGATCACCGCCGACACCGCGAGCGCCGAGTTCTGTCCGCCGGTGACACCGGTGTCGATGGCGTAGCGGACCAGCGGCGGGAAGGCGATGCCGATCATGGCGTCGAGGATCAGCAGCCCGACGACCAGTCCGACCAGGCCGCGGACCGGACGCAGCAGTGCGCGCAGACCGAAGTCGGGCTGGGGAGCACGCGGGTCACCGGGTAGATCGGGTGTCTCGGTCGCCGGAGGGAGGGCGTCGACGGCGGCGCGCAGCTCGGGTGTTTCGCTGAGGTCGGCGGAGGCCGACGCCATGGAGCGCGGCCGGTCGCCGGTCGGTCGCTTGCCGAGGCGCACGGTGGCCGGGGCGGTCGCGTCGGCCGGGACGACCGAGCCGGTCGGGGCAGGCAACCGGATCACCCGGTCGGCCTGGGCCAGGGTCGACTCGCGGTGGGCAAGGATCAGCGTGGTGCGCCCGCCGGGGTCGGGCAGCCGCCGGAAGATCTCCGCCTCGGTCACGGCATCGACGGCGGAGGTGGCGTCGTCGAGGACGAGTACGCGCGGCCGGGTGAGCAGCGCGCGGGCCAGCGCGATCCGCTGCCGTTGCCCGCCGGAGAGGGTGAGGCCGCGTTCGCCGATGACGGTGTCGTACCCGTCGGGCAGTTCGGCGATGAACTCGTCGGCGACGGCCGCGGTGGCCGCCGCCCGGATCTCGGCGTCGGTGGCCTCCGGGCGGCCGAGGGCGATATTGGCCGCGATGGTGTCGGAGAACAGGAACGGGTCGTCGAAGACCACGCCGAGGGCGCCGCGCAGATCCTCGGCGCGCAGGTCGGCCAGGTCCACCCGGGTGCCGTCGGTGCCGACGAGGCTGATGGTGCCCGCGTCGGGTGCGTAGAAGCGGGGTAGCAGCAGTGACAGCGTCGACTTGCCGGACCCGGCCGGGCCGATGATCGCAACCGTCTCACCGGGCCGGATCGTGAGGTCTAGTTCCGAGAGCACCGGTTCGTCTGGGGTGAAACCGAAACCAACACCCTGGAATTCGATGCCGAGCGGGCCGGGTGGCAGCTCGGTCGGCTTGTCGGGGTCGACGAGGACCGGCGCCGCGTCGATCACCTGGAACACCCGGTCGGCGGCGGATTTGGTGAGCTGGCTCATGATGACCACCGAGGTGATCGTGCGCGCCGAGGACGTCATCGTGGCCAGGTAGGCGGTGAAGGCGAGGAAGGTGCCGATCCCGATCGCGCCGCGCGAGGCGAGCAAACCGCCGACGATGATGACGGCGACCAGCCCGGCCTGCGGCAGCGCCGACACGACGGGGGCGAAGCGGGCGTTGATCCGCGCGGCGCGCAGGCGTTCGGCGTAGAGGGCGCGGCCGTGGTCCTCGAGCTGGTCGACCATCCGGGCCTCCTGCCCGAAGCCCTTCACCACACGCACGCCGGTGACCGTCTGCTCGACGTGTTCGGCCAGCTCGGCGGCCCGCTGCTGCGCCGACCAGGTGGCCGCGTACAGCCGGGGCCGCATCCGTAGCACCACCACCGCCATCACCGGCGCGACGAGCAGCGCGGCGAGTGCGAGCGGCGGGCTGAGCCACACCATCACCACCGCCGAGGCGACGAACTGCAGCACGGCGAGGCCCGACCACGGCACCATCGCCAGCAAGCCCTGCACCAGTTGCAGGTCGGTGATGGAACGCGACACCACCTGGCCGGTGCGGATGGCGTCCTGGCCCGCTCCGTCGAGGCGCTGCAGCGCGGCGAGCAGGGAAACACGCAGGTCGTGTTGCACTTCCAGCGACAGTTGACCAGCCCACAACCGCCGGGCGAAGGTCACCGCGAACCGGCAGACCGCGAGGACCGCGAGCAGGGCGGCGGCACTGCCGATCACCGAGGTATCGCCCGCTTCGGCGGCGTCGACGGCGCGCTTGGTGGCCAGCGGTGCTGCGATCGAGACGGCCGCGCCCGCCAGCACCGCCCCCGCGATGACGGCGAGCAGCCGCGGATGCCGCAGGCACAGCCGCCACAGCCTGCGGATCCAGCCGGGTCGGTCGGCGCGCCGCGTCATCACAGCGGGCTGTGTCATCGCAACGGGCTCGGGCACTACAGGTCGCGGTTGCGCAGGTCCCACCACCCGGCGGCGCCCACGGCGATGGTCCACAGGAGCAGAACGACGAGCGCGGCGGGCGTCGGCGCGAACACCTCGGCCTCGTCGAACGAACCGGCGCTCACCCCGGCAACGGTCGAGGACACCGGCAGCACGGCCGTGAGACCACCGGCCCCGAAACCCTTGGCCACCAACCAGATCAGCGGCTCGAGCACGAATGCCCAGCCGAGCACCAGCCACACCGCCGCACCGGTCGTGCGCAGCAGTAGCCCGATGCCCGCACCGAGCACCGCCCAACACATCGCGACGAGCAACCCGGCGCCGAGCACTTCCAGCAGCGGCCAGCCGAACTCGAACTTGCCACGGCCCGCGGCGGCGAGCACGAGCATCGCGACCACCTCGGCGATGACGGCGACCACCAGCGCGATACCGGCCACCGCGGCGTATTTCGCGATGACCAGCCGGTCGCGATCCGGGGCGAACAGGGCCGTGAGCGCCATGGTCTTGCGCTTGTACTCGCCACCGGTCACGCCGATGCCGAGCAGTGCCGCGGCCACGAACACCGCGACGAGCGCCAGGTACAGGCCGATGGTGGCCGCCCCCGTCACGGGTTGTCCGGTCGGGTCGTAGCGGCCCGACATCAGCGCCGTGATCAACGTCGCGACCAGTGCCACCGCGATCGGGCCGACGAGCAGCAACCGAGTGGGCCGCAGCGTGAACACCTTGCGTGTTTCGGCGTCGAGACCGGGAAGCAGATCCTCGGGCAGCACAGTGGTCATCGAGTGATCCCCTCCGAAGTCATGACCGAAATGGATTCGCGCACCAGCCCCGGTCGGAGTCCGGCTGCCCGGACATCCCTGCGAAGGCCGGAGCCGCACGCGGCGCGCTGAGCCGGCGATAACGGGCGACGGCTTCGGCACGCGGGTCGCACCGGTAGACCTGCGGGCGACGGCGTCATCGGGACACCCCGAACGACGGCGGGGCCGGCGCGAAGGTGGTGTTCGACGGCGTGGGCAGGCGGTGCTGATGCCTGCGGGGTTTGGTCAGGGAGGCCAGGACCCGGTCGGGATGGATGGGGTCGGCGACGATGCTGCCGATCCGCACCGAGGCCGCCTCGGCGATCGAACGGATCGTCGCCTCGTCGGCCTCGGCGACGGCCAGGCGCCCGTCCGGGCGCATCACCGCATCGGTGAAGCCCCGGGTCGCCAGGGCCGTGGCCAGGGCAATCGACGGGGAGGAGGCGACGACGAGCCGGTCGGGATGGCCGCGCCGCAGCTTGGCGGGAGTGCCCTGCCAGACGACGGCGCCCTCGCTCAGCACCACCAGGTGGTCGGCCGCCGACACCACGTCGGCCAGGCTGCCCGCGCTCACCAGCACCGTGCCGCCCCGCCCGACATGACCGCGCAGCACCTCCTGCAACCAGCCGCGTTCCATGCCGTCGGCATCGGCGAACAGGTCGTCCAGGACGAGCAGCGGGGGATCGGCGAGCAGCGCCGTGGCCAGCGCGAGGCGGGTCTGCTGACCCGGGTTCAGCTGGGCTACAACGGTATCGGCGAGAGTGCCGAGACCCGTCGTCTCGAGTACCGCCTCGACCCGCCGACCGCCGACGCCCGCGACCGGGGCGTAGCACGACAGCTGATCGCGCACCGTGCGCGCCGGATGCAGACCGCGCGGATGCAGCACCGCCCCGACCGCCGCCGGTCCGTGCCCCACCGTCACCTCCACCCGGCCGGTGCTCGGCCGCTGCAGCCCGAGCACCATTCGCAGCACGGTGGTCTTGCCCGCCCCGGTGGGCCCGACCAGCGCGGTCACCGCACCGGACGGCACCGCGAAGTCGATGCCGTCGACGGCGCTGACCTGGTCGAAGACTTTTCCGACGCCGCGCACCAGCACGGCGTCGCCCCCGGCTTTCCTCACTGCTTACGGGCCGGGTCGGTACCGATCGCGGGCAGCGGATCGGCGTCGATCACGTTGTGCAGCGGGGTCGGCCACAGTGCGGGCGCGGGCCCGAAGGCCTTGTGCGCGTTCTCGATCGTTGCCTTGCCGAGCGCCCGGTTACCCGCGCCACCGATGGCGGCACCGATACCGGCGGGCAGCACCTTGCCCGCCATCAGCGCGGCCCGCTTGGTGATGAACCGCTTGATGAACTGCTGCAGCAGTTTGCTGTTGATCGCGCCCATGCCGGTCGCCTTGCCCGCCAGCGTGTTCGCCCAGTTCTTCGACTGGGTGCGCAGACCCTTCTGCACGATGGCGATGCCCGCGTCACCGAGGACGACCGCGAGCACCAGCGCGCGCCGGGCCTCCTGGTCATGCGGCTCGATGCCCTGGACGGCGGCCCGTGCCAGCGTGAACAGCGCCGAGGCCTCCATGAAGAACGCCGTCTCCGCGCCGACCGCGCCGAGGGCGGCCACCGTGCCGATGCCCGGCACGGCCGCGGTGGCGCCGACGGCGGCACCGCTGCCGGTCACCGCGAGCAGGTACTGCTTCTCCAGCCGTTCGGCGATCTGGGCCGGGCTCTCCCCGGGATGACGTTCCCGCAGGTACTGGACATAGCGCCGCACGGCAGGGGCCTGCAGCTTGGAACCGGTGTCGAGAACATCGACTACGGCCTTCTCGATCGCACTCTTGAACACGGCGTCGTCCTCCTCTTCGACCGACGAGTCGAACTGTAGGGCACCTGTGGTCCCGACAGCCCATCATGCCAACGACTACCGACACCCCTGTGGTTCCGCGATGTGGGCACGCTCTCCACTCCCACGACCGGTGCCCGGGTTCTACGCTGACCGGATGAGTGAAACGAACCCGACCCGACTGACGCGCGAGTTCACCGAAGCCGGTGCCGAGATCGCCACGATCACCATCGATCATCCGCCGCTCAACCTCTTCGACCGGCCCCTGATCGACGCGCTGATCACCGATCTCGCCGCGCTCACCGCGCAGCCGCCGCGCGCCGTGCTCATCCGCGCCGAGGGCAAAGTGGTCTCCGGCGGTGTCGACGTGCACGTCTTCGAGGGGCGAAGCGCCGAGCAGGGCGCGCAACTGTGGCGCGAACTGTTCGACCGGATCATCCATCCGCTCGAGGCCCTGCCGTGCCCGGTGGTGTTCGCCGCGCACGGGCTCACCCTCACCGCCGCCTTCGAGATGTCGCTGGCCTGCGACATCATCCTGGCCGCGCCGAAGGCGAAGTTCGGGCTGGTGGAAACGGTGGTCGGCCTGACGCCGTCGATGGGCGGCCCGCAGCGGCTGGCCGAGCGCGCGGGGTCGGGCCGGGCCCGCGAGTTCGTGATGACCGGCGACCTCTACGACGCCGCGACCATGGCCGAGTGGGGGGTGGTCAACGCCGTCCACGACGACGTCGACACCGCCGCCCGCGCGCTGGTCACCCGCCTCGCCGACGGACCGACCCGCGCGCACGCCGCGACCAAGCAGATCATCGAGGCATGGCGTTCCGGCGGTGTGGCACACGCGGATTCGGTGACGCCGGAGGTGTCGGGCGCCCTGTTCGAGACCGCCGACCTGCGCGGTGCCGTCCGCAGTTTCCTCGATGTCGGCCCAGGTAAGGCGACCTACAAGGGGGAGTGAAGGCCGAGCGGCTGACAGCGATGTGATCCACGTCATATAGTCGAAGGTGCATGCCGGGCGAGGACGTGGAGGTCTTGATGGGTCAGCCGGAACCGGACACGACCGTCACCGCACACTCGGCGGCCGGTGACCTCGGCCGGGCGACGGGCCACGGCACCGACTCCGCGGTGCCGTTCATGAGCGAACTCGGGTCGGGTTCCTGGCGCAGGGACCGCACCGTCGCGCCGGAGACCACCATCACGGCGGGGCCCGAGTTCCGGGCGTACCGGTCGTCCCCGGTCGGAACCGGCGTTCTCGGCTGCGGACAGCTGCGGCGCGGCCCCGACGGCGTGCTCCGCTACGGCGACCTGCACCCCGCGCTCACCGAACTGCTCGACCTGCGCGTGCACTCCTTCACGAATCGGGAGGCCGTCGTCGAGGTCGGCGGCCCACGCCTGACCTACCGGGAGCTGTGGCACAGCGCTTCCCGCATTGCGGGCGGCCTGCAGGGGCACGGCATCGGCTACGGCGACCGGGTCGCGGTGCACATGCCGACGGGCGCGCGCTGGGTGCAGGCGTTCCTCGGCGCTCTGCTCTCCGGTGCGGTACCGGTCCTGATCCCCGACGGGCTCGGCGCCGACCTGACGGCGCGCGTGATCGCCGACAGCCGCGCCGACTTCGTGCTCGGCCCCGACGGGCCACTGCCCGACAGCACCGCCTACATCGATGACGGTGCGGCACTGGGAGATCCGGCCCTGCTCTGCTACACCGGCGCCGCCGCGCGCGGTCCGGTGCCCGCCGGGGTCGAGCTCACCAACGAGAACCTCTTGTCGGCGGTGTCGTCGATGGTCGGCGCGCTCGGCCTGCCCGCCGACGGCGTGCGCAATCTGGTGCTGCTGCCGCTGGCCCACGCCAGCGGATGCGTCGACCAGTTGCTGCCGACCTTCGCCGTCGGCGGAACCGTCGTCCTCGCACCGGGTGCGCGCAGCCTGGCCGACGTGCTGGTCAGCGAGCGGATCGACACCGTCTCGGCCACCCCGCGCATCTTTGCCGACCTGCTGCCCGCCTTCGCCGAGCGACGCTCGGGTGCGGGTGTGCGGCGCGTGAGCAAGGCCTGTCACCGCTCCGTACGCGCCGCCGCCCCGGCCTCGGCCCCGCTGACCGCCGCCTTGCGCGCGCTGTTCCCCGAGGCGCGGCAGTGGTCGGTGTGGGGCGCCACCGAGACCAGCGGCATCGGCCTGCTCGTGGACGACACCGATCGCACCGAGGCGGCGCTCGGGTTCGCCTTCGGTGGAACGGAATTGGCGCTGTCGGGCCCGCAGGCTCGCCAGGGTCGCGGCGAACTGCTCTGTCGCGGACCGAATGTCAGCCGCCGCTACTGGAACAACCCCGACGCCACTGTCGCCCGGTTCAGCGGAACCTGGTTCCACACGGGCGATTTCGTCCGCATCGACACCGACGGCCTGGTCTACGCCGAGCCGGCCGGCTGACTCACACCAGCTTGGCGCGCAACGCCGCGCGCAGGTCGCCCGTGAGGCCGATCTCGGTCAGGTAGCCCTCGGTGTCGCCGTAGCGTTCGCGCACGGTGGCATCGGCGGTGCGCAGGTACTCCTCGCGCACGCCGAGGATGTCGACCGACAGTGCCTCGCCACCGCCGATCTTCGGTTCCAGCAGGACGCGCAGGGGTTCCACCGCCGCATTGCTGGCCAGGAAGTCGGTGTAGATGTCGTCCTCGTGCACGCCGACCGCGCGCAGCACGGTGGCCACCGCCCAGCCGGTGCGGTCCTTGCCCGCCGCGCAGTGCACGAGCACAGCGCCGTCGCCGTCGACGATCGAGCCGGCCAGCCGGGTGATGGCCTCGCCCGCCTCGGGCAGCAGCGGGAACTGCCGGTACACCTCGACCATGTGCGCGTACGCGCTGACGGTCGCCGCCTCGTGCGGCGGTGCCTCTTCCATCCGCGAGTCGAACGGGGTGACGTGCAGGCGCACGTCCTCGGGCAGGGTGTCGTGGCCGATGTGGTCGATCTCGACCGGGCCGCGCAGATCGTGCACATCGGTGACCCGCAGCTCGCCGAGTGTGGCGAGACCCTGGTCGTCGAGGCCGCTGAGCTGTGCCGAGCGCAGGAGCACGCCGGGGCGGACGGTGCCGCCGTCGACGGTGCGCAGCCCGCCCACATCGCGGAAATTGAAGGTGCCGCTGAGGGCGAACTGGTCGGCGCGAGGCGAGAGAGTCACCCGTCCAGGTTATCGGCGGTTCGACCGGGCGTTGACGGAGTCGGCCGATCGGTCACGAAGTGTGTGACGTGCGCTTCCCCGCGCGACACGTGTGTGCTCACCCACAGGAACGTGAGTGCGGCTACCACGACTTGTACCATCGACCAGTAAGCGATTACAGCGGGGGCAGCTATTCGAGCGCGAAAACAAAATCGAGCCGTATGGTCGGTTTTTATCAAGGTCGCATTCGGGTAACAAAACAATCTTTCAGTCTGAAAAGGATGGCTGAACCAGTTCGTGAATCCAGAAAACCTTCTAAGATCGTGCTTGCGGGATGTGGTTAACCTCGATGAGGACCCTTCCCGACCAGCTCGCATCGCCGCGGGCAGCGAAATTTGTTGCCGAGGAGTTGTCGTTGAGCGCCAGTCGTGAACTAACCGAAACATCCTTGCGACCCGTCGTTCGCCGGGCCGTGGAAGCAGCCGCCGCGAGTTCGGATACCGCCGGGCTGCGGGCACTGCGAATCTGCCTCCATGCGGGGCTCAGTGCGTATTGGCCGGTGGTGAAGGCCGCCCCGGCGAAAAGCATCAGGTCCTACGAGACCGCGCTGCGGACCCTGCGGGAGCGGTGGATCGAGCCCGGTGACAACGTGGGCGATCCGTCCGCGATCGTGATGTTCCGTGAGATGGATGCCGAGGCGACCGAGTTCCTCGAGCTGTGTGCCGAGCTCTCGGGGACCCAGTGGCTCGAGCCGGTCGACTCCATCGCCAGCTACCTCGTCTCCGTCTTCCACGGCGCGGTGCTGCGCTGGCTCGCCGACGGCAACGACGAGACCATCCTTGTCGTCACCGACGATCTCGTCGGCTGTCTCACCCTCAAGGCCGTCGAAGCCTGAGATTTACTGGACGAGTGACCAGATAGGTGGTTCAGTAGACGGGTGACCGAGACAACAGCGCTGCACCACCTGCACGACGCCACCGCTGAGCTCGACCCGCCGCTGGCGGCACTGGACCTGTCCCGGCTCGACGCCAACGCCGCCGATCTGCGCCGCCGCGCGAACGGCGTCGCCATCCGGGTGGCGAGTAAATCGGTGCGCTGTCGGGCCGTGCTCGAGCGGGTCCTCGGCACCGACCTCACCGCGGCCGACGGCTTCGCGGGCATCATGGCCTACTCCCTGCGCGAAGCCATCTGGCTGGCTCGCCTCGGCGCCCGCGACATCCTGCTCGGCTATCCGACCCTCGACCGTGCCGCGCTGGCCGAACTGGCGGGCGCGCCGACGCTGCTGCGCTCGATCACCCTGATGATCGACGACGTCGCCCAGCTCGACCTGGCCCGCGCCGCCCTCGGCACCGACACCGTCCACCCACGTGTCTGCCTCGACGTCGACGCCTCGCTGCGCATCGGCCCGCTGCACCTGGGCGTTCGCCGTTCCCCGATCCGCACCCCCGGCGAGGCCGCCGTCCTGGCTACGCAGGCGCGCACCCGCGGCTTCGAGGTGGTCGGCGTGATGACCTACGAGGCGCAGATCGCGGGCCTGCCCGACAACAATCCGGCCGTGCGCGTGGTCAAGCGGCTCTCGGCCGCCGAGATCGCCCGTCGCCGCACCCAGGTGCTCGACGCGGTGCGCATGGTGACCGGGCCGCTCGAGATCGTCAACAGCGGCGGCACGGGCTCGATCGAGGTCTCGATCAGCGATCCCGATGTCACCGAGGTGACCGCCGGTTCCGGTCTCTACGTGCCGACCCTCTTCGACCACTATCGGTCCTTCACCCCTCGGCCTGCCCTGTTCTTCGCCACGCCGGTGCTGCGCAAACCCACCCCGAGCATCGCCACCGTCTTCGCGGGCGGCTACATCGCCTCCGGTCCCACCGGTCCCAGCCGGGTACCGCTGCCGGTCTGGCCCGCGGGCCTGAAGCTGCTCGGCGCCGAGGGCGCGGGCGAGGTACAGACCCCGCTCGCCGGCGGGTCCGAGCTCGAGATCGGCGACCGCGTCTGGTTCCGCCACGCCAAGGCGGGCGAGCTGTGCGAACGCTTCGCCGAGATCCACCTCGTCGACGAATCGGGAACCCGCACAACCGTTCCCACCTACCGCGGCGAAGGCCAGTGCTTCGGCTGATCAGCGCAGCAACTCGGTGACCTCGTCGTCGGTGAGCTGGTGGAAGTCGTGGTAGGCGCCGCCGACGCCGCCCAGGTCGTCGGGGGTCCAGAGGCAGACCAGCTCGTCGCATTCGGGGCGGACCCGGTGGGCCGCCTCGGGAGCCGAGACGGGCATCGCCACGATCAAGCGGGCGGGTCGCTGTGCGCGGGCGACGCGGCACGCGGCGGCCACGGTGGCGCCGGTGGCCATTCCGTCGTCGACGATCACCACCGTCCGGTCGGTCATGGAGACCGGCTCGCCGTCGCGGAGCAGGGTTCGCCTGCGGGCCAGTTCGGCGCGTTCCGCGCGCTCGACCTCGGCGAACGCCGCCTCGCTCACCCGTCCGCGTGCCACCACGTCGTCGTTGAGCACCAGCACGTCGTTCTCGCCGAGCGCACCCATCGCCAGCTCCGGATGCTGCGGCAGCCCCAGCTTGCGCACCAGCAGCACATCGAGTTCCCCGTCGATCGCGTCGGCCACGGCGGCCGCCACCGGCACACCGCCGCGCGGCAACCCGAGCACCAGCGGTTGCGTGCCACGCAGATGTTCCAGGGCCGTGCCGAGAGCGCGGCCCGCCGCAGCGCGATCGGGGTACACCATCGCTTCGAACGCTACTCCGCGGCGGCGTCGGCCGAAACTGTGAAGCGGCGCAGCGACAGGCTCGGGTTGGCGGTGCGCACCCTGGCCAGGTGGGCCGGGTCGATCGACGCGGTGAGCACTCCCGGCTCGTCGCCGAGTTCGGCGAGCACGGTGCCCGCCGGGTCGACGATCATCGACGCGCCCGCCCCGAGCGGCGCGCACTGATCGGCCGCCGCCACGTAGACGGTGTTCTCGATGGCCCGCGCGCGCAGCAACGTAGTCCATTGATCGACCTTCGCCGGGCCGGGAATCCACTGCGCCGGCAGCAGCAAAACGTGCGCCCCCGCAGCAGCGACACGCCGACATCCCTCCGGAAAACGCAGATCGAAGCAGGTCTGCATGCCGAACATCACACCGTCGACAGTGAATGTGGCGGGCGCCACCAGCGGACCGGCCGCGACGACATCGGATTCCAGGTGCCCGAAAGCGTCGTAGAGATGCACTTTGCGGTAGAGCGCGAGCCGTGATCCGTCGGGCCCGTGCGCCACGAGCGTATTGCTGATCCGTTCCGCGCCCGGTGTCGGCAATTCGACGACACCGGCCACCAGATGCACCCCGAATTCAGCGGCGAGCGCGGCGAGTCCGGTGGTGAACGGCCCGTCGAGCGGCTCGGCGGCGGCCACCACCCGCTCGTCGAGACGGGTCACCGCAAACATCGAGTATTCGGGTGCGACCACGACGCGCGCACCCGATTCGGCAGCGGTTCGCACGTGTTCGCGCAAGGCGGCCAGGTTGGCCGACGTGTCGGTCTGCGGGGCGAATTGGACGACCGCGATCGGCACCGTCGTCGCGGTGTGTTCCTGATGCGATGACCCGTTGTGCAGCTGCATAGGTCACACCGTATTCACCCGGTGGCCCGATCAGCTACCGCCAGGCAGTAAACTCGTGGTCAATGAACACAAATGAGGTCGACAGCGTTCCTGCCGACGACGACAGGCACGACAACGGCCCGACCTTCGCCGATCTCGGGATCGATGACCGTGTCCTCGCGGCCATCGCCGACGTGGGCTACGAGTCGCCGTCGCCGATCCAGGCGGCCACGATTCCCCCACTGCTCTCCGGCGCTGACGTCGTCGGCCTGGCCCAGACGGGCACCGGCAAAACCGCCGCATTCGCGATCCCGATCCTGATGAATCTGGACACCGCGCAGAAGAAGCCGAGTGCGCTGGTGCTCGCGCCGACCCGCGAACTCGCGATCCAGGTCGCCGAGGCGTTCGGTAAGTACTCCTCGCACATCCCCGGTCTCCACGTGCTGCCGATCTACGGCGGCCAGAGCTACGGCGTGCAGCTGTCGGGTCTGCGCCGCGGCGCGCATGTGGTCGTCGGTACGCCCGGCCGCGTCATCGACCACCTGGAGAAGGGCACGCTCGATCTCACCGAGCTGCGCTACCTGGTGCTCGACGAGGCCGACGAGATGCTCAAGATGGGCTTCCAGGAGGACGTCGAGCGCATCCTGCGCGACACTCCGCGCGACAAGCAGGTCGCCCTGTTCTCGGCCACCATGCCGGGCGCGATCCGCAAGATCTCCAAGCAGTACCTCAACGACCCGGTCGAGATCACGGTCAAGTCCAAGACCACGACCAACACCAACATCACCCAGCGCTATGTGCAGGTGTCGCACCAGCGCAAGCTCGACGCGCTCACCCGTGTCCTCGAGGTCGAGGACTTCGAGGCGATGATCATCTTCGTGCGCACCAAGCAGGCCACCGAGGAGCTGGCCGAGAAGCTGCGCTCGCGTGGTTTCTCCGCCGCCGCGATCAACGGTGACATCGCGCAGAACCAGCGTGAACGCACCATCGGTCAGCTGAAGTCGGGTGCGCTCGACATCCTCGTCGCCACCGATGTGGCCGCGCGTGGTCTCGACGTGGACCGCATTTCGCACGTCGTGAACTACGACATCCCGCACGACACCGAGTCGTATGTGCACCGCATCGGCCGCACCGGTCGCGCGGGCCGCTCGGGTCAGGCGCTGCTGTTCGTCGCGCCGCGTGAACGCCATCTGCTCAAGGCGATCGAGCGGGCCACCCGGCATCCGCTCATCGAGATGCAGCTGCCGAGCGTGGACGACGTCAACGCGACCCGTGTCTCGAAGTTCGGCGACATGATCACCGAGAACCTGGCCTCGGACAATGTGGCGCTGTTCCGCAAGCTGATCGAGGACTACGAGGCCGAGCACAACACCCCGCTGGTCGACATCGCGGCGGCGCTGGCCGTCGGTGGTTTCGACGGTGACAACTTCTTCATGGAGCCCGAGCCGGAGCCCGCGCCGCGTCGTGACCGGGATCGGGACCGCGATCGCGAGCGCGCCCCGCGTCGCTACGACGACGAAGACCGTGATCCGCGTCCCCCGTCGTTCTCCCGCGAGAGCGGTGCGGAGCTGGCGACCTACCGGATCAGCGTCGGCAAGCGGCACCGCGTGGTGCCCGGCGCGATCGTCGGCGCCATCGCCAACGAGGGTGGGCTGCGGCGCAGCGACTTCGGGCACATCAGCATCCGGCCCGACTACAGCCTCGTCGAGCTGCCCGCGAACCTGCCGAACGAAACGCTGGAAGCGTTGCGGCGCACCAGGATCAGCGGTGTGCTCATCCAGCTGCAGCCGGATCAGGGCCCGCCGTCGCAGCGGCTCAACGCCCGTGGTCCCCGGCGTGACCGTGAGGCCCGTCCGCGTACCGAACGGCGTAAGCCGCGCACGTAGCGCACCACCGCACGTAGACAAGTCCATGGGTCGCTCCATGGGCTGTCTCGGCGCTGGCTAAGGTGTTGCCGTCGGGTGTGCGTGAACACAGGAGGGCCGCGTTTGTTCGTCTCCGGTGATCGGGTGATCGGTGCTGTCGGCGATCTCGTGCGCGCGGCGGACTGCGAGTTCGCGCTGCTGCGCGCGGTCGACGCCGCCCTCGGCAACCTTCCCGGCACCCGCGACGCCGCCGCGAACCTCGTGCGCGCCGTCGACGTTTCCCCGGAGTTGCTGCGGCACTTCGGGGACGGGTCGATCCACATCCCCACCCCCGATCCCGTCGACGCCACCACCCTCACCGAAGCCGCCGCACGCACCACCGACGCTCTGCGTGCCGGTGCCGAGGCGATCGCCGGTGCGGTCTTCTTCGACGGTCGATTCGTCTGCCAGGCAGACCTTCTCGTGCGCGACGGTGCGCGGTACGTAGTGCACAGTGCCGTCGCACCTGCGCGAGTGGGGGCCTTGGGCGATGGGCCTCGGCATGACGACGGCGGGTCTTCGGGTATCGGCTTGCCCAGGCGTTCACGTGGAAATGACGACGCGCAGGACCGCGACGTGGATGGCGAGTCGCACTGGGACCAGGGCGCCGAGGCTGACCGTGACGCGGACAGTGGCGTGTCGCCCGTGCTCGCTGAGTCCCGTTCTGGTGCCGCGGGGTTCGTTGATGCCGACGACCACAGGGTGTTGCGGCGTGAACTCGCGGCGGGGCGGACGCCGTTCGAGCGGGTTTCGGCGTCGGTGCGGTCGGTGGGGGTCGATCCGGTTCGGCTGGAGCTGTGTGCTCGGGTCGAAGTAGCCGCGTGCGTCGAGGCATCGGCGGCGGCCGGGGTGGATGTCGACCCGGTGGCGCGAATTTCGACGCCGACCGGTGAACGTGGCGTGGTCGCAGCGGAACTCGCGCCGATCTACCGGGCGCGGCGGGCGCGGGTGGAACACGTCGTCGAGGAGAAGCTCACCGAATTGCTGCCCGTGCAGTGGGGTGACCCACGCTATCTCGCGTGTGGACACTGCCCGACGTGCCGTGCGGCGGCCGCGACCGCACGGGACTTGCTGCTGGTAGCGGGGATTCGGCCCACCCAGCGCGCCCGGCTGCGCGAAGCAGGCGTGCTCACCGTCGACCGCCTCGCCGCCACCACCGTTCCCGTCCCCGGCCTCGCCCCGCGCACGGTCACCGAACTGCGCCGCCAAGCCGACATCCAGCTCACCCGCGAACGCACCGCAACCCCCACCTACGCCCTGTGCGACGCCACCGCCCTCGGCGCACTGCCCACCCCGCGCCCCGGCGACCTGGCACTGCTCATCGACCTGGACCGCCGGGGAACCATCACTTCGGTAGAACTCGCCGACGCGACAACCACCGTCTTCCGCCCGGACCCCTCGCCGATCGCGTCGACCGATCCGAGCTACGCGCAGACGAGCGACTACGGACCATTCGCCAGGAACGGTGGGCTCGGGTCCGACGAGGCGAACGGTGGCGCTCTCGGCGCTTTCGCGAGGGGCGCCGAAGGGCTCGGAACCTCAGCGACGGGCGGGGGCGAGTTCGGGCCGTCGACACAGGACGGGTACGGCCCGGACGTGCTCGAGGAACTGCTCGACATCATCGGTGATTATCGGGCCCTGGACCCGGATGTGCGGGTCTATCACTACGGGTCGGCGGTCCGGACGGCGCTGCTCGACTGGTCGGGGCGGTTCGGTGTGGGAGCCGATCAGCTCGACGAACTGCTCGCCGACGGGGCACTGGTCGACCTGGCACCCGTGGTGCGGACCGCATTGCTGATCGGTGAGCAGTCCTACGACGTGGCCGGATTGGCCGCCCTGGTGCCGGGCGCACACGGTCGCGCGGCCACCGTGCTCGGGATCAGGGACTGGTTGCTCGAGCGGGCGGCCGAGGCGGGGATCGAGGTGCCCGGCCCACGGTTCGCGGTGGCCGAGACCGACATCCCGCCGTCGTTGCGCACAGGTTCGCTGGAGGCCGCACTGGCCGAATTCGCCGCCGACGCCCACGGCGACGCGGCACGGGCGGCCGCGCTCACGGCCGCGGTGCTCGGGTACCACCGACGTGAACGGCAGCCCAGATGGTGGGCGCACATCGACCGGCTCGGCCACCCGGTGGGCGAGTGGGCCGACGCACCGGGCGTGTTGGTGGCCGAGTGGGGCACCGTCGACACCAAATGGCATCGCACACCCCAGCTTCCGACGATGCGCCGCTACCTCACCCTCACCGGCCGCCTCGGCACCGGTGCAACGCTGACCCCCGGCACCCAGATGATCACCATCTACGACGGTGCGGCGGCAGCGGGCATGACGCAGACGCTCGGCAGACGCGCCACCGCCACGGCCACCGTCCTCGGCTGCGCGGTGGACGCCGATTTCGACGACACCGTGCGCCTGGAAGAGCTGCTCCCGGCAGGCTGCCCGCCCTACGACGACCTACCCGCCGCCATCGCCCCCGGCCCGCCCGACGGCGAGGCCGACCTCGAGGCGGCCCTGGAAGCCACCGCCCAGGACCTGCTGGTGACGTTGCCGTCCGTGCCCGCGAACGCGGTCTACGACCTGCTGCTGCGCCGCACGCCCCGCGTGCACGAGGGCGCACCGTTACCGCAGGTCGACGGCGATATCGCACACGCCTTGGCCCAGGCGGCGGCCGCACTCGACGCCTCCTACCTGGCTGTGCACGGACCGCCCGGCACCGGTAAGACCGGGACGACGGCCCGTGCCATCGAGCGCCTCGTCACCCGTAAGCGGTGGCGGATCGGGGTGGTCGCACGCTCGCACGAGGTGATCGAGCGGATCTTCGACGCGGTCGTGGAGGCCGGGTTGCTGCCCGAACTCGTCGCGAAGAAGGACGTGGCGTCGGTGGGCCGCGAATGGTCGGCGATCGAGGGCAGCCGGTATCCCCGATTCCTCGACAACGCGGTGAACGGGTGCGTGATCGGCGGCACCACCGCCGATTTCGTCGACGAGACCCTCATCGCCCCCGGCTCGCTCGATCTGCTGGTGATCGCCGACGCGGGCGAATGCTCGCTGGCCGACACCGTCGCCGTCGCGGTGAGCGCACGCAACCTGCTGCTCGTCGGTGATCCCGAACCCGCGCTCGCCCAGGCCGAACACCCTGAGCCGATTCATGTTTCGGCCCTCGAGTGGCTGTGCGACGGCGCGGCCACCTTGCCGCCGGAGTACGGCTACTTCCTCGACCGCACCTGGCGGATGCACCCGGCCGTGTGCGCGCCGGTGTCGGTGAGCTGCTACGACGGCAAGCTCACGGCGGTCGAGGCCGTCACCCTCGGTCGCGATCTCGCCGGGATCGCGCCCGGGGTGAGTACGGTTTTCGTCGAACATCGTGGCAGCGCGACCGAATCCGATGCCGAGGCCCGAGAAGTGGTGCGCCGCGTGCGCGCGCTGCTCGGCGAAACCTGGACCTCCGGTGGACGCACCCGCAAACTGCACCCGCACGACGTCTTCGTGGTCGCCCCTTACGCCGCGCAGGTGGCGCGCATCCGAACCCTGCTGGCGCGCGCCAAGATCGAGGACGTCCTCGTCGGCACCCCCGACCGTTTCCGGGGTCGTGAAGCCGCCGTTGTCGTGCTGTCGATGACCACCTCCACCCCCGACGACGCTCCCTTCGGTATGCGAGCACTCCTCTCGCGCACCGTCATCCACGCCACCCTGTGTCGTGCCATGTGGAAGGCGATCATCATCCGCTCGCCGCTGCTCACCGAGTACCTCCCGGACACTCCGGAAGAACTCGCCGCCCTGCGCGGCTTCCTCCAGCTCGGTTGAAACACCCGGCGGCCCACCACCCGTCGCGCGGCGCAGCCGCCCGCACTCGATCGACAACTCGCCCCACGAGCTGTGATGTGCTACGCCTCGATCCGATGCCGCCCACCAACTCCGACCGATTCACCGCCTGCCCCCTACGAACCCAGCAGCCGCATGGACCGCACCGTCACACGTGGCTGGCGAGGGCCCGGACCGAGCGCTGCGGCTCAAGCGGCCCGCAACAGCCGCCGCAGCCAGTCGGCGGCGGTGTCCGGTGTCGCCGGGGCGACCGACACCTGGTGGCCGGAGTGGATCAGGTACCGGCCGTCGCCGGTGACGTCGATCCAGGACAGGACGCCCGTGGCAGGTTCGTCGGCCCCCGGGGCGACGAGGATCTGGCCGATGCCGGTGCGCGGGCGCTGGAGGAGTTTGCGGATGCGGGCGGCGTCGGAGGGGCCGGCGACGGGGACGGTGACCAGGTCGCGGCTGTCCTCGCGCACGCGCGCCGCCAGTGCGGCGATCCGCGGACCGGTGCCGACCGGTTGGCGCGGCATCCGGGAAAAGACCTGGGGCGCGAAGCGTTTCGTCGCACCGACTTGAACGTGCAGGTCTCCACCTCGGTCGGCCGCAGTGCCGGGCGACTGCACGGCGAGTACCGCCACGTCCCCCGCGACGGCGCCGAGCATGCGCACCGGCGCGGGCGCGTGTCCGCACACCTCCACCCGGATCTCCGGTTTGGCCAGCACGCGCAGCGCCGCCGAGAGGTCGGGGTCGAGAGTGCGGGCGCACCACGCGTCGAGTGCCGGTTGCGCGGCCGCCCGCTCGGCGGTGTCGCGGGCAGACGCGCGAACGGCGAGCGGATACGGGATCCGATCGCCGTCGGTACGCGCCCAGGCCAGCGCGAACTGGTCGGGCGTGAGGTGCCAGTTCACTCCTGCTCGGTCCACTCTCCGAGCACGGCGGGACTGGTCGGTTCCAGCTTCCCGATCAGCGGATTCACCTCGTCGGCGGGTTCGAGGAAGGTGGGTTCTTCCTCGAGGAAGCGCAGGAATTCGTCGTCGTCGTCCTCGATCTCGGGCTGGGCGGGCGGGCGCGGGCCGCCGGGTGCGCGGGTGTGGTCCGCCGCGACCATCGCCCCACCCATGAGCCCACCGATCGCGCCCGCACTCATCCCGGCAGCCGCTTCGCCACCGGCCACCGTGGGATCCTGGCGGACATCCTCCGACGACGCCGATCGCGTGGCGGGAGAACCGGATTCGCCGAGCGAAGCCGCCTGGGTCGACGGAGATCCGGATTCCTTCCGCGAGGCGTTCGCGCGTTTCCCGGTGCGCCCGAGTGTGCCGGCGGGAACAGGACCCGCGACGGGCACCCCACTCGCGGCGACGGACCCACCCGCGCCGGGCACGGCATTCGACGTACCGGCACCGGACGCGGTCGCCGCCGGAGCGACCGCTGCGGAACCGCCTGTGAACAGGGAAGTGCTCGCCGTCGAGCTGCTCACACTCGCCGCTGAAACCACGGCACCGGAGCCGTCGGCTGTCGATCCTGCCACCGCATCGCCAACGGCGCTCCCTGCTGCCGCACCGGTGACCGCGACATCGGACCCCTCGCCGGAAACCGCCGTGACCGCCGACGAAGGCACCGCACCGAACGCACCGCCGACTGCTACATCCGTTGTGCCCGAAGCTATCTCGCCGAACGCGGGCACCCCCGACCCGGTGGGCACGAAAGCCCCCGCGTAGATCGTCTCCATCGCCTGCACCGCGTCCAGCCGGGCGTTCTCGGCTTCCCGCGAAATCGTGGCGTTGTCCGTGGCCTGCTGCGGGTCGAGCAGCGCGCCGTCCGGATCGGGCTGCGCCGCAGCGGGTTCGGCGACAGCGGCCCGAATCGACTCCGCCGCGTCGCCCGCCTGGCACAGCCGGACACCGACAGCGGTCAGTACATCCGCGATCTGCCGACCCACCTGCTCGAACGTGCGAAGGGCATCGACGGCGGACTGCGCCGCCGACCCGCGCCACCCGTCGGCGATCGCGGCCCGGATCTCGGCATGCGCGTTGTCGACCTCGTCGCCCACGGCGGTGGCCGCGGTGAGATACAACTGCCCGCCACTGCTCAAGGCGGCCGGGTCGAGTTGCTGTACCGCCGTGTGGATTTCGGAATGTGACAGGCTGTCGAACACCTCGACGACGGCCACGTAGTCCGGGTCGGTCCCCGGTGCACCGGAAATGCTACGCATGCCCATCACCCGTCTCGATCGCCCGGACCGCGCTCGCCATCGCCTGATCGCTCTCCTGGTAGGCGGCCCCGGCGGCCCGCAGCACGGCGGCCAGCTGACGCGCCGTCGCGGCGTAGGCACGCAACTGGTCGAGGGCATTACCGGTCTTGGTCTCGAAGCCGGTGCGCAGCGCGGCACCCGAGGGCAGCCCGCCGAAACCCGGCAGCGTCGTGGCCTGGGTCAAGGCCTGCACCTGCGCGTCGACGGCGGCGGCGAGACGTTCGTAGCGCAGCGCGCACCGTTCGGTTGCGCCGTCGGCGACGAGCACCCCGTCGACCCACAGTCCGCCCTCCTCGACGGCCTGACCGAGCGCCGCCGTATTCGGCAGCCCCGTGCGATTCGATTGCACCGCTTCCCCCTTCGTCGTTCAGTCCGCCGTGGCGAGTATCCACCGCGCGATATCGTCGGCCACGCGGTCCCGCACCGGCTCGTGCAACAGGTCGTGACCGGCGTCGGCGTACTCGCGCAAATCTACCGATCGATACCGCTGTGTCCATAGCCGCATCGCATCGATCGGTGCCCGGCGGTCGTCGATTCCGTGCACCGCGAGCGTCGGCAGGCGCGGGTCGGGCGCGGTCTCGGTGGCCCGGCGCGGTGTGCCGCACAGGACGAGTCCGCGCAGGTCGGCGGCCTGATCGGCGGCGACGGCGAGCGCGGTGACGGCGCCGAGGGAGTGGCCCATGAGTACCGGCGCGGAGGTGGTTTCGGCGCACACCACCTCGAGCAGGCCCCTGGCATCGGCGACCAGTTCGTCGAGGGTGCCCGGCGCGTGCGGATCGCCTTCGCTCAGGCCCTGTCCCGCGGTGTCGAGGGTCCACAACTCGATGCCGGTGGCGGCCAGCGCGGCACCGAATCGGTGGTAGTGCCCACTGTGCTGACCGGTGCCGGGCAGCAGCACGACGGTCGCGGCGACCAGGCCGGGTGACCTGCGCCGGTAGTGCAGACGGCCACGCGCGCTGTCGAAGTAGGGCACCGGCCGATTATCCGCACCTGCCAAAGCATCGCGCCAGCCGTTACACTTCGCCAGTCCACCCGGTTCAGAGTCGAGGTCGTCCATGTTGTCGTTGCGTCGTTGTGTGGCAAGCATTGTCGTCGGTGCGGCAGGCGTGAGCACCGCGGTCACCGGCGTCGCCGGTGCCGACCCGGTCGCCGCCTGCGGGCGGGCCGGTCAGGAGATCGCGATCCACTCGACGGTCCCGCTACTCGACTGGTCGGAGAATTTCGGCATCGACGAGCGCGGTGACGTGTGGGTGTCGCGCGTGCTGCGCGGTGAAGTACAGCGCTACGACAGCGCCGGAAACCTCACCGCCACGGTGGATATCGCCGCTCCCGGCGCCGTCCGACTCGGTCCAGACGGTCTGCTCTACGTGGTCACCGGCAATTCGCCGCTGTCGGATTCCGGCGGTGTCGTCCGATTCGACCCCACCGCCGCCGACCCGGTGCCCGAACCCTTCGCCACCGGTTTCATCCACCCCAACGGCGCCGCCTTCGACGCCCAGGGCAACCTGTACGTCACCGCCCGCGACGGCGTGCACCGCCTCTTTCCCGACGGCACCGAGGACATGACCTGGTGGTCGAACGCCACCGTCGAGGGACCCAATGGTGTTGTGGTCTCCGGTGATTCGGTCTACGTCACGGCGAACTACGTCGACAGCACAGCCGGTCCGGTCGGCCGAGTGCTCCGCTTGTCGCGCACGAATCCGGCGGTGAGCACAACCATCGCCGATCTGACCTCGTTCGGTTCGCTGCCCGATTTCGTCGACGATCTGGTCCTGCGTGACGGCGCCCTGTACGTGACGACCCTGACCGGACAGTTGGTGCGCGTCGACCTGTCCTCGGGCGGTGCCTGCACGATCGCCGCCACCCAGCCGCTCACCGCCGTCGTCGCCGATCCGGCCGACTCGTCGGCGCTGCTCGCGGGCACCGAAGAGGGAACCGTCCTGCGCATCCGCCCGCGCGGCTGACCGAACCCCTTCGCACGACGAACGGCCGCCGACATCAGTCGACGGCCGTTTCGAATCCTGGCGCCTCGGGCGCCGAATGATCAGCCGCCGACGCTCAGCGCCGAAGGCGGAGCCGGGGGAGCGGGCGCGGGAGCCGGCTGCGGCGCCTCCGCCGGGGCAGGGGCCGGAGCGGGCGTTTCGGGGGCGGGCGCCTGCGACTGGGCAGCACCGGCACCGGGCGCACCCGAACCGGGGGCGGGAGCCTGCGGTTCCGGCGCGGGCGGGGCGGCCGGTGCTTCGGGAGCCGCCACCGGCAGATCGGGAACGACAAACGTGCCGACGGTCGGCGTCATCACGCAGCGCGCGCCGGGGTAGTCGATGGTGCCCCACATGGAGGCGACCACGGTGCCCGCGCCGCTGGTGATCGTCTTCGACAGCGACGGTAGCTGGTATTCGGTGAGGTCGTCGAGGGCGGCGATACCGCTCTGCCCGTTGTTCACATTCACCCAGGCCACACTCAGGCCCGAGGACAGCGGCACACCGGTGTGGGCCGGACTGGCACTGAACCGGACATCGCCCGGGGTCAGGCTGGTTCCGGTGCGCGGGCCGGGGCCCTCGACGGTCGCGGCGGCGATGATGGTGGTGATGGGTCCGTTGCTGCCGCAGCCGAAGGTGGGGGCGGCGTAGCCGAGCGGAATGAATTGGGCCGAGATGTCACGCAGGCGGTCGGCGCCGACCATGCCGGTGAAGTTGGCGACCGCGTCGACACCGGCCTTGGTGCTCACGTCCTCGCCGGCGAGATCGCGCAAGTGGGTGATGGCGTCGTCGAGAGGAGACGCACTCGCGGTCGAGGCGAGCACGACCACAGCACCGATGCTCGCCGCGGTCACCGCCGCCGCCCTACCTGCGATGGATCTGCCGTTCACCCGTAACTCCCTGCTGCTCGCCCACCGGTTCCCCGGTCCGTGTGGCAACGTACCAGTTCGACGGGCCGGTGGCAGCGTGGTGGTGTCGCGGCGTCGCCGTGCGGGGTAGGTTTCTCCAGGACGGCTACTAGAGACGCTGGGAGACCCCGTATGAAGCTAGCCCTGTCCCCGGAAGAGGTCGCCTTCCGCGATGAGCTCCGGCACTTCTATCACACCGAGATCCCCGTCGAGATCCGTGACCGTGTGAAATACGGACACGAGCTTTCCCGCGAAGACATCGTCACCGCCAACAAGATCCTCAACGACCACGGGCTCGCCGTGCCGAACTGGCCGGTGGAGTGGGGCGGCAAGGACTGGACGCCGATGCAGCGTCACCTGTGGCTCGACGAGATGCAGCTGGCCTCGGTGCCCGAACCGCTCACCTTCAACGCCTCCATGGTCGGCCCGGTGATCGCCCAGTTCGGTTCCCAGGAGCTCAAGCAGCGTTTCCTGCCGCCCACCGCCGCCCTCGACATCTGGTGGTGCCAGGGCTTTTCCGAGCCCGACGCCGGTTCCGACCTGGCCTCGCTGCGCACCACCGCCGTCCGCGACGGTGACTCCTACATCGTCAACGGGCAGAAGATCTGGACCACGCTCGGCCAGTACGCCGACTGGATCTTCTGCCTCGTGCGCACCGACCCGTCGGCGCCCAAGAAACAGGCGGGCATCTCCTTCCTGCTCTTCGACGTGAAGTCGCCCGGTGTCACCATGCGCCCGATCAAACTGATCGACGGCAGCTACGAGGTGAACGAGGTGTTCTTCGAGGACGTCCGGGTGCCCGCCGACCAACTGGTCGGCGAGGAGAACCAGGGCTGGACCTACGCCAAGTTCCTGCTCGGCAACGAGCGCACCTCCATCACCGGCGTCGGCAAGACCAAGGTCAAGATCGGGCTGGCCAAGGACCACGCGCGCTCGATCCGCACCGGCCACGGCACCCTGATCGAGGACCCGGTCTTCGCCGCGCGCATCGCCGAACTCGAGAACGAACTGCTCGCCCTGGAGCTCACCCAGCTGCGGGTGGTGTCCAATTCGGCCGACGGCAAACCTAACCCGGCCTCCTCGGTGCTGAAACTGCGTGGCACCGAACTGCAGCAAGCGGCCACCGAGCTGCTGCTCGACATCGCGGGCGCCGACGCCCTTCCCGTCGACGCCGACGACATCGCCTCACCCACCTGGGCCCAGCACACCGGCCCCGGCTACCTGAACTACCGCAAGGTGACCATCTACGGAGGCTCGAGCGAGGTCCAGCGCTCGATCATTTCCTCCACGATCCTCGGATTGTGAGGCGCTGACATGGATCTGGCACTGACCGAAGAACAGACGATGCTGCGTGACACCGTGCGCGAACTGCTGCACCGGTTCTACGACAGCGAGGCCATCACCAAGGCGGGTGACACCGATCCCGGCTGGAGCCGCACGGTCTGGAAGCAACTCGCCGACCTCGGCGTCCTCGGCCTCACCATCCCCGAGGAGGACGGCGGCGTCGGCGCGGGCCCCGTCGAGGCGATGCTCGTGCAGGAGGAACTGGGCCGTGCGCTTGCCCCCGAACCGGTGCTCGACGCCGTGGTCGTTCCGGCCGAGCTGATCCGGCTCACCGGCAGCGCCGATCAGCGCCACCGGCTGCTGCCCGCGCTCGCCGAGGGCACCGTCCTGCTCGCCTTCGCCCATGCCGAACCGGGGCAGCGCTGGCCGTCCACCGAGGTCACCACAACCGCCGAGCAGCAGGGTGATTCGTACACCCTGACCGGTGTGAAGAACCCGGTCCCGCGCGGCGATTGCGCCGATCAGCTGATCGTCAGCGCGGTACTTCCCGGCGGCGGTGTCGGCCTGTTCCTGGTCGACCCCACCGGCTCCGGCGTGCAGCGCCGCACCTACCGCACCTTCGACGGCCGCCGCGGCGCCCAATTCGATTTCGCCTCGGCCCCGGGCGAATTGCTCGGTGACACGGTCGACGCGGCCGAACAGATCGCGCTCGCCCAGGGCTACGCACAGGCGGCGCTGTGCGCGGAATCGGTCGGCGCTATGCAGGTAGCCCTCACCCTGACCACCGACTACCTGAAGTCGCGCAAACAGTTCGGCGTAACCCTGTCGAAGTTCCAGACCCTCACCCAGCGCGCTGCCGACTGCTACGTCTCCCTGGAACTGGCCCGCAGCATGAACCTCTACATCACCGCCGCCCTCGCCGACGGTTCCAACGACCCGATCGTCGCCTCCCGCGCCCGCCTGCAGATCGGCAAATCCGCCGCCCACATCGGCCGCGAGGCCATCCAGATGCACGGCGGAATCGGCGTCACCGCCGAATACCCGGTGAGCCACTACGTCGCCCGCCTCACCGCAATCGGCCAAACCCTCGGCGGCGAACTGGAACACCGGCGGGTGCTCGCCGACCGAGTCGGCAGTTACGATCTGCCGGAGTTGTAGACAGACCGAGAATGGTGCGTGCCCGCATGGGTGAGCACCATTTTCATGTCCGCCTGACCTACTTCGTTTTTTCCGCCTTCGTCGACAATAAGCAGGCTCATTGCCTCTACAGAGAGAGGCTCATCGATTGTTCCCAATCCCTCGCGTCGCGTAGCAGTGGTCCCACCACCGCGCATGCACCGCACAAATAGAACATCCACCGCAATTCTTCACACTTGTAGACCGCTTCTTCATGCGAGTCCACCCAGACGCACACAATATTTCCGAAAACCTTGGTCACGTCCCACCATGCCCACTCGCGCTGGCGTGGATCGAAGGAGAACAACATATCTTGGATCGTCCACTCTTCGTCACCTCGGTGCGCTGCGTAACGTAGGCCGGCTGATTCCCAGGCTTCTCGCATCCACGGCAGGATATCCGCTTCTGAAATGTATTCGGCGTCGAAATCGGCCTTGAGTGATGCGTTGGATCCGGCACTCATGCACTCACGCAGTCGGCGGCCGAATCGATCGATATCTTCAAACGTCACTACCTCCACGTAGAACGCCGACAGCTGTCCGTGGGCGTCCGAAGGACGGTGGAAGATCCTGGTCAACTCCGTCGATGTCATCTGATCACTCTCCCAGATCCAGGGATAACGGCGTCGAGAAGGGCCGAGAAATTCGTGCCGCCGAACAGATCTGCAGGGATACCGTAGAGGTCGGGACCGACTTTGGGGTCATCGATCTGCGGCTTTCCCGAGGACGAGATGTTCCATTCCCTCCGGCTCACCCCGCTAGGTCGACGCTGCCCAATAGCTGTATTGCGGATCTCGTCCAGGAACGAACGCGGCACGTCGAAGGCGACAATCTGGCTTCCTGGTCCTCGGAAGGACTCTGAATGTGCGATGTTGTTACTCATATTCACATGTAGCATGTTGTCGCCAGAGATGCTGATACTCCCGTCGGCGCCGACCTGCACCCGCTCGCTATGGCCCCCCTCCCTCTGGGTCCGATATATGGTGACGCGGCATTCTTCCGCTACAAGCCCTAGAGGGTCTATCCAAGTTAGTGAATTGTGTGGATAGGCAAAGGGGTTCGGTGCAGGCAGGAGGCCGAGCGGGTCTGGCGTCAGATAACGGCCAGTAGCGGGTTCGTAGACTCGGTGGAAATTGTAATATAGTGAACTTTCGGGGTCGTATATTTGACCGGCGAATCGTAGGGGAGTTTGCGCATCTCCGTGCCAAATGGTTGTTCCCCAAAGATCGCTGGTTTTATAGGCGTTCTGTTCAGCGTTCGTCGGGTTTACTAGTTCGAGTGGTGTTCCGACTAGGTCGGTAATGATCGCAACGAATTCGCGGTCGATGGCAACTTGGTCGGTGGTTTGGGTGAGGGGGGTGTGGGTGCCGGGTTGGTAGTGCCAGCGGGTGGTGGATTCGGGGGTGGTTTGTTCGGTGAGGGTGGTTGCGTCCCAGGTGTAGTCGGTGCGGTCGAGGATGGTGCCGTCGGTGGTGCGGTGTTGTTTGGATGTGCGGCGGCCAAGGGGGTCGTAGGTGTAGTGCCACCATCGGTGGTCGGGGGTCCAGACGTCGGTGAGTTGGTCGAAGCTGTTGTAGCGGTAGTGCCAGGTGGCGGGTTTTCGGGAGAGGCGGATGATGGTTTTTCGGATCAGGCGGCCGGCGCTGTCGTAGTGGTAGGTGGTGCGGCCGTTTCGGATCAGGAGGTTGTTGCGGTATTCGCGGCGGCCGGAGTTGGTGGCATGGGCGGGGGCAGTCGTCGAGTCCGGGGTGTCGTTGCTGGTGATGTTGCTGAGAGGGTCGTAGGTGTAGCGCTCGGTGACCTGGTTGTTGCGGGTGAGGGTGGTCACCCGCCCGATCGGGTCGAGTTCGTAGTTGCGGCTGATCGATGCGCTGTCGTGGTGGTGGGTGGTGTGGTTGGTGACGTACCCGTCTGGGCGCCAGGCGTACTCGTCGGCGCGGAGGGTGCTCGGTGGGGTACGGGGGGTGGAATCGAGGCCGATGTTGAACAGGCGGTGTGGGTGGGCGGTGACGGTTCGGCTGGTGGGGAGGCCGATCGGGTTGTAGGTGGTGTCGATGGCGAGTTCGTCGAGTTGCCAACGGGTGAGGCGGCCGGTGAGGTCGTAGGTGAAGTCGATGTTGTGGCCGTCGGCGGTCATCCCGCCGGGGCGGCCTGCGTAGTCGAAGGACCAGTGGGTTTGGGCGCCGCTGGGGGTCGTGCGGCGGGTGCGGCGGCCGAAGTCGTCGTGGTCGAACCGCATCGGCGGTTGGTCGTCCACTTGCTGTGAGGCGAGCAGGCCGGACTCGGTGTAGGTGAACTGAAGTGTGTGAGAGAGGGTTTCGCCGGTGCCGTTGGTCGCGGCGAGTAGACGACCCGACACGTCGTGGGTGTAGTGGATCCAGTCGCGGGAGTCGGTGGTGATCGCGGTCAGGCGGCCGAGGATGTCGTAGGCGTGGTGTCGCGTGATGCCGGTGGCGGGCGTGACCGTGGCGGTGCGCCCGGCTGGGTCGTGGCCGTAGTGGGTGGTCGCGCCCGTGTAGTCGGTTTGGGCGATCAGGTGACCCGCGGGATCGTAGACGTAGCGCCAGGTTTCACCGTTGGGATTCGTGACGGAGGTGAGGCGGCGTTCGGTGTCCCAGGTGTAGGTGGTGGTCGCGCCTGCCGGATCCGTGCGGGCCGCGAGGAGGTCGAAGGCGGTGTAGCTGAATCGGGTGACCCCACCGGCAGGGTCGGTGTGGGTGAGGAGGTTGTCCTCGCCGTCGTAGGTCCAGGTTTCGCGGTGACCGTCCGGGAGGGCGCGTTCGAGTAGTTGACCGGTGGGCGAGAACCGGTGGGTGGTGGTCGCGCCGAGTGCATCCGTGATCCGGTGCGGGCGGCCGAGCCCATCGCGTTCGATGGTAATCACCGATTCCAGCGCGTCGGTGATCCGGATCGGTAGACCCGCCGAGTCCACGTCGATCGTCGTGGTCGCACCGTTCGGTTCGGTGATGGACGCGACGGCGCCGCAGGGGTGGTGGGTGAAGGTGGTGCGGGCGCCGGTGGGGGCGACGACGGCGGTGAGATTGCCGTTGGTGTCGTATTCGCGGCGGAGTTCGGTGCCGTCGACGTCGGTGATGCGGGTCGGGCGGTTGCGGAACAGATATTCCAGACGGATGGTGTTGCCGTCGGGCCGGGTGACGGACGCGACGTCGCCGTCGTCGGTGTAGGTGTAGCGGGTGACCGCGCCGTCGGGGGCGGTGACTGTCAGCGGGTTGCGGTCGGTGTTGTAGTCGGTGTGGGTGCGGGCGCCGTTGGGATCGCGGACGTCGCGCGTGCGCAGGTCGGTGTCGAAGCCGTAGGTTGTCGGTGCGCCGAGGGAATTGGTGTGCGTGGTGACTCGACCGGTTCCGTCGGGGAATGAGGAGTAGTCGAATTCGGCGTCGAGGACTCCCGCGATGCCGCGCTGACGAGTGACTCGGCCGGCCTCGTCGTAGGTAGTGACCATGTAGTTGTCGTTGGAGTCGGTCCACGACGTCATACGGTCGGCGTGATCATAGGTGTACCGGGTGGTCGCACCTACACCATTGGTGACGGCGACCAACTGGCTTGCGGTGTAACCGAATTCGCGGATCGTGGCAAGGTGGCCGCCGGACGGACCGAGGATGTCGAGTCCGGTGACGCGGCCACCGGCGGTGCTGACGGCCACGCGGTAGCCGCCGGTGTGGGTGATCTCGGTCGGCGCACCGTCGCTGTCGTAGTGGAACCGAATGCGGTTGTGGTGGCGGTCGGTGATGGCCGAGATCGCATAGTTGCCGAGGGCGACATCCAGGCCGGCCCGGACGGGTTCGGGGGCGAAATGCCAGATCAGTTCGCGTTCGGGATCCCAGACCCGGTACCCGCCGACGTCGGTCCGGGTCAACGTCCAGCGCGACGCACCGGAGAGCGGCGACACCGGTGCATCGGGTTCGGCGTGGGGATAGAGGAGCGTTACGCCGTCCTCTCCGACGAAGATGACGCCATGGTCGTCGACGATGACTCGCATGTCGAGGGTCGCCGACCAGGACGGGCCGAACCAGCGGCCGAAGCGGTAGTTCGAGCGGTGCCGACGCTTCAGGATCAGCGGCAGGACACCGGGCAGGTTCAGATCGAGTTCGGGGAGGAGGAATTCACCGGTGGCCGCGTCGACGGGGTCGTTGCATTCTTCGATGTCGTCGTCGGTTCGGTTGTGCTCGACCGGATTCTCTGTGGTGGATTCGCGGATCTTCTCGGGATCGTCGACATGTTCGGAAGAGTCCGACTCGTCAGCTTCGGACTTGTCGACTTCTTTGTCGCTCTTGTCGTGGTCGCCGTTCGAGTTATCGGTTCCGCGCTCTCCGGAATCCGGATCGGAGGAGGAATCACCATCGCCGCGCGCGGGAGACGGCGTGGCGGGGGTGTCGTCGTCGGGTCGATGGCTCGTACCGGAGTCGTGGTCGGGCGCCGATCGTGAATCACCGTGCCACTGAGGTGCGTTCGAATCCGGCGTTGCGCGTGGTGAAGGGCTGGGCGTGGCTCTGTCTTGGTCCGGTGCATTGGCGTGCTCGTCCGGCTTCTGCTGGTTCCGGTCGGTTTCGGTATCGCCGGCCTGGCGGTTGTCAGGTGTGGCGGCGGGGCGCGGGTCCGGTGTCCGGGTGGTCGCGGTTGATTCCGGCGCGCGGGTATTCGGCGTCGGAGACAGGGTCGCCACTGGAGTGAACGAATCCCGTTGGGGGCCCGTTGCATCCGAGCGGGCCGGGGTAGCCGGATCGGATCGGTCGTGATTCGATGCCGAGCCCGCGTCACCGCCTGTGTCGGCCCGGGCAGGTGGCTGCCGAGTCGAGTCGGACTCGGGACCGGGTTGGTGCGGAGTCGATGTCGACCCGGTGTCGCCGTCCGCGTCGGTCCGGGCGGGCGGTTGTCGAGTCGAGTCCGAGGCGGGGGTGGAATCGACCGATCCAGGGGCGGGCCGGGTAGTGCCCGGATCCGGCTCGCCGACTCGGGTCGGCGGCTCTGCCCGGGGTGCATCGGCAGTGGTCTGTGTCGGGTTTTGGGTGGTCGGCGGGTCGTTGCCTGGGTTGCCGACCGGAGAATTGGAATCCTGGGCTGGGCGGGTGGGGTTGGGATCGGTGCCGGGTTGGCGGGGTGCCTCGACAGTTTTGGCGTTGTCGTCGGGATCGGGTTCCGGGCCGTCGGTATGGACCGGAGTGCTCGGCCGATCGTCGGCGTCGGTTCGAGCGGGGGTCGGGTTGTCGGAATCTGGTCGTGGCGGCGGGGTTTCGGTGTCAGGGCGTGTGGTCGGCGGAGCCGCACGCGGTTCCGGGGTGTTGTGTAGCGGAGTGCCGGGAGCGTTTTCCTCCGGCGCTTCCTGGCGAGTATCGGGTCGCTGTACCGGCGATTCCGGCCCAGCGTCGGGCCGAGCCCCGGCGTCGACGCCCGATTGCGGACCGGCGTTGGACCCGTCCGGCCCGGCCCGGGGCGCTGGGGCGTGCGAAGAGTTCTCGCCGTCGCGATCCGCGGTTTCGGTACTGCCGGACTGCTCCGGTGTAGCCCCGTCGGGGCTGTCTCGATCACCCCCGGGCAGGCGGCGACCGACGTCGCTGAGCTTGTCGATCGCCGACAACACCGGCTTCGCCGCGCCTCCGCCGCCGGTGGCAACCGTGACCAGAAGATCGCTCGTGATAGAGCCTGCGAACTCGAACGGGTTCGCGCGCGCTTCCGAAAGGATCGCATCGACAGCTGCACCGGGGTCTGCGGCCGCGACCACCAACCCGGTCCCCAGATCCGACATCTTCGACAGGTAGTCGGCGGGATGGGTGATGTTGTAGGCATCTCCTGGATTCACCTGCCGGACGAATTGCACGAGCCCCGTCAGGCCGGTCAGTACGCCGGACTCGAAGCTCAACTTGGCGTGCTCACCGATATCGGCCAGATCCGACAGGTTCGCCGCCATTCGCGACGTGAACGGCGGCGTGGTCGGCGCCTTGCCGGTGGCTTCGGCGATCTTGGCGCTCGCCTCGCTTGCGGCGTTATCGCGTTGGGTTCGAGCGAAATTGAGGATCTGGCGTGCGTTGTCTCGCAGCGCGGTCCAGGTATCGGGCAGCGGGCCGACCTGTTTTTGCTGATCGCCGGTGAGCGAGTTCCACCAGTCCTTCTTGGTGCGTTCCTCGGTCAGGGCCCGTTCCCATTCGGCGATCGCATCCGCGGCACGGGCTTGCGCGGCGGTGACCGCTGCGGACCAGCTGTCGAGGACACCGGCGGTCACGGTGAACGATTCAGCGGCATCCCACCACAACTTCGGCTGCTGGTCGTAGACGGCATTGAACGCGTCCGCGCCCGCCCCGGTCCAGTCCGCGGCGTCGATCGTTTTCAGTGCGTCGCCGGTTTTGGCGATCTGGATCGCCATCTCACGCAGCGTGGTCGCGGCATCGGTGATGACTGTCGGTTCGCCGCGGATCAGTTCCTTCGGATCCTTCGTCTCCCCGAGCGCGCGCTCTTCGACTTCACCACCGGCGGCCGAGACGAGTTGGTCTCCGAGATCGTCGAGTGACTCCGCCAGACTGTCCATGCCGAGCTTCTGCGCACCGGTCGAGGCGACGTCGAGGACGTCGTCGGCGAGTGCCCCGGCTTTCTCGACAGCACTTTCCACCCCCCGGCCGAACAAGTCGCCGAAGCTGTCGAACACCCCCACCGATCAGCCCGAGGGATCCAGAATCGCGCCCGCTTGCTCGGCGGCCCCGGTGTTCCAGCCTGCTTCGGGTAGGCCATTGTCGCCGGGGGCGGCGTAGGAGTACGGGTCGAGCGTCGAGAGATTGGCCATGGCTTGCGGGCCGACGGCCTGCACCACCTGCCAGTTCTTGTCAGCGTGCGCGGCCGCGTCTTCGAAGGACTTGGAGCTGTAGTCGGCGTTGAGCGCCATATTGATCGGATTGTCCGCAAGGGTTTCGCCCCACGTCCGCTCCTTGATCTCCGCGCTGGACAGGTGGGGATTGCCGAGCAGGTGGGTATACATCTGCTTGAACGTGTCGGAGCCCTGCTGCTCCATCATGTAATACCGGCCCGCCGCCAATCCCACCGCTTCGGCGATCGAGTTGCCGGACTGCACCAGATACCGCACGCCCCATGACCAACGCTCGGTGAACTCCTCGAACCCCCTCTGCACCACGGCTTTCCCGGCCTCTAAGCCGGACATGGTGAGCAGCGCGAAGCCGCGCCCCGAGGACGCGGTCTCCTTGACCCCGATCTCCGACAGCTCGCTGATGATCCCGGTGATCCCCTGCGCCGCTTGAATCAGCACTTCCGGTGAGACTTTCAGTTCATTCGCCACGACCGCCCCGCTTCGTCGCCTGACATCCGGGGCTCGCCATCGAAGACGGTTGTGGGAACGCTGCCGGCGCGTTGTCCACCGTGCACGACTCGCATAGAGCGGACGGGTGGCCGAATCCGGCGTAGAACGAGTCGATCGATCATGAAATCCCGCCTCCCCCAATGCTTCTGGCGATCGCGCCCCCCGCGGGCGATCAATCAGCAGCATAGCGAGGTGGGAGCTACTCTGCCAGTGGTGGCATCGCAGCCGCAGAATCCTTCGCCTAGCTACGGCCTCGGCAGCTCTAGTCGAAGCCCCCGCTGAACAAACCGAGGACCCCTTATGGTTGATCGCGACTATCTGTTGTCGCGGGAAGAACTTCCCATTCGTTTCGACTTCAAATTCAGGCCTTGGCGCTACAAACTATCGTTATCGGAACTGGAATTGCGAAGCTTCGACAAAGGTGCAACTCCGGTATTCGTATCCATCAGGTTCCACGCAGTCATCGCCATGCAGTTGAAGACGGTCTTCACTTCGCTCACTCTCTCCAACGCCGATACCTCGCAATCTGCCGAGCTGCGACGAATTGCAGACATCGATGACAGCAGGTGGTCTCGAGTGCGGTGCTTCGCGCTGACCTCTACAGGAGTGGATAGCCTTGTCGCGTGTACCGGCTACGCGGTCCGTATCTACCCGTCCGGGTTCCCGGCAGACGGCCGGGGGAACTTCGGTCGGTGAGCGAGAGTCGGTGGATTCACATCGTGCCGGCCTAGCGGCGGCGCCGAAAATGCATGTGGAAGTTGTCGTGTTCAGTCGCGAGTGCGGCGATTGCGGTTCGTGGTCAGCCGTCGGCCTGGGTGGTTGTTGGTGCGGACGACGTGGGGGAAGGGGCGCGGGTGGTGTTGTCGTGGGCGTTGGTGGTGGGGAAGTCGGAGTCTTCGAACTCGCCCTCGTAGGTGGGGCGGGTGCGTGGCGGGCTCACCGTGCGGGTGGGGGCTGTGGTGCGCGGCGGGCGGGTGGTGGTCGGTGTCGAGTCCTCGGTGGTGGTCTCGGGGGACTCGGTGGTCGTTTCCGGCGGACGGGATTCGGTTGTCGCCTCGGTGGGGTGGCTCTCGCTCGTCGGATCGTCCGGTGCGGGGGTTTCCGAAGGGGAGGTCTCGGTGGAGCTGAGGCTGAAGGGCTTGCGCGGCGACATGTACGGGGCGATACGCCAGGTCGGTGACGGCGGGATCGAGACGCGGACCGTGGTGGAGGTCGGGTCGTCGGCGACCTGGCTCGGTGCCGCGGCCAGTCCGGCCTGCAGCGGTGGCGGCGTCACGTAGACGTCCTGCTGTCCGACGCCGCACGCACCGATCACGATCAGTCCGAGCGACACCGCGCCAACAGCGATTGCCGGACCTACGAGCTTGGCCCTGCTGTCTTCCATCGCCTTGTACTCCTCGTCGGCTTCGGGTCGCCTCACAGTAGTGCAGCCCCGGAAAATCGGCTCATTGTAAACATGAATGATTCAGATATCGGATTGGTCTCGTACGCGTGTCGTGGTGACGTGTCGCGGGCTTTCGTAGCGTGAGGGTCGTAGCGTGTGTGAGCAAAGTTACGCATGAGACGCCCGGACCGAAACCCCTGACGCGCGAGGTTTGCGCGACGCAAGAATCAGATCGGCGTCATCGAGGAGAGTCTGATGGGAGCTTATTCGACACCCCGGCTGGAAACGGCCGAGGCGAACCCCGATCCGGCCACCGAGGCCACCGAGACCCCCGACACCGCAACCCCGCCGGGCAACGGCGCGTTCGCTGTCGTGGCCCGGGTACTCGGCTGGTTGTTCTTCGTCGGCGGACTCGTCGGCGCCGGCCTCGGCATCGCCGGGCTGCACGTGGAGATCACGGTGGCGGGCCTGATCCTGGCCTGCACGGCGGGGCTGATCCTGCTCAAGCTGCGCGCCGATCAGGAGCCGCGCGAAACCGCCTGAGCCACTGCATAATCCGATTCCACCACCGACGGGTAGGCGCTACCGTCGATGTGGTGCGAATCGATATCACCGGTGACGCCGCCCGGTTCCTGCCCGAGGCCGAAACCTTCCTGCGCCGTGATGCCCTGCGCAACACGGTGATCGCGAGCAGCGTCGTCAACCAGATCAACGGCAACTTCTCGGGCACCCGATTCCTGGCGGTGCGCGACGAGGACGTCGTCGGGCTCGCCCAGTGCACCGACGACGGCCGCGCCTACCTGGGCGACCTGCCCGCCGCGAGCATCCCGGCCGTGGTCGACACCCTCGTCGAGCACATCGAGAGCCTGCGCAGCGTCGAGGGTTCCAGCGCCGAAGTCGAGGCATTCCTCGCCCACTGGTCGGCGGCACACCGCGGCACGCACCGCCTGGACTACACCGCGCGGCTCTACCGGCTCGAAACCCTGCACGCACCCGAGGTTCCCGGCCTCGCCCGGCAGGCCACCGCGAACGACGTGGAGCTGTGCCTGGCATGGTTCGCCGACTTCGACCGCGAGATCGGTGCCGTGCGTGCCCTCGACGAAGAACGGGCGCTGCGGCTGATCGGACGCGGGTGGTGGTGGCTGTGGGAGGTCGACGGTGCCCCGCGCAGCTTCGTCGCCCGGCAGACCGGGGTGTTCGGCTGGGCGCGAATCGGGCCGGTCTACACCCCGGCCGCATGGCGCGGCAACGGGTACGCCAGTGCGCTCACCGCGGCGGTATCGGCGGCGATCCGGGCCGAAGGTGCCGACGTGTGCCTGTTCACCGATCTGGACAACCCCACCTCGAACAAGATCTACGAGAGAATCGGATTCCGGCCCGTGCGTGACTTCCTGAACTACGAACTCAGCCGCTGAGCGCGGCGACGATCACCCAGCCGACGGCGACGAAGAGCGCGATCAGCGACAGCCAGCCCATCACCGAGCCCTGCCAGCGCGAGGTCCGCTTCGGGCCGAGATAGGCCTCCGCGACGGACTTCTCCGGCTTCTTCCTCGGCACCTGCTGAGGCGGGGCTTGCCACTGCTGTGGTGGGGGATAGCTGGGCCGATACGCGGCGGGCGTGGGCGCCTGGTGCACCGGAAAACGCGGTGCGGCGACGGGAGCGGTGGGCACTCGGCCGGCGGCGACGGGAGCGGTGAGCGCTCGGGCGGCGGCAGCGGCGAACTCCGCGCAGGTGGCGTACCGGTGTTCGCGGCGCTTGGCCATCGCGCGCGCGAGCACCGCGTCCATCGCCGGTGACAGATCGGGACGCAAGGCGCTCGCACGCGGCGGCGGCTGTTGCAGATGACCCTGGATCACCGACACCGGATTCGGCGCATCGAAGGGGGTGGCCCCGGTGAGCAGCCGGAACAGGGTGCAGGCCAGCGAATACTGGTCGGCGCGACCGTCGAGCGCGACACCGGTGAGCTGCTCGGGCGAGGCGAAAGCCAGGGTGGCGGTGAAGCTTCCGGTCTGAGTGAGCTTCGCGGCATTGTCGTCGTGCAGGCGGGCGATGCCGAAATCGGTGAGATACACCCGCTCGGCGCCGTGCACCGATTCGATCAGGATGTTGGCCGGTTTCACATCGCGGTGCAGCACGCCACGGCTGTGCGCGAAGTCCAGCGCCGCAGCGGTTTCGGTGACGATGTGCACCGCCCGCGCCGGGTCGACCGGATCGGGCAGCGACGCGGCGTCGGCACCGTCGATGTAGCGCATCGAGATCCACAGCTGGTCGTCCTCGACACCCCGGTCGTACACGGTGACGATATTCGGGTGCTCGAGCTGGGCGACCAGATCGGCCTCACGTTCGAACCTGGCCCGGATCTCGTTGTCGAAGAACAGCTCCCGGTTCAGCAACTTCATCGCGGTGCGCCGGGGCAGGCGCGGATGCCTGGCCAGATACACCGAACCCATGCCACCACGGCCGAGTAGCCGCTCGATGGTGTACCCGGCGAAGACACCCGTCGTTTCCCGCATCAGTTCAGCGGGGCCGAACGCCACCAGCGCAGCACGTCCTCGGGCTCGCCGTAACTGTCGGTGAACATCAGGAACTGGGCCCGATCCGGGTCGCCGGTGAACACGGTGATGATCTTGTTGCCGTTGTCGGAGTACTTGTAGTTGGTGTACTGCTTGCCGCCGTTGGTGTCGGTCGACTTGGTGTTGGCGGGCAGGCCGTCGATCACCGCCTGCACGTCGGCGGCCGAGTTGTACACGTAGAAGCGGTAGAACGGGTCGTTGTCCTGCTCGTCACCGCCGCCGTAGCAGCGCCACTGCCACGCCCACGAACCGAACTGCGGATCGCCGTCGTTGTCCGTCGGGGTGTAGCTGGGATCGGTCTCCCAGCAGGTGGCGCCGTTGTAGCCGGTCTCGCTGTCGGCATCGGGCGGAACCATCCGGCTGAACTCGGCGCTGATCGCGGCGGCGTCGGGGGTGACGTGCTTGGCCGCGGTGGTCGAGGTCGTCGACGTGGTCGCCGTGGTGCTCGAATCGCCGCCGCTCGCCGCGACACCGATGCCGATCAGCAGGGCCAGCACCAGCACGACGGCGATCACGATGCCGACGATCAGCCCGGTGTTGGACTTCGACGGCGGCCGCTGCGGGTACTGGGTGTAGTTGCCGCCCGTGGGCTGACGCGGCGCCGCGAACTGCGGGTGCGACTGCTGGCTGTAGGCGCCGCCGGTGTGTGGCGCGGGTGTCTGGTTGCGCATCGGCGGCGCGGTCATCGGGCCCTGGGTGTGCGCGGCCGTACCCATCGGACCGGCCGTCATCGCGTTGCCGGTCATCCCGGCGCCCGTCATCGGGCCCTGTGCCGCAAGGGGATACGGCGAACCGGTGTGCGGGATCGCGCCACCCGTGGTGGGTCGGGGGCCGCCGGTGATCGGCATCCCCGGTCCCGTGCTCGGACGGGCGAGCGGCAGCGCGGGTGAGCTCGGATTGTTCAGCGCGGCGATCGCGGCGGCGGCGAAATCCGAACACGACGCGAACCGGTCGTCGGGGCGCTTGGACATCGCCTTGGCCAGCACGCCGTCGAGCGCGGGCGGCAGCCCCGGACGCACACTGCTCAGCGGCGGCGGCGGTTGCTGTAGATGACCCTGGATCACCGCGGCCGGGTTGGTCGCCGCGAACGGGCCGGACCCGGTGAACAGCCAGAACAGCGTGCAGGCCAGCGAATACTGGTCGGAACGGTGATCGAGGGCGGCGCCGGTGAGCTGCTCGGGGGAGGCGTAGGCGAGGGTGGCGGTGAAGGTGCCGGTCTGGGTGAGATGACCGGTGTCGTCACGCAGGCGGGCGATGCCGAAGTCGGTGAGGTACACGCGTTCGCCACGGCCCGCGCCCGAGCGGGCGAGCAGGATGTTCGCGGGTTTCACGTCGCGGTGCAGCACACCCATGCCGTGCGCGTAGTCCAGCGCGTCGGCGGTCTCCTTCACGATCTGCAGTGCGCGCGCCGGGGGCAGCGACTGCGGTTCCACCGAGGCGGCATCGATACCGTCGATGTACTGCATGGAGATCCAGAGCTGCTCGTCGTCGAGGCCCCGGTCGTACACGGTGACGATGTTCGGGTGATCCAGGCGCGCGACCAGGTCGGCCTCACGTTCGAAACGCGCACGCACTTCCTGGTCGAAGAACATCTCGCGGTTGAGCAGCTTCAGCGCGGTGAGCCTCGGTAGGCGCGGGTGCTTGGCGAGATAGACCGAACCCATGCCACCGCGGCCGAGCTGCCGTTCGATGACATAACCGGCGAAGACATCTCCGTTGGCCAGCATGTCTGCTCCACTTCCCGCCGTGCGCCGGGACCCACCAGCGCACGCGCGTACCGAAAATCATCGAAACCATAGCAGTCGGTGACCACACCGACGGGGCCCGCGAACAGCGGGCACACGATCACGGTGGGCGCCGGTGCTGCGGCGGCACGATGTAACCGGGATGGTTACGGCCACCGGGGAAGTCGATGGTTCCCGGCCGGGTGGCCGGTCGCCGCGGCGGGATCGGATTCCCACCCGTCGACGGGCGCTGGGTATGCGGCTGTGCGACGTGCGGATACGGCTGCGCGGGCGTCGGCGGTCGCGGCGTCGGATAGGGCCGCGGGGTTTCCCTGGCGCGCAGCACCACCCCGCTCGCGGTGTACTGCGGCTGGTGATGCCACGGTCCCGGCACGGCGAACAGCGCCGCCCTGGCCGCCTCGGCGAACTCGGTGCAACTGGCGTACCGGGCCGCCGGGTGCTTGGCGGTCGCCCTGGCCAGCACCGCGTCCAGCGTCGACGGCAGGTCGGGGCGCAGGCTGCGCAGCGGCGGGACCGGGGTGCTCATGTGCGCCTGGATCACCGCCGCCGGGCTCGGCCCGGGGAACGGCACCGAGCCGGTGAGCATCCAGAACAGGGTGCAGGCCAGCGAGTACTGGTCGGCGCGATGGTCCATCGGGCCACCGGCCAGATGTTCGGGCGCGGCGTAGGCGAGGGTGGCGGTGATGGAGCCCGCCGAGGACAGGGTGGTCTCGCTGTCGCGCACCGCCGCGATGCCGAAGTCGGTGAGAACCACTCGCTCCGGTCGGCCGATGGGCGGTTTGGCGAGCAGGATGTTCGCCGGTTTCACGTCGCGGTGCAGGACCCCGCTCGCGTGCGCGAAGTCGAGCGCGGTGGCGGTCTCGGCGGCGATCTGGACGGCGCGCCCGGGGGTCAGCACGTTCACATCGGCGGTCGCCACATCGGTACCCGCGACGAACTGCATGGAGATCCACAGCTGGTCGTCGTCGGTGCCGCGGTCGTAGACGTTGACGATATTGGGGTGTTCGAGCTGGGCGACCAGGTCGGCCTCGCGTTCGAACCGGCGGCGGATCTCCTCGTCGGACGACAGATCGCGGCTGAGCAGCTTCAACGCGGTGAGGCGTGGCAAACGCGGATGCCGGGCCAGATACACCACGCCCATGCCACCGTGGCCGAGCACACGCCGGATCGTGTAGCCGGCGAACACGTCGCCTTTGACCAACACGCGAAGTCACCCCCTCCAGGGCAGAGCACCCGTCGAAATTCTACCGATGTATCTCCTGCCGCCTCCCACACGCAACATCTTCCGACCTTGTCGGTGCCGCGGATTAGGGTGTCAGCTATGCGCATTGGAGCACACGTTCGCGACGAAGGCGATCCGATCGGATTCGGCGAGAAGCTCGGCGCCGAGGTCATCCAGATGTTCGTAGTCGATCCGCAGAGCTGGGACAAACCGCAACCGCACCCGAAGGCGGCCGAGATCCTGGCCAGCCCGATCGACGTGGTCGTGCACTCGTCCTATCAGATCAATGTGGCCAGCCTGAACAACCGGCTGCGGATGCCCTCGCGCAACGCGGTCGCCCAGCAGGCGAAGGCAGCCGCCGAACTCGGCGCGTTCGGCCTGGTCGTGCACGGCGGGCACGTGCGCTCCGACGCCGAGATCGACACCGGAATCGACAACTGGCGCAAGCTGTTCGAACGCCAACAGGACAAGGGCGGTTTCGCCGTGCCGATCCTGATCGAGAACACCGCGGGCGGCAACCACGCGATGGCACGGCACTTCGACTCGATCGCCCGGCTGTGGGACGCCGTCGGCGACTACGGTGCCGGATTCTGTCTCGACACCTGTCACGCCTGGGCCGGTGGTGAGGAACTCGTCGGCGTGGTCGAGCGGATCAAGGCCATCACCGGCCGGATCGACCTGGTGCACCTGAACTCCTCGCGTGACGAGTTCGACTCCGGCGCCGACCGGCACGCCAACTTCGCCGACGGCACCATCGACCCGCAGCTGCTGGCCGAGGTCTGCCGCACCGCGGGCGCCCCCGTCATCCTCGAAACCCCCGTCGACGGTGTCGCCGACGACCTGGCCTACCTGCGGGAAACCCTGGGCTGAGGACGTTTCGGATCAGCCGGAGAGAAAACCTGTCTGTTCGAGTGCGTTCGCGGTGTGCTTGACGCCTACCCCGAATCCACAACAGACAGAGGTGATCCCCCATGACGGTCGACCAGGCCACCCTGACCGTGACCAAGCTCGGCGCCCACATCGGCGCCCAGGTCGACGGTGTGCGCCTCGGCGGTGCGCTGGACGCGGCGACCGTCGCCACGATCCGGCGCGCACTCAACGAGCACAAGGTGATCTTCTTCCGTGGTCAGGACCACCTCACCGAAGACGGTCAGCACGAGTTCGCACAGCTGCTCGGCAGCCCGACCACCCCGCATCCCACGGTGAAGTCGCAGGGTGTGAAGAGCCTGGCCATCGACTCCGAGAACGGGCGCGCCAATTCGTGGCATACCGACGTGACGTTCGTCGACCGGATCCCGAAGGCGTCGATCCTGCGGGCGGAGTACCTGCCCACCTACGGCGGTTCGACGACCTGGGCGTCGACGGTGGCCGCCTACAACTCGCTGCCCGAGCCGCTGAAGCTGCTCGCCGACAACCTGCGCGCGGTGCACACCAATGTGTACGACTACGCGGCGAAGAATGTGGAGCCGCTCCGGCCGAAGTCCGAGCAGTACCGGGCCGAGTTCCAGTCGACGTACTTCGAGACCGAGCATCCGGTGGTGCGCGTGCACCCGGAAACCGGGGAGCGTGCCCTACTGCTCGGGCATTTCGTGAAGAACTTCGTCGGTTTGTCGACCAGCGAATCCCAGGCATTGTTCCGCTTGTTCCAGGATCGGGTGACCCGGCTCGAGAACACCACCCGCTGGAACTGGGCCGACGGCGACGTCGCCATCTGGGACAACCGCGCCACCCAGCACTACGCGATCGACGACTACGACGACCAGCCGCGCCGCCTCACCCGGATAACCCTGGCCGGCGACATTCCGGTCGGTGTCGACGGACAGCCCAGCAAGCCACTGCAGGGCAACGCCGAGCACTACTCGATCATCGAGGAAGTCGAGCTGCTGGCCAGCTGAGCCCGACGGCCGGGCGACACGCTAGAGTCGGCGGGGTGGCGGATAAGTGTATTCGGCCGTTGGACGGTGTTCGGGTCCTGGAACTCGGCAACTACGTGGCCGCTCCCACCGCCGGTCGTATCCTCGGTGATTTCGGTGCCGAGGTCATCAAGGTCGAACGGCCCGGCACCGGCGACGAACTGCGGAATTGGCGGCTCTACGGCGGCGACACCTCCATGCTGTATCGCACGGTGAACCGCAACAAGAAGTCGATCGTGCTCGACCTGCGCACCCAGGCGGGCCGCGACGTCGTGCTCGACCTGCTCGCGCACTGCGATGTGCTGCTCGAGAACTTCCGGCCCGGAATGCTGGAGAAGTGGGGACTCGGGCCCGACGTGCTCGAGCAGGTGAATCCGAACCTGGTCATCACCCGGATCTCGGCCTACGGGCAGACCGGTCCGATGGCATCGCGGCCGGGTTTCGCCGCCGTGGCCGAGGCCGTGGGTGGGCTGCGTGAACTCGTCGGCGATCCCGATCGGCCGCCGGTGCGCGTCGGGGTGTCCATCGGTGACTCCATCGCGGGCATCTACGCCGCGTTCGGCACCGTCATGGCCCTGTTCCAGCGCGAACGCATCGGCCGGGTGCCCCAGGCCGAACGCATCATCGACGTGGCGCTCAACGAGTCGATCCTGTCGGTGATGGAGTCGCTGGTGCCCGACCATCTGGCCTACGGCATCAACCGGGAACGGGTCGGCGGCCGCATGGAAGGCATCGCCCCGAGCAACGCCTACCCGACCAGCGACGGCTTCAGCATCATCATCGGTGGCAACGGCGACGCCATCTTCCAGCGATACATGCAGGTCATCGACCGTCCCGACCTGGCCGCCGACCCGGAACTGGCCGACAACGCGGGCCGCTGGCGCAATCGCGAGCGCCTCGACGCGGCCATCGCCGAATGGACGGTGCGCCACACCAGGGACGAGGCGCTGAAATTGCTCGACGCCGCGGCCATACCGTGCGGTCCCATCTACACCGCGGCCGATATCGTGGCCGACGAGCAGTACCGAGCAAGAAACATGATCCAGTCGTTCCCGGTCGAGGTGGGCGAGCCCGAACCCAAACAGGTGGGTTTCACCGGCATCGTCCCCGTGATCGGGGGTGAGTCGCTGCCGATCCGCAATGTCGGCCCCGACCTCGGCGAGCACACCAGGGAGGTGCTCGGTGGGCTGCTGGGGATGACCGACGATCAGATCGACGCGCTGGAGGCATCGTGACCAGACGAGTACACGGTCGGCGCCGCCCGCCGGTGCGCAGCAAGTGGGAACCGCGCGGCCCGGGCCATGTGCGTCCGACGGTGCACCCGACTCCGGCAAGTGTCGGTGACAAACCGTGCGGCGGGGTGATGTGCGTGCCGACGCAGGAACCGGAGCACCGGCGATGACCGCGCTGCTGCGCGACGTCACCCTGCGTGACGGGTTGCAGCTCACCGGCAAGGTGCTGCCGGTGGAGTACAAGATCGACGTGGTGCGCCGGTTGCTGGCCGCCGGTGTGACCGCGCTCGAGATCGGTTCGATGGCCCGCCCCGATCTGGTCGCGCCGATGGCCAACTCGCTCGAGCTGATCGCCGCCCTCACCCCCGACGAGCTGGCGAAATGCTGGGTGTGGGTGGCCACGCCACGGCATGTGCAGAAGGCCGCCGAGGCGGGGGCACGCAACTTCCAGTACTGCTTCTCGGTGTCGGACGCCCACAACAAGGCCAATATCGGGCGCGACACCGAGACCTCGGTGGCCGCCATGCCCGACGCCATCCGGCTGGCGCAGGAGGCGAACGGCTCGATCCAGCTGTGCCTGGCGACCAGCTTCACCTGCCCGTTCGACGGACCGGTCGATCCCGAACGGGTGCTGGCCATCGCCCGCGACCCACGCACCGAAGGCGCCACCGACATCGTCCTCGCCGACACCCTCGGCCAGGCCGCGCCCGGCCAGGTGAGCGCGCTGGTCGCAGCCGTGCGCGACACCACCCCGCCGCGCCGCATCGTCTTCCACGGGCACGACACCTGGGGCATGGGCGTGGCCAACACCCTCGCCGCGATCGAGGCGGGCGCGGGGATGGTCGACGGTGCCCTCGGAGGCCTCGGCGGGTGCCCGTTCGCACCGGGTGCCAGCGGCAACACCGCCACCGAGGACATCCTGTTCGCCACCCGCCCGTCCTGGTTCGGCCCCGAGAAGCTGGCGCGGCTGGTCGGACTGACCGAGGAGTTGCTCGGCGAACTGGGCGAACCCAACCGCTCGCGCACCGCCGAGGGCGCACGGTCGAAAGCCGACGCCTTCGAGTGGGTCATCCGGTAGGTATCGGGGGGATCCCGGATGGCGCCGGTGACGGTCGGCCGCCAGACTGGACACCATGACTTCACACCCCATGGGGACCGAGGCCGTCGAGTCGGCGGCCGCTACCGAGATCGCCGCTGCAGCACAGGACCTGGTGAAGCTGTACGGCTCGGGAGATACCCAGGTCAAGGCCCTCGACGGGGTGTCGGCCGACTTCGCGCGCGGCGAGTTCACGGCCATCATGGGACCGTCCGGTTCGGGCAAATCGACCCTCATGCACTGCCTGGCCGGCCTCGACAGCGCCAGCGAGGGCGAGGTCCGCATCGGTGACACCGCGCTCACCGGTCTGTCCGACAAACAGATGACCGCGCTGCGCCGCGACCGCATCGGATTCGTCTTCCAGGCGTTCAACCTGGTTCCTACGCTCACCGCGCTGGAGAACATCACCCTCCCGCTCGACATCGCGGGCCGCAAGGCCGACCAGGACTGGCTCGACACGGTGGTGAAGCGGCTCGGGCTCGCCGACCGGCTCACCCATCGGCCGAGCGAACTGTCCGGCGGTCAGCAGCAGCGCGTGGCGTGTGCCCGCGCCCTGGTCGGCAAACCGGAGATCATCTTCGGTGACGAACCGACCGGCAACCTCGACTCGCACTCCTCCGGTGAGGTGCTCTCGATCCTGCGTGCCTCGGTCGACGAGTTCGGCCAGACCGTCGTGATCGTCACCCACGACCCGCGCGCGGCGGCCTACGCCGACCGGGTGGTGTTCCTCGCCGACGGCCGCATCGTCGACGAGCTGCGCGATCCGACGCAGGACTCGATCCTCGACCGGATGAAGGCGCTGGAGACCAAATGAGTAGCCCCATGCGCAAGGTTGCCTTGCGTAATCTTGCCGCGCACAAGGTGCGGTTGGCCTTGACGGTGCTGTCGGTGGTGCTGGGCACCGCGTTCATCTCCGGGTCGTTCGTGTTCACCGACACCCTGCAGCGCACCTTCGACGGAATTTTCGCAGGCCAGGCCCAGGGCGTCGATGTGCGCGTGGGCCCGAAGGACCAGCAGTCGCTCGGCGTGCCGAACAATATCGTCGCCGCGCTGGCCAAGGCCGACGGTGTCGAACGCGTCGCCCCGGCGGTGAACGGCCCGGTCGTGCTGCTGCAACCCGACGGCAAGAAGGCCGTCCAGACCGGTGGCGCACCGAGTTTCGGCCTGTCGTACCTGCCGCCGGACCAGGCCGTCGAGGAACCGGAGAAGTTCGTCGCGGGCGCGCCGCCGTCGCAGACCGGCGAGATCGCGCTCAACACCGGCGGTGCCGAGAAGGCCGGGCTGAAGGTCGGCGACAAGACCAAGGTGCTCGTCCCGTCCAAGGGCGACCCGTTCGAGGTGACGCTCACCGGCATCTACGAGATGCCGGGCGCCGAGGGCGGCGGGGTGGTCGCGGTGATGTTCACCGAACCGCAGGGCCGCAAGCTGTTCACCGACGGCAACTACGTGGCCTACGCCGATATTCGTGCCGCACCGGGTGTTTCGGCCGACGACCTGCGCAATCGGCTCGCCGTCGGCCTGCCGAACCTGAAGGTGCAGAACTCCGACGAGGTCCGCGAGGACATGAAGAAGGAGATCTCCGAGGCGCTCACCTTCATCAACTACTTCCTGCTGGCGTTCGGTGCGATCGCGCTGATCGTCGGCACGTTCATCATCTACAACACCTTCTCGATGATCGTCGCGCAGCGGTTGCGTGAACTCGCGTTGCTGCGCGCGATCGGGGCCAGCCGTCAGCAGGTTGGCCGGTCCGTGGTCGCCGAGGCCGTCGTGATCGGGCTGATCGGCAGTGCGATCGGCTTGGCGGCGGGTATCGCGCTGGCGTTCGGGTTGTCGGCGTTGCTCAATGCCTTCGATCTCGGTCTGCCGACCGGTTCGCTGACGGTGTTGCCGCGCACCGCGATCGTCGCCCTGCTCGTCGGGTTGCTGGTGACGGTGGCCAGTGCCTACGCACCCGCCCGCCGCGCCGCGAAGGTGCCGCCGGTGGAGGCCATGCGGTCCGAATTCGCCAGCGCCGGTGAGTCGTTGCGGGTGCGTACCGTCATCGGTGCGGTGCTCGCCGTGGCGGGCGGTGTGCTGGTGTATCTCGGTGCGCAGGGCACGGGCAAGAGCGCGGCGATCACCGTCGGAGTCGGTGCGCTCGGCTTGATCCTGGCCGTACTGCTCGCCGCGCCCGCGCTGTCGCGGCCCGTGGTGGTGGTGCTCGGTGTGCTGACCCGGCCGTTCGGGCCGATGGGCCGGATGGCGCGCAACAACGCGGTGCGCAACCCGCGCCGCACCGCCGCCACCGCCTTCGCCCTGACGCTGGGTCTGATGCTGGTCTCGGCCATCGGCATCCTCGGCGCGTCGGCGAAGACCAGCGTGGACGTGCTGATCGACAAGGGTGTGAAGGCCGAATACGTGCTGGCCGGTCCGCCGATGATCGGTGCGGCGATCGGCGCGGTCGACGCGGTGCGCCAGCAGGTTCCGCAGGTCAGTGATGTCACCGGCATCCGGGCGGTCGGGTTCCGGCTCGGTGACGAACGGGCCGGGGCGACCACGCTCGACGGGCCGATCGACCCGGTGATGGACATCGAGATGCGGGAAGGCTCGAGCACCATCGCGGAGAAGGGCATGCTGGTCGGCGAAACCGAAGCGGCCGACCGTGGTTGGGAGCTCGGCGAGAAGGTGACCATCACCAGCCTCGACAACACCCAGCTCGAGTTGACCGTCGGCGGCATCTACGCCGACTCGCCCCTGCTCGGTTCGATGGTCGTCGACCCGCGCCTCTACGAGCAGTTGATGCCGCAGAAGTTGCGCACCAACGTGATCGTGCTGGTGAAGGCGGTGCCGGGCGCCGATCTCACCGCCATGCGGGCCAACCTCGAGAAGGCCACCGAGCCGTTCGCCGTGGTTCAGGTGCAGGACCACGAACAGTTCAAGGGCGCACAGGGCCAGCAGATCAATACGCTGCTCGCCATCCTCTACGGTCTGCTCGCCTTGGCGGTGGTGATCGCGGTGCTCGGCATCATCAACACCCTCGCCCTGTCGGTGGTGGAACGTCGCCGGGAGATCGGCATGCTCCGCGCCGTCGGCACCCAGCGTTCGCAGATACGCCGCACGATCTACCTGGAATCCATGTTGATCGCGATCTTCGGCGCCATCGTCGGACTGCTTCTCGGTGTTGCCCTCGGCGTCGGATTCCTGCGCACCTTGCGCGATATGGGCATCGATCAGATCGATATCCCGTGGTCGCAGTTGGTGGCGATGTTGATCGCCTCGGGTGTGGTCGGTGTGCTGGCGGCGGTGTGGCCGGGTGTGCGGGCCGCGCGCACGCCACCGCTGGCGGCTATCGCGGATCTGTAGGAGCAGCAAGCATTTTCGGGCCTTCGGAGACACTTTCCGGAGGCCCGAATGCTGTGGCTGCACGCTCGGCTCCAGGGGACCGGCTCAGTGGCATGCAGGTCGGCGACGCATGCTGGTCTGCACTCCGAGCGGCCGCTGGGGCTCGACCACCGCGTCCGTGCCGAGCCGACGCCGGTGCCGTGTCGTCCGCGATCGCCTGCGGTCAGGCCGGGTAGGTGGTGGACCAGTCGCGGGTGGGCCGGCCGTGTTCGTCTCGTGGTGGGGTGAGGCCGAATTCGGTGCAGTAGTCGGTGGCCAGGCGTTCGAGGACCGGGCGGGCGTCGACCGTGCGCGACCAGCGATGCGGCAGGGCGCCGCGGCCGTAGCGCGCGCCGAGCAGACTGCCCGCGATCGAGCCGGTGGCGTCGCTGTCGCCGGAGTGGTTCACCGACAGCAGCAGCCCGGTGCGGACGATCACGTGCCCGGGTCCGCCGACCGTCTCCGCCGCCAGCATCGCGTACACGGCGATCGCGAGAGCCTCGGGGCCGATCCAGCCCTCGCCCAGGGTCTCGAGGTCTTCGGGCCTCGGCACGCGCGCGGGCCGTGCGGTGCGGGTGGCCAGGGTGATCGCCGCGTCGAGGGCGGCCGTGGTCTCCTCGTGGTGCGGGTAGGTCGCGAGTTCGGCCAGTGCCCGGTCCAGCGCGGCCTTGGTGCCGACTCCCCGGCTCATCTGGTAGACCAGTGCCGCCAGCACGCCTGCGGGCAGCCAGCCACTGGGGTGTCCGTGGGTGAGAGCTGCCGTGTCGCAGCCCAATTCGAAGATGGCGGTGAGGGCGGCACCGGAACGGTCGGCGGCGTAACCGAATCCGCACGGAGCCGACCGCATCAGCGCGCCGCTGCCCTTGGAATTGTTGATCGGCCGGTCGCGGGTGCCCAGCGGGTTCGTCGGCTCCCGCCGCTCGGCCACCGCGCGCAGCGAGGTGTACACCGAATTCGCGACGCCGCGCTGTTCGACCAGCTCGCGATGACCGGCCAGGGAGCTGTGCAGGGCGGTCGGTTGTTCGGGCAGTTCACCCACCTGCCCGCGCAACCACACGAGCATCCCCTGCTGCAGCAGACCGAGCGTCGCACCCCCGATGCCCTTGGCCCGCGCACGCACCGAACCCCGGATGAGGGCCTCCACGGTGAACGCGGTCAGCTGCGTCTCCTCGGAGATCCGGAGCTGGTCGGCCTCGTCGGTCACCCCGAGGTAGCCGTACTCGTCGCGGATCGTGCGCAGGGACATGGTCTCGATCGGCGCACCGAGCGCGTCCCCGATCGCGCCACCGATCAGGCAGCCGTGCACCGCGTTCAGCCATTCGGCCGGACCTTGCGACCGAGCGGTACCGGTGCGCTGCGCGTTGCCACTGTCCGAGTGCGGTTTTTGCTGGGCAGGGGATGCGTGCGATCGCGATGGCGAACCATCGGCGGTGCCGGGGTGGATCACCGGGGACACGATCGGGTTTGCGGTGGGTGTTTCCGTTCCGGTGGCGGGGCGAGCGGCCGCGTGGTGCACGGGCCTGCTGACGGCGGTGGGGTCGCTGCGACGGTGTGTCTGCGGGTAGTCACCGGTGTGCGGCCGCACTGCCGGTTGCTGACCCGTGTGCGGGGGTCGGCGGAGTGCTTCGGTGAGCGCGGTCGCGAAGGCGGTGCAGGTGGGGAAGCGGTGGGCCGGGTTCTTCGCGAGGGCTTTGGCCAGGACCGCGTCGACAGCGGCGGGGAGGCTGGTACGCCGCGAGCTCGCCGACGGTGGTGGGGCGTTGAGGTGGCCGAGCATGACGGTGGCGGGGTTGGGCGCGTCGTAGGGGCCGGCGCCGGTGAGTAGCCGGAAAACGGTGCAGGCCAGGGAGTATTGGTCGCCGCGTCCGTCGAGTGGTTCGCTGCTGAGCTGCTCCGGGGAAGCGTAGGCGATGGTGGCGGTGAACTGGCCGGTGCGGGTCAGGCCGCCGGTGTCGTCGAGGAGCTTGGCGATCCCGAAATCGGTGAGCACCACCCGTTCGTCGAAACCCGCGCCGACGCCCGCCGTGCGTGAGAGCAGGATATTGGCCGGCTTCACATCACGGTGCAGCACACCCTGGCGGTGCGCGTAGTCCAGCGCGCCCGCCGTCTGGGTGACGATCTGGGCGATGCGGTCGGTCCCGAACTCCGCCGCCGGAACCGCCGCCGCGTCCGTTCCGTCGACGAACTGCATGGCGATCCAGCACCGTTCGTCCTCGACGCCACGGTCGTAGACGGTGATGATGTTCGGGTGATCGAGCTGGGCGATCACATCGGCTTCACGCTCGAACCTGGCCCGGATCTCGGTGTCGGCGAACAACTCCCGATGCATGAGCTTGAGCGCGGTGAGGCGTGGCAGCCTGCGGTCCTTCGCCGCGTACACCGAGCCCATCCCGCCGCGCCCCAGCTCTCGTTCGATGACGAAACCGGCGAAAACCGCCCCGCGCCGCACCATCGCTCACCCCGTTCACCGAATCCGATCGTTGGCAGCCTAATCGGTCGCGTGCCTTCGCCGAGTCGTTGTCACACCGCCGGTGCGTGGGTGTGCGCCCACCGGGTGATGTCGCCGCGGTCGAGCGCGGTGGCGAGCAGGTCGGGGAATTTGTCCGGTGTACAGGCGAAAGCCGGGATGCCGAGCGCCGCGAGCGCCGCCGCGTTGTCGTGATCGTAGGCAGGCGCGCCTTCGTCGGAGAGCGCGAGCAGCACCACCACCTGCACGCCCGACTCCTTCATCGCATTGCACCGGCGCAGCATCTCCTCGCGCACCCCGCCCTCGTAGAGGTCGGAGATGAGCACGAACAGGCTGTCGGTGGGCCGGGTGATGAGCGATTGGGAGTAGGCGATGGCGCGATTGATGTCGGTGCCACCGCCGAGCTGGGTGCCGAACAGCACGTCGACCGGGTCGCTGAGTTGCTCGGTGAGATCCACGACCTCGGTGTCGAACACCACCAGGGAGGTCTTCAGCGACCGCATCGAGGCCAGCACCGCGCCGAACACCGAGGCGTAGACCACGCTGGCCGCCATCGACCCCGATTGGTCGATCGCGAGCACCACGTCGCGCTGGATCGCCTGCGACTTGCGGCCGTACCCGACGAGTCGCTCGGGCACGATGGTTCGGTGTTCGGGCAGGTAGTTCGTCAGGTTCTTGCGGATGGTCCGGTCGAAGTCGATATCGCGCAGTTTCGGGCGGTGGGTGCGCGCGGCCCGGTTGACCGCGCCCGACACGGCCGCCACTGTCTTGGCCGCGATGCGTCGCTCGATCTCGCGCACGACCTTCTCCACCACCATGCGGGCGGTCGCCTTGGTGGTCTCGGGCATCACCCGATTGAGACCGAGCAACGTACCGACCAGGTGCACGTCCGGTTCCACCGATTCCAGCAGTTCCGGTTCCAGCAGTAGCTGGGTGAGGTTGAGCCGCTGCACCGCGTCGCGTTGCATCACCTCGACCACGGTGGCGGGAAAGTAGGTGCGGATGTCACCGAGCCAGCGCGCCACCCGGGGCGCCGAACCGCCCAGCCCGCCGGACCTTTTCGCCGACGTGCCGGCCTCACCGGTGTTGTACAGAGCGCTCAGTGCCTGATCCATGGCCTGATCCGCCCCCGACCCCAGTCCGCCGAGTTGTTCCTCGGCGGCCGAGCCGAGCACGAGACGCCAACGGCGCGCATGAGTTTCGTCGTTACCGGTCATGGTTGACGCTCCTGTTGATCGAGCCGGGTTCGTCGGGCGGGGTGAGGGATCGCGCCTCGAGACGCGATGTCCGGAGATCGTGGAGTGGTGGCCGAAGCGACGCGCGTACCCCGCTCGTCGTACGGGCGGCTGTTGCCGGGAAGACGAAGACTGCGCTCATCCGGCGGCGCCGAGAATGGTCGCGGCGGCGCGCAGGGCCAGCTGTCCGCGTGCCGGGTCGACAGCCGTGGCGTTCGCGGCGGTGGCCGGTGCGGGGCCGGTGTCGCGCAGGGCTTGACCGATGGCGCGGCGTTCGCCCGATTCGAAGGAACCGAAGGTGCGGCGCAGCAGGGGCAGGGTGGCGACGAACTGGTCTTCGGGGAGCTCGCGCAGCCAGTCGTCGATGCGGCGCAACAGGTCTCGGTCGTGGACGAGCAGGAGTCCTCGGCCGCCGAGGAACCCGTCGATCCAGGCGGCCTTGGCCGCGGGGGTGTTGCCCACCGACAAGGCGGCCGAGAGCCGGCGCGCCGAATCGGCGTCGTCGATGCGTTCGGCGTCGCACAGCAGCCGAACGGCGCGCCCGCCGATGGCGCCGTGCACGTCGTCGCGATCGGCGATGCGGTGCAGGGTGGCCAGCCACTCGGTGGTCGAGCGGGCGTCGTCGCGGGTGCTGACGGCGGTGTGGGCGGCATCGATCTGACGGCGCAGCGCCTCGGCGGCGTCGGTGTCCAAGCCGGTCACCGCACCGGGGAGACCGGCACAGATGCGCACGAGCAGGCCGTCGGCCACGTGCTCGAGCGCCTTGGTGTCGGTGCCGCGCACGTCGCCGTAGCGCAGGGTGCGGGTCAGGCCGGGCAGGGCGCCGAGCAGGTGGGTGACGTCGTGGTCGAGGGCGGCGGCCGCCTCCAGGCGGGCGATCAGGCCGTCGGTGGCGCCGCCGAGGTCGGCGAGCAGCGCCGTCTCGAGCGCGTCGGCGAGTTCGGTGACCGACACACCGTCGCGGCTCGCGGTGTCGAGGATCTTGGCTTCCGCCGCCGTGCGCAGGGTGGTGCCCCACACGGCGGCTTCCACGATGCGCACCTCGAACTCCGGTTCCCAACGCAGCGACCAGGTTTCGCGGAAGGTGCCGGTGCTGCGCACCTCACCGACGGTCGGGGTGCCCCACTCGATGCCGAGCAGCCGCAGCCGGTGCAGCAGGTGCGAGCGTTCGACGTCGCGTTCCTTGCGCAGATCGAGGTCGACCGTGCGGATGAGGGCTTCCTGCTTGAGCCGAAGGGTTTTGATGCGCGCCCGCAGATCGGCGGCCAGCGGGACGGTCGGCGTGTTCTCCGGCACCGCACCGAGCGTTTCGCCGACGACGAGCTCGTCGACGACCAGCCGCAGCATGGTCTCGTCCCCGCCGCACATCACCGACCGCACGGCCTCGGTGACCTCCGACAATCCGGCCAGCGGTCTGCCGCGCAGCGCGGCGAGCGTGTCGGCCAGGCGAACCGACTCGATGATGTGCGCGCTCGACACCGGCAGATCGTGTGCGCGCAGCACCCCCGCCACCTTCGTCAACCACCGCGCCACCGGCCGCTCGGTCTCGGTGAACAGGTGGTGATACCAGCCGGGTGAGGTGACCCCGGCCCCGTACCCCGAGCCCGATGCCAACCGGGAGTGCGTCCACGGCACCCAGGTCAGAGCGGCTTTCGTCTTCGGAAGTCCCTTCAGCAGACGCATGTCCGGCGCCGCCGGACCCAGCGGCCCTACCAGCGCGGGCGCATGCCATGCCCCGCACACCACCGCCACCCGACGAGCCCCGCCCTTGAGCACCTGCCGCATCGTCTGGCGCATGTACGCCTCGCGTCGCAAGGTGTGCTCGTCGACCACCAGCGGCCCGGCGCCCACCGCTTCGGGCAGCAGGTGCTCGAGCCCCGCACTCTCCACCGATTCCCTTTCCGACGACGTCAGCGGATCGGTCGATGTCGCCAGGTCGTCCGCTTCGGTGCGGGTCGCGGGCTGGTCCGAGCTGATCGGCGTGGCGGGTTCGGTTCGGCCTGTCGGCGTCTCGTGATCGTCCGAATCGGTCCCCGCTGCGCAGTCGATCGGAGGTGTTGATTCGTCTGTGCCTGCCGGTGCATCCTGGTCTGCCGAGCGGGTCGGCGCCGTGGGTGCGGCCGGGTTCGTGCTCGTCGGGGCGTCTTCGCGCAGGGCCGCCATGGCTTCGGTGATGGCGTCGAAAGCAGCGGTGTCGGGGACGGATTCGACGACCGCGTCCCACCAGCGTTCGGCGTCGTCGAAGCCCGCGGCCGAAGCGAGGGCCGCCAGGGGGTCGGTGCGGTCGACGCGGGTGTCGTCCTCGATGGCGAGGACATTGGTGGCGGGCAGATCACAGAAGCGGACCGGGACACCGTTGTCGACGCCGTAGCGCATGGCCTGCCACTCCGGGGAGAACACCGCGAAGGGCCAGAAGGCGGCTCGGGCGGGCGAATCCGGGACGTAGGCCAGCAGGGCGACCGGTGGGCTCATCGTGTCGGCGGCGACGAAACCGACGAGCGGATCGGCGTCGGCGGGCCCCTCGATGAGAATCGTGTCCGGCCGGAACTCCTCGAGCGCCTGCGCCAGCGACCGTGCCGACCCCGGCCCGTGATGACGGATACCGAACACCCGCGTCACGGGTTCACCGGCCGCCGGCTCGTCCCGTGCGTGATCCGGCCGGGTACCGCCTATTTGTTCGCTCATCGAAAACCCCATGTGTGCTGTGTGATCCGTCCTCCCCGTCGCGCGGGTGTCAGCCGGCGATGTCGCGGCAGGCGCGGTAGAAATCGGCCCAGTCGGGGCGTTCACGGACAACGGCCTCGAGGTATTCGGTCCAGATCACCGCATCGGCGACCGGGTCCTTGATGACCGAACCGAGGACGGCGCCCGCGATGTCGGAGGCGCGAAGCACACCGTCACCGAAGTGGGCCGAGAGGGCGAGACCGTTGGTGATCACCGAGATCGCCTCGGCGGTGGACAGCGTGCCCGACGGCGACTTCAGCTTCGTTCGCCCGTCGGCGGTGATGCCCGATCGCAGCTCACGGAACACCCGGACCACGCGCCGCACCTCCTCGGCGGCGGCCGGGACCGTCGGCAACTCCAGTGCCGCACCGAGCTGCTCGACCCGGCGGCTGACGATCGCCACCTCGGAATCCTCGTCGGCGGGCAGCGGAAGCACGACGGTGTTGAAACGACGCCGCAGCGCCGAGGACAGATCGTTGACACCCCGGTCGCGGTCGTTGGCGGTGGCGATCACATTGAAACCCTTGGCCGCCTGCACCTCCGCACCGAGCTCGGGGACGGGCAGCGTCTTCTCGGACAGGATGGTGATGAGCGCGTCCTGCACATCCGAGGGGATGCGGGTCAATTCCTCGATCCGGGCGATCGCGCCGGTACGCATGGCCGTCATCACCGGCGACGCGACCAGCGCCGCATCGCTCGGTCCCTCGGCGAGCAGCCGTGCGTAGTTCCAGCCGTATCGGATGGCTTCCTCCGCCGTGCCCGAGGTGCCCTGCACCAGCAGGGTCGACTCGCCACTGATGGCCGCCGAAAGATGCTCCGACACCCAGGTTTTCGCGGTACCGGGCACACCGAGCAACAGCAGCGCGCGATCGGTGGCCAGCGTCGCCACGGCCACCTCCATCAGCCTGCGGGGACCGACGTACTTGGGGGTGATGACCGTGCCGTCGGCCAGCGTGCCGCCGAGCACATAGGTGACCACCGCCCACGGCGACAACTTCCACGACGGCGGACGCGGCCGGTCGTCGACGCGCGCCAGCGCGGTGAGCTCGTCGGCGAAGGCCTGCTCGGCGTGCGGGCGCAGCAGGGTGGTTGCGGATTCGGTCGTCGTCATGACAGCTCCTCGAGCATGGTGGCGCGTTCGGTGAGATCGGTGGCGAGGGTGCGGAAGGCCTGATGCCAGGCGGGGTCGTCGGTGGCCTCGGCAAGCGCGGTGACGCGCGCGGCGAGGCCGACGGGGAGGTGCACGCCTGCCGCGGTGAGCAGGGCGCGGTCGGTGTAGACACCCGCACCGGAATGCGGGTGACGTGCCGTGGTGCGGGCGCGTTCGCCGAGCAGTCGCAGTATGTGGGTGGCGACCCGGTCCGGCCAGGGATGTTCGAGTCCGGGCAGGATCGCGTGTAGTTCGGTGAGCTGGTGCGCGTCCAGGTCGAGCACGTGCTCGACACGGTCGGCGGGATCGAGCAGCGTGAACAGCTCCCGGCGGCGTAGCACCGCCTGTTCGGTCGGGGTCGCCCCGGCGAAAAGCTCACGCGCCCAGATGGTGTCGCGGGCGGCGAGGGTGGCGTCGACCCAGCCGTCGACGATCGCCTTGGCATAGCGCACAGGCAGTGTGAGTGCGAGTGCCGTCGCGGCGGTGGTCTCGGGGCTGGTGCCAAGGATCCGCGTCCACGCCGACAGCGGTGCCGCGGCGATCACCTGGTGCAGGGTCTGCACCGATGCGTCGGAGGTGTCCCAGCGCAGCTTGGGCTGTTCGGTGCCGTCGGTGATGCCGTCGCGGCGGGCTTGCGCACCCACGTCGGCGGGGACATCCACCTCGAGCCCACCGTCGGAGCCGACCCGGACCCACGCCGTGAGCAGCGCGGTCATCCTGGCGCCGTAGGCGGAATGGGGAAGCCTGACGAGCAGACCGGCGGCAGTCCGGCGTACGTCGCCGCGCCGGTCGTCGAGCGCCCGTTCCAGGAGGTCTTCGTCGGCGGCGGTCGCACCGATGCCGAGCAGGCCGAGGAGTTCGGCTTTGATCGGCCCCGATTCCTTGGGCCACGCGCTGGTCAGCACCTCGAGCCCGCGCGCCGGGTCGACCCGGCGAAGGTTGGCGAACCAGTCCTTGCGCTCACCCGGAGTGCCGAACAGCCACACATCGTCCGAGGCGGCGACCTCGACGGAATCGCCGTCGACCACAGGCGAATCCGCAACGGTTGGATCATCGGTCGACGATTCGTGGCGGGACGCGCCGCTCTCACCGGAAAAGGCTCGGTCGACGGGAAACTCGTCGACCAGCTTCGACCAGGCAGGATTACGCGCCGCCAGCCACCGCCCCCGTCGCCCGGCCAACCGCAGTAGCGGATCCCGCAGCGCGGGATCCGAGGCCGCCGACAAGGCCTGCACACACAGCACCTCGGGCAATCGGAAGTCGAACGGCTCGGCAGCGGCGAACCATTCGGGAAGGAACGCCGACTTCTCCCGGAGCAGGCGGCCGAGCCGATCGGCCGACCGCCGCGGCAGCAGTGGACGCGGATCATCCAGCGCGGGTTCCGGCTTCGGCGCCGTACCGGGTAGGCGCCCACCTCGCAGGTACAGATCCTGCAAGGCGGCAGTCTCGAGGAGTTTGGTCGCGGTATCCCCACCACGCTGCGGCACCGCGCCCGCGACCGCCGGATCGAGATGCACACCGTCGAGTCCACGGCGAGCGGTACCGAGCAAGGCGATCGAAACCAGTTCGGCCAGTTCGGGACTCGCGGCGGAACCGGTGGGGAACTCGGTTTCCAGGTCGTGCACCTCGCCGGCGCTGAACACCGACACCGGGTCGAAACCCTCGGCCGACCATTGACCGGTCACCGTCACCGGATGACCACCCGACACCGCGGCCAACCGCCACGGCCGGACCCCGGTGGGCAGGGGCAGCGCGGTGCCCTCGGCATCGACCAGATGCCAACCGTGCTCATCGATGGCAGGAACCACATCGGTGAGCAGCGCCGGAACAGAACGCACCAGCGGGTCCTCGCTCAGCGCGGTGGCGTAGGCGTCGAGCACATCGCCGATCGTGGTACCGGCGGCCGGGACGGTCGTGAACGGTTCGGGCGCACCGTGGCGGGCGCCCCATTGCACCCGCAGCGGTACAGGGCCGGGGTAGTAGTGCAGTTCCGCGTCGACCTCGTTGCCCGGTGCGGGCACCTCGCCGGTGAAATTCGGTGTGCCGAAGGAGTGTTCGATCAGCAGCGCCCAGCGGCCGCCGGCACGGCCACGCAACCAGGTGCGTCGCGCGTAGAGCCGTTCCTCCTCGCTCACCCGCATGCCGAGCACCTGCCAACGGTCGCGCACCGCCGGTTCGGCGAGCACGGTCTCGGCCTGCACCGGATAGCCGATGTGGGAGCGGATGCCGGCCTGCAACGGTTCCGGCAACGCGTCGAGGGTGCGGTGGGCGAGGACGAGCAGATGCAGCCGGGCGTATTCGCGCAGCAGCAGCTCGGGCCAGTGTTCGGTGGTGGCCACCGCCGTGGGCAGCCTGCGCAGTGCCTCCGCGATCCGGGGTGCCTGGGCATCGACCATGCGCGCCGCCACGGCCTCGTAGGCGGCATAGGAGCGGTCGGTCTGGGCGAGGCCGGTGCGAATCTGGTCGGTGAGCCACACCTGCAGCTCGGCCAGCCCCGCCGACACCCGACCGCGCCGCTGCTCGACAGCCGCGGCCGACGGCGCCGACTTGGCCTTCGGCGCTGCGGTGGCTTTGGCGGCCCGGCCCGCGAGCCACTCGGCCGCGAAGTCGGCGGGCGCGTCCCGCGTGGGCACCGCGCCGCTCGACCACGCCAGCAGCAACGACAGGGCGTGCTTGCAGGGAAACTTCCGGCTCGGGCACGAACACTTGTACGCGGGGCCGGAGAGATCGACGATCGTCTGGTAGGGCTTGGCCCCGCTGCCCTGGCACAGCCCCCACACCGCGTTCCCCTCGGCGCCGGTGTCGCGCCAGCGACTCGCCAGCTTGCGCGCGGCAGCCACCGAGCTCGCATCGGGTGCGAGCGCACGGACCTGGTCCTCGGTCCACAGCGCGGATGTGTCGGTCATCGGTTCCCCCGTTCTCTGTCGCGGAAATATCTACCCGAGCCCACCGACAACTTCGCCCGTTCACGGTGAAGGACCTGGAAAACCCTGGTGCCGTGGAAAATTCGCGCCTCACCTCTTGCTGTGTGGGGTGAACTCTGGCATTCTGACCTGTTCGGCTCGACCGGACCGCCCGGGCCGCTCAACGCAGCGTAGCGCGGGTGAGAGCACCTCATCGAGCTGCCCGCCGGGGTGGGCGAGGGGTGGACATCGAGGGCCGGTCGCGGCGCCACGATGGCCATTCCACTCCCGCGGGCAGATTCGCTGGGGCGCAGCGCATCCCCTGGGCGAACGCCCGGCGATCGGGTAGCGTTTCGGGCACAGTTGCGCTCGGGGCGTGAAGGGGGGTGTCGCCAGTGTGCTCGGACCGCATCACCGAGGTGGTCGCGCGCGAGCTCGCCGCCGACCCGGCTGTGGAGGACCGGGTCGCCGATTGCGTGCTCGCGGCGCTCACCGAGGTCGACGATGCCGCCGACACCGCCGATGCCGGTGACACGGGCGTCTTCCTTCGCGCCGTCACCGTGCACGGCTTCCGCGGCATCGGCCCCACCGCCACCCTCCGGCTGAATCCCGGACCCGGTCTCACCCTGGTGGTCGGCCGCAACGGCAGCGGGAAATCCAGCTTCGCCGAGGCCGCCGAATTCGCGTTGACCGGCGGCAATCGCCGCTGGGACGGCCGCACCAGCGCCTGGCGCGAAGGCTGGCGCAACCTGCACGAACCCGATCTCGCCCGGATCGAGGTCGAGCTGCTCACCGGCGGCGGTGCGGTCACCGTCGCGACGCACTGGGCACCCGGCGCCGAGCTCACCGACGCGCAGTGGACCGAACGGCGCGGTGACGCCCCGCCCGCCGTCGTCGACCCGGCGAGCAGGCGCCAACGCCTCGACCTGTATCGCCCGTTCCTGTCCTACAGCGAGCTCGGCGCCCTCGTCGACGGCAAACCGAGCGACCTGTTCGACGCGCTGCACCGCCTCCTCGGCCTCGACCAGCTCGCCGCGGCGGCCGAGAGCATCCGGCTACGCAAACTGGAACTCGAACGCGCCGTGAAGAACTCGCGGCAGGACCGCGTCGACCTGCTCGACGAACTCGTGCAGGTCGACGACGAACGTGCCGACCGCGTGGCCGAGCTGCTACGTGACCCGGATCCCGACCTCGACGCCATCGCCGCCGAGGTGGCCGGATCGGTCCTCGGCGCCGAAGGACCCGACGGCCTGCGCGCCATCCTTCGCCTGTCCCTGCCCGACTCCGCAGCGGTCGAAGGCGTAGCCGACCGACTCGCTCGTGCGGCCACCGACCTGGCCCGTCATGCGACAACCGACGCCGAGTCCGATCTCCGTGTGCTCGAACTACTCACCCGCGCACGCGAACACGCCACCGCCGCGGGTAGCTGCCCCTGCCCGGTCTGCGGCCGAGGCGATCTCGACGCCGACTGGCTGGCCGCGGCCGACTCGGAGATACTCAGGCGCAGTGCGGATCTCGATGCTCTGCGATCGGCCCGAACGGAACTCGAGTCCGCCCTGGCCGAGGCTCGCGCCCTTCTCCGGCCGGTTCCCGACGAGCTGATCTACACGGAATCCACGTTCGCGCAGGACTCGAACACGGCGTCCGACGACGCACCGATTCCCGCGTCGTCGCTGCCCGTACCCGACCGAGCGCAACGGGCCGACTCGACCGGGGACGGACGTGCTCTCGACGCACCGAGCGCGAGGCCGGGGACTTACGGAGCGCAGGCTCGGGCCGGTTCGTTGAGCGAGCGCCGCCAGGCCGTCCTACGACGGTGGGCCGCGTGGGCCGCACTCGCCACCGTCGACCACGACGAGCTGATCGACCGCCTCCGCACGACCCACCAGGACCTCGCCGCCGAACTCGCTGCCCTGCAACGCGATGCACGCATCGAACTCGAACGCTTGGACGCGGTGTGGTCGCCGCTGGTCCCACGCATACTTGCCTGGCTCGACCCGGCCCGCGCCGTCGCGGCCGACGCGGGCGAGCTGCGAATAGTGCGCAAAGCCGCCGAGTGGCTCAAGTCGGCGACAACCACCATCCGTGGCGAACGGATGCGGCCGCTGGAGGCGACGGCGCGGTGGGTGTGGAGCACCCTGCGTCAGCAGAGCAATGTGGAGCTCGGGGCGATCCGGTTGCAGGGCAGCGCGGGCACGGCGCGGCGGGTACTGCTCGATGTCACCGTCGACGAGGTGGACGGCGCCGCGCTCGGCGTGATGAGCCAGGGCGAGCTGCACGCGCTCGGGCTCTCGCTGTTCCTGCCGCGAGCCACGGTGGCGCACAGCCCCTTCCGGTTCGTGATGATCGACGACCCGGTGCAGGCGATGGACCCGGCCAAGGTCGACGGACTGGCCCGGGTACTCGCCGAGGTCGCCCTCACCAGGCAGGTCGTCGTCTTCACCCACGACGAGCGCCTCGCCGAAGCCGTGCGCCGCATGCAGCTCGACGCCACCGTGCTCGAAGTACAGCGCCGCGAACGCTCCGTCGTCGAGGTCCGGGTGACCGGCGACCCGGTGCGCCGTTACCTCGACGACGCCCGATCCCTGCTGCGTACACCGCAACTACCGCCCGCGATCGCCGACGAACTCGTCGCCACCTGCTGCCGTTCGGCCATCGAGGCCGCCGGGCTGGCCAAAGCGCGCCACGAGCTGCTCGCCGCCGGGCTCGCGCACGGCGAAGTGGAGCGCCGGGTCCGCAACGCGCACACCACGCGCGCCATGATCACCCTGGCCATCATGGGGCCCCGTGCCCGCGTGGACGACCTGAACAAGCACCTCAGCGCTGTCGGTGGGCGCTGGCTCGTCGGGGTGTTGCGTGACGCCACCGCGGGCGCCCACGTGCCGATCGACCGGCCGATGCGCGAATTGATCAGCGATACCGAACGATTCATCGCCTGGCTGCGCGCCCACGAACCGGCGATGGTGCGGTCGTGAACGGGGATCCGGTCCGGCCTGGTCGCGCATTCGACCACCTCCTCGGTGTAGCGATGCGGCTACACCGTGCGCGCCGCCGGGGACGACCCCAGCTCGGGCGCGGCGTCGCCCCCAGGTGCCGGGTGGCCGAGAGTCGTGCGGCAAGGCCGGCCGGGAGGCGTTGTGCGGCAAGGCTGGTCGGGCCGTGGTGAACCGTCGTGGCAGGCCGCGGCGGGCCGAATTCACCCCGCGTCCTTCCGTCGTCGAGCGGTTGGCGGCCGCCGACGACCTGCTGAACGGGTCGGTCTCGGACGCCGGGGGAGTGTGGTCGCGGGCCGTCGCCTGGATCCTGCGGTTGGCATTGGAGCAAGCCGTGGACGAACTGTGGGCCCAGATCGCACCGGAACTCATGCGCTGCCCGATGCGCGCCCAACTGCTCGCCCTTCGGGTCTATGCCGGTCCCGAAACCGCAGGTCAGGTGGGTGCGCTCTGGGCGGCGCTCTCGCGCGCGGCCCACCACCTCGACTACGAGATGGCGCCGAGTGTCACCGACCTGCGCCGCTGGCGCGACCAGACGACCGAACTGTGGCGGGCCCTGGAACTGGTCCCGTTGACGCACCAGACCTTCGGCTGAGCACGGTCGGCGATCGGCCGCCCGCACGCACCCGGCAGGATGACCCCATGGGTGAAGCGAAACCATGTCCGTGCCGGCGCGGCGAACCGTTCGATGCCTGCTGCGGCCCGATCCTGGCCGGTGCGCGCGCGGCGGCGACCGCTGAAGCCCTCATGCGCTCGCGCTACACCGCCTACGTCGTCGGCGACATCGACTACCTGCTGCGGTCCTGGCACCCGGACACCCGCCCGAAGGACCTCGAACTCGATCCCGACCAGCGCTGGTTGTTCCTCGAGATCGTGCGCACCGAACGCGGCGGACCGTTCGACGACAACGGCATCGTCGAGTTCATCGCCCACTACCGGCTCGACGGCACACGCGACAGCATGCACGAGGTGAGCACCTTCGTCCGCGTCGACGGCGCCTGGGTGTACCTCGACGGTGTGTTCGCGGCCTGAACCGGGGATACTGCACCGGTGGCCCGCATCGCGATCGAATACTGCACCCAATGCCGCTGGCTGCTGCGCGCGAGCTGGATGGCACAGGAACTGCTGAGCACCTTCGGCACCGACCTCGCCGAGGTGGCGCTCGTGCCGGGGGAGGGCGGCGTCTTCCGGATCACCCTCGACGGCGATCAGCTGTGGGAACGCAAGGCCGACGGCGGCTTTCCCGAGATCGCCGTGCTCAAGCAGCGGGTTCGCGACCGGATCGCACCCGAACGCAACCTCGGGCACGTCGACCGGCGCGACTGATCAGCAGCAGCCGCCCCCACCACAGCATCCGCCACCCGCGGGCTGTGCCGCGGGCATCGGCGCGGCGCCGCGGCTCACGGTGGCGAAGGTGGTCAGCAGTTTGACGGTGTCGTCGTGGCCCGCCGGGCAGGACGCCGGATCCGAGGACTGCGCCATCGGCCGGTTCACCTCGAACGTGTCGCCGCAGGAGCGACACCGGAAGCTGTAGTTCGGCATGCGGCAAGTGTAGGTCGCCACGGCCGCACCGACACCCGCCCGGTCAGCACACTCCCAGCTATCGAATTCCGGTGCGGTGCGGTTCGCCGCGCACCGCACCGACATCGATCGAAGGCATGCTGCCCGAACGCGGCTCCGGCAGCCCGGATCGCCCGGCGACGACACCGTGAGGAGCCCGAAGCTGTACCGCCGAGTAACTGTAACCTGCGGAAATGGTGCGTTGGCGCCGTGCCAGTGGCCTGCCGACGTACTCTCGTAAGGAGTCACCAGGTGCTGCGGCCCACGGGAGCAAATGCACAGGCACTCGTGGATCGCGCCGGCTAGGAGGTGTGCGATGAGCATTCAGCCCGATCTCGACCAAGGCACGTGGACCCACGAAGCCGAACCACTGGCGCACACCGAGTACGGCACGGTCAGCGGAATCTGGGAGGGGCCGGTCGCCGTGTGGCGCAGCGTGCCCTACGCGAAAGCACCCGCCGGCCCGGCTCGATTCCGCCTCCCCGAGCCGCCGAAGCCCTGGGAGGGCGTGCGCGACTGCGCGGTCTTCGGTGAGATCGCACCGCAGGCGATGGGCGCGATGGTGCCCGTCGACTCGGATCTGCGGATGGGTGAGGACTGTCTGTGGGTGAACGTGTGGTCGCCCCGGCCCCAGCCGAGCGAGGACGAACCGCGCCCCGTGATGGTGTGGCTGCACGGCGGCGCCTACTGCCTCGGCACCGCCGCGCAGACCATCTACAACGGGCGCAGACTCGCCGAAGCGGGCGACGTGGTGGTCGTGACAGTGAACTACCGGCTCGGGGTCCTCGGTTTCCTCGACCTGTCGTCCTTCGGCGACCAGTTCACCCCGAACCTCGGCCTGCACGATCAGCTGGCCGCCCTGGCCTGGGTTCGCGACAATATCGCCGCGTTCGGCGGCGACCCCGACAACGTGACGGTCTTCGGGGAATCCTCCGGCGCGGGCTGCGTCACCGCGCTGCTCACCGCCCCGGCCGCCGACGGGTTGTTCCACAAGGCGATCGCCCAGAGTCCGCCCGCCACTACGGTTTTCGGGCAGGAACGCGCCGCCGTCGTCGCCCAGCGGTACCTGGAACTGCTGGAACTCGGTGCGGGCGAGACGGATCGGCTGCTCGAGCTGCCGATCGAGCAGCTCGTGGAGGTCGGCGCGGTTCTGCTCGACGAGGTGCCGACCAAGGAACCGGGCAGGCTGGCCGCCGCTCCGGTCGTCGACGGGGACCTGTTGCCCGCCTATCCGATCGACCGTTTCCAACAGGGCCTTTCCCATCGGGTGCCGTTGCTGATCGGCAGCAACAAGGACGAGGCCTCCCTGTTCCGGGTGCTCAAGTCCCCGATCATGCCGGTGACGCCCGACGCCGTGAACGCCATGCTGCAGGACGTCGCCGCCTCGCACCCGGAGATGTCGCCGGAACGGATCGCCGAGATCACCTCCGCCTACCCGGATCTCACCAAGATCCGTGGCGCGCTCGCCATGTCGACCGACGCCGCGTTCCGTATGCCCGCCGCGTGGGTCGCCGAAGGACACGCCCAGCACTCACCGACCTGGAAGTACCGGTTCGACTACGCGACACCGATGTTGAAGGCGGCCCGGGTCGGTGCCGGCCACGCCACCGAATTGCCCTATGTGTTCGGCAATTTCGGCACGCTCAACCACGACCCCACCTTCTGGCTCGGCGGTCGCAAGGTCTCGCTCGCGGTCTCGGGCCGGATGCAGCGGCGCTGGCTGGCCTTCGCCGAACACGGCGTGCCAGCGGCACTGGACGGTTCCAAGCACTGGCCGCGCTATCTGCCCACCGACCGGACCACTTTGCTCATCGACACCATCGACCGGGTCGTCGACAATCCCGACGCCGAACTGCACACCGCCTGGGGCGACCACGCCGTCGGCTTCAGCTGAGCAGTCCTGTCACACGTCGGTGGAGAACCGGATGCCACCGTCGGGGATCTCCACGCCCGGCCACACCCTGGCCCCGCGCAGCAGTTCGCAGCGGGCACCGACCTGGGCGCCGTCACCGATCACACCGTCACGCACCAGCGCACGCGGACCGATCCGGGCGCCGAAACCGACGATCGACCGTTCCACGGTCGCGCCCGCCTCGACGACCGCGCCGTCGAAGATCACCGCACCGTCGAGTCGCGCACCCGCGCCGATCTCGGCACCACGCCCGACCACGGTGCCGCCGATGAGCAGCGCGCCGGGAGCCACGCCCGCACTGGGGTGCACCAGCGACTCACCGCGCTGACCCGGCAGGGCGGGGGAGGGAGCGATGCCGCGGACCAGGTCGGCCGAACCGCGAACGAAGTCCTCCGGGGTGCCCATATCGCGCCAGTAGGAGGCATCGACGTGACCCTGCACGCGGGCACCCTCGGCCAGCAGCGCGGGGAACACCTCGCGCTCCACCGACACCGGGCGACCGGTCGGGATCTTCTCGATGTACTCGCGGCGGAACACGTAGCAACCGGCGTTGATCTGGTCGGTCGGCGGGTCCTGTGTCTTCTCGAGGAACGCCGTGACCCGGCCTTCCTCGTCGGTCGGCACACAGCCGAAGGCGCGCGGATCGCTCACCCGGACCAGGTGCAGGGTCACATCGGCGTTGGTCGACTCGTGGGTGTCGAGGATCGCGCCGAGGTCGGTGCCGCCGAGCACGTCGCCGTTGAAGACCATCACATTGTCGGCGCGCAGCTTGGGCAGCACGTTGCGGATGCCGCCGCCGGTGCCGAGCGGTTCGGTCTCGGTGACGTACTCCAGGTCGAGTCCCAGCTCCGAACCGTCAGCGAAGTGCTCCTCGAACACCTCCGCCTTGAAGGAGGTGCCGAGCACGACGTGGGTGATCCCGGCCTCGGCGATGCGGGCCAGCAGGTGGGTCAGGAACGGCAGCCCGGCCGTCGGCAGCATCGGCTTGGGCGCCGAGAGGGTGAGCGGACGCAGCCGCGTGCCCTGTCCGCCGACGAGGATGACCGCGTCGGTGCCTGCATTGCCTGCCATCGAGTTTCCCCTGTTCACAGTGGACCGCCGCCTACTCAGGCGCCGGTTCGCGCTTTCTCACGCAGCGCCGATCGAACCGCAATCCGGGAGCGAACCGCAAGTCCGGCCCGCAAGGCGAGCCGCAGCGGCGCCTGCCACCAGTGCGGATGCCGGTCGGCCTGGAAGCGGTAGGCGCTGGCGTGGTGGGCGGGCAGCATCAATTCCGGGTGCTTGCCCGCGGCGTGGCCCTTGGCGTGGGTCACCTCGGCGTCCGGGACGAACACATTGTGCCAGCCCGCCTTGCCCATGCGGTCGCCGAAGTCGACGTCCTCCATGTACATGAAGTAGCGCGAGTCGAAGCCGTCGATGGTGTCGAACGCGGCGCGACGCACCAGCAGGCACGAGCCCGACAGCCAGCCGACCACCCGCTCCGACAGCTCCTCGTTCTCCTGCCGGTAGCGCACCGACCAGGGGTTCTTCGGCCAGATCGCGCCGAGGATCGCGTGTCCCGCACCGTCGGCCAGGCCGGGCACCCGCCGCGCCGAGGGGTAGACACTGCCGTCGGGTTCGCGGACCATCGGCCCGAAGGCGCCCGCGCGCGGCCAGCGCTGCGCGGCCTCGAGCAGCTTGTCGATGGAGTCGACACCCCAGCGGATGTCCGGGTTGGCCAGGATCACGAATTCGATCGACGGATCGATCTCGGCGACGGCCCGGTTGATGGCGCCGCCGTAGCCGATATTGCCGCCGGTACGCAGCAGCCGCACGTGCGCGTTGGCCTCGGCCACCAGCTCGGGCACGCCGTCGGTCGACCCGTTGTCGGCCAGGATCACCTGCGGCTTCTCGCTGGTCGCGTCGGCGAGGGTGGTGATGAAGTGCTCGAGGTGCTCGCCCGGTGAATAGGTCACCGTGACGACGGCCAGACCGGCGGGGGCGGGGGATTCGGCTGCGTTCACGAGTGCGCAGCCTAGTCGGACAACCGGCGAAGTGTGTCGGTGAGTGCGGAACGCCAGGGCCGCATCGGGGTCAGGCCCGCGTCGTTCCAAACGCGGGGTGAGAGCACCGAATAGGGCGGGCGCGGCGCGGGTCTGGGGAACGCGCTCGAATCGCACGGCAGCACCCGGGCCGGGTCGGCGCCGAGCTCGGTGAAAACGGCGACGGCCAGGTCGAACCAGGTGGCGGTGCCGGAGTTGGTCGCGTGCAGCACCCGGGGCGCGTCGGGGCGGTCGGCGAGCTCGAGCAGGGCGGCGGCCAGGTCGATCGCGCTGGTCGGTGACCCGAGCTGGTCGTTCACCACGGTGACGGTGTCGCGTTCGCGCTCGAGCCTGCGCATGGTCGCGACGAAATCCCCCTCGACACCGGCGTACACCCATGCCGTGCGAACGACCTGCGCGTCGGAGCAGCCGTCGAGCACGGCCCGCTCACCCGCCAGTTTCGACTGGCCGTAGACCGTCGCCGGCCCGGTGGGGTCGTCCGGTTCGTAGGGTGTGCTCGCGGTGCCGGGGAACACATAGTCGGTCGACACGTGGATGAGCCGCGCGCCGGTGGCGGTACAGGCGGCGGCGAGTACGGCCGGACCGGTGGCATTGGCGGCGAACGCGGCGTCGCGGTCGGTTTCGGCGGCGTCGACGGCGGTGTAGGCCGCGCAGTTGAGCACCACCGCGCCGGGTGTGAGCATCGCCTCCACCGCCGCGCGGTCGGTGATGTCGACCTGAGACCGGCCGAGGCCGCGTGCGTGCGGGGCCAGACGCAGGATTTCCCGCCCCAGCAGCCCACCGGCGCCGGTTACGATCAGGGAAGCTCGAGTGGGGAAATCGGCATTCACGCGGCCAGTCTGGCACGCCGCAACACCTGCGGGTCGGCCCGACTGTGGTAACTGTTGGTTAGCCTGTGTTCACGACAGTGGGGTTTGCGGGGAGGCGTGCAGGGCGGGGCGCCGCGAGGTCGAGAGGAAGCACGAGTGCGAGAGTCGACAGGATCACCGTCGGCCACCACGCCTGCGGGACCGGCGAAGGTGATGGTGGCGATCGCGGCGGTCCTGGTGCTCGCGATCACCGGGTTCGCCTGGCGCAGCGTCGACAATCTGATCGCCAATATCGAACGCATCGGTGGGCTCGGTCTGGGCGGCGGCCGCGACGGCGCCGTCGACATCCTGCTCGTGGGTGTCGACAGCCGCACCGACGCCCACGGCAATCCGCTCACCAGCGCCGAACGCGCCATGCTGCACGCCGGCGACGAAGTGGGCACCAACACCGACACCATCGTGCTGGTCCGCGTCCCCAACGACGGCCGCTCCGCCACCGCCATCTCCATCCCCCGCGACTCCTATGTCGATATCCCCGGTCAGGGCAAGGCCAAGATCAACTCCGCCTACGGCGCGACGAAAGAGACCGAACGCGCCAAGATGCTCGCCGACGGCGACGCCGAGGTCGACGCCGAACGCGACTCGACCAAGGCGGGCAGGCAGGCGTTGATCAAGTCGGTGGCCAATCTCACCGGTGTCACCGTCGACCACTACGCCGAGGTGAGCCTGCTCGGATTCGTGCTGCTCACCGATGCCGTCGGCGGGGTGGAGGTGTGCCTGAACAACGCGGTCGACGAATACATGTCCGGTGCGCAGTTCCCGGCGGGCAATCAGCGTCTCGACGGTGCGCAGGCATTGAGTTTCGTGCGGCAGCGCCACGATCTGCCGCGCGGTGACATCGACCGGATCGTGCGTCAGCAGGTGTTCATGGCCCAGCTGGTGGGTCAGCTGCTCAATGCCAGGACGCTGGCCGATCCCGGCAAGCTCAGCGAGATCAGCGAAGCCGTCGGGCGCACGGTCGTCCTCGACGACGACTGGGACGTGCTCGCCTTCCTGCAGCAGCTCAAGGACCTCTCCGGTGGCCAGGTCGAGTTCGACACCATTCCCGTCGCCGACCTCAACAGCATGACGGCCGACGGCGAATCGGTGGTTCGGGTGGAACCGAAGGCCGTGCAGGACTATGTGGGCGCGCTGGTCGGCGAGGAGAAACCGGCCGAGGAGAAGAAGGTCGACCCATCCACGGTGACGGTGAGCGTGTTCAACGCCGGTGGCGCGACGGGCCTGGCGGCCAAGGTCGCGGCCGCGTTGACGGGTAAGGGTTTCCGCGAGGGTCTGGTCGGGAACTATTCCGGGGGGAGTGTGAGCTCGAGCCGGGTGCTCGCCGCCGACAGCGCCGATCCCAAGGCCGTCGCGGTGGCCGAGGAACTCGGCGGCCTGACCGTGGTCGCGGATCCGTCGCTGTCGGCGGATTCGGTGAGCGTGGTGTTGGCGAGCGACTACTCTGGTCCCGGCTCGGCCGCGGCAGGCATGTTCGATTTCGACGGAACATCCTCGGCGACCGCCACGCCAGTACCGCCCGCCCCGCCGATCGACGCAGGCCAGAACGGACCGAAATGCGTGAATTGACCTATGCGTGAGCCCCATTCGACACTGACCGACGCCCTCCTCGACCCGATCCTCGAACGCGATCCCGCCGGACCGCGCGTCACCTGGTACGACGACGCCACCGGCGCCCGCATCGAACTGTCCGGGCTGACGCTGGCCAACTGGGCGGCCAAGACCGCCAACCTGATCCGCGACGAGTTCGCGCTCACCCCCGGCGCGCGGGTCGCGGTGCTGCTGCCCGCGCACTGGCAGACGGCCGCGGTGCTGCTCGGCTGCTGGTGGGCCGGAACCGAAGTGGTGCTCAGCCCCGATCCGGACGCCGACCTCGCCCTGGTGACGCCCGACCGGCTCGACGACGCCGACGGCGTCGGCGAGGTCGCGGTGCTGTCGCTGGACGCCATGGGCACACCCGTGCGCGACCTGCCGGTCGGTGTCACCGATTTCGCCACCGCGGTGCGCGTGCACGGCGACCAGTTCCTGCCCGGTGGTTTCCGGGCCGCCCTCGACGGTATGTCGGTGGGCGAGGTACTCGACGCGGCGAAGAAATCCGCGGCGCTGCAGGGCATTTCCGCCGGTGACCGGGTGCTGTCGAGCGCGCCGTGGGATACCGCGGCCGAGCTGATCGACGGGTATCTCGCCGTTCTCGGCGCCGGTGCGTCGCTGGTGCAGGTGGTCAATCCCGACGCGACCGCCACCGAGCACCGCGCCGAGACCGAACGGGTGACCGTACGGCGCTGAGTCGCTCGTCTCCTACCTGGGTATAGGTAGGTCTCCGCCCGAGGAACGTGGTTTCTGTCACACCCCGTCCGTACTGTGGAAGACATCTTCTGCAGTACGGCGCAAAGGGGCGGCTATGAACGTCGGGTACTGGATCCGCTGGTCGGCACAGCACGGAATTCCCCGTGCCTTCCTGCGCTGGCGTGCGCGGCGTGGCGATACCTTCGCCACCCTGCTCGCCGGCGAGCGGGGACTGCACGATCCGTACCCGCTCATCGAGGAATTGCGCGGCCCCGGTCTGCGACGCACGCCGTTGGCGTACGCGTGCTTCGAGCACGCGAAGGTGCGAAGCATCCTGCGCGACAACAGATTCGGTGTCTTCCCGGCATTGGGTCCCGAGGTGCCACCGCCGTTGCGCAAGTTGGCCGAACGAGTGGTTCCGCCGCCGAGCCCGGTCGAGCCGCCGTCGATGCTCGTGCTCAATCCGCCCGAGCACACCAGGATGCGCAAGCCGGTGGCGTCGGCCTTCACCCCGCGTGCCATCGGCAGGCTGCGCGACCGGGTCGAAACCGTCACCACCGAACTGCTCGACGCGATGCCCGCGCACGGCTCGATCGACCTCGTCACCGATTTCGCGGCCCAGGTGCCGATCGCGATCATCGCCGAGATGCTCGGGTTCCCCGCCGCCGACCGCGAGCTGTTCCTGCGCTGGGGCGACCGCGTCACCCCGCTGCTCGACATCGGCACCTCCTGGCGCTCCTACCGGGAGGCGATGGCCGCCACCGACACCCTGGCCGACTATCTGGCCGAGCACATCGAGAACCTGCGCGACGAACCGGGCGACGACATCCTCTCCAGCCTGGTCACCTCCGGCGACCTCACGATGCGCGAACTGCAGGCAGGCGCGGGACTGCTGATGGGCGCGGGCTTCGAGACCACGGTCAACCTCATCGGGAACGCGGTGGCCGCGCTGTCGGCCAACCCCGACCAGCTCGCCATCGCCCAGAACGACCCCGACCGCTGGCCCGACGTGGTGGAGGAGACGCTGCGGTTCGACCCGCCGGTGCAGACCACCGCCCGGGTGGCGCTCGAGGACGTCGAGGTCGACGGGATGACGGTGAAGGCGGGCGCCACCGTCATCCTGTCGCTGGCCGGTGCCAACCGCGATCCCTCGGTCTTCGCCGATCCGGACCGCTTCGACATCGACCGCCCGAATGCCAAGGAGCACGTGGCCTTCAGCAGCGGCATCCACGCCTGCCTCGGCGCGAGCCTGGCCAGGATGGAAGCGGTACACGCCCTGCGCGCGCTCTACGCCCGCTACCCGGATCTGCGCTTACGCGGAGAACCGGTGCGCCGCAACCTGTTCACCCTGCACGGGTTCGAGCACATGCCGGTCGATCTCGGTCCGGTGGCGCGTACCGGGGCGCCCGACAATCTGGCGGGCGCCACCACCCAGGGCTGAGCTAGGTCGAAACCCGCCAGCGGTAGCGGGTTTTCGGCCGCCCGGCCCGGCCGTAGTCGGCCCGGCGTTCGGCGAGGCCGTCGTCGGCGAGTTTCTCGAGATACCGCCACGCGGTGATCCGGGAAACGCCGACGGCAGCGGCGGCATCGGTGGCGGTGATGCCCGCCTCGGCCGCGCGCACCGCCCGCGACACTTCCTCGAGGGTGTGCTGCACAACGCCCTTCGGGGCGCCGGCGCGCTGGTCGGCGGTGCGCAGCGCGCCGAGGGCCCGGTCGATGTCGTACTGCGACAGCGCCGCTTCGCCTGCGGGCAGGGCGGTGTCGAAATCCCGGTAGCGTTCCAGCTTCTCGCGAAAGGCGGCGAAGGTGAACGGCTTGAGCAGATACAGCACCACCCCGTGGGCGACGGCGCTGCGCACCATGGTCAGCTCGCGCGCCGAGGTGATCGCGATGACATCGGGACGCGGGGAGAGTCCGTTGAGCGCGGCGGCCACCTCGAGGCCGTTGATGTCGGGCAGCCCGATATCCATCAGCACCAGGTGGAACGGATTGCCGTCGGCGATCGCCGACGCGGCGAGATTGAGCGCGTCATGACCGGTATGGGCGACGCCGCCGGTGACGAACCCGTCGAGCCGTTCGAGATAGGCCCGGTGTGCCTGGGCGATCAACGGTTCGTCCTCGACGATCAGGACGCGGATCATGGGTTCTCCCTCAACGGAATTCGGACGGTGACCGCGCTGTGTGGTGCGGCCGTTGTGGTGATGGCACCGCCGTGTCGATCGACGAGACGGTGCACGAGTGCCAGGCCGAGGCCGGCATGATCGGATTTGGTCGTGTAGCCGCGTTCGGCGGCGCGCTCGAACATCTGCGCCGACATACCGGGGCCGCTGTCGGCGACCCGCACGCACAGGTGCCCGTCGCGGTGACTCACCGACACCTCGACCCGCTTGTCGATGGTGCCCGCCGCCGCGTCGATGGCGTTGTCGACCAGGTTGCCGACCAGTGTCACGGTTTCCTGCGCCGAGAGCGGGTCGGTGGAATCGAGCGCGGTGTCCTCGCTGATGGCGAGACTCACCCCGCGCTCGGCGGCCTGGTCCACCTTGCCGAGCAGCAACGCCGCCAGCGCCGCGTCACCGACGGCCGCCAGCAGCCGGTCGATGAGCACCTGCGAGAGCGCGAGCTCGTCGGTGGCGAACGCCACCGCCTCGTCGGGCCTGCCGAGCTCGACCATCGTGACCACGGTGTGCAGTTTGTTGGCCGCCTCGTGCGCCTGGGCGCGCAGCGACTCGGCGAAATTGCGCACCGTGTCGAGCTCGCCGAGCACCGCGCGCAGTTCGGTCTGGTCGCGGATGGTGAGGACGGTGCCGATCTGCTCGCCCTCCCAGGTCACCACATCCTGGTTCACCAGCAGCACGCGGTCGGTGGTCACATGCGTTTCGTCGCGCACCACGCCCGGGCGCTCCTGGCGCAACGAGACGGGCAGGTCGTCGCGATACACCGGACCCTGCGGCAGATCGAGCAGGGTGCGCGCCTGATCGTTGACCACCTCCGCGGGCCCCTGGCCGGTGCCGAACACCACAAGACCCTCGTGGACCGAATGCAGCACCGCGTCGTGGTGCTCGTAGAGCGCGCGCAGTTCGTCGGGCGCCAGGCCGTGGGTCTGCCTGCGCAGCCGCCTGCTGAGCAGGAACGAGGAGAACGCGGCGAGCGCGAGCCCCGCCGCGCTCACCCCGAGGATCAGCGGCAGCTGCGAGGCCACCTGGGTGCCGATCCTGGCCCTGGTGACCCCGGCCGACACCAGGGCGACCACCCGGCCGCGGTCGTAGACCGGCGTCACCGCCCGGATCGACGGGCCGAGCGTGCCGGTGAACGTCTCGGTGAACGTCTGCCCGGCCAGCGCCCGGTCGATGCTGCCGGAGAACGGCTTGCCGATCATCTCCGGATTCGTGTGGGTGTAGCGGGTGCGGTCCGGCGCCATCACGACGATGAAGTCCATTCCGGTATCGGCCCGGATCCGCTCGGTGGTGGGTTGCAGCAGCCCACTCGGATACGGCGAGCTCACTGCCGCCAGCGTCGACGGCGCCCTGGCCACCGACACGGCGACGTCCCTGACCTGAAGTTCCGTGGCCACATCGTGGTCGCGTCTGGCGTCGAGCACGGCGAGCACCGTACCCGTGCCGATCATCAGCGCCAGCACCACCAGCTGCCACACGAAGGCCTGTCCGGCAAGCGACAGTCGTCCTCGTCGCATCCTGCCCTCCGACCTCGAACTGAACGTTATGTACCTAAAGCACGTTATGTACCAAACGTGACGGCGATCACACTAGCGGTGCATGCTCGCTGCCATGAGCACAACCACCGCGCGAAAACGAGACCATACCCACTGGCTGTACATCGCGGTGATTATCGCGGTGCTCGCGGGCATTCTCGTCGGCAGGCTGGCACCGGAGTTCGGTCAGTCACTGGCGCCGCTGGGCACGCTGTTCGTGAATCTGATCAAGATGATGATCGCGCCGGTCATCTTCTGCACCATCGTGCTCGGCATCGGTTCAGTGCGGGCGGCGGCCACCGTCGGCAAGGTGGGCGGCCTGGCCATCGCCTACTTCCTCGCCATGTCGACCGCCGCGCTCGGTATCGGTCTGGTGGTCGGCAACCTGATCGAACCCGGCTCCGGACTCGGCGAGGCCAAGCCAGGTGCGGGCGCCAAGTATGCCGAGCAGGCGCACGGTGCGGGTGGTACCTGGGACTTCATCCAGAACATCGTGCCGACCACGCTGGTGTCCTCGCTGACGGCGGGCAGCGTGCTGCAGGCGCTGTTCGTCGCCCTGCTCGTCGGATTCGCGGTGCAGGCGATGGGCGCGGCGGGCGAGCCGATCCTGCGGGCGGTCTCGCTCGGGCAGAAGCTGGTGTTCCGGATCCTGTCGATGATCCTGTGGCTGGCGCCGATCGGTGCCTTCGGTGCGATCGCCAATGTCGTCGGGCGCACGGGCTGGTCGGCGGTCGTGGAGCTGGCGACGCTGATGATCGCGTTCTACCTGACCTGCCTGGTGTTCGTCTTCGGTGTGCTCGGCGCGGTACTGCGGATCGTGTCGGGTGTGTCGATCCTGAAGCTGTGCCGGTACCTGGCCCGGGAGTACCTGCTGATCGTGGCGACCTCGTCGTCGGAGTCGGCGCTGCCGCGGCTGATCGCCAAAATGGAGCACGCCGGTGTGGAGAAGACCACGGTCGGTGTCGTCGTGCCGACCGGGTACTCGTTCAACCTCGACGGCACGGCCATCTACCTGACGATGGCCTCGATCTTCATCGCCGACGCCCTCGGTCAGCCGCTGAGTATCGGCGAGCAGATCGGCCTGCTGCTGTTCATGATCATCGCGTCCAAGGGCGCGGCGGGCGTCACCGGCGCGGGCCTGGCAACGTTGGCGGGCGGTCTGCAGAGCCACCGCCCCGAACTCCTCGACGGTGTCGGCCTGATCGTCGGCATCGACCGGTTCATGTCCGAAGCGCGTGCGCTGACCAACTTCTCGGGCAACGCCGTCGCCACCCTGCTCATCGGCACCTGGACCAAAACCGTCGACGCCGACCGCACCCGCCGCGTCCTCGACCGCGAACTTCCCTTCGACGAGGAGACCATGGTCGACGACGAACACGGCGCCCCCGAACCCAAGCCCGCCACCGACCCTGCCCCTGTCGCGGTGCAGTAGAACAGCGGACCGGCCCCGTCTCGCTCGGGACCGGTCCACTGTTCCGGTGTTCAGGCGCGGGCCCACTTCCCCGGGTTGAGGTGGAACTGCACCAGCGCGGTCGCGTGCCCGTGCCCGAGGCCGTGCTCGGACTTCAGCCAGTTCACCAGCACGCTGTGGGAGCCGTCGGTGGCGGCGAGCATCGTGAGCCATTCGTCCACGGGCCGACCGTATTTGGTCTCGATGGTGGGGAAGTAGGACGCGGGGCCGTGCGGTGCGTTTGCCATGAATCTCTCCTCGTGCTCGTTACCGGTGAAGACGGCGTGCACCTTCCGAAATCATCGCCGTGTGCGCGGCATCACACCCGGGGACCGGGGCACACCGACGGGCCCCGGTCCGGCCCGGGACGTGACGCGCCACTCGCCCGCAGGCGCGGATTCGCCGCGTAGGTTGGAGAGAAAGTCGGTCGGCGAAGGGACGGCGATGGCCGAAGTCGTAGTAGTCGGTTCGGGGCCGAACGGGCTCGCCGCGGCGGTGATCGCCGCGCGTGCCGGGCTGTCGGTGCGGGTGCTCGAGGCACAGGAGCAGCCGGGTGGCGGTTCACGTACCGCCGAGCTGACCCTGCCGGGCTTCCACCACGATGTGTGCGCTGGCGCGCATCCCATGGCCTTGGCCTCACCGTTCTTCCGTGCGTTCGACCTCGCCGCGCAAGGCGTGGAACTACTCGCCCCCACCGTCTCCTACGCGCATCCACTCGACGGCGGCGTCGCCGGACTGGCCTGGCGCAATCTCGAATCCACGGTGGCCGATCTCGGCCGCGACGGTCCGGCGTGGCGTTCGCTGTTCGCCCCGCTGGTCGAACACTGGCCCGCGGTGGTGGAGCTGGCGATGTCGGACCTGCGGCACCCGCCGCTGAACGTCCCGACGGGTGTGCGATTCGGGCTGCGGGTACTCGAACAGGCATCACCGCTGTGGAACAACCGTTTTCACGAGGACGCGGCCCCCGCCATGCTCACCGGGGTGGCCACCCACGCCATCACCCAGCCGCGCGCCATTCCCGCCGTCGGCGCCGGACTGCTGCTCGGCACCCTCGCCCACGCGGGTGGCTGGGTGATCCCGCGCGGCGGCAGCCAGGCCATCCCCGACGCGCTGATCGCGGAGCTGGAACGCCTCGGCGGCGAGGTGGTCACCGGTCATCGCGTCGACGATTTCGCCGAACTCGCCACCGCCCGCGCCGTCCTGTTCGACACCTCACCCGCCGAACTGCTGCGCATCGCGGGTGACCGCCTGCCCGAGCGCTACCGCAACAGCCTCGGCCGTTTCCGCTACGGCGGGGCGGCGTGCAAAGTCGACTTCGCCCTGTCGGGCCCGGTGCCGTGGACCGCACCCGGCGCCGACCTGGCAGGCACCCTGCACCTGATCGGCACCCGAGCCGAGGCGATGCGGGCCGAAAAGCAGATCGCCGCAGGGCGATTCGCCGACCGCCCGTATGTGCTCGCCATTCAGCCCGGCGTCGTCGACAGCACCCGCGCCCCCGAGGGCAAGCACACCTTCTACACCTACGCCCACGTCCCCAACGGATCCGATCGCGATATCAGCGAGGACGTGATCGCCCAGGTGGAACGCTTCGCTCCCGGCTTCCGCGACCTCATCCTCGCCAAGCATGTGCGCCCCGCCGCGTTCATGCCCGCCCACAATGCCAACTACATCGGCGGCGATATCTCCGCGGGCGCGATGACCCTGCGCCAGACCGTGTTCCGGCCCCTGGCCCGCTGGAACCCGTACGCCACCCCGATTCCCGGCACCTACCTGTGTTCGTCGTCGACCTCTCCCGGCCCCGGCGTGCACGGCATGTCCGGACTACACGCGACACACCACATGTTGCGCACCCGGTTCGGCATCGTCACCGATCCGCTCGACCTGTTGCGCGGTGAGGAACCCGCCTATCGGTGACTGCCGGTGGCACCGGCCTTCTCGGGCCGGAACACGTCGGGCTCGAGATAGACCGTGCGCACACTCGGCGCCGCCTCGCGGATGCGGGCGTCGGCGGCGTCGATCGCGGCACCGACGCGGCTGATGTCGAGTTCGGGCTGCATGGCGATCTTGGCGTTCACCAGCAGGTCCTCCGGACCGAGGTACTGCGTCTGCAGGCGAAGCACCCGCACGATGCGCGGATCGGCGAGCAGCGCGTCGCGGATGGCCCGGTCTTCGGCGGCGGTGGCGCCCTCACCGATGATCAGGCTCTTGGTCTCCACGATCAGCACGATGGCGTTGAAGCCGAGCAGCAGGCCGATGAGCAGCGTGCCGATGCCGTCCCACACCCCGTTGCCGGTGAGCACTGTCAGGCCCACACCCGCCAGCGCGAACATCAACCCGACCAGCGCGCCGAGGTCTTCGAGCAGCACCACCGGCAGCTCGGGATTGCGGCTGTTGCGGATGAAATGCCACCAGGAGTGCTTGCCTTTCAACGGCTCCGATTCCCGGCGCGCGGTGCGGAAACTGAAGCCCTCGAGCAGCATCGACACCAGCAGGATCGCGATCGCGACCCCGGGCGACTCGAGTTCGTGCGGGAACCGGATCTTGTGCACCGCCTCGTTCAGTGCGAACAGGCAGCCCATCGTGAACAGCACAAGCGCAACGACGAACGAATAGAAGTACCGGTTGCGCGTGTAACCGAAGGGGTGCAGCACGTCCGGCGCCTGCTCGGCCCGATTACGTCCGACCAGCAGCAGCGCCTCGTTGCCGGTGTCGGCCACCGAGTGCACGGCCTCGGCAAGCATGGACGACGAGCCCGTGATGAACGCGCCGATGAACTTCGCGACCATGATCCCGGCGTTCGCGCCGAGCGCGGCCAGGATCGCGATCTTGCTGTCTCCACCTTCAGCGGCCATACCGGGGCACGCTACCGTCCCCGCCCACCAACCCGCGCGACCCGCGACGTCATGTTGCCGGCGGGCCGAGCACCGGGTCGGCTGCCGCTAGGACACCGACTGCCGGTACAGGTCGGGCTCGAGGTAGATCAGGCGGGCGAACGGGACGGCGGTGCGCACGCGCGTCTCGGCGGCATCAATGGCCTCGGCGACATCGGAGATCCCGAGGCCGGGCGCGATGGCCACCTTCGCGGCGACGAGCATTTCCTCCGGACCGATGTACTCGGACTTGAGGTGGATGACGGAGGTGATCTTCTCGCCGTCGATCAGGTTGTCGCGGATCGCGCGATCCTGTTCGGGGGTGGCGGCCTCGCCGATGAGCAGGCTCTTCATCTCGATGATGAGCACCACCGCGATGATGCCGAGCAGCACGCCGATGCACAGGGTGCCGATGCCGTCGTAGACGGGATCGTCGGTGAGCATGGTGAGTCCGACCGCGCCGAAGGCCAGGATCAGACCGATCAGGGCGCCGGTGTCCTCGAGCAGCACCACGGGCAGCTCCGGGCTGCGGGAGGTGCGGATGAACCGCCACCAGCTGGCGTCACCCTTGAGGGGGCGCGACTCGCGCACCGCGGTGAGGAAACTGTACGTCTCGAGGCCGATCGCGATACCGAGGATGACGATCGCGACGATCGGCTGACTCAGCTCCTCGGGATGCTGGATCTTGTGGATGCCCTCGTAGATCGCGTACACCGAGCCGAGGGTGAACAGCACCAGCGCCACGACGAACGAATAGAAGTACCGGTTGCGCCCGTAGCCGAACTGGTGCAGCTCGTCGGCGTCCTGCGCCGCGGCACGCTGACCGAACAGCAGCAGACCCTGATTGGAGGTGTCGGCCACCGAGTGCACCGCCTCGGCCAGCATCGACGCCGATCCGGTGATCGCCGCGCCGACGAACTTGGCCACCGCGATCCCCGCATTGGCCGTCAATGCGGCGATGATCGCCTTCTTGCCGCCACCAGCCGACATCTTGTCCCCGTCCTCCCGCTTCGCCGAACACGCTTTGCTCGCAACAGCCTAAGGGGAGTGGCGCGAAAAGTTCGCCCCGACGCTAGTTCCCGTCGCCCACGCAGGCGCTGAACAGCTGCGCGGCACCGCCGAGTGCTCGCGCGCGGATGTCGGTGTCGGCCGCCGAGATCCAGGCGGCGCTGCCCGGCGCCAAGGTGAGTTCGCGCCCGTCGTGACGCAATTCGATCGTTCCGTGCGTGCACAGCACGATGCCGGGTCCGGCGTCGGCGAGGGCGACGGGTTCGGCGTCGGGCGCCAGATCGAACCGGCACAGCGCGAATTCGGGAGCCGGGGTCTGGTAGCGGACGCTGCCGTCGGGGCCGGGTTCGGGTTCGATCACCGGCAGGTCGATCGGTTCGAAGTCGAGCACGCGCAGCAACTCCGGCACGTCGACATGCTTGGGGGTGAGCCCGCCGCGCAGCACATTGTCGGAGTTGGCCATGATCTCCACGCCGACGCCGCGCAGGTAGGCGTGCAGATTTCCGGCGGCGAGGAACAGGCCCTGGCCGGGTTCGAGGGTGAGCCGGTTCAGCAGCAGCGCGGCGAGCACCCCCGCGTCACCGGGGTACACCTCGGCCAGTTCCAGTGCGGTGCGAACCTCGGCGGTGAACTCGCGTGGTCCGGTGCCCGACAGGTACCGCACGCATCCCTCGAGCACCGTGGGCAGCAGGGTCGCGAGGGCGGCGGGCGGCAGGGTGATCCAGGTGGTGAACAGCGTGCGCAGGCCCGCCGAATCGGGTTGGGCGGCAAGCAGTTCGGCGTACACGCTGAGACCGGGCACGTTCAGGGCGCGCAGCAGGTCGACGGTGCGCTGCGGGTCGCGGAAACCGGCAAGCGCCTCGAAACGCTCCAGCGCGACGACGAGTTCGGGTTTGTGGCTGTCATCGCGGTAGTTGCGCAGCGGCGAGTCGAGCGGCACACCGACCCGGTTCTCCCGCTGGAAACCGGCAAGCGCCTGCGCCGAACTCGGATGCGCCTGCAGCGACAGCGGTTCCTCCGCCGCGAGGATCTTCAGCAGGAACGGCAGCCGAGGACCGAAACCCTCGGCGACCGGGCCCAATTCGCGCACCGGATCGGCGGCCAATACCTCGAGCAACGAACGCGAACTGCCGTTGGACTTCACGTGCGCCGGGTCGGCGGGGTGCGCGCCGAACCACAGTTCGGCCTCCGGATGCGCCGAGGGCACCGGCCTGCCACACAACCGAGCGAGCGCGGTGCGCGATCCCCATGCGTAAGAACGCAGCGCACCAACGAGTTCCTGCACTAGTAGCGTCCCCCGTCGTGATATCGGTCCTGGTCGCTCGCGGCGCCGCCGTGCGAGCCGAGGCGAAGGTAGGCCGCGGCCATATCGAGCCGCAGTGCGAGCACCGCCAGTTGCACGAGCTCACTGCCGTGCCCGCCCCCTGCGGCGGACGTGGCGGTAGCGCTTTCGGACGAAGGTTCCGAGCCGGGTTCGGCGAGCTGGGACTGGAGTACGTCGACATCGGCGTGCACGAGATCGGCGTCGACGAGCCCGCCGCCCGCACCCTCGAACACGGCCAGCTTGCGGCGCGCGGCCGCCTGATCGGGGTGCACGCTGAGGGCGAGCACACGCACCCGGTCGACCGGGGCCGGACCGTCGAGTTCCTCGTCGTGGAACAGCGGGTCGAAACCGGGCGCGGCGCCACCGGCTGCCTGGGCGAGCCTGCCGACGGCGGCGACCGTGTCGGCCAGATCCGCGGCCGAGGCCAGCTTGCCCGCCGACTGCAACAGCACCTCGGTGCCGTGCCCCGCCAGTTCGACCGCGGCGGGAGAGTCACCGGCCAGGACGACGCCGACGCCGTGCATGCGGGTCGCGAGGGTCTTGGCCGGGTTGTGGAACACCTCGTTGTGCGGTCCGTCGCGCAGGGCCTCGGCGTCGAGCACGTCGGCGAGCGCGGTCAGATCGGGGGTGGCGGGGACGCTGCGCTGGGCGTCGATCCCGCGCAGCACCGCGATGCCGACGGCGAGGAAACGCAGCAGCCGGTTGTGGTCGAGCACGGGCACGCGGGGTTCGAGCACGATCGCGCGACCGGCGGCGACCGCCCGCAGCGGGCCCTCGTTGGGGGCGGCGATCACCACTTCGGCACTGCGGCGCACGGCGCGGTCGACGGCGTCGATCAGGCGCGGGTCGCCCGCGTCGTCACCGGCGACGAGCACCACGTCCAGCGGCCCGACCCACGGCGGCAGTGCGGTGACGGGCACGATCGGCAGTCCGGCACGGTCACCGAGGGTGGCGACCAGCAGTCCGGCGGCCCGTGCGGCGCGGCCCGATCCGGTGACGAGCACCAGGCTGCGCGCCCGCAATTCCGACAGCCGTTCGATCAGTGAGGTCTCGGCGACCGCGGCGGCGGTGGCCCGTACCTGGGCCCCACCCGAGGCCGCCGACCGTAAGAAGCCGCCGGTGTCGGCCGCCTCGAGCGACGCGGCATCATCGAGGTCGAAAACCGGTGTTCCAGCGATCATCGCCGAGTCCACCTCCCCTCATCGCGCTGTGTGCTCCACGGCCGTCTGGTTTCCATGTTCCCAGTCAGGCGCGGACGATGCTCAGGATCGTTCTGCCGGTCCCCGATCATGTGGTTCCGCATCCTGGTTTCCATGTTCCCAGTCAGGCGCGGACGATGCTCAGGATCTCGGTCACGAGTGCGTTTACTTCGGCCTGCGATCCGGCCTCGACGTTGAGTCGGAGCAGGGGTTCGGTGTTGGAGGCGCGCAGATTGAACCAGGTGTGGTCGCCCAGGTCGACGGTGACGCCGTCGAGGCGGTCCACCGACACGGTGCGGTCGGCGAACGCCGCGAGCACGGCAGCGGTGCGGTCGGCGGCGTCGGCGACGGTCGAGTTGATCTCGCCCGAGGCCGCGTACACGTCGTAGGCGGCCATCAGTTCCGACACCGGCCGGTCGCCCTCACCGAGTGCGGCGAGCACGTGCAGCGCGGCGAGCATGCCCGAGTCGGCACCCCAGAAGTCGCGGAAGTAGTAGTGCGCGGAGTGTTCGCCACCGAATACCGCGCCGGTGGCGGCCATCTCCTGCTTGATGAACGAATGACCCACCCGCGTGCGCACCGGCTTGCCACCGAGTTCCTCGACCAGCTCGGGCACCGCACGGGAGGTGATGAGGTTGTGGATGACGGTCGACCCCGGCTCCTTGGCCAGCTCCCGCTGCGCGACCAAAGCCGTGATCGCCGACGGCGACACCGGCTCGCCCCGCTCGTCGACGACGAAGCAGCGGTCGGCGTCACCGTCGAAGGCCAGGCCGATGTCGGCGCCGCTCGAGCGCACCAGCGCCTGTAGGTCGACCAGGTTCTTCGGGTCGAGGGGATTGGCCTCGTGGTTGGGGAAGGAGCCGTCGAGCTCGAAGTACAGCGGCACGATGGTGACGGGCCCGAGCGTTCCGAGCACAGCGGGGACGGTGTGCCCACCCATGCCGTTGCCCGCGTCGACCGCGATGGTGAGCGGACGGACCTCGTCGAGATCCACCAGTTCGCGCAGGAAGCTCGCGTAGTCGGCGAGCAGATCGACGGTCGAGGCGGAACCGGTCGCACCGTCGTACGCGGGCACACCCGACACGACCTCGGCCGCGATGGTGGCGAGACCGCTGTCCTGCCCGACCGGCAGCGCGTTGGCCCGGCACAGCTTGATGCCGTTGTACTTGGCGGGATTATGGCTGGCGGTGAACATGGCGCCCGGACAGCCGAGCCTGCCGGAGGCGAAGTACAGCTGATCGGTGGAGGCGAGCCCGATGTGCACCACATCCAGACCCTGACCCTGCACGCCCTGGGCGAACGCCTCGGCCAGCTCGGGGGAGGACTCCCGCATGTCATGGCCGATGACGACGCGCGCGGCGCCTTCGGCACGCATCAACCGGGCGAAAGAGGCACCCACATCGCGCACGAACCCGGCGTCGATCTGCTCGCCCACCACCCCGCGGACGTCATAAGCCTTGATCACGGCGTTCACGAGTTCGCCAGAGCGCGCGAGGGTCGTCATGCCGCAAAGCCTAGCTCACCCGCCTCGCTCCTCCGCTTCCCCGCGACTCTGGCCAGACTCGTGCACGGGGAGATTTGGGAACGCGGCAAGCTTAGGAAATGTGGGCAGGTCAGCCCGTTCCCGGTGAGTTACCCATGTGCTTGCGAGATCAGGCTTTGCCGAACTGCCCCTACGGGGCTTTGGCCGGACTCGGGCACGGCGGGGGCGTCGGCGGGTACACCGAGTGGTGCTTGGCCCGAATTCACAACGCCGGGATCTCGCAAGCACATGGGTAACTCCCCGGGCACGGGCTCCGGTGACCCGGCACGTAAGTCTGGCCGCCAACGCAGGTCTCTCCGCGCTCGAGTCTGGCCTCAAGTCGCGGGGAGGCGGTGGAGCTTATGGGTCGGGGAGGACTCGTAGGTGGCCTCGGCGGCCGGTGCGGGTTTGGCGGGGGGCCGGGGTGGCGGTGTCGCGGTAGCCGGGCTGGTCGGGTTCGGCGGGGCGGCGGCGTAGGCCTGCTTCGCGAACGGCTTCGGCCAGGGCGGTGAGATCGTCGTCGTCGGGGGTGCTGGAGGAGAAGCCGCCCTCGTGGCGCACCAGTTCCCAGCCTTTGGGGGCGGTGATGCGGCAGGCGTGGGTTTCGCACAGATCCCAGGAATGCGGTTCGGCGACGGTGGCCAGGGGTCCGACGACGGCGGTCGAGTCGGAGTACACATACGTCAGCGTCGCTACAGCCGGGTTCTTGCAGCCGGGTCGGCAGCAACGACGCATAGGGATCACGACGTCGAGATTAACCCTCCCGCCCACAAAAGTGGATACGGACACGCGGTGACGAGGGCGTCGTTCTACTCCGGTTCCGGATCGATCAGGTCGGGATCGACACCCAAATAGGTCGCGATCTGCTGCACCAGTACCTCGCGCAACAGCTCGACCAGATCGTCGGGATCGGCGGCGCGCAGTTCCAGCGGCTTGCGGAACAGCACCACACGCGCGCGGGTGGCGGCACCGTGGCGGTCGACGCCGGCGGGGATGAGCCGGGAGAGCGGGACCGGCCCGTCGGCGACGACCTCGTCCGGCCAGGTGACCGAATCGGGATGCAGTGGACGGATTTTCGGCACATCGTCGACGGCGATGTCGAGTTTGGTGAGCCGGTCGTGCCAGCGGGTGTCCAACGGTGCGAAGGCCTCGAGCACCAGCCGGTCGAATTTCTGCCCGCGCGTGCGCCAGGCGGGCACCGTCGGCGGGAGCATGGGGCCACGGACACCGCGACCGCGGCGGGTCACCGAACGAGCGGTCGGCGCCGGAAGATGTCGCCGGGAACGTGCCATGGGTACTTCGCCTCTCTCGCCTGACCGGTAAACGGGCGTTCGCCCGGAGACACCGACGTACTGCGCCTGCGTGGCTCCGGGCCAGGCCTGGAGAGTCTACTTTCGAACAGTCACTTATCCGATTCCGCGCTTCAGCCTGCGACGCTCTCGTTCCGAGAGACCGCCCCAGATGCCGAAACGTTCGTCATGCGCCAGCGCGTATTCCAGGCACTGGTCACGTACTTCACAGCCCAAGCAGATGCGCTTGGCCTCACGGGTCGAGCCGCCCTTCTCCGGGAAGAACGCCTCGGGGTCGGTCTGAGCGCAGAGGGCACGTTCCTGCCACTGCTCTTCGATCGACTCGAACATTTCGTCGAAGCCCGTGACGACCAGACTCAGCCGGGGGGCCGCGACTTCGCTTGCCGCGTCCGGTTCCGGCCAGCTCGTTTCAGCGCAGACAGCGTGAGCTGCGCCTGCTGTGGAATCGGTCGGCGAGACCAGGTTTTCGGTCATCGTTCCGCCTCCTCACTATGTGTTAGCGCAGAATGATTTCCGTCGGACCAACTAGAACCCCGACGGCCCAACACCGCGACGTAGTCTCGCGGGCTTCCCCGAGCCTGCCTTCCGGCGCGCCGGCACCCTCCTGCAAACGCCCCCGCGCTATGTCTTCTCGCGGTGACCGGAATGACATGTCTGTGATTAGACACGCCGCACTTGCCGGTGGTCAACCCGCCGTCACCCTTCCGTTACACTCCGGACCCGCCTTTCGTGTTGATCTTGTTATGTGCCGTGGCAAATGACCAGCAACTTTGTTCTTCAGCACGGGGAAACAACCCGGCAACCGGCACCACATAGGCTGTGTCCCTGTGACTGCACAACACGCGGTGCGCGAGCCCAAGATCGCCGTTCTCGTCGGTGGTGTCGGGGGTGCACGGTTCCTCCTCGGCATCAGGCAGCTGCTGCCCGACGCTGATATCTCGGCCATCGTCAACGTCGGTGACGACGTCTGGATGCACGGCCTTCGCATCTGTCCCGACCTCGACACCTGCATGTACACCCTCGGTGGTGGCATCGATCCCGAACGTGGCTGGGGCCACGCGAACGAGACCTGGCACGCCAAGGAGGAACTGGCGAAATACAACGCCAAGCCCGATTGGTTCGGGCTCGGCGATCGCGATATCGCCACTCACCTCATTCGCACCGAGATGTTGCGCGCCGGATTTCCGCTGTCCGCGGTCACCGAAGCGCTGTGCAATCGGTGGCAGCCGGGCGTGAAACTCATTCCGGCAACCGACGACCGCTGCGAAACACACGTGGTGGTCAGCGATCCCGACAATGCTGGCGAACGTCGCGCGATCCACTTCCAGGAATGGTGGGTGCGGTACCGCGCGGCGCTTCCGACACACGGATTTGCCTCGATCGGCGCCGAACAAGCCTCTCCCGCACCAAATGTGACCGATATCATAGCGTCGGCTGACGCCGTGTTGCTCGCCCCCTCGAACCCCGTCGTGAGCATCGGATCGATCCTCGCCGTGCCCGGTATCCGTGGCGCGTTGCGCACCACCGAAGCCAAGGTCGTCGGCCTGTCTCCGGTGATCGACGGAAAGCCGTTGCGCGGCATGGCCGATGAGTGCCTGAAGGTGATCGGGGTGGATTCGACGGCCGAAGGAGTCGGCAGGCATTACGGCGCCCGCTCGGCCACCGGCATCCTCGACGGCTGGCTCGTCCACTCCACCGACACCGCCGAGGTGCCCGGTGTGGAGGTGCGCAGCGTGCCGCTGCTCATGTCCGATCCCGAGGCAACGGCCGAAATGGCCCGTGCCGCACTCGAACTGGCGGGGGTGAAGGCGTGAGCACGCCGACCGACCACGCGGCGGGCGAACTGCGGATCCTGCCGGTCACCGGTCTGCCGGAGTTCCGGCCCGGCGACGACATCGCCGAACACCTTGTGGCACAGGCGCCCTGGCTCGCCGACGGCGACATCCTCGTGGTGACGAGCAAGATCGTCTCCAAGGCCGAGGGCCGCATCGTCGCCGCCCCGACCGACCCCGAGGAACGCGACGCCGCCCGCCGCGAGCTCGTCGACGCCGAGGCGGTGCGGGTACTCGCGCGCAAAGGCCGCACCCTCATCACCGAGAACCGGCTCGGCATCGTGCAGGCCGCCTCCGGTGTCGACGGCTCCAATGTCGCCGAGGGCGAATTGGTGCTGCTCCCGGTAGATCCCGACGCCAGCGCCAAAGCGCTGCGCACGGCCGTCGCCCAGCGGCTCGGCGTCGACGTGGCCGTGGTCGTCACCGACACGATGGGCCGCGCCTGGCGCAACGGCCAGATCGACGCGGCCATCGGCTCGGCCGGCCTGCGCGTGCTGCACGACTACGCGGGCGCGGTCGACGGGCAGGGCAACGAACTGCAGGTCACCCAGGTGGCCGTCGCCGACGAACTCGCCGCCGCCGCCGACCTGGTGAAGGGCAAGCTCGGCGCGGTGCCGATCGCGGTGGTCCGCGGCCTGCCGACCGTGGACGACGGCTCCACCGCGGCGTCGCTGCTGCGCGGCGGGGTGGACGACCTGTTCTGGCTCGGCACCGCGGAGGCGATCGAACTCGGCCGCAAACAAGCTGTGCCCCTTCGCCGTTCGGTGCGCGCGTTCAGCGACTCGCCGGTCGACCCGGCACGGCTCAGGGCCGCCGTCGCCGCCGGTCTCACCGCCCCGGCCCCGCATCACACCCGGCCGGTGCGCTTCGTCTGGCTGCGCGATCGGGACGTGCGTGCCCGGCTACTCGCCGCCATGGCCGACAAGTGGCGCGCCGATCTCGCGGCCGACGGCCTCGACCCGGAGCGGATCGAACGTCGCGTCGCGCGCGGGCGGATCCTGGCCGACGCGCCGGAGGTGGTGATCCCGTTCTGCGTGCCCGACGGTGCGCACGACTACCCGGACGCGCGTCGTCAGGCGGCCGAGCAGACGATGTTCACCGTCGCCGTCGGTGCCGCCGTGCAGGGTCTGCTCGTGGCGCTGGCCGCCGACGGTCTCGGCAGCTGCTGGATCGGCTCGACGATCTTCGCACCGGAGGTCACCCGCGAGGTCCTCGGTCTCGCCGCGGACTGGAATCCGTTGGGCGCCATCGCGATCGGTCATCCGCAGGAGACACCCGAGCCGCGGACGGTCGGAGACCCCGGCCCCGGTCTGGTCGAACTGTGAACCGCACATCGACGGCGCGCGGCCACGGTCAGCGACGCCGGCCCGTATCGGGTCGAACTGTTAGCCGTTCGGCGGCGGCACGCGGCCACGGTCAGCCACGGCGGCCCGTATCGGGTCGAACTGTGAGCCGTTCGGGGGCGGCACGCAGCTATGGTCGGCGCGCTGTCGCCCGCCCGACCGTGAGCAGGCCGGTGACGGCGCGGCGCCCGGTGCGACCCGGTGCGGTCGGCTCGACGGGGCGCCGGGCCGGTGCGGAGACGCCGTCATGAGCGCCGAATCGCTGCACGCCTCCGCGACCGAACTGCTCACCTCCTGGAAACCACCCACCGACGCGGATTCCGCACTGCGCGAAGCGATGCTGGCGTTTCTCGGGTCGGCACCGCGCGGCTGTCTGCGCGAACACGCGCCCGGCCACATCACCGCTTCGGCGATCGTGCTGTCGCACGACCGCCGCGAGGTGCTCCTCACCCTGCATCCGCGCGTTGGACGCTGGATCCAGTTGGGCGGCCACTGCGAGCCCGGCGACGACACCGTCGCCGACGCCGCGCTGCGCGAGGCCGTCGAGGAATCCGGTATCCCCGACCTGTCGCTGGTGGCCGGTCTCTACGGCGCGCAGGCGCATCCGATCACCTGTTCGCTCGGTGTGCCGACGCGTCATCTGGACCTGTTGTTCGAGGTCATCGCGCCGCCCGGTGCGGTCCCGGTGCGCAGCGCCGAATCCACCGATCTGCGGTGGTGGCCGGTCGACGGGCTACCACCTGGCGCCGACGTGGCGCTGAAAGCCTGACCCCTCGCTGACCGGCGATCGTGGCGGCCGCATCCGAACGGATGTGGCCGCCTTTTCCGTTACCTCCCCGTTATCCACTTTACAAATTCACGAATTTGTCTAGACACCGACCGGTGGAGCGGCCTATCGTCTGTGACAGAGAGTTACGCACATCACAGGTGTGAGATGTGCCTCAGGATGGAGACAACGATGTCCACCGACGCCAACCCGTCCGAACGGACGGCAGCGCCACCGCAGTGGCGCGATTCCAAGCGATATCTCTGGCTGTGGGGCCTGTTCGCCCCCACCGGGCTGTTCACGATCGCGATTCCGATGATCTGGGGAATCAACCAGCTCGGCTGGCATCGTCTGGCCGAAGTGCCGTTCTGGCTCGGCCCGATCCTGATCTACATCGTGATCCCGCTGGCCGACCTGCTGTTCGGCCCCGACGGCGACAACCCGCCCGACGAGGTCATGGAACAGCTGGAGAACGACAAGTACTACCGCTACCTGACCTACCTGTACCTGCCGTTCCAGTACGCCTCGCTGATCTTCGCCTGCTACATCATCACCGCCGACAACCTGCACTGGCTCGGCTTTCCCGGCGGCGCCAATGTGGTCGACAAGATCGGCATCGCGATCAGCGTCGGCATGATCGGCGGCATCGGGATCAACACCGCGCACGAATTGGGCCACAAGAAGGTCGAATTGGAGCGCTGGCTCTCGCGTATCGCGCTGGCCCAGTCGTTCTACGGGCACTTCTACATCGAGCACAACCGTGGTCACCACGTGCGGGTCGCCACCCCCGAGGACCCGGCGAGTTCGCGTCTCGGCGAGACCTTCTGGGCCTTCTGGCCGCGCACCGTCTTGGGCAGCCTGCGCTCGGCCTGGCACCTCGAGAAGGAACGGCTCGCCCGCCTGGACAAGGGCCCGTGGACGCTGCGCAACGACGTGCTCAACGCCTGGGCCATGTCGGTGGTGCTGTGGCTCGGCCTGATCCTGGTCTTCGGTATCGAGGTGCTGCCGTACCTGATCCTGCAGGCGGTGATCGGATTCAGCCTGCTCGAGTCGGTGAACTACCTCGAGCACTACGGCCTGGTCCGGCAGAAGACGCCGAGCGGGCGCTACGAGCGGCCCGCCCCCGAGCACAGCTGGAACAGCGACCACCTGGTCACCAACATCTTCCTCTACCACCTGCAGCGTCACAGCGACCATCACGCCTACCCGACCCGTCGCTACCAGACGCTGCGCAGCTGGGACGGCGCGCCGAACCTGCCGAGCGGTTACGCCAGCATGATCCTGCTGAGCTACTTCCCGCCGATCTGGCGCAAGGTGATGGACAAGCGGTTGCTCGCGCACTACGGCGGTGATGTCACCTTGGCCAATATCGAGCCCAAGCGCCGCGAGCAGGTGCTGGCGAAGTATGGAACGGAGGCGCCGTGAGTGCGTACAAATGCCCCGTCTGTGATTATGTCTACGACGAAGCCGAAGGCGCTCCGCGCGAAGGTTTTCCGGCGGGTACCCCGTGGTCGGCGGTGCCGGACGACTGGTGCTGTCCGGACTGCGGAGTGCGGGAGAAGATCGATTTCGAGGCGGTAGGAGTAGCGCGATGACCGAATACAAGCTCTACCAGTGCGCCCAGTGCGGATTCGAATACGACGAAGCGCAGGGCTGGCCCGACGACGGCATCGCCCCCGGCACCCGCTGGGACGACATCCCCGACGACTGGACCTGCCCGGACTGTGGTGCCCGTAAATCCGATTTCTTCATGGTCGAGATCGAACGTTCGTGAGCGCGACGCGCTCACGTGCGCGTCCGCCGTACCAGGAGGCCGCGCGCGATCTACTGCGCACCTCGGTCCTGGATTCCATGCGCGAGCTGCTCACCGAACGGGACTGGTCCAAGATCACCCTCGGTGACGTGGCCGCCAGGGCCGGGGTGAGCAGGCAGACGCTCTACAACGAGTTCGGGTCGCGCGCGGGCCTTTCCCAGTCCTACGCGCTTCGCCTGGCCGACTCCCTCGTCGACCAGGTGCGCGACGCGATCCACCGGCACGTCGGCGACGCGCACGAGGCCATCCGCGACGGCATGACCGGCTTCTTCTTCGCCGCCGCGGCCGACCCGCTGGTCCGATCGCTGCTCGCCGGGGAGATGAAGCCCGATCTGCTGCGGCTCATCACCCTCGACGCGGGCCCCCTGCTCGAACACGCCACCGCGCGCCTTGCCGACGTCTTCCAGCACAGCTGGGTGAATGCCACCGACACCGAGGCCGATGTCCTCGCGCACGCGCTGGTGCGTATCGCGCTGAGTTACATCCCCAATCCGCCGGTCCCCGAGCGCGACGCACCGGCCGAGATGGCGGCGTTGCTGAGTCCCTATGTGGAGGCGATTGTTCAGGCACGCGGTATTCGCCCCTAGACGGAGTGGGACGGATCACTATAAGGGGTGATCAGCTCTTATTCGCGGTGATGTAACCATCACCACGTTTGAGGAGCGGCCGCTGTGTAACGTGCCCCTGGTCTGTCAGTATTCACATCCGTCGGCAGTTGGTCTTTTTGTAGCGGAGCGGGTGTGCAAACGGTTGGCAAACCGGGGGGTTTTCGTGATCCCAAACGGTATCTCTGGGCTCTCGGGCTGATCGCGCCGGCGTGCGCGCTGCTGCCCTCCCAGCTCGTGTACCGCACCGGCGCCGAAGCGTTCTGGTGGATCGGTCCGGTCATCGTGCTGATCGCGATTCCCGTCCTGGACTGGATCGTCGGCGAGGACGGCAACAACCCGCGCGACGAGGACTACGAAGCGCTCTCGCGTGACCGCTACTACCGCTGGTGCACCTATCTGTTCCTGCCCATCCAGCTCATCGGCCTGCTGCTGGCCTGCGCGATGTGGGCGGGCAACGACCTCGATGTCGTCGACAAGCTCGGCCTGGCCACCACGGTCGGCTTCGTCAGCGGCATCGGCATCAACGCCGCCCACGAATTGGGCCACCGCGTGGAGCGTGCTGAAAGATTGCTGTCGAAGATCGCGCTCGCCCAGTCGGGGTACGGCCACTTCTTCGTCGAACACAACCGGGGCCACCACGCGCGGGTCGCGACACCCGAGGATCCGGCGAGCGCTCGCATGGGTGAGTCGCTGTGGGAGTTCTTGCCGCGCAGTGTGATCGGTGGCTTCCGCTCCGCCGTCCAGCTGGAGCGCGCACGCCTGGCCAGGAAGGGCCTCGGCTGGTGGAACCCCGGCAACCAGATCCTGCAGGCGTGGTCGATGTCGGTGCTGCTGTTCGGTTCGCTGGTGCTGGTCTTCGGCCCCGCGATCGTGCCCTGGCTGGCGCTGCAGGCGGTGATCGGGGTGATGCTGCTCGAGACCGTGAACTACGTCGAGCACTACGGACTGCTGCGCGCGCGCAAGCCCAACGGGCGCTACGAACGCTGCTCCCCGCGTGACAGCTGGAACTCCGATCGCCTGGTCACCAACATCTTCCTGTTCCATCTGCAGCGCCACAGCGACCACCACGCCAACCCCGGCCGCCGCTATCAGACCCTGCGCAGCACCAGTGAGTCACCGCAGCTGCCCGCCGGGTACGCGACCATGATTCTGCTCGCGGCCGTGCCACCCCTGTGGCGTGCGGTGATGGACCCCCGGGTGGCCGCCCATTACGGCGGTGATCTCAGCCTGGCGAACGTGGCGCCGGTCAAACAGCGACGGTTGCTGGCCAGATACCGCGCCCCCGCCTGACTCCGACCTGGGCGGAGGCGGGAACAGGGGCGGCCGCAGACGGTAGCCTTGCCTGCGTGACGACCTCAGAACTCTCCCCGCGCACCGAGCTCACCGCTGACGTCCGCAACGGCATCGATTACAAGGTGGCAGATCTGTCGCAGGCCGAATTCGGCCGCAAAGAGATCCGCCTGGCCGAGCACGAGATGCCGGGCCTGATGGCGCTGCGCCGTGAATACCACGACGTGCAGCCGCTGAAGGGCGCCCGTATCTCCGGTTCCCTGCACATGACGGTGCAGACCGCTGTCCTGATCGAAACGCTTGTCGACCTCGGCGCGCAGGTTCGCTGGGCGTCGTGCAACATCTTCTCCACTCAGGACCACGCCGCCGCCGCGGTCGTCGTCGGCCCGCACGGCACCGTCGACGAGCCCAAGGGTGTGCCGGTCTTCGCGTGGAAGGGCGAGACCCTCGAGGAGTACTGGTGGGCCGCCGAGCAGATGCTCACCTGGCCGGGCGAGCCCGCCAACATGATCCTCGACGACGGTGGTGACGCCACCATGCTCGTGCTGCGCGGCGCGCAGTTCGAGAAGGCCGGGGTCGTCCCGCCCGCCGACGAGGACCACTCCGCCGAGTACACGGTGTTTTTGAACCTGCTGCGCGAGAGCCTCGAGCGCGACAAGACCAAGTGGGGCACCATCGCCGACTCGGTCAAGGGCGTCACCGAGGAGACCACCACGGGTGTGCTGCGCCTGTACCAGTTCGCGGCCGCGGGTGAGCTGGTGTTCCCGGCGATCAACGTCAACGACTCGGTCACCAAGTCCAAGTTCGACAACAAGTACGGCACCCGCCACTCGCTCATCGACGGCATCAACCGCGGCACCGATGTGCTCATCGGCGGCAAGAAGGTGCTGATCTGCGGTTACGGCGACGTCGGCAAGGGCTGTGCGGAGTCGCTGGCCGGTCAGGGTGCGCGCGTGCAGGTCACCGAGATCGACCCGATCAACGCCCTGCAGGCGCTGATGGACGGCTACGACGTGGTCACCGTGGAGCAGGCGATCGGCGACGCCGACATCGTCATCACCTCCACCGGCAACAAGGACATCATCACCCTCGACCACATGAAGGCGATGAAGGATCACGCGATCCTCGGCAATATCGGCCACTTCGACAACGAGATCGATATGGCCGCCCTCGAGCGTTCGGGCGCCACCCGGATCAACATCAAGCCGCAGGTCGACGAGTGGACCTTCGAATCGGGTAAGTCGATCATCGTGCTGTCCGAAGGCCGCCTGCTCAACCTGGGCAACGCCACCGGCCACCCGTCGTTCGTCATGTCGAACAGCTTCTCCAACCAGGTCATCGCCCAGATCGAGCTGTGGACCAAGCCGGAGGAATACGACAACGAGGTCTACCGCCTGCCCAAGCACCTCGACGAGAAGGTCGCCAAGATCCACGTCGAGGCCCTCGGCGGCACCCTGACCAAGCTCACCAAGGACCAGGCCGAGTACATCGGCGTGGACGTGGAAGGCCCGTACAAGCCGGACCACTACCGCTACTGAGTCGACACGCGGTGGCCCGTCGACCGTTCCGGTCGGCGGGCCACCGTCGTCTCTACCCCAGCGGTGGGGTGTTGCAGATATGGATGCCGTCGGCGTCGCTGATGCTGATCAGGCCGCACAGCAGGGCGCCGGCGAGGTCGCTGGATCCGGTCGAGGCGGCGGTGTCGTTGCTGCCGGTCGACAGGGCAGGGCCGGAACCCGTGGTGACCAGGCCGGTGACCAGCCGACTCAGGTCGGTCGAGCCGACGGCGTCGCCGGCGATCGGTGCGGCGGTGGCGGGCCCGCACGTTACGGCGGTTACAGCGGCGAAGACTCCCGCTGCGAGGGCAAGTGTGCGTGTGTTCATGATTGGCCGTTCGATCGCTGGTCGGTTGATTCGTCGACTGTCGTAGTCGGGTGAGCGTCGCGACAGACCGCAGTTTCGGGGGGTGCGGCCTGCGTGAGCCACGGGCCGCACCCGAAAGGTCAGCTCAGCAGCAAGCAGAGGGGCAGTGGTACGACGACTTCCAGCAGGAGGCAGCCTGCCAGTTCGGCCGAGCCGCGGGCGGCCGACCCCGCGGCGGCGGAGCCCGCGGATGCGGAGCCGGAGAGCAGACCTGGGTTGTTGTGGTGACCGTGGCGGATCGGGTCGACGGGGGCGGCCGAGGCGGTGCCCGCGCCGGCGAGGGCGAGTCCGAAAGCAGTGGCGGCGACGGCGGTGTGCAGGGCGATGCGTGAGCGCATGGTGACTCCTGGGTAGAACAGACTCTGAAATGAAAACACCTCACAATCTCGGAATGGGCCGGAATCGCCGGAGCGGCTCGTGTCGAAGGGCGTGGCAGGCGGCGCGGTAATCTCACGGCATGGGTGTGTTGATCGCGGTGGAAGGGCTCGACGGAGCGGGTAAACGCACGCTCATCGACGGGCTCGTCGACGAACTGTCCGCGAAAGGACTTCGCGCGGGCAGTCTCGCCTTCCCGCGATACGGCCGATCGATACACGCCGACCTCGCGGCCGAGGCATTGCGCGGGGCGCACGGCGATCTCGCCGGTTCGATCAACGCCATGGCGATCATGTTCGCCCTGGATCGCGCCGACGCGAGCGCGGAGCTGTCGAACCTGTTGGACGCCAACGACATCGTGATCCTCGATCGCTGGGTCGCCTCCAACGCCGCCTATTCCGCTGCCCGCGCCGTGCAGGACGCCGACGGCGAAATCGTCGCCTGGGTGGGCGATCTGGAATACGGCAGGCTCGGGCTCCCGGTGCCCGACCTCACCGTGCTCATCGATGTCGGCACCGACGTGGCCGCCGAACGTGCCCGTCGCCGTGGCGAACTCGACACCGCGCGTGCCCTCGACGCCTACGAGAAGGACAGCGGTCTACAGCAGCGCACCGGCGAGGTCTATCGTGAACTGGCCGACCGCGATTGGTTCGGCCGGTGGTGGACATACCGATCCGAACACGACCGGCCCGCCCTGCTCACTGTGTGCACGGAAATTCTTGCCGGATAAGGTTGGATAAGCGACGGGTTCACACCATTAATGGCGTGGCGGCCCGATCCTGGCCTGGAAGATGACAACATAGGATTATGAAGCCCAAGATTCTGGTCGTCGACGACGATATGGCACTCGCTGAGATGCTGACCATCGTCTTGCGCGGGGAAGGGTTCGACCCGCACGTGGTCGGCGACGGCACGCAGGCCCTGTCGGCGGTGCGGGAGATCCGCCCCGACCTGGTTTTGCTGGACCTGATGCTGCCCGGCATGAACGGCATCGACGTATGCCGCGTGCTGCGGGCCGATTCCGGCGTTCCGATCGTGATGCTCACCGCCAAGACCGACACCGTCGATGTGGTCCTCGGTCTCGAGTCCGGTGCCGACGATTACATCGTCAAGCCGTTCAAGCCCAAGGAACTCGTCGCCCGCGTGCGTGCGCGCCTGCGTCGCACCGAGGACGAACCGGCCGAGCTGCTCTCGATCGCCGACATCGTCATCGACGTGCCCGCGCACAAGGTGACCCGCGGTGGCACACAGATCTCGCTCACCCCACTGGAGTTCGACCTGCTGGTGGCGCTCGCGCGCAAACCGCGTCAGGTGTTCACCCGCGAGGTGCTGCTCGAACAGGTGTGGGGTTACCGGCACGCCGCCGACACCCGCCTGGTGAACGTGCACGTGCAGCGGCTGCGCGCCAAGGTCGAGAAGGATCCGGAGAACCCCGAGATCGTGCTCACTGTGCGCGGCGTCGGATACAAGGCCGGACCGCCGTGATCGGTCGCTGTGAGGCGCCGCGGTGACCGACGGGCTCATCGCGCGGCTGCGGCGGTGGGCGACCCCGGTGCTCGACTGGTTCCAGACCATCGGCACCGCGCTGGGTCACCTGTGGCGTCGGTCGCTGCAATTGCGGGTCATCGTTTCCACGCTGACTCTCTCCCTCATCGTGATCACGATCCTCGGGGTCGTGCTGACCGGTCAGATCACCGACCGGCTCCTCGAAGCCAAGATCAACGCGGCGGTCGAGGAGATGGATCGTGCCCGCAGCACGATCGAGAACGAACTGAGCGGTGTCGAGGGCGCCAACAGCCGCCAGCAGCAGCTGGCCGACGCGCGCAGTGCGCTGTCCAGCCGGGGCGGCACGGGGCAATCCACGGGCGCCGCCGGTAGTTTCGACTCCGCGCTGGCCATGGTCGGTGGTACCCCGCCGCAGGAGATCACCACCGATCTCATCTCCGAGGTGCCACAGGAACTGCGCCGTTTCGTGCAGCGCAGCCAGGTGTCCTACCAGTTCACCACCGTCGCCGACCCGGACGGCTACCGTGGCCGCGCGCTGATCATCGGCAGCCCGAGCGCCGAGATCGCGACCCTCGAGATCTACCTGATCTTCCCGCTGGCCAGCGAGGAGTCGAGCCTGTCGCTGATGCGCGGCACGATGCTCATCGGTGGCGTGGTGCTGCTGGTATTGCTCGCCGCGATCACCGCCCTGGTCACCCGGCAGGTGGTGCTGCCGATCCGTTCGGCCGCGCGCATCGCCGGCCGCTTCGCCGACGGCAGGCTGAAGGAACGCATGCTGGTGCGCGGCGAGGACGACATGGCGCGGCTGGCGCAGGCGTTCAACGAGATGGCCGAGAGCCTGTCGAACCAGATCACCCAGCTCGAGGAATTCGGCAATCTGCAGCGCCGGTTCACCTCCGATGTCAGCCACGAGCTGCGCACCCCACTCACCACGGTGCGCATGGCCGCCGACCTCATCCACGGTTCCAGCGACGATCTCGATCCCGCGCTCGCGCGCAGCTCCGAACTGCTCGTCAACGAACTCGACCGGTTCGAAGGCCTGCTCAACGACCTCCTGGAGATCTCCCGGCACGACGCCGGTGTGGCCGAACTGCAGGTGGAGTCCCTCGACGTGCGGATGTGCGCGCGGGCCGCGATCACGACCGTGCGGCATCTGGCCAAGGACGCCGGGGTCGAGCTGGTCGTCGACCTGCCGGAGGAACCGGTGGTCGCCGAGGTCGATCCGCGCCGCGTGGAGCGGGTGCTGCGCAATCTGCTCGCCAACGCGATCGACCACTCCGAGGGCAAACCGGTCCTGATCCGGATGCGCGGCGACGCCGAGGCCAATGCCGTGGCGACGGTCGTGCGCGATCAGGGTGTCGGTCTGCGACCGGGCGAGGAGAAGCTGGTGTTCAACCGGTTCTGGCGCTCGGACCCCTCGCGGGTGCGCCGCTCCGGCGGCACCGGTCTCGGCCTGTCGATCAGTGTCGAGGACGCCAATCTGCACGAGGGCCGACTGGAGGCCTGGGGCGATCCGGGTGTCGGCGCCAGCTTCCGGTTGCTGCTGCCGATGGTGCGCGGCCGCAAACTCGGCCCGAGCCCGCTGGCGCTGGAACCGATGCTGCGCAAGGTGCCCGCGTTACCCGAGGCCGAGCCGGAACCCGAGGTCCTCGACATCCAGCGCGACAACGCCGCCGACGACAACGAGGAAGCCGCAGCGACCGAGACCGGAGACCGAGAGTCATGAGCAACGCGGGTGGTGTTCGCAAGGGTGTTGGGCTGTTCGCCCTCGTCTGCCTGCTCGTCCTCACCGGGTGTGCGAGCCTGCCCGAATCGTCGGCGCCGCAGGCCCTCGGCACCATCGAGCGCGAACCCACGTCGGCGGGTCCGCCGCCGCCGGAGCCCGGCCGCGATCCCGACCTGCTGGTCGGCGATTTCCTCGGTGCCAGCGCCGACCCGGCCAACCGGCACGCCGCCGCCCGCCAGTACATGCGCGACGACACGGCGGGGGAGTGGAACGACGAGGCGAGCATCACCATCGTCGATCGGCCCGACACGCTGCGCGAATCGCGCACCGGCGACCGGGCGACGTATGTGGTGCGCGCCCGCAAGGTCGGCGAGCTGAGCCGCGACGGGGTCTACCGCGCCACCGACGGCATGCTCGAGAACAAGATCGAGATGAGCAAGGTCGACGGGGAATGGCGCATCACCGACCTGCCCGACGGTGTCGTGATGGCTTCGGCGTCGTTCGCGAGCACCTACCAGCGCTACATCCTGTATTACTTCGACAGCACCGCCCAGCTGCTCGTGCCGGATCCGCGCTGGCTCTCGGTGCCACGAGGTCAGCTCACCGAGCGGCTCGTCGGCCTGCTCAGCGGCGGCCCACAGTCGGCCATCGCCGGGGTGGTCCGCAATCTGCTCGCCCCGCCGACCGCCGTGCGCAGCCCGATCGCCAAGGCGGAGAACGACCCCGGCGAGGTGGGTGTCGGAATCGGCGGGGTGCGTATCGATTTCGGCGGGCTCGGCACGCTCGATCAACGTGGTCGCGAACTGCTGGCCGCCCAGGTGGTGACGACGCTGTCGCGCGCCGACATCCTCGGCCCGTATGTGTTGCTCGCCGACGGCAAACCCCTCGACGAACGCTTCGCGAGCGGATGGTCGGTCGCCGATGTCGACCAGTTCAGTGCGGCGGCGCCCGGCAACAAGATCGGGCTGCACGCACTGCGCAACGGCACCCTGGTCCAGGTGACACCGGACGGGATCGTCGCGCCCAGTGGGGCCTTCGGTGAGGCGACCAACCTGCAGTCGGTCGGCATCTCGTCGGACGGCCAGTTCGTGGCCGCCGTCGCCGACACCGGACGGCCCGCACCGGAGCCGGGCCGCACCCTGCTGATCGGCAACTACGGCGCGGGCGCGTTCGGTGTGGTCGAGGCGGCGAGTATCGCCCGGCCGTCCTGGACCATGGACGGTGGCGCCGCATGGACCGTGCTCGACGAGCAACGCGTGGTGCGCGCGGTCACCGATCGAGCCACCGGCAATGTGTCGCTGCAGGACGTGGACACCTCGGCGCTGTTCGGGGGCGCGGGTGCGCCGCGACTGCCGATCACCGAGGTGGTCGTCTCGCGGACCGGTGTGCGGGCCGCGCTGATCGCCGACGGCAAAGTGTACGTGGCGGTGATCGAACGCAGGCCGGACGGCAAGTACGCGCTCACCTCCGCGCTGCCGGTGGCGATCGGGCTGAGCACGCCCGCGGTGTCGCTGAGCTGGATCACCGGCGACACCCTCATGGTCGCCCGGGAAGGCAATGTCGACCCGGTGTTCACCGTGTCCATCGACGGCTCCCAGTTCACACCGGTGACCTCGCAGAACCTGACTCCGCCGGTCCGGGTGGTCACGGCGACGCAGTCGACCCAGTACGTCGCCGATTCCCGCGCGGTGCTGCAACTGCAGACCGCCGACCCCACCCGGACCGACCGCTTCTGGCGCGAGGTGCCCGGGCTCACCGGCGAAGGCGTGGTCCCGGTCCTGCCGACCTGAATCTGTCGGTACCCGCTGTCATGCTCACCGGCTATGAAGGCTCTGCTCGATCTCGTGCTGCCGGTCCGCTGCGGCGGCTGTGCGCTGGCAGGCACGCCCTGGTGCGGCGCGTGCGCGGCCGAGTTGACGGCGGGTCCGGTGCGGGTACGCCCACGAACCGACCCCGGTGTTCCGTGCTGGGCGCTTCGCCCCTATCGCGGTCCGGCCAAGCGCGCGGTGCTGGCGGCCAAGGAGCACGGCCGACGAGACCTGGCCGACCCGCTCGGCGCCGCACTCGCCACGGCATTGGCACGGTTACGGTGCGCTGACCGCCCGCTGGTGCTGATCCCGGCGCCCACCCGGACGTCGGCAGCCCGCAGCCGCGGCGGCGATCCCGTAGCCCGTTCCGCGGCCTGCGCGGCAGGGTGGCTGATCGATTGCCGGACGGTCGGTCTGCTTCGTCTGCGGCCCGGTGTCCGCGACTCCGTCGGGCTCGGCTCGCGCGAGCGCGCGCACAATCTCGCGCACAAGATCATCGTCGTGACCCCGGCCACCGCGCGGGCGCGAATTCCGGCGAATGCCGAGGTAGTGCTGGTCGACGACGTGTTGACCACCGGCGCCACCGCCACCGAATCGATACGTGTTCTTAGCCGGATCGGCATACATCCGTGCGCTGTTTTGGTGACCTGTGCGGCTTGACTCAGCGAAATTTGCGTGAACAGTGGCGGACTCGTCTGTGGCGGACTAGCGTCGCGAACACACACCGAACCACAGCTTCTGGGAGGTGGCGCCGCGAACTCTGGTGTCGAGCGATTCCCGATCGGCACAGCTCAATCCCGCCGCACTCGCTCTGGTGTGCGGCCATATCCGGGAGGTACTCGCGTGACGACTTCTGCACGGGCATCAGTGCACGATGCTGACCCTTCGGCACTGGAGGACAGTGCCACCGACTCGACTCGGACACCCCACTCGGAAGTGGTGGTCTCCGGTCGCAATGTCGAAGTACCCGACCACTATCGAATCTATGTCTCGGAGAAGCTCTCCCGGCTGGAGCGCTTCGATCCGTCGATCTTCCTCTTCGATGTGGAGCTGTTCCACGAGCGCAACCGTCGTCAACGCAAGGCCTGCCAGCGCGTCGAGATCACCGCACGCGGGCGTGGCCCGATCGTGCGGGCCGAGGCGTGCGCCGACAGCTTCTATGCCGCGTTCGAGTCGGCAACACAGAAGATCGAGAGCAGGCTGCGCAGGTCCAAGGACAAGCGCCGGGTGGTGCACTACGGAGACAAGACGCCCGTCTCGGTAGCTCAGGCCACCGCGTCCCTGGTCGACGATTCGCTGTTCGCCCAGGCCAACGGGCACGTGGCGCACGAACACGACGAGGAACCCCAGGACGAGGGTCCCGGCCACATCGTGCGCACGAAGGACCATCCGGCTACGCCGATGACGGTCGACGACGCCCTGTACCAGATGGAACTGGTCGGGCACGACTTCTTCCTCTTCCACGACAAGGAAACCGACCGGCCGTCGGTGGTCTATCGCAGACACGCCTTCGACTACGGTCTGATCCGGCTGGTCTGACCCATCCGGAACTCCGGGCACCCGCGGGCGCGGGTGCCCGGATCGCGTTCAGCCACCGAACTTTTCGTAGTGCACGGCCTCGGTGAGCGCCCGCCGGGCCCGCCAGCCGAGGCGTTCGAGATCCGGCACTTCCTGGAACTCGCGTACAGGTCCGACGCACAGCCAGGCGATGGGTGTGATGCCCTCGGGCAGGCCGACGAGATCGCGCAGGAACCCGGGTTCGTAGAACGACACCCAGCCGACACCGACCCGTTCGGCAGTCGCCGCCAGCCACAGGTTCTGGATGGCGAGCACGGTCGAATACACACCCGTCTCGGGGACACTGGCCCGGCCGAGTACCTGCGGTCCGCCGCGCCGGTCGTCGTGGGTGACCACGATCCCGGTACCGCTCTCGACGATCCCTTCGATCTTGATCGGGTCGAAGGTCGCGGCCCGGTCGGCGGGCAGCACGTCACGGAACTCGACGCGCTTGCCGGCCACGTGGTCGGCGAAGCGGCGCAAGGTCGCCGCTTCGCGGACCACGACGAAGTCCCACGGCTGGGAATTGCCGACGCTCGGCGCCCGGTGGGCAGCGGACAGAATCCGCCACAACGTGTCGTCGTCGACGAGTTCGCCGGTGAATTCGGCGCGCACATCGCGACGCAGACGGATCGCGTCGTAGACGCTCAGTTGCTCAGCACACACCGGTGCAGTGTGGCATTGCGGCTGGCGCCACAGTTCTCGGCCCTGTTCCCCGCCTCTTCCCTCCCTGCGGGCACTCCTTCGTCGCGCCCTCCGGTCGGTCCAGAGGCGGGCGGGCCGAGAACTGTGGCATTGCGAGGTCAGGCCGACCTACGCGCCATCCGTCGTCCGGCGGCCAGCGCGGTGCGCAACCCACGCCTGCGACCGGTCACCGGATCGATCGTCGGCACGGCCTTACCCTCGAACAGGCGCTCCGACTTGGTTTCCGGTGCGTCGTCGGCGGTGTGGCGCAGGTACTTGTTGGGCAGCGACAGCTTGAGGATCGTGCGCCACGACTTGAAGTACTGCACCGGCAGCGACCCGGTGGTGTAGGGCAGGTCGTACTTGTCGGCCAGCTCGCGCACCCGCACCGCGATCGCGGCGTAGCGGTTGCTCGGCAGGTCGGGGAACAGGTGGTGTTCGATCTGGTGGCTGAGGTTGCCGGTCATGAAGTGCATGACAGGGCCGCCGCTGATGTTGGCGCTGCCGAGCATCTGGCGCAGGTACCACTCGCCCTTGGTCTCGTTCTCGATGTCGGCCTTGGTGAACTTCTCGGCACCGTCGGGGAAGTGCCCGCAGAAGATCACCGCGTTGGTCCACACATTGCGCACCACATTGGCGGCGAGGTTGGCGGTGAGCGTGGAGAAGAACGACGGACCGGTGAGCAGCGGGAAGATCACGTAGTCCTTGGCGGCCTGCTTACCGATCTTCTTGAGAACCAACTTGCGGTCGGCGTCGAACTGCTTCCACTCCGGGGAGTCCTTGTCCCACTTCTTCTTCGCCACCTTGCCCAGCTCGAGGTGCTGGATCGCGACGCCGTACTCGAACAGCGCCTGCAGCAGGAAGTTGTAGATCGGGTTGCCCAGGTAGAACGGCATCCAACGCTGGTCGCGGGTGACGCGCAGCAGGCCGTAGCCGATGTCGTCGTCCATGCCGAGGACGTTGGTGTACTTGTGGTGCAGGAAGTTGTGGGTGATCTTCCAGTGCGCCGACGGGCCCGCGTTGTCCCACTCCCAGGACGTGGAGTGGATCTCCGGATCGTTCATCCAGTCCCACTGCCCGTGCATGACGTTGTGCCCGATCTCCATGTTCTCGATGATCTTGGCAGTGCCGAGCAGGGCGACGCCGGCCAGCCAGGCCGGGGGCAGGAAGCTGGCGAACAGGACAGTGCGGCCGCTGATCTCCAGGGCTCGCTGTAACCGGATGACGTTGCGGATATACCGGGCGTCGGCTTCGCCTCGCGAAGATTCGATTTCGCGGCGGATCGCGTCGAACTCCGCACCGAGAGCTTCGACATCCGCGGCGGTGAGGTGCGCGTATTCCTTGACATCCGAGATCGCCATGGCGGTTACAGTACCGTAGGTTACGAGAGCGTAGGTTGGTGATTTCCGCGATGGATTGTGGGATGTGTCCTATTGCGCAATCGAGACACAGATGTTATCTGAGACCGCGCGCCCTCTTCCGGAGGGCGGCCTTCTCCTGCCGCGCCCGCTTCTTCAGCGCCACCTTGGCCTCGCGCAGTACTTCCTTCTCGTGCCGCGCCTTCGCCTCGAGGCTCACCTTCGCGTCGTGCAGCGCCGAACGCAGGCCGAGGCGCTTGCCGGTCTCCGGGTCCACGCGCAGCGCCTCCGGCAACGAGATGCCGTGGAACTTGCGCTCCGACGACGTCTCGGGTGCGTCGTCGGCGGTGCGCTTGAGGAACCGGTCGGGCAGAGCGAGCTTGTGGATGGTGCGGAAGGCCAGCAGGTACTGCTTGCCGAGCGAACCGGTGGTGTAGGGCAGGTCGTACTTGTCGCAGAGCTGACGCACCTGCGCGGCGACCTCCGGGTACCGGTTGCTCGGCAGGTCGGGGAACAGGTGATGTTCGATCTGGTAGCAGAGGTTGCCGCTCATGAACGCCATGACCGGGCCCGCCTTGAAGTTGGCGCTACCGAGCATCTGCCGCAGATACCACTCGCCCTGGGTCTCCCCGTCGAGCTGTTCGATGGTGAATTTCTCGGCGCCGTCGGGGAAGTGCCCGCAGAAGATCACGGCGTAGGCCCACAGATTGCGCACCAGGTTGGCGGTGGTGTTGGCCTTGAGCGTCGACTTCCAGGCCGGGCCGGTGAGCGCGGGGAACAGGACGAAGTCCTTGACCACCTGGCGGCCGGCCTTACGCGCGAAGTCCTTGTTGGGTTCGGAGAACACCTGCTTGGTCGGGATACCCGCCAGTTCCTTCTCGATGCCCAGATCGTGCAGGGCGATGCCCCACTCGAAGGTGGCGGCGAGCAGCAGGTTGGCGGCCGGCTGCACCAGGTGCTTGGGATGCCAGGCTTCGTCGCGTGTCATCCGCAGAATGCCGAAACCCAGGTCCTCGTCCTTGCCGAGCACGTTGGTGTAGGTGTGATGGGAGTAGTTGTGCGCGCGCCGCCACTGCGCCGACGGACCCGTCTGATCCCACTCCCAGGTGGTGGAGTGGATTTCGGGGTCGTTCATCCAATCCCACTGCCCGTGGCTGACGTTGTGCCCGAGCTCCATGTTCTCGATGATCTTGGCGACCGACAGCAACGCGGTGCCACCGAGCCACGCCCAGCGGTTGCGGCTGCCGAACAGCACCGCGCGGCCCGCGACCTCGAGGGCGCGCTGGGCGGCGATGGTGCGGCGGATGTATTTGGCGTCGCGCTCACCGCGCGAGGTTTCGACAGATCGTCGGATCGAGTCGAGTTCTTTGCCCAGGGTCTCGATGTCGGCCGCCGTCAGATGGGCGAAGGCCTGGATATCGGTGATGGCCACCGGGGTCCTCTCTTGTTCGGTTGACGGCCTGCACGCTCGGTCCACACACGAGGGGCCCGGCGGTGACGCTACGGCGTCACTGCCGAGACCAGCCGCTGCCGGTCAGCCATATGACCGGCGCATGATTCGAGGATACCCGTAACCGAAGCGTGACGGTGGGATCAGATGTCGAGTGTGCAGTCACCGGCCGCGGCGGAGATGCAGGTCTGAACCTTGTCGCCCGGCTGGCGTTCGTCACCGTTGCGCAGGTCGCGGGCGTGCCCGGCCGACAGCGTGACCACGCAGGTCTGGCAGATTCCCATCCGGCAGCCGAACGGCAGCTGCACGCCAACCGACTCGCCTGCCTCGAGCAGGCTCGTCGCGCCGTCGACGGTCAGGGTGCGTCCGGTGGTACCGAAGGTCACCGTGCCGCCCTCGCCGACCGCGGAGCGTTCCACCTCGAAACGCTCGACGTGCAGCTTCTCCGGGATGCCGGCAGCCTTCCAGTGCGCTTCGATGGCGTCGAGCATGGGCGCGGGACCGCACGCCCACGTCTCGCGCTCGCGCCAGTCGGGGTAGAGCTCGTCGAGGCTCGACAGCGCGAACAGGCCCTGTTCGTCGGTGAGTTGCAGGTGCGAGACGAAGCTCGGGTGCTTGTCGTGCAGGGCGCGCAGTTCGGCGCCGAACATCACGTCGGCATCGGTCGGCGCCGAGTGCACGTGCACCACGTCGTGCACACCGTCGCGGCGGTCCATGGTGCGCAGCATCGACATCACCGGGGTGATGCCACTGCCCGCGGTGAGGAAGAGCACCTTCTCAGGGACCGGCTGGGGCAGCACGAACCCGCCCTGCGGTGCGGCGAGCCGGACGATGGTGCCCGCGGCGACCCCGTTGACGAGGTGGCTGGACAGCTTGCCCTCTGGCATGGCCTTCACGGCGATGGAGATGAGCCGCTTGCCGCCCTCGCCGGTCCAGTCCGGCGGGCAGGTCAGCGAGTAGGAACGCCAGTTCCAGCGGCCGTCGATGAGGATGCCGATGCCGATGTACTGACCCGGCTGATACTTGAAGTCGAAACCCCAGCCCGGTTTGATGACCAGCGTCGCCGAGTCGGCGGTCTCCTTGCGCACGTCGACGATGCGCCCACGCAGTTCCCGCGCCGACCACAGCGGATTGGCCAGGTGCAGATAGTCGTCGGGCAGCAGGGGTGTGGTCACCCGGGCGACCGCGCCGCGTAGCACGTTCAGCTTGCCGCCGCGATCGGCGACCTGCGCCGCCGGTGCCTCGAGCCATTCCCGGAACTTGTTCAGGACCATTGCTTCGCCGTTACTCCCTGTCGCGCATCCCAGCCACCCGCGGTGGCTCACTCGCAGCAAGGTTACGGCATCGTAGGTTCGGCGCCAGCCGAAGGACTGGGCGTTCTCGGCGCGCCTCCGTCGCTGGACTGACCGGAGGGTGCGACGAAGGAGTGCCCGGAGGGAGGGAAGCGACGGAGTCAAGCGCCGAGAACCGCGGCGCCAGCCGCCAGTGTTACAGCAGATCCAGGAGGAACGGCAGTTCTTGGGTGGCGTACCAGGCCAGCTGGTGGTCTTCGGCGTCGCCGAGGACGAACTCGGCGTCCGGGTCGCCCATGTCGGCGACATCGATCACGTCGACGGCCTTGGCCACCTGAGGTTCGGCTTCGGCCAGGTCGACGTGCACCGAGGCCACCTGGTCGTAGGTGATCGGCCCGGCCAGCTTCACCACCGCGTCGTCGAGGTCGGGGCGCAGTTTCGCGCCGGTGACGTCGGCGGCGATCACGCAGCGCCGGTAGGTCGGGCTGCCCGGGGTGGCGACCTCGTCCGGCGCGGTGGTGTCGTCGTCGGCGTCGTCGAGACCGTCGCGTTCGGCGGCGATCAGCCGCAGCGAGGCACGCGCGGCCTCCGACATCGCCACCTCGGCGAGTTCGTCGTCGTCACCCGCGGCGTAGGCCTCGCGCAGCGCGGGCGTCACCGCGAACGCGGTCGCGCCGAGCGGGAACAGTTCGCGCTCGTCGACCAGTTGCCGCAGCATCGGGATCGTCGCCGGGATGTAGACGCGCATCTTGGCGTTCTCAGAGACAGGCACCGAGCAACTCCTCCATCGATTCGTGCACCGACGCCGCGAGGACGTCGAGATCGGCCATGGCGTCGCGGTCGGCGTTGAGTCCGTAGAAAACCTGACCGTCGTACGAGGTGAGCCCGAAGCTCAGGGTCTGATTGCGCAGCAGCGGCGACACCGGATACATCTCCAGCATGCGCGCACCGCCGATGTACATCGCGGTCTGGGGCCCCGGCGCGTTGGTGATCACCAGGTTGAAGGTGTTGTCGGCGAAGGTACTCGCCGCCCGCACACTCATCGCGTGCAGGCTGGCCGGTGCGAAACCGGCCAGGTGCACGAGGGTGCGCGCCCGCACACCGCGGCGCTGCCTGCCCGCGGCCTCGGTGGCGTGCGAGATGTGCGAGAGCCGCATCGTCGGATTCGGTTCGCCCACCGGCAGATCGATGAGGAACGAGGACACCTCGCTGGCCGGTGTCAGCTGGTTGTCGCCGTCGACGTACACCGACATCGGCACCACCGCACGCAGATTCGTCGATTCGACGAGGGCCTCGTTGCGCGAGAGCAGCCAATTGCGCAGGGCGCCGGTGACGACCGCGAGCACGGTGTCGTTGATCGAGCAGTCGAAATGTCTGCGGATCTTGCGGTAGTCCTCGAGGTCCGTGCGCACCACATCGAAGCGGCGGCTGCGCGAGGTGCGGGCGTTGAGCGGGCTGTCGGGTGCGCCCGAGGTGGCCGCGCGGACGGCATTGGCCGCGGCGTGCACCGCCATCCGGGCGCCGCGTACCACCCCGAACGCGTTCGAGCCCGCGTCGCGCACCGCCGAGTAGGCCTCGCGTGGTTGCGCGGCCAGTTGCGACAGCGCGCCTGCGAGCAGTTCCACATCGGTCGGTTCGCGTGGTGCGCGCCAGGCGTCGTCGGCCAGTTCGCGTGGCAGGGGGCTGTTGTCGAGGATCACGTGCCCGATCTCGAGCGCGGTGTCACCGTCGACGAGCGCCGAATGCGATTTGGTGAACACCGCGCTTCGCCCGTCGGACAGCCCTTCGATGAGGTACATCTCCCACAGCGGCCTGCCCTGGTCCAGCGGCCGGGAGGCGAGCCGGGCGACCAGGTCGTAGAGCTGTTCGTCGGTGCCGGGGGCGGGCAGCGCGGAGCGGCGGATGTGATAACTGATGTCGAAGCGGCTGTCCTCCACCCACACCGGACGGCCGAGCGCGAGCGGGATCTCGCGGACTTTGCGGCGGTAGCGGGGAACCAGCGGCAACCGGGATTCGACCAGCTCGATGAGCTGTTCGTAGTCGAGGACCTGGCCGGAGCCGTCGCCGGAGGAGTTCTGGAGGATCGCGAGAGAGCCGATATGAATCGGATTACTGCTCGACTCGAGCCGGTAGAACGCCGCGTCTTGCGGCGTCAATCTCGTGATCACGCGCTCCGATGCTCCTTCCGTTGCACGCTTCGCGCGCCTTGGAGGCGCAGATCGGGCACCGGCTACATCCTACGGCACAGTAGGTGAATCGTGATGCCGGGCAAGGCGCCTCACCGGATGCCGTGACCTGGGCGGATGTGAGCACCCGGTACACCGGGCATCGGTACGCGCGGCCGGGTACGGTGGTCTGCGGACTACCATTGCCACAACACTGTGGCTCACTAGCCCGAACCCGACTCCGACCAGAGGACTGACGAGACCCGTGCCTGCGCTGACACTGACGAGGTTGCTACGGATTGGTGAAGGCCGCATGGTCAAGCGGCTGTCGAACCTCGCCGATGAGGTCATCGCGTACGGCGACGAGATCGAGGCGTTGACCGACGAGGAACTGCGCGCCAAGACCGACGAGTTCCGTGAGCGCTACGCCGCGGGGGAAACCCTCGACGACCTGCTGCTCGAGGCGTTCGCGGTGGCCCGTGAGGCCTCGTGGCGCGTGCTGAACCAGAAGCACTACAAGGTGCAGATCATGGGTGGCGCGTCGCTGCACCTGGGCAACATCTCGGAGATGAAGACCGGTGAGGGCAAGACCCTCACCTGTGTGCTGCCCGCCTACCTGAACGCCATTTCCGGCGACGGCGTGCACGTGGTCACCGTCAACGACTACCTCGCCAAGCGCGACGCCGAGTGGATGGGCCGTGTGCACCGCTTCCTCGGCCTCGAGGTCGGCGTGATCCTCGGTGGCATGACCCCGGCCGAGCGCCGCGTGGCCTACGCCGCCGACATCACCTATGGCACGAACAACGAGTTCGGCTTCGACTACCTGCGTGACAACATGACCCACTCGCTGGACGATCTGGTCCAGCGCGGGCACAACTTCGCCGTGGTCGACGAGGTCGACTCCATCCTCATCGACGAGGCGCGCACCCCGCTCATCATCTCGGGTCCGGCCGACGCCTCCTCCAAGTGGTACGCCGAGTTCGCGCGCATCGCGCCGCTGCTGAAGAAGGACGTCCACTACGAGGTGGACATCAAGAAGCGCACCATCGGTGTGCACGAGGCGGGTGTGGAGTTCGTCGAGGACCAGCTCGGCATCGACAACCTCTACGAGGCCGCGAACTCGCCGCTGGTGAGCTACCTGAACAACGCCATCAAGGCCAAGGAGCTCTACCAGCGCGACAAGGACTACATCGTGCGCGACGGTGAGGTCATCATCGTCGACGAGTTCACCGGCCGCATCCTGGTCGGGCGCCGCTACAACGAGGGCATGCACCAGGCGATCGAGGCCAAGGAGAAGGTCGAGATCCAGCCGGAGAACCAGACCCTGGCCACGATCACCCTGCAGAACTACTTCCGCCTCTACAACAAGCTGTCCGGTATGACCGGTACCGCCGAGACCGAGGCCGCCGAGCTGCACTCGATCTACGGCCTCGGCGTGGTGCCGATTCCGACGAACAAGCCGATGGTCCGCAAGGACCAGGCCGACCTGATCTACAAGTCGGAAGAGGCCAAGTTCAACGCCGTCGTCGACGACGTGGTGGAGCGTCACGAGAAGGGCCAGCCGGTCCTGATCGGTACCACCAGCGTGGAGCGCTCGGAGTACCTGTCCAAGCAGTTCACCAAACGCGGTGTGGCACACAGCGTTCTGAACGCGAAGTTCCACGAGCAGGAAGCCCAGATCATCGCCGAGGCCGGTCGGCCCGGCGCGGTCACCGTGGCGACCAACATGGCCGGTCGTGGTACCGACATCGTGCTCGGCGGCAACGCCGACATCATCGCCGACATCCTGCTGCGCAAGCAGGGCCTCGACCCGGTCACCACCCCCGACGAGTACGAGGCCGCCTGGCATTCCGCGCTCGAGCAGGTGAAGAAGCAGACCGAGGAAGACGCCGAGACGGTGCGCGAGGCCGGTGGCCTGTACGTGCTCGGCACCGAGCGTCACGAGTCGCGCCGTATCGACAACCAGCTGCGTGGTCGTTCCGGTCGTCAGGGCGACCCGGGCGAGTCGCGGTTCTACCTGTCGCTGGGTGACGAGCTGATGCGCCGCTTCAACGGCGCCGCGCTCGAGGCGATCATGAACCGCCTGAACCTGCCCGACGACGTGCCGATCGAGGCGAAGATGGTCTCCAAGGCCATCAAGAGCGCCCAGACCCAGGTCGAGCAGCAGAACTTCGAGATCCGCAAGAACGTTCTGAAGTACGACGAGGTGATGAACCAGCAGCGCACCGTCATCTACGGCGAGCGCAACCGGATCCTGCGTGGCGAGGACATGGAGGGCCAGGTCCAGAACATGATCACCGACGTGATCACCGCCTACGTCGACGGCGCGACCGCCGAGGGTTACGTCGAGGACTGGGACCTGGAGAAGCTGTGGACCGCGTTGAAGACGCTGTACCCGGTGAGCCTGGACCACAAGGAGCTGGCAGGCGAGACCGCCACCGGCGAGGCGGGCGAACTGACCCGTGACGAACTGCGTGAAGCTCTGCTCGAAGACGCGCACAACGCCTACGAGAAGCGCGAACAGGAAATCGACGGTCTCGCCGGCGAGGGCGCCATGCGCAACCTGGAACGCCAGGTCCTGCTCTCGGTCCTCGACCGCAAGTGGCGCGAGCACCTCTACGAGATGGACTACCTCAAGGAGGGCATCGGCCTGCGCGCGATGGCCCAGCGCGACCCGCTGGTCGAGTACCAGCGCGAGGGTTTCGACATGTTCGCGGCCATGCTCGAGGGCCTGAAAGAGGAGTCGGTCGGCTTCCTGTTCAACCTGCAGGTCGAGGTCCAACAGCCGCAGCCCGAAGGCGTCTCCATCGACAAGGGCCTGCGTTCCCCGGTCGGCGCCCCCCGCCCCCAGGACGCCGCCCCGCAGAACCAGGCCCCGCCCGCCCTGCGCGCCAAGGGAATCGACGAGTCCACCCCGCGCGGCCTGAACTACTCGGGCCCCGCCGAGGACGGCCGCGCCGAATCCCACTCCGACGCCCAGGAATACGGCGGCCGCCAGTCCACCGGCACCCGCCGCGAACGCCGCGAGGCCGCCCGCACCGAAACCAAGGGCAAGCGGCGCCGCTGACCTCTTGAACAACGAAGGCTCCCACGGTTATTAGTGGGAGCCTTCGTTGCTTCCGGGACGCGTTGCCCGGCTGTCCGCGCCGTCAGGAGGGTGGGGCGGCGGTAGTAACGGTTGACGTGGTGGTCGTCGGCTTGCGGGTCGTGCTCGTCGGGATCGGGGCGGTTGTTGTGGTGGTCTTCTTCGAGGTGGTGGTCGGCACCGGTCCCACCGTCAGCGACCTGGCCCGCCCCTGCCATTCCTCGGGCAGATTCCCCTTGGTCGACACCGCGATGGTGTAGCTGTCGCCTTCGTGTCCTGCGGTGTCGAACAGGGTGACCGTCTTGCCGGTGCGGTTGAACACCGAGACGGTGGCGGCGTCGATGTGCTGGCCGCTCAGGTCGGGGGAGCCGATCTTGAACAGCGACATCTTGCCCGCGCCGTCGTGTCCGGTGAACACGCACACATACGAGGTGGGGCAACGCTCGAAGCCGGTGCAGCCGCCGGTCTTGTTGCACCAGTCCTCGGTGACACTGGTGAACGTCTTGGCACTGACTGTCGTTGTCTCGCTACCGTTTCCGCTTTCGAGCTCGACGGTGTGTTCCTCGTCGGGCGCCGCGCCGAGCCGGTCGATCACATACTCACAGGCCGCGCTCAGCGCGATCCCGGTAGCCGCCGTCACCAGCGCCGCCGTCACCGTCACACCCGCCCGCAGTTTCAGCGCGATGACCTCGACGACCGGAACCACCATCTCGCACACGACATCCTGTGTCGTCTCGGTCGCCTTCTCGTGGTCACACGCCACCGCACCGAACCCGACAAGCATCGCGAGTATCACCGTGAACACTGTCCGCACGGCGTCAGAATGCGCCCGGAAACCACTCTCCCGCAGCCGGTTCCGCCCGCAACGAAACCCGCGCTCGGGCGTGGTTCCGATTGCTCAGCACAACGAACTTCTCGGCTAGGACGGCGGCATGCGCGTCAGCGTCCGTCACGAGCGCATCGCCACAAACCAATCATGCATGTACAATTGCATGCATGGTTGCCTTGCAGATTCGAGACGTTCCCGAGCCTCTGCGGGATCAGTTGGTCGCGTTGGCTCGCCAGCGCGGGCAGTCTTTGCAGGCATTCCTCTTCGACCTGGTGCGCGATGAAGCCCGGCGTCAGGACAACATCGCGGTGCTCAAGCAGTTCAGTCCGGCCACCTGGGATGTCGCGTTCACTGCTCAGGACGTAGTAGTGGCCTTGGACACCGAACGCTTCGAGCGGGACTCGGCGTTGGACGGTCCGGGGGCTCGCGAGTGATCGTGGTCGACGCTTCGGTCTTCGTTCATGCGCTTCTGAATCCCGACCCACTCGGTGCGGTCTGCCGCGATGCCTTGGAAGCCGACAATCGCTGGATCGCCCCGCAGCATTGGACTGTCGAGGTTCTGTCCGTTATCCGCCGTTTCGCCCGCGCGGGCACCATCACCACCGAGCAGGCCGCTCGGGCTGTCACCGCGTTGGAAAAACTTGACCCCGAAGTTCCGGTCACGCGCGTACTCGTCCCGAGAATCTGGGCACTGCACGACAATCTAACCGCCTACGACGCCGCCTATGTCGCCGCGGCCGAGGCTTATGGTTGCGATCTGCTCACCACCGATTCGAGGCTGGCGAACGCGCCGGGCATCACCTGCGCGGTGCGTGTCCTGACGGCCGCGAATACTGCGCCGATCCAGTAGGGCCGTTCAGCTGGCTCGGTGGATGGGGTGGACTCGGGAGAGGGCGCGTTTGGCTTCGGCCAGGGAGATCATGTGGTCTTCGTCGTCGATTTCGGCGACGGCGGCCTCGGCCCATTCGCGCAGTAGCGTCGATACTCCGACGCGCCGTTCGTCGGCCAGATCCTTGAGGCGGGAGTGCAGGCCGAGCGGTAACCGGATCGAGGTGGTCACCATGATGTCCTCGTTGGCCGGCAGTCGGGGTGGCGCGTCGGCAGGCTCGTCGGAGAAACTCAGCCGGTCCATGAAATCGGCGAGTTCCTCTCGGCTGGACGGAAAGTCCTGATCGCTCATGATGGATTCCCACTTTCCCACTGCTCGAATTGCGCCAGCTCCTCGGCACGCATCGTCCGTGCGCCGATGATCACCCACGTCCAGTCGTCGCGCTGCCGTGTGACCACGATCAACGGACGCCCGGCCGTGGTGCGCCCCCACACCGTCAAGACGGTCACCTGGCCGTCGAAGGCCGGGCGCGGCCACCGTCGTGACGCTGCGAGGACCTGCCGAACCTCGCTGGGTTCGATGCCGATCAGGTGAGCGATCGCCCAATCAGGCCACTCGAAACCCATAAGTCCATAATACGCACGTAGTAACGGACCGTGAAAGAGCTGTGTATCGAACCGGCCGCTGTTCGTTAGGCTCGCCGTGACCCGATTTTCCGACGAAGGGTGGGTGCGACGGTGCGCACGGATGCGGTGGAGCGTGCGTTGTCGGCGTCGGAGCGGTGGTTCTGGTTGGTGGATCAGTTGTCGCCCGCGAATTGTGTGGTGCGGATCCGGGTGCGGGGGCCGATCGGGGCTTATCGGCTGGAGTTCGCGGCCGAAGCACTTGTCGCGGAGTTTCCGTTGTTGCGGTCGGTGGTGGGGGAGGGGCCGTGTTTCGTCGCGTCGGCGGACCCGCATCTGCCGGTGTTGCATCGCATCGTCGCCGGCCTCGATGACTGGCGCACCGTGTTCGACACTCAGCTCGCGACGCCTGTCGACTCGGCGACCGCACCGGGCAGGATCGTCGACCTGGCTTTCCAACCGGGCACCGACGACGAGCAGCACGACCTGATCGTGGTGTTCTCGCATGTCTATCTCGACGGGCGTTCGATGGTCGCGCTCGTCTGGCGACTGCTCTCCTACGCCTTCGGTGCCCAACCGGTGGTCACCGCCCGCCCGGCGATTCCGGCGCCGGACGACCTGATCCCGTCCGCGCAGACGCGGATGTGGCGCTGCCTGTGGACGAACGTGTCCGCCCAGCTCACCGCGTTGGCCCGGCGCGCCGTAAGCCTGCCAGGATGCCCGCCACCGCTACCGATTCGCCGCACCCGCACGGTCGTTCGCACGATCGCGGGGGAGAGGCTCACTGCGCTGCGCGCCCGCTGTCAGCGCGAAAGTGTCACCGTCAACGCACTGTTGGCAGCAGCGTTGGCCGAGGCGATCGGCGGCTATGTCCCGAAAGAGACCGGCACGGTGGGCATCGGCATCCCCGCCGACATCCGCTCCCGCCTGAATCCCCCTCCCGCCGAGGACGAACCAGGCATGTTCACCGCCGTAGTCCCCACCTTCGTCCCCTTCGGAACCGATCTACCCGACGCCGCGCGATCCGCAAAAGCGCAGCTGGACAGGGGAATCGCCCGCCACGCCGATCTCCGCTCATTGGCGGCCATCCGCTACGGCTGCCCCCGCACCCTCGAATCAGGCAGGCGCACCATCGAACTCATCGACCGCCGCGCCCCCTGGAATGTCACCCTCAGCAACCTCGGCCTGGTCACCCCGCCGAAAACCCCTGAGCCCCTGTACATCACCGACGTCACGGTGGCGGGAACCAACTCCTGCGCCAGCGCCCTCACCGTCGGCGTAGCCACCTTCGACAACACCATGTCGATCACCTTCTGCTACGTCGACACCATGCTCCCCCGAACAACAATCGAAACCCTGGCCGACACCATGATCGCCGCTGCCGCACCGTAACGGCTGCCTCCCTGTACTCGCCAGGCGTCGAGTTGCTCGATCACTGTCGGGGAATGTGTGGATCGATCACCTAGTGCAGGACAGCGCGCACCATCTCCCGCAGGGCGTTTCGGTCGGGTTTGCTCGTACGCCCGGTTACCGGGATGCGGTCGACGACCACTATGTCGTCCGGCAGGGCGGAGGTGTCGATGAGCTGCGGTAAGACGCTGCGGAGACGGCCGACCACATCGCCCGCGCCGGGCTCGGGGACGATCGCGAGGACGATGCGTTCGTCGCCGATCTCGTCGGGCAGCCCGACCAGCACGGCCTCGCGCACCCCGTCGACGCCGGCGATCGCCGGTTCGTAGAGTCCGGGGTAGATGTTGGTCTTGCCCCGGATCATCATGTCCTTCTTGCGTCCGGTGAGGACGAGGCGGTCGCCGTCGAAGCGGGCGAGGTCGCCGGTCGCGATCTCGGTCAGCGGTGCGGAACCGAGGTAGCCGCGGCACAGGTTCGGTCCGCTCAGGACGAGTTCGCCGTCGTCGGCGATGCGTGCCCGGACGCCGCGAACAGGCGTGCCGAGCAGGTCACCGTCGTGCGCGAGCTTGTCGGCGCCGGTGGCGACCGCGACGGGCAGGATCTCGGTCATGCCGTAGACGGCGAGAAACTCGGTGTCGGGCAACGACTTCTGTGCCCGACGCAGCAGCGCGGCCGTCACCGGCGCACCACCGAGCGCGACCTGACGCAGGTACTGCGGCGAGGCGATCTTCCCCGCCTCCAGGGCATCGAGGGCCACGGCGAGGTCGGCGGGGGTGTAGAAGGCGTGGGTGGCGCTGCGCAGGTCGCGGGTGAACCGCACCGGATCGATGTGGGTGCCGAAGCGGGGATACTTCGGCATGGCCCAGCGCGCACCCGACATCAGCGCGGGCAGACCCATCATGAGCTGTTCGGTGTGCAGGAACGCACCGGGCGCGAGGCTGGTCTGCCCACCCATCGCTGCCAGCCCGGCACTGAGCGAAGCACGGGTATGCACAACGGCTTTCGGCTCGTCGGTGGTGCCCGAGGTGAAGACGATCAACGCTTCCGATTCCGGATCACCCTGAGGCAGAGACGAATCCGGTGCGTCACCGAAAACGCGGCGCAGCGGTAGGGATCGCAAAGGTGTGCCGGGCAACCACACCCCGCTGTGCAGGTGCCGAACCTCGAGCTCGCTGAACCGGGGCAACGCCAACCCACGCTTGCGCCCGAATCCGGCCAGCGGCCCACTCACCGCATAGAGCAGCGATTCCGTTGCCGCCCAGCGTGGTTCGACCAGCGCGATGCGCTTGGCGAACAACTCCGGCCCCACGCCGGGATCCACGAACACAATCGTCCCGCCCGCGGCGATGGTGCCGAAGATCAAACCGACCGAACTCACCGACGGCCGGATCGAGAACAGCATCCGATCACCCGGCCGCAAGCCGGCGACCCGCAGATTGTGTGCCACCCGGCCGATCGTGTCGACCAGCTCGCGATAGGTGAGCGCCCGCTTGCCCACGGTTCCGAGCGCCGAGGCGTCCGGAATGCGGGTGGCATGGGTGGCGAGACGGTCGAGAAAATCGGGAAACAACGAGCTCACCGGATGTCGACCACCTCGGGCCGGTACCGGTGATCGGCGTACCAGGCCAGCGTCTTGCGAATACCCCACGCGCGCACCCGCCGGTTCGACCCGTACACCCGCACGTCACGGCGCAGCCCGTAATCGGTGGTGATGGTGCGCACCGCGTTCACCAGGGCACGGTCCTCGTGCAGGTCCTCGATGGCGGTACGCGGGAATCCGCCTGCGGCCGAATAGAGTTCGGCGGTGATGGCCATATTGCACCCCGGTGTCATCACATACGGCCCGAGATATCTCGGGTCACGATTGCCCGAGCGCACCTTCCCGAACAGCGACGCCACCTCGAGCGCGACGCGGATGATCGTGCGGTCCCGCCACGAAACCCCCTCGTCGGTCCGGGGAATCAGCTGCCCGCTCACCAGGCGCAGACCGGAGTCGAACCCGGCGCGGATCCGCTGCGTCCAGTCCGGCGCGGGCAGGCAGTCGGCGTCGGTGCGGGCCAGCAGTTGCGCGCCCTGTGCGATGGCGTACCGCATACCGGTGTCGGCCGCCGCGCCGGTGCCCTTCTGCGCCTCGTCGATCACCTCGATCACCGGAACGGGGTTCGCCGCGGCGAATTTTCGTACCACCTCGACGGTGCGATCGGTGGAATTGTTGTCGACGACGACCACCGTGAAATCGGTGTCGCGTTGGGCGGCAAGAGCGTCCAGCGTCGCCTCGATCCCGCGTTCCTCGTCGAACGCGGGGATCACCACCCACAGCGGCTTTCTCACGGGCGCCGGTCGGTCATGGCTCGCCCAGGGTCTTCCACCAGGTGGCGCCGAGCAGCATCGTCATCAGCGCGGCCCGGCCTGCCGGGATACCGCGTTCGGCGGCCACCCGCCGCGCGGCCGGGATCTGCGCGGCATGCACGCCGACACTGAGCACCACATCGATCCAGAACGCGACCCGCAGCAGCTTGGTGCGGAAAGGGCGGACCACACCGAGGATCAGGAACAACCACCCGAAAACCGGGATCGCCCGCACGGCGAGCACCGCCTCGCGGCTCGGGGCACGCGGGGGTTCGGCCCGGTGACGGCCCGGTTGGGGCACACTCACCTGCCAGAAATCACCCTCCGTAGAGACCGCATGCAACGGACGACTGCTCACCGCACTCCCTGTCCTCGGTAGGTCACCGCCGCCGCCGTCGGCCCGCCGTCGGCGGCGACGAACAGCAGCGCACGATTGTCGTGTCCCGCCGCTCGCGCGGCGACGTAGGCGCCGGTGAGGGCGGAGGTATGGGCGTCACCGGCGAAGTCGTCGGTCACCACCGCCGCGACGCCGAGTTCGCGCGCCAGTTCGGAGGCGAATTCCGGCGTCGGCTTACCGCACACCAGTACTGTATCGGCCGCGTCGAGGCCGTCGGTGGTCAGTGCGTCGCGCGCCGCGATCACGGCGTGCTCGACGAGTTCGGCTGTGCCGGTGGCGAGTTCGACGGTCAGCGCCGAGCGTCCCTCGGCGCCCATTTCGGCGAGAGCCACGTACCCCTGCGCATCGGGCAGGGTGTCACCGGCGCTCACGTGGACGTCACCGAAACCGGCCACGTCGGCCCGGTTCTCGAGAACGAACGCCGCACCGACGGGCTGGAACGGGAAGTGTGCGTCCGCGCTCATCGACGGATGCGCGTCACCGGAGACGATCACCACGTGCCCGTTGGGCAGGTCGGCCAGCAGCGAGGCGGCCACGCCGATGGCGTTCACCGGCCCGCAGGCGCCGTTCATGAGGTCGAACGACAGGCACGGCACATCGCCGGGCCGGTACTCGAGGCCCACACCGGCGGCCTGCTGGATGAGCGCGGCCACCGCCGGTTCCACCAGGTTGGCGTCGCGGTACACCCCGACATTGATGAGCGCGTCGACCTGCTCGTGCGGACAGCCCGCCGCGTCGAGCGCGGCGCGGGCGGCCTCGGCCGCCTGACCCACCGAGCTGACGCCGCCGGTGCGTGTGATCGCCGCCGAAATGATAATTCCCATACTGTCCTATACCCGAAGATCGCCCAGTGTCACCGACAAAAATCCCGCGACCACCCCGGAGGCGGCGGGCACGAGCAATACCTTCGACCCCGGTGCGATCCGGCCGTCCCGCAGCGCGTCGTGCAGAACGACGAAATGCGAAGTCGAGGCGGTGTTTCCGTACTTGTCGAGCACGGCGAGTTTGGTTGGCATCACCGAGTCGAACTCGCGCTCGGCGATCTTGTCGATCAATTCCACTGCCGGGCCACTGAATTGGTGGTGGATCAGGTAGTCGTAGCCCTCGGCGGCGAAACTCGAGTCGCGTTCGGTGAGGAACCGCTGCTGACGCGAGGTCCACAGCAGGTACCGCGATTCGTTGTGCATCGCCCGGTTGTCGGTGTAGAGCGCCACACCGGCGCTGCGGTCGCTCGGCATACCGAGACACAGCTTCGCGTAGGCGGCGCTGGTATTGAGTTCCACATAGTCCAGGCCGGGCCCGTCGGTGGCCTCGAGCAGCACGGCCGCGCCCGCGTCGCCTACGGTGAGCGAAGCGAATTGCGGGTCGTACTTCTCGGAGATCTCGCGGACCGCGGTGTCGGAGATCGGCGTGATGCACTCACCGGAGACCACCAGGCCGCGTTTCACCGCGCCGGACCGGATCATCCTGTCCAGCACCAGCACTCCGGTCAGCATGCCCGCGCAGGCATTGGAGACGTCGAAATGTATCGCGCGGGTGGCGCCGAGAGTGTTGCGCAGCATCAGCGCGAACGACGGTTCCAGGCAGAAATCGGTGCCACGGGTGCGGGTGATCGAACACGAGATCACCACATCGAGGTCGGCGGCCGCGTAGCGCGAGTTGTCCAGTGCGGTGCGGGCCGCGGCGAGGGCGATGGTGAACGAGTCCTCGTCGTCACCGCGCACCCGGCGGGCCCTGACCCCGCTGACCTTCTCCAGATCCAGCGGCGCCTCGACGGCCAGCCTGCTCATCAGTTCCGTCGTGGTCAGCTCGTCCGGCGGCAGGTACGCGCCGATCGCTTCGATTGTCGATCTCACCATGTGTGTCACTTCCAGCTATCGCGCGAAGGCCGACTCCGCCACCGCGCGTCTCGCCGATCCTAGTCACAGACCTTCACTAATCGGGCCTGGTCAGCTAGATTCTGCCGGGGTGTGGAGTACTGCTCGTCGCCGTGAACTCACCCTACTAGCCGCAGGTCAGCCCTGGTTACCGGGCTTATTGCTGCTGGGACGGGTCGCGCGGCCGGTGCGCAAAGTGCCCGCACTCGGTTGGTTCGTCGCCGATCCCGTGATCGCCCGGCAGATCTACAACGACAGCACCCACTTCAGCATCGTCTCCGAGGGCGCGGCCGGGCACTGGTGGTCGCAGGTGATCGGTGACTGGGTGCAGGACCTGTTCGAAGGCCCCGGGCACACCGAATTGCGTACCAAGGTGCGTGACCTGTTCACCCTCACCCACACCGACGCGCTGGTCCGACGCGTCATCGGCCCCGATCTGCGCGACCTGCGGGAGCGGCTGGCGGCGGGCGAGACCGTCGACATGGCGGCCCGCGCGCAGATCCTCGTCGGCCGCAGCGTCTCCGACCTGGTCGGTATGCGACCCGAGGACATCGCCGCGGCCATCGGCGGCGATCCCGACGCCGACCAGGACGCGCTGTTCCTTCGCCTGTTCCATCATGTGGAGGAGCTGGTCAACCTGGGTTTCGGCACCATGACCTCCACCACCCTCGACCCCGTCGCGGTGGCGCGGGCCAGGGAGCTGGCCACCCGGCTCGCCGTGAATGTTCCCGCCGCCTACGAGCGCGCCGACCCCGACACCACCCTCGGCCGCTGCCGCGAGCTCGGCCTCGCGGTCGAACACGCGGCCGGGCTGGCGATCCTCATGGCGGTCGCGGGCACCGACACCCTGGCCAGCGCCATGACGAGGATGGTCGCGATCATGCACGACAGCGACCAGCACCGCGCCCTGCTCGCCGCCCCCCACCGCCTACCCGACGCGGTCCGCGAAACCCTGCGCGTGACGAGCCCCGCCTACCTCGTCGGCCGCTCCGTCACCGCCGACGTCCGCGTCGCCGACCGCGATCTGAAAGCAGGCGATCACGTCAAGATCCTCACCTGGACCATCAACAACGCTGCGGGCGATTTCGACATCCACCGCGACTACAACCCCGAAACCCGCCAGCTCTGGTTCGGCGGCGGCCGCCACCTGTGCCTGGGCGCGCAACTGGTCCACTCCGAACTCACCGCCCTGCTCGAATCCCTCACCGCCGCAGGCCGGCCCTGGGAAATCGTCGAACGCCGCTACCGCCGCAAAGTCTTCATCCCCACCTACGAATCCCTGCGCATCCGGCTCGCCTGAGTCAGCCGAGGAGACGCAGGCGGCGGGCGAGATCGGAGGCGAAAACACCCTCCGGGTCGATTCGGTTCCGGGTGCGCCGCCACTCGTCGAGGCGGGGGTACATCGCTTCGATCACCCCCGGGGTGGTGCGGGAGTCCTTGGCGAAGTAGAGGCGGCCGCCCGCGGCGAGTACCCGCTCGTCGAGTTCGGCACAGAACCGGCCGAGGCCGTCGGTGAAAGCGAAATCCAGGCTGAGCATGTAACCGGGGTGTGGCCAGGACAAAGGTGCCGGGTTGCTCGCGCCCATGCGTTTGAACACATTGAGGAACGAGTGATTGCCCGATTCGGCGATGGCGCGGACCGCATCGGCCAGGTGTTGTTCGGCGCCGAAGGGCATCGAGAACTGGTATTGCAGGAAACCCCGTTTGCCGTAGGCGCGATTCCATTCCCCGAGCAGATCGAGCGGGTGGTAGAACTGCGTCAGATTCTGGATCCGGCCGCGTGCCCGGCGGGGAAACATCCGGTGCGCCGCCTCCCCGGCGATGCGCGTGGTGACTGCGTTGACCATGCCATTGGGGAAGATGTCGGGCACCGTGAACAGTTGTGGCGCAGCGAAAGTCAGCGGCTTGGCGCGCAATTTCGGAGGTAGCTGATCGAGCGTGGCCAGCGACCCACGACTGAAACCCGCGCGGCCGAGCCTCGCCCCGGTGGAAATGGTGTCGGGCACCGCCATCGAATAGTCGTAGCCGTCGTCGGACCCACCCGTGAGCAATTCCATGGTCTCGTCGAGATCGCGGGTGCGGTCGTTGTCGACGAGGAAGTACGCGGTTTCGGTGTGCTTCAACCGGATTCGCGCACCGGTGACGATTCCGGTGAGTCCCATCCCGCCGACGGTGGCCCAGAACAAATCGCGGTCGTCACCGTCGGGTGCCAGGGTGCGGAGGTCGCCGTCGGCGGTGAGCAGGTCGAGCGAAAGCACGTGGTTGCCGAAGCTGCCCTGCGAATGATGATTCTTCCCATGGATATCCGCGGCGATCGCGCCGCCGACGGTCACCTGGCGCGTGCCGGGCAGCACCGGCACCCACAGGCCGTAGGGCAGGGCCGCGCGCATGAGCGCGTCCAGGCTCACGCCCGCGTCCACGTCGACCATCCCGCTGTCGGGGTCGATGCGATGGATCCGGTCCAGGGCGGTCATATCGACCACCAGGCCGCCGCCGTTCTGGGCGGGGTCTCCGTAGCTGCGGCCGAGCCCGCGGGCGATCACCCCGCGCGCGCCCGCCGTGCGCACCCGTTCGGCGATCAGGTCGAGGTCGGGTGTGCGCAGCACCTCGGCGACGGTCGGCGCGGTGCGCCCCCACCCGCTCAAACGCCGTCGCGTTGCCGTGCATGTCCCCTGCGTCGATGTCACCCGGTCACGCTAAATCGGTTCGCTGAGCCCCGACTGAGGGAGTTGTGGAGAAATTGTGCCCTTGTGCAGGGTGTGCACGCGGGTGCATGCCACCTCGAGGAGGGCGGGGTCGTGGCTGATGAGGAGGACGCCGAGGGTGGTGGCATGTTCGACGACCAGGCGGATGACGGCGGCGGTTGTCGCCGCGTCGAGCATGGCGGTCGGTTCGTCGAGGAGAAGGTAGCGCGGGTTCTGGGCGAGGGCGCGGGCCAGGCAGGCGCGTTGGAGTTGGCCTTCGCTGAGGGTGTGGGGGCGGCGGTCGAGGAGGTCGGGGGTGAGGCCGACAGCGGTCGCCAGGGCGGGGATATCGATGGGGCGGCGGTGGATTCGGGCGGGCTCGGCGATGATCTGTGCCACGGTGAAGTGAGGATTGGTCGCGGCGCGCGGGGATTGGAAGACCATGGCTGTGATGCCGCGTGCGCGTCGGGGTGATACGCCGTCGACGGTGACCCGACCCGCATCGGGCGTGCGCAGTCCCGCCAAGGTGGCGGCGAGAGTTGTTTTGCCCGAACCGGATTCGCCGCCGAGTCCGACGATCTCACCGGGCGAGATAGTCAGCGTCACGTCCTCGAGTACGGGGCTGCCGTAGCCGACAGTGATCGATTCAGCGATGAGCACCATCGAGACCCTTCCGAATCATGCGTTGCCGCTGCGGAACCAGCGCAGTAGGTCCACCCGCGTAGGGGCAGATGTCGGACAGATTCGTCAGCTCGAGCGGTGGATGGGGGAGTGGGTGCAGACCGTTCTCCGGCAGCGCGGCGAGCAGATCGCGCGTGTAGCCGTGCCACGGATCCGCGAACACCTCGGCCGCGGGCCCCACCTCCATCAATCGCGAGGCGTACATGATCGCCACCGTGTCGGCGATCCCCGCCCGCAGCAGATGACTCAGATCGTGGGTGATGAGCAGGACGGCCGCACCCGCGTCGGCGCACTCACGCAGCAGGGCGCCGATCCGATCGGTGTGGTCGCGGTCCAGCCCGGCCGTCGGTTCGTCGGCGACGATCACCGCCGGATCACCGGCCAGCGCCGCCGCGACCGCCGCCCGCTGCGCCATTCCGCCGGACAGCTGGTGTGGATAGAGGTCAAGTGCTGTGGGTTCGAGCCCGGCGCGGCGCAGCAGGTCTGCCGGTGCGTGCGAGGTCCCCAGCACCGCAACGGTTTCCGCGAGTTGCGAGCCGATCGTGCGAACCGGCGTGAAATGTGTGCTCGCGGACTGAGGGACCAGGGCGATATGACGACCACGGTACGGTTCGACCCGGCGACGACGCGCCAACCATCGGGATGCGCTGCCCCTGCCCCTATCTGTGCCGAGTAGCTCCGCAGTCCCCGGAATCGGTGTGCTGTCGGATTGTGAAGGGTCAGGATCAGTTCCATCGCTCGCCGGCGAGCGCGATCCGACGCGATCGCCGACGATGTGCACGCTCCGACCACGAAGATCGAGTTGAACAGACCCACTCACCACCGCCGCCTGCGGCAATACCCCCATCACCGCACTCGCGACAATCGACTTCCCGCAACCGGATTCACCGACGAGCGCCGTGACCGTGCCCGCCGCGACCTCGAGCGACACCTCACTCACCGCATGCACGACACCGCCACGCCGCACGGGAATCCGCACCGTCAGCCCCTCGATCCGCAGCCCCTCACGGGGGCTTACGCCGACCCTGCTCATCGCGGAATCCGGGAAGGCTTGGGCGGCACCAGAAGCCCCCGGAGCGACGACCCGGCCACAGCGACCGCGATGGTCGTCACCACCAGGAATCCCGCCGGGAACACCAATGTCCACCACCCGCCGAGCAACAGCGAACCCCGCGCCTCCTCCAGCAGCGTGCCGAGACTCGGTTCGTGCGGCGGCAACCCGAACCCGAGGAACGACAGCGTCGACTCATGCCAAATCGCGTGCGGCAGAAGCAGAACCACCGCGATCAGCGCCTGCGGGGTCACGGCGGGCAACAGGTGCCGGGTGAACAGATGGGTGCGTCCGGCCCCGGCCAGCACTGCGGCAGCCACATAGTCGCGTTCACGCAGGCTCAGACTCTCCGCCCGCACGATCCGCGCCACCTGAACCCAATGCGTGAGTCCGATGGACAACACCACGGCCACGGTATTGCCCCGGAACAGCGCGACGATCACGATGCCGAGCAGTAGATGCGGCAGGGCATTGGCGGTGTCGGCGAACCGCATCAGCACCCGGTCGACCCGCCCGCCTGCCAGCGCCGATACCGCACCGACCAGCACACCGAGCACCGTCGACACCGCCGCCGCGCACACCGCGACCACCAGCGAGGTGCGCAGCGCCGCCGCGATCCGCACGAACAGCGACCGTCCCGCCGCATCGGTACCGAACCACCACTGCGCCGAGGGCGCCTGCCGGGCCTGGGCGAAATCGGTGAGCCGGTCGTCGACGCCACCGAGCCACGGCACGACCAGCGCGTAGATCAACACGGCGACCAGCACCGCGACCGCGACGACCAGCCGTCGCCGAGCGAGCTCACCCATCGGCTCGCACCCGGGGATCCAGCAGTACCACCGCGATGTCGGCGAGCAGCGAACCGAGCAGCACCGCACCCGTCGTGGCGACCGTCAGTGTGGCCAGCAACGCCATATCCAGGTCCTTCGCCGATTGCACGAAGGCGCCCGCCACGCCCGGCCAGGAGAAGATCTCCTCCACCAGCACCGCACCGACCACCACTTCGGGCAGTCGCGCACCGAGGATCGTGACGAACGGGGCCAGCGAGGAAGGCAGGATGTGGCGGCGGGTGATGGTCGCGGTGTCGATGCCGCGCGTCACCGCGCCCACCACGAAGTCCTCACCGCGATTGGCGGCCACCGTTTCCCGAACCGCGAGCAACAACCACGGCAGCTGCGAGAGCGCCAGGGCGGCGGCGGGCAACACCAGATGACGCGCGACCTGCGCCGCATCGACCTCGGCGCCCGCATCGGTGAGCCCCGCAGGCGGCAACCAGCCGAGCCCCACCGCGAACACCCCGATCACGGCCAGCGACACCACGAACGGCGGCAGCCCCTGCAGGGCGACGCAGACAGCACTCACCACCCGGTCGAGCAGGCCACCGCGGCGCATCCCCGCGACCACCCCGGCCACGAGCGACACGCCGACCGCCACCGTCATGGCGACCACCACCAGCAGCATCGTCCACGGAATGCGCTGGGCGAGAAGCTCACCCACCGGCTGAGCGAAGCTGCGCGACACCCCGAGGTCGCCGGTGCACAGGTCGGCGGCCCACCGCGCGTAGAGCCGGTACCAGGGCACGTCGAGCCCCAACTGCCCGGCGAGCACCGCGCGATCGGCGGCGCCGGTGGTGACGTAGCGGTCGCCGAGGTACCCGACGAGCGGGTCGAACGGTGACACCGCGGCTGCCGCGAACAGCGCCGCCGACACCGCGACCAGCACCGGAATCATCGTCAGCACCCGCCGCCGCGTCATCCGCGCGATGCCACGCCCCCTCACGAGCCGCGCGTCCAGGTCTGCAGCGACCACCACGGCCCCCACGTCACGCCGTGCGCGTGTGGTTCGAGCACCGGTCCCGACATCGTCCACCCCGAATCCTTCACCACATAGGTGTGATCCAGGTGGACGAGGAAAACGTGGCTCGGGTCCTCGGCGTATCGGGCCTGCACCGCACGGTAGGCGGCCGCCCGGTCCGCCAGATCGAGGGTGCGCCTTGCCTTTTCGAGCAGGGCATCGATAGTGGGATCGGAGTGGCGGCTCGCATTGTCGTACGGGCTGCCCGCACCCGGATCGACGGTGTGCAGGGTGTTGTAGGCCTGCGTATCCGGATCGAAGGGCTCGCTGCCGCCGCCGAGCAGAATGCCCGCCCGTTCGATCCGGGGTTCGATCCGATCCCAGGACAACGCTTCGAGGTCGACCTCCACACCGACCCGGCGAGCGTCGGACGCGAACGCCATGGCGAGGTCACGGCGCAAGGTATCGGTGGAGTTGTACATCACCGTGAACCGGGCGCGCACACCCTGTTTCGCGCGCACGCCGTCCGCACCGCGCGGCCAGCCCGCCGCGTCGAGGATCTGCTCGGCACGCGCCCGGTCGAACGCGAAAGTCGCGGAGGGGTCGTGGGATTCGCCGTATACCTCCGGAACGGGGGTGTAAGCGGGCCGCCCGTATCCGCCGAGGATGTTGTCGATCATGGCCTGCCGATCCACGGCGAAATTCAGCGCGAGCCGGACCGCGGGATCACCGGCCACCGGATCACCGGCGGGCAGGGAGACACCGCGCCAATCGGCAGAGGTGTTGGCGTGCACCGACATCGGCGCGCGGTCGGCGAAGGTGGCGGCCAGCAGCGGCGGCAGCGAGGTTCCGTCCAGCTCGCCGCTCGCCATCCGCTGTGCTCGGGTGTTGTCGTCGGGGACGTGGAGCACCGTGAGCCGCTTCAGGGCAGGTGCACCGCCCCAATAGTTCTCGTTCGCCACGAACACGGCTCGGGTCGGTTCGAGGGTCGTCAGCCGGTAGGGCCCCGTGCCGACCGGCTTCGTATTGAGCGTCGACTCGGTGGCGGGTCCCGGTTCGGCCACCGCCTCCGACGGCACGATCCCGATGAGCAGCTTGGTGGGGAACGCGGCATACGGGTGCCGAAGCGTGAAACGCACAGTGGCGGGATCGATGGCCTCGACCCGCTCGATCATCGAGAACGACGAACGGACCTCCGAAGCCGAGGCAGGGTCGAGGATCGCGCGATAGGTGGCGACCACATCGGCCGCGTCGAACGTGGTTCCGTCGCTGAACCGCACGCCCGTGCGCAGCGGCACCGTCCACACGGCGGCACCGGGTTCGGCTCTCGGCAACTCGGTGGCCAGCGCGGGTGCGAAACCGGGCATCCCGGAACCACCGGTGAGCCGGAGCAGACCGTCGTAGATCTTCGCCTCGCCTGCCGCGCCGTAACCGGCGATCGGGTTGTATCCGCCCAGTTCGGCGGCATCCGCTAGGACCAGCGAGTCGGTGGTCGTGGCGGTCGGCGCACCGCAGGCGGTGAGTACCAGCGCGAACGCGGCCCCCGCGACGGTCCGAATTCGCATCATGATGTTCCTAGCTGTTTATCTGAACAGATGGACAGATGATAGTCCGGTGCCGAACCCGGCGACTAAGCTGAGGGCGTTATGGGAGAGCCACGCACACTGGACGGGTCGCCGGTCGAGCTCGGCAGGCGCGCGATCGGTGATGTCGAGATCCGCGCCTGGGCGCAGCGATTCGACCTGCTCTCGGACCCCAACCGACTGGAGATCCTGCTCTGCCTGCACCGCACCCCCGGTATCAGCGTGGGTGAGCTCGCGGCCGCGATCGGGCGCACGGAGAACGCGATCTCCCAGGCGCTGCGCGTGCTGCGGCACGAGGGGTGCGTCGTATCGAGCCGGGAAGGGCGGTCGGTCACCAACCGGCTCGCCGACCCGGTCATCCACGAGATTCTGCACACCATCGGCGCCAAACACACCTGACGTCGATCGGCCCTGCTCGGGAGGCGATGATGGCGAAGATCCTGTTCGTGATGACCGGTGCCGACCGCTGGAGTCTCACCACCGGCGCCAAGCACTACACCGGCTACTGGGCCGCCGAATTCACCATCGCCTACCTGGCCTTCCGTGAGGCGGGACACGAGGTGCTGGTGGCGACGCCCGGCGGGGTGGTGCCGCCCGTCGACCTCGGCAGCCTCGCACCGAATGCCAACGGCGGCAACGACAAAGCGCAGGAAGTCGCCGAAACGATCAAGGGCGCGACGGTTCTCGAAAAGCCCGTCGCACTCGGCGAGATCTCCGCCGCCGACATCGACGCCCTCTACTACCCCGGCGGTTACGGGCCGATGGAAGACCTCGCAGGCAACGCCGATTCCGCCGCGTTGCTCGTCGACGCCCTCCGCGCGGACAAGCCGACGGCGCTGATCAGCCACGGCCCCGCAGCCCTGCTCGCCACCGGCGACGACTTCGCGGGCTACCGCGTGACCGCCTTCAGCAATGCCGAGGAAGCCCTCAACGGGCTGGCCGATCGGGCGCGTTGGCTCCTGCAGGACCGGCTCACCGAACTCGGTGTCGACTACCGCTGCGCCGAACCCTTCGCGCCGCATGTGGAATCGGATCGCTGCCTGCACACCGGCCAGAACCCCGCCTCGACCCCCGACCTCGTCGGCGTCTTCCTCGACGCGCTCAGCCGCCCGGGCGCACGATCATGAGGACGACGACCGCCGTCCACAGCAGGTTGTAGATCCCCGCGAGCATCGACAGCATCCGCAGGCGTTTGCCGTCGTCGGGCTCGTCGAGTGCCTCGCGTTGCATCGGATGGATCTGCACCGCGAGCAGGCCGCCCGCGATGGCGGTGGTGATCATGGCCGAGGTGATCCAGATTTCGTTCATCCGGCCCTGGATGGTGGCCAGGATGATCCCGACCACCGGCACGATGATCGCCAGTTTCGCGTAGTTGCCGGTGATGCGGTGCATCGCGACGGCCACCGACCGGCTGCGCACCGAATCGGGTTCGGGCGCGGCGATCGGCGCGTAGCGGGGGAAAAGACTGGTGGCGACCGCCGAGCCACCGACGAAAACGATGCCCGCGAGCACATGCACCGACAGCAAGAAATGTTCCACTACCGACCTCCAGCCTTCAACATGCTTGAAGCGTAGCGCAACCTTCATGGTTGTTGAAAGTGCTAGGGCGAGGCGCCCGAGAATGCCTCGAGGATCGCCGCGCCCACCTGTCGCTGGATCGGATCCGCCTCGGGGCCGAAGAGCTGAATATCGACCTGCGACACCACTTCTCGTGCCGCCGCCAGCAAGCGGGCCCCGTCTTCGGTGAGTTCGATGGTCGACGCCGACCCCGCCCGCGCGGTCCTGTCCCGCACCAACCCCGCCCCGACCAGCGCCTTCACCGAGGTGTGCACGCTCTGCACGCTCGTCCCCGACATCCGCGCCAGCTCGCTGAACGAGGCCCCCGGCACACCGTTGATATGCCCGAGCAGTCCCAACCGGGCCACCGTCAGATCCAACGGCGCCAGCCCCGCTCCCAGCGCCGCCTCCACCCGCCGGCACAGGGTGATCACCAGGATGCTCGGGCTCATAATCGGCGGTCCGGGTCGCCCGTCGTCAGTGGTCATACCCCGCATTTTCCCGTACGCGCACGGCTCGGTGCCCGGCGGATACCGCCGGGCACCGAGCCGAGTGATCGCTTACTTCAGCGCTACCCGCGCACCGTTGGAAAAGGCCGAGTCGTGGAATTCGACCGCCGCCGGGTCGGTGCCGGTCGGCACGTCGAACACCAGGACCACCGAGATCTTGTTGCCCGGATTGATCTCGGCGACGAGCTCGTCGTTGACATTGATCTCCGCGGAGGTGTCGTTGGCGAACTCGCGACCCTGAGCGTCGATCAGTTTCTGATTCGCCCCGAAGTACTGCTGGGCGACATCGCCGACATTGGCCACCTCGACGTGCACGAGCACGAATTCGCCCTGGGCGGTCTTCTGCAGGTACGGGTTGTCGCCGACCGTGCGGACCGGCGGGTCGACCTGCGTCACCGTGAACGCGAACTTCCCGTCGCGGACCTCGGTTCCCGCGGGTGCGGCCACCGACCGTGCCTGCTCGCTCTTGGCCACCTCGTTGGCGGCCCCGCCGATGAGGGCCACGCAGCCGCCGAAGAGGGCGAGAACCGCGAGCAGGAAGCCGCCGAGCACCCACGGCCAGACCTTGCGCTTCTTCGGCAGCTGCGGGTAGTAGGGCTGCTGCGGGGCACCGGGATTGGTGTGCTGGGGGTGGGACATGGCTGGCTCCTCGTCTGGAAAAGGTCAGGCGTGATCGCGCCGGGACGGACTGTCCGGCGTCATGGGGATGCGGTTGCCCGGCTGGATGCCGAAGCGTGAATGTGTTGCCGCGCAATGGAATTGCGCCTCGGAAGCGGTTCCGGGTCGGTTGCCGCTCCGTTGAGAAGGACGCTACACCGAACATGCGCCCTTGGCAACAGAACAACAATGTTTTCAAGCTTGACGAATCTGGAATGTGTACGACAGAACGGGTAAGTAACCAATCCATGTAAGGTTTGACCTTGACTACCTGGCCGGTAGGGCCGGGGGCCGAGAGGAGACCCATGCCAGACTCGACGCCCACCGTGGCCGCCGCCGAGATCTCGCGGTTGGCAGGCGTCACTCGTGCGACCGTCAGCAATTGGCGACGCCGCCACGCCGACTTCCCCGCGCCCGTGCCGGGAGGCTCGGAGAAACGGCCGCTGTTCGACCTCGCCGAGGTGCAGCAGTGGTTGCGCGGCCATGGCGTCACCGCCGCCGATTCCCCGGTGCAGCGGCTGCGTACCCTCTTGCGCTCCGAGGTCTCTCCCGACGAGGTCGTCGCGCTCATGGCATTCGTCGCCGACAAGCGTGCGAAAGCCGCCGATCCGGTGCGCAAGGCCATCCGCGAGACGATCGACGAAGTCGGCGTCACCCAGACGCTCGCGGTGCTGTTCGAACGTGGCCTCGACGGGCCGAGTACCGGCGTCTACCCGACCGACCAGCCCCTGGCTGCCCTCATGGCCGACCTGCTCGCCGCCGCGACCTCACCCACCCCGAGTTCGGTCCTCGATCCCGCCTGCGGTGGTGGCACCCTCCTGCTCGAAGCCGCGCGAATCGGCGCGACCCAGCTGAACGGGCAGGACATCCTCCCGGTGCAGGCCGGCCGCACCGCGGCCGCGCTCGGCGTCCTCGTCCCGCAGGCGAAGTCCGACATCCGCGCCGGTGACGCCCTGCTCGCCGACGCCTTTCCCGAGACCGAATTCGATGCGGTCATCTCGAACCCGCCCTACTCGCAACGTGATTGGGGTGCCGACGAGCTCGCGCTCGACCCGCGCTGGGTGTATTCGGTGCCCCCGCGCGGTGAATCCGAACTCGCCTGGGCGCAGCACGCCCTCGCCCACCTGCGCCCGGGCGCGACCGCGGTGCTTCTCCTACCGCCCGCCGTCGCGGCACGCTCCTCGGGCCGGCGGATCCGCATGGAACTGTTGCGGGCCGGTGCCCTGCGCGCGGTGATCGCGCTGCCGCCGGGCGCGTCGACGCCGCGTCAGGTGGGGCTGCAACTGTGGGTGCTGCGCCGCCCCGGTGTCGGTAATCCCGGTGACACGTTGCTGTTCGCCGACACCACCCGCCTGCCGAATCGCGGGGACCAACCGGACTGGCAGCACCTGGCGACCACGGTGGTCGAGTCCTGGCGTGCGTTCGACGCCGGTGACGCGCAGGCCGCGACCGTCCCCGATGTCACCGCCGTGGTTCGGGTGATGGACGTCCTCGACGACGATGTGGATCTGACGCCCGCCCGTCAGGTGCGTGCGGCGGTCGACCCGGGCAACGCCTCGGCCGCCGCGCACACCGCGATCGGTGCGCTCGGTGACCACCTCGGCGAGCTGCGAGCGGGGGCCGAGGCTGTCCGCGAATGGGATTCGGCCCCCGGCACGGACTGGCGTTACGTGGCGGTCGGCAACCTGATCGCCGGTAAGGCGGTGCGGATCGTCACCGCGACCACCGACCCGGCCCCCGCCGACGACGCGCGTCCGGTCCTCACGGGCCACGACCTGCTCGGCAGCCGCAACCCGTCGGGCATCGCGACGCCCGGGTCGCCGGTGGGGGAGCCGATCGAAGAAGGCGATGTCCTGGTGTCGCGGCTGCGCGACGACCACGGTGCCGCCCAGGGCGCCCGCGTCGCCGAGGGCGCCGATATCGGTGCTGTTCCCGGGCCGGGCGTGCTCGTCTTCCGCACCGATCCCGCCCGCGTTGACCCCTGGTTCTTCGCCGGCTTCATCGGCAGCCCCGACAACGCGGCCGCCATGTTCGGCACCACCACTATCCGCCTCGATCCCGCCCGCCTGCGCATCCCGCTGCTGCCGATCGCCGAACAGCAACGCTACGGCGCGGCATTCCGCCGGCTGCACCAACTCCGGGTGAGCGCCCGCACCACCGCCGACGCCGCGCGCACCGCCGCGGACCTCATCGCAACCGGCCTGACGGCGGGCGCGCTCGAGCCACCGGCGAAGTAGTCGAGGAGCCGCCGACGACATCGCGACCGGCCCCGGCGGAGTAGTCGAGGCGGTGCCGATCGGTGCCGGGCAGTATCGTGCTGGCGTCCGGTACCGGTATCGAGCTGGGGGTAGTGGTGGGCGAGATCGTCGACGGGCGGTACGAGATCACCGGGGTGCTCGGTGCCGGTGGGATGGGGGAGGTGCTGGCCGGCTACGACACGGTGCTCGACCGCCCTGTCGCCGTGAAACGGATCGCGGTGCGCCAGTTCGCGTCCCGTGCCGATCTGGTCGACGAGTTCGTCGCCCGGTTCCGCCGTGAGGCCAGGGTGACGGCCCGGATCAGGCATCACGGCGTGCCCCAGGTGTTCGACGCCGTGCTCGACGCGCAGGCCGACAGCGTGTATCTGGTGATGGAGCACATCGACGGCGTGACGCTGCGGGACTACCTGGCCGAGATCGGTGAACTGCCGGTCGGCTGGGCCGTCGCGATCGCCGCGCAGATCGCGACGGTGCTGTCGCATGCCCATGTGCTGCCGGTGGTGCACCGGGACCTGAAACCGGCCAATATCGTTGTCGCACACGACGGCACGGTGAAAGTGATCGACTTTGGGATCGCGGCACTGCTCGACGGGAGCACCGGGCGGATCACCAGGACCGGATCGGTTCTCGGCACCGCCGCCTACATGCCGCCCGAACTGGTGAACGGGCAGGAGGCGGGTCCACGCGCCGACTTGTACGCGCTCGGCTGCGTGATGCACGAGATGTTCAGTGGACGAAGGGTTTTCGAGGCTCGATCGGAGTTCGACACCCACAACCGGCACCTGTCCGACCCGCCGACACCGCTGCGCGCGCTGCGCCGGGACGTGCCCGCCCCGATCGAACAGCTCGTCCTCGAGCTGCTGGCCAAGGACCCGGCGCAGCGACCGTCGAGCGCGCAACTCGTCTACGAGCGGCTGCTGGCGTTCCTGCCCGCGCCGGGCGCACCGGAGCACCCCGCCGCGCGGACCCATCCCGACCCGACGCGGCTCTTCCGCCGACCCAACCCGCCCGCCGACACCGTGGTGGAACCGCTGCCGCCCAAGCCTTCCCATGAGCTGCCCGCCGTCGCCGGTCTGTCCGAGGCCGCCGCGCGGTATCGCGAACTGTTCGCGCTCGGCCGGGCCGCGCAGGCGGCCGACGTGCTGCTCGGCGTCGTCGATCAGGCCGAACAACGCTTCGGGCCCGACAGCCCGCAGCTGGGCGACCTGCACCGCGATATCGCCACCGCGCTCGAGCACTCCGGTGAACAACGCCGGGCGCTGGCACAGTGGCAGCGGGTCGAAGCGATCGAGGAGCCCACCGGCACCAGGGGCAGGCGGGCGCGGGTAGCCGCGATCGGTTGCCGCGCCGCGCTCGGCGAGCTCACCGCCGCGGCCGCGGTCGACGAGCTGTACCGAATGCTCGGTGAAATACGTTCGGCAGACAACGAATTCGGTGACGACGCGCTGCTGGTCCGGCTCGCGCTCGCTGAGCACCTGACCGCCGCGGGCGACCACGCCCGGGCCGCGAGGTTCGTCGCCCGGTTACGGGACGACCTCGCGGTGCTACGGCCACCCGAAGACCCGATGCGCCGGAAGATCGAAGCGCTGGCGGCCGAACTCCGCTGCTGAGGTGCGTCCGGGGCATTCCCGGCGGAGTAAGCTGCTCGCATCGCTGACAGGGGACGGTGTCGGCCGTCGGAAGTGGAGATCGTGCCGTGCAGTGGGTCGGCAGAATCGGGTGGGTCGTCGGGCTGCTGGCCGGGGCATTCGGGGTGCTGCTCGGCAGCGTCGGATATTTCACGGGCATCGGCAACAGCAGCCCGTTCGAGATCACCCTGGCTGTGGTGTTCTTCGGCTCCGGGTGCGCGCTCGCGGGAGTGTCGATCTGGCAGCTGGTCGTCGGCGACCGCCATAAAAGGCGCGGCTACCCTGGGCAAACCTGGCACGCCCCGCCTGCAGGCGTCCCGCATGCGGGCGGCTCGGGTTCCTCGCAGGTACGCACCGGCCACCCGCACGTCGGCCCGGTCGCCTCGGGTCCCGCCTATTTCGGGTCGCCACCGGCAGGCCACGCACCCGACGGACAGCCACTCCTCGGGCCCGAACCTCCGGTCACGCCGCCGAAACCGCTCCCGCACGCCGCCTACACCCCGCCTTCGGCGCCGATCGCCGCAACCGTCGCCCAGACGCCCGAGTGGGTGACGAGCACCCGGAGCATCCACCACTGGCTGCCAACCGGAATCCCCTACGCGAGCGCACCGACCAGCGTGCTCGGTTCGCCCGTCGACCTCGACCGCGACAGTGCCGCGACCATCCCCGTCCGGGTGCGTGATGCGGTCCGCGAGCTCATCGCCATCGAGGGCCCGATCGAACGCGGACGCCTGGTGACACTGGTCGCCCAACGCTTCGGCGTGCCGAAACCCTCCGAGAAACAACAGATCTGCGTGCTCGGTCAGGTCCCCGAGGAGCTGGTGCGCGCGACCGCGCTCGGCGTCTTTGTCTGGCCGTCCAACGTGGACCCCGGCACCTGGCGCGGCTTCCGCTTCACCCCACCCGGCACCACCCGCCCCATCGAGACGATCTGCGGCGAGGAGATCGCGAACGCGATAACCCATGTCGCCCAGCACAACCGCCCCACCTTCGACGACCTCGTCTGGTCCACCCTCACCCAGTTCGCCCACGAACGCACCGGCATCGCCGAAGACCGCATCGAAGCCGCCCTCACCTTCGCCATCCGCCGCGGCAGGCTCACCACCGACCCCGACGGCCGCTACCGTCCGCTCACCTGATCAGCGAAGGCTCTCGGTCCCCGCACGGCGGTGGTGACGGGCACGTCGACGGTGGCGATGCCGGACGGCGACGGCTCGTCCCCTAGGCGGGTAAGGCGGGGGCGGTGCGGGTGTGGGTTACCTCGGGGGCGACGGTGACGATGTCGCAGGCGGCGAGGAGGGTGTGGGGGAAGTCGTCACCGAGGTGGGCCAGGCTCGGCATGACGACGGCCGCGGCGGAGGTCGCGGCGACCACGTCGAGCAGGCGGCCGAGCGGATCGGTGGTGCGGTCGCTGAAGGCCACCGTCTTGGTGAAGCGGTAGCCGAGGCGTTCGGCTAGGGATCGGATCTGCGTTTCGTCCCAGGACTGGGCGACACCCGAGATGTCGCGGCGCAGATATCCGATCGCCGGTGGCTTCATGGGCATGACCGTACCGGCGCGGAGTGTCGCAGTCGTGAACGCGAGCGAACGCGAGTCGAATTCGCAATCCGACCGAGACCCATTCGCGCGCTGATCGAGTGCTACCACGCCTCATTGGAGATCAGCGCGGTGAGCAACTGGCGGATCGCGGCGACCCGTCGCTCGACACCGGGCAGCTGATCGAGGGCGCATTCGGGGTCGGCGGGCGGCCCGAGATGGGTGCAGCCGCGCGGGCAGTCCTCGATGGCGTCGGCGAGATCGGTGAACGAGGCGATCACGTCGTCGGGCGTGATGTGGGCCAGACCGAACGACCGCACGCCCGGTGTGTCGATCACCCAGCCACCACCGGGCAGCGGCAGCGCCACCGACTGGGTGGAGGTGTGCTTGCCCTTACCCACGCCGGACACCTCGCCGACCGCCCGATAGGCATCGGGTACAAGGCGATTCACCATCGTCGACTTGCCGACCCCGGAATGCCCGATGAGCGCGGTGAGCCGGTCGCGCAAGATCTCGACCACCGGTTCGATGGGGTCGTCGATCCCCGCGTACAGGATCTTCAGGTCCAAACCCTCGAAGGCCGACGCGAATTCGGACTCGGCCACGAGATCACGCTTGGTGAGCACCAGGATCGGTTCCAGCCCACCGGCATACGCGGCGACCATGGTCCGTTCCACGAAACCCGTGCGCGGCGGCGGATCGGCCAGGGCGACGACGATGAACAACTGCTCGGCATTGGCGACGACGATCCGCTCGAACGGATCGGTGTCGTCGGCGGTGCGCCGCAACACCGTTCGCCGATCGGCGACCCGGACGATCCGGGCAAGACTGTCGGGCTTGCCGGTGAGATCACCGACGACGCCCACCCGGTCGCCGACGACGATCGGCGTGCGGCCGAGCTCACGGGCCCGCATGGCGACGATGCGCCGGTCGGGGTCACCGTCGAGGACACACCCCCACCGGCCCCGGTCGACCGCGACGACCATGGCGTCCTCGGCGTCGTTGTGCTGCGGCCGGGTCTTGGTGCGCGGGCGGGAGGAGGCTTTGCCGGGGCGAACCCGCACATCGGATTCGTCGTAGCTGGCCGCGCTGCGTCCTCGGCGACTCAGCGCGCCACTCCTTCACCCGATAACGCAGGCGCGAGCATCTGCTCCCACAGCGCGACGAAGGTCGGCAGGGTCTTGGCGGTGGTGCCGATGTCCTGGATCTCGATACCGGGCACCCGCAGGCCGAGAATCGCACCGGCGGTGGCCATCCGGTGATCGGCGTAGGAATGCCACTGTCCGCCGTGCAGCGGGGCAGGCACGATCTCGAGCCCGTCGGCGGTCTCGGTGACATTGCCGCCGAGGCGGTTGATCTCGGCGCAAAGCGCTGCGAGACGGTCGGTTTCGTGCCCGCGCAGATGCGCGATGCCACGCAGCACCGACGGCGAATCGGCCAGGGCGGCGAGCGCGGCGACGGTGGGGGTGAGCTCGCCGACGTCGTGCAGGTCGATATCGATGCCCGCCAGCCGTTCCGGCCCGCGCACGGTGAGGATCCCGTCGAAGACGCGGGCCTCGGCACCCATGCGGACCAGGATCTCGCGGATCACGTCACCTGGCTGGGTGGTGCCGCGCGGCCACATCGGCACGCTCACCTCGCCGCCGGTGACCGCGGCCGCCGCCAGGAACGGCGTCGCGTTGGACAGGTCGGGTTCGATCTCCCAGTCGACGGCGCGGATCGGGCCGGGCGCCACCGTCCAGGTCTGCGCGCCGCGCACGTCGCTCGGGGTGGTGACGGCGACATCGGCGCGGCGCAGCATCTCCACCGTCATCTCGATGTGCGGCATCGACGGCAGCACACCACCGCTGTGGTTGACGGTGATGCCCTGCTCGAAACGGGCGGCCGAGAGCAACAGACCCGACACGAACTGCGAGGACCCGGAGGCGTCGATGGTGACCTCACCGCCGCGCAGCGTCCCGGTGCCGTGCACCACGAACGGCAGCGCGTCGCCCTCGATGTCGAGGCCGAGGCTGCGCAGCGCGTCGAGAATGGTCGACAGCGGCCGGTGCCTGGCCTGCTCGTCGCCGAAGAAGGCGACATCGCCGGTGGCCAGGGCGGCGGCGGGCGGCAGGAACCGCATGATGGTTCCCGCGAGGCCGCAATCCACGGCGGCACTGTGCAGCGGTGCGGGGGTGACCTCGAGTGTTTCGGCGTCGCCGACGATCTCGGTGCCGAGGGCGCGCAGGGCGGCGATCATCAGGTCGGTGTCGCGGCTGCGCAGGGCACCGGTGAGGGTGGACGGCCCATCGGCAAGTGCGGCGAGGATGAGCGCGCGATTGGTGATGGATTTCGAACCGGGCAGGGTGACGGTCGCGTGGACGGGGACCTCGATGTGGGGCGCTGGCCAGAAACTCACCTGCCCATCCTCCCTCATGTGCGGACCGAACACACCGGTGGTGCGCGAACTCGCGTCGCCGCGTCGGCCGAACTTGTCGGACGTCGGTGCCACCATGGTTGCTATGTGCGGACGATATGCGACTACGACCAACCCCGGTCGCCTGGCGGCCGAGCTCGACGCGATCGACGAAACCGACCTCGACAACCCCGACGAGACGGTGAGCTACAACGTGGCCCCGACCAGCCAGGTGCTCACCGTGGTCGAACGCCACGAGCACGACCACCCCGACGACGATCCGCGCCTGCGGATCCGCCGGATGCGCTGGGGGCTGATCCCGCACTGGACCAAGGCAGCCGAGCCGGGTGTTCCGGCCAAGGGCAAACCGCTGTTCAACGCCCGCGCCGACAAGATCGTCACGGCACCGTCGTTCCGTGACTCGGCCAAGTCCAAGCGGTGCCTCGTCCCCATGGACGGCTGGTATGAGTGGCTCGTCGAACCAGCTCCGACCGGCAAGGGCAAGGCGGTCAAGAAGCCGTTCTTCATGTCCCACGCCGACGGTTCGCAGATCTACATGGCCGGACTGTGGTCGGTGTGGCGCGACCGGAGCAAGCCCGACGCGCAACCGCTGATGTCGTGCACCATCCTCACCACCGACGCCGTGGGCGAGCTGGCCCGTATCCACGACCGCATGCCCTTACCGATGCCGCGTGAGCACTGGGACGCCTGGCTGGACCCGGACCATCCGGCACCCGCCGAATTGCTCGGGGGGGCTGCGGCGGACGAGGTGGCGAATATCGTCGCGCGACCGGTGTCCACCCTGGTGAACAACGTGCGCAACAACGGTCCCGAACTGCTGGTTCCCGACGAAGAGGCCGGGCAGACCACACTGCTGTGATCGTGCCCGGCCGCCGGGAATGTCAGAGCGGGCAGGGCACCGAATCGGTGGCGATGTTCAGGCCACACTTGATGGCGCCGGTGACCAGGTCGATGATCTCGGTGGCCACTCCGCCGCCGAGGTTCTCGGTCTTCTCGGCCTGTTCGTTCTTCTCGGCTCCCGGCGCGTTCTTCGGGCTGGTGCCCTGGCCGTTGAGCGGGTAGTCGCCGGGCTCGGTCGGCGCGGTCGGCGCCACCGGTGGAATCGCGGCGGCGGGCACGGCGGCCTCCGCGGCGCCGAAGCCGAGTATCAGGGCAAGGGACAGGGTGGCGATCGTCGAGCGAGTGGACATTTTTCGCATCACATCCTCGGGTCGAATCGGTCGTACCGGGCGCGGAATGCGTCGGTAGTGGATTCGGAACGAGACTGTGATCGGATTGCTACGCCGTGATCGGCGCCGTCACCGCGCCCGCAGCGCGCACCAGATCGCCGGGGGCGAGCTCGATCTCCAGACCCCGTTTACCCGCGCTGCACAGCACCCGGTCCCACTCCAGTGCCGAGGCGTCGACGACGGTTGCCAGCCTTTTGCGCTGCCCCAGCGGGGAGACCCCGCCGAGTACGTATCCGGTGGTTCGTTCGGCCTTGGTCTTGTCGGCCATGCTCGCCTTCGGCGCACCGAGCGCGGCCGCGGCGGCTTTGAGCGACAGCTTGGCGGGCACCGGAAGCACCGCCACGGCGAGCGCGCCGGTGGAGAGCTCGATCACCAAGGTCTTGAAGACCTGTGCCGCCAGCACCCCCAGTGCGTCGCCGAGCGCGTCGACAGCTTCCGCGCCGTAGGAGTCCGCACGCGGGTCGTGGGCGTAGGAGTGGACCTCGTGCGCGATTTTCGCAGCGGTGAGCACCTTGATCGCGGGCGTCGACGCGGCAGCCATGAGCACACCCTAAAACCGGCCGATCGGGAACACAGCCGGGGGAGTGCCTGTTGCACAGCAGTGACACCCCCCGAGACAACGTGAGGAGAGATAGTGACACTGCTGCTCGAGGAGCGTCCCCTCGCGTCGGGGGACGTGCGATTGCCCATCGACACCGTGCTGCCGGTAGATTCGGTGGCTACGGCGATCGAAGGGATTGGTGTGACGAGCGACGATGACGTGGTGCCTACCGAGGCGTCCGGCGCGCAAGTCGACGAAGCCGAGCTGGCGGCCCGGTTCGAGCGCGACGCGCTGCCGATGCTCGACCAGCTCTACGGCGCCGCCCTGCGGATGACCAGGAATCCGGCCGACGCCGAAGACCTGGTGCAGGAGACGTACGTCAAGGCGTTCCAGGGTTTCAAGTCCTTCAAGGAGGGCACCAATCTGCGTGCCTGGCTGTACCGGATCCTGACCAACACCTACATCAACTCCTATCGCAAGAAGCAGCGCCAGCCCGCGCAGTACCCGACCGACGAGATCACCGACTGGCAGCTGGCCGCCACCGCCGAGCACAGCTCGACCGGTCTGCGTTCGGCCGAGGTCGAGGCCCTCGACGCCCTGCCCGACGACGAGATCAAGGCCGCGCTGCAGGAGTTGCCTGAGGAGTTCCGGATGGCGGTGTACTACGCCGACGTCGAAGGCTTCCCGTACAAGGAAATCGCCGACATCATGGGCACCCCGATCGGTACCGTGATGTCGCGGCTGCACCGCGGCCGCAAGCAACTCAAGGGTCTGCTCGCCGGGGTGGCGCGCGACCGTGGATTCGACCGTGGGGAACGCCAGGAGGTTTCGAAGTGAGCGACCCCGATATGGAGATGGACTGCACCGCCGTACTCGCGGATGTGTGGCTCATGCTCGACGGCGAATGCGACGAGGCCACGCGCGCGCGGTTGCAGGAACACATGGACCACTGCAGCCCCTGCATCGAGGCCTACGGCATCGAGGAGAAGATCAAGGGCCTGCTCAACCGCAAGTGCGGTGGCGAGCACGCACCCGAGGGTCTGCGTGAACGGCTGAAGGTGGAGATCCACCGCTGCATCACCGTCACCAGGGTCGAGTCGACCGAAGGCTGACGGCAGCAAAAAAGGGGCACCCGACGGGTGCCCCTTTTTCGTGTCCCGAGCCTGGCTCAGGCGTTGGGCCGCTTGCCGTGGTTGGCTGCGTTGCCCTTACGGCTGCGCTTCTTACGTCCGCGCTTACCCATAGGTAGCTCCCTTCTCTGGGTCCTCCCCGCCGCAGCGCGGAGCACAATCTGATCGAGAGCCATTGTTTCACGTGTGGTTGGCTGTAGCTTCGGCGGATACGGCCACGGCCGCGAGCGCGGTGGCCGACACGACTACGAACGGGGTGTCATGGTGGAAGAAGTGCGCGCGGAGATGGTCTCCACCGTGCTCGCTGTCGAGGTGGCGGTGGGTGATCACGTGCACGTCGATCAGACCCTTGTGCTGCTCGAGTCCATGAAGATGGAGATCCCGGTGCTCACCGAGGTGGACGGCGAGGTCACCTCCGTCGACGTCACCCCGGGCCAGGTTCTGCAGGCGGGCGACCTGATCGCCACCATCGCCTGAGTCGCACGAGAAACGAAGCGGTAGATCCAGCGTGGCAACACTGAGCGAGCTCCTGGCCGAACACACCGACCTACCCGGCACCGCCGTGGACCATCTGCAACGAGTGGTCGGCGATTGGCAGTTGCTCGCCGATCTGTCGTTCTCGGATCTGCTGCTGTGGGTGGGTGCGGGCCCGGTCGCCGACGGCGCCGATGTGGTGTGCGTGGCCCAGATCCGGCCCACTACGGCACCGACGGTGCACCTCGACGACAAGGTGGGCACCACCGCGTCGCGCACCGACTTTCCGCAGGTGTTCGAGGCCCTGCTCTCGGGCTCGGCGGTGCGTACCGACACCGAGGTACCGGTGAGCGGTGCCGCGGCGGCCGACACGGTGCACGCGATACGCGAGGCCATTCCGGTGCGCTGCGGGGAGGACGTGATCGCCGTGCTGAGCCGCGACGGCGACCTGCAGCGCTCCCGGGTGCGTTCCACCCTGGAGACGGCCTATGTGTCGGCCGCCGACGACCTGTGCCAGATGATCGCCGACGGCAGCTTCCCCACCCCGGAGGACCGGGCGGCCACCCATTCCAGCCCGCGCGCGGGTGATGGCTTCATCCGACTCGATACCCAGGGCCAGGTGGTCTACGCCAGCCCGAACGCGCTGTCGGCGTATCACCGGATGGGTTTGCAGGCCGACCTGGTCGGCCAGGATCTGGCGGTGACCACGCGCTCACTCATCACCGATCCCTTCGACGCGCAAGAGGTGGTCGCCGATATCCAGGCCGCGCTCGCGGGCCGCACGGGTCGCCGGATGGAGGTCGAGGCGCGGGGTGCCACGGTGTTGCTGCGCACCCTGGTGATGCGGCCGGGTGGGCAGCTGGCCGGGCCCGCGGTGCTGGTGCGCGATGTCACCGAGGTGAAGCGCCGCGACCGCGCCTTGCTCAGCAAGGATGCGACCATCCGTGAGATCCATCACCGGGTGAAGAACAATCTGCAGACCGTCGCGGCGCTGCTGCGGTTGCAGGCACGTCGCACCGAGAACCCGGAAGCCCAAGTGGCACTGACGGAATCGGTGCGGCGGGTCACCTCGATCGCGTCGGTGCACGAGATGCTGTCGATGTCGGTGGACGAGGAAGTCGACCTCGACGAGGTCGTCGACCGGCTGTTGCCGATCATGGCCGACGTGGCCACGGTGCACACCGCACGCATCAAGGTGCGCCGCGCGGGTTCGCTCGGGGTGTTCTCGGCCGAGCGGGCGACCCCGCTGGTGATGGTGCTGACCGAACTGGTCCAGAACGCCATCGAGCACGCCTTCGACGCGGGGCAGAACGGTACCGTGACGATTCGTTCGGAGCGTTCGGCGCGCTGGCTCGACGTGATCATCAGCGACGACGGTCGTGGCCTGCCCACCGGCTTCAGCCTGGAGAGTTCCGACCGCCTCGGCCTGCAGATCGTGCGGACTCTCGTGACCTCGGAACTGGGCGGTTCCATCGGATTGCACCCCGGTGCCGATGTCGGTACCGACGCGGTGCTGCGGGTTCCGCTCGGTCGCCGTTCCGCACGATAAAGCTTCGAAAACTGTTGCAGGGCAACAATAAACCCGGCACCCATGGGTGCCGGGTTCTCACATGCGTTACCGGACCGGGGCTGCTGGCCCGGTAACGCCCGTCTTGTCTACCTAGACGGAGGTACGCGTACGGGTGCGCGCGTTGCGCCGCTTGAGCGCGCGACGCTCGTCTTCGCTCATTCCACCCCACACGCCGGCGTCCTGGCCCGACTTCAGGGCCCACGACAGGCAATCGGCGGTGACGGGGCAGCGGGCGCAGACCAGCTTGGCATCGGCAATCTGCGCGAGCGCAGGACCGCTGTTACCCACCGGGAAGAACAGCTCGGGGTCCTCGTCGCGACAGATGGCCTTGTGGCGCCAGTCCATTCCTCTGCTCCTTTGCGCGGGCGCCACAAAGGGCACCTCTGGTTAGTGGATCGTTCACTTGTGCGACTCGAATGTTTCCGCACGGTTGCTTGTGAATGCTTTCACGATCACCGTAGATGTCAATAGGTCTGCGGCGCACCGTGGGGGAGATCACGCTCTAGGCTGCCCACATGGGGCACCTGCCCGGTCCTTTGTACTCGCGTCTCCGGGTTTTCGCAGCGCAACCCCGAGATTTTTTCGAGAGTTCCTTGCTCAGACGGGCTTCGGGGCTACCACATCGAGCACGCTCGGCACCGATGTGAAATGCACCATCTTGCGTTTCCCGATGAAGTCGCCATCGATTTGCAGGCCGATCTCACCGGGAGAATCGATGCGAACCGAATCGACATCGTCGATCCGAAACAGTGCGTCCGCCTTAGGGTTTCCATTATCGCTCAGCAACTGCCGGGCGAGCAACAGGGTGCGCGTCACACTCATCGACCCCATCGCGAACACCCCGAGACCCGTTTCGAAGGTCGTACCGGGATTCGTACGAACCGGACGATCCTCCAGATAGGTCCACGGGCTCGAATTCGTGACGAAGGCGTAATACACCGACTCCACCGGATCGTGTCCCGGAACGGTAACGGTGACGCTCGGTTCATGCCTGCGCGCGCGGAAGAACTGCCGAACCGTCGTCCGCAGATAGCGCGCCGGAGTGGCCTTGCGACCTTTGGCGCGGGCCGCGTCGATCGCCTCGCACACATCCGCGTCGAGACCGACTCCGGCGCTGAATGTGAACCACCGGTCATCGGCCAGACCGAGCCCGATCCGGCGGTCCGCGTCGCGGCCGAGCAGATCGATGAGCTGGTTGGTAGCTGTCACCGGATCGGGGGAGATGCCGAGGGCGCGGGCGAACACATTGGCCGAGCCGCCGGGAATCACGCCGAGGCGGGGCCGCCACACCTGATCGTCTTCCACCTGGGGCAGCGGCAGGAATCCGTTGATGGTCTCGTTGACCGTCCCATCGCCGCCGTGCACGACGATCAGGTCCATCTCCTGGGTCGATGCCCACTGCGCCAGTTCGGCCGCGTGACCGCGATGCTGGGTGTGCGCAACGGTCAGCTGCGTCCGGCTCTCCAGGGCATGCGCGAGCAGGTCCCGGGTCGCCGGCGTGGTCGAGGTGGCATTCGGATTAACGATGAGCAGCGTCCGCACTGTATCCATCTTGCCGCGCCTGCGGCCCGGCGGGTTCGCGGCCCCTGGAGGGCCCGCCGGTCAGGCACCGCGGCTTGCTCCTTCGTCGCCTACGCCGCGGCACCTGACCGGCGGGCCGGGCCGCGAACGCCCCTCCCTAGGGGTCGGGGGTGCGGGGCCGGGGTCGTACGCTGGGCGCCGTGACGGAGCGCGACATGACCAAGGGTGACGAGCACGACCACGGCGAACGGGCCGACTCGGGAATTCCGACGACGGTGCGGGTGGCCGGTGCGATCGTCACCCTCGAGGGGCTGGCCGGTGTCGGCACGGCGGTCGTGCTGATCGTGCGGGCGCTCACCGGCCACGACCAGTCGGTGGCCAGCGGGGTCGGCACGGCCATGTGGTTCATCGCGCTGTTCGGCGGCGTGCTCGCGGCCGGGATCGCGCTGCTGCGCGGCAAGCGCTGGGGCCGGGCCATCGCGGTCATCGCGCAGATCCTGTTGCTGCCGGTCGCCTGGTCGTTGCTGACCGACTCGCATCAGCCGGTGTACGGCACCCTGCTCGCCATCGTCGCGCTCGGTGGCCTGGCCGCCCTCTTCGCGCCCGCGTCGAGCCGGTGGATGGCGCAGGACTACGGCGAGCTGCCCGAGGAGCGTTAGCCGGTCTTCGCGCGCAGCGCCTGGCGGCACAGGTGGTCGGCGGCGCGAGTCGTTTCCGGTTGCCGGTAAGTCTTCGTGAGCGCGAGCACCTGGGCGCAGGCGGTGTCGAGGTCGACGAGATGACCCACCGAGACGAACAGTGGTTTCACGCCGTCCCTGGTGCGCAGTGCGCGGCCGACGATCTCGCCGTCGATCGTCACCGCACTGCTGTCACCGCGTCGTGGCCCGGGTTCGCCGTATTCGCCCCACACCGATTTGGCGACACCGATCGTCGGAATGCCCGTCAGCAATCCGACATGACAGGCGAGGCCGAATCGGCGCGGATGCGCCCGGCCCTGCGCGTCACATACGAGCAGATCCGGTGTGCGCGTGAGTTTTTCGAGTGCGGCGACGGTGGCGGGAAGTTCCCGGAAAGCGAGCAGACCCGGCACATAGGGAAATGTCGAAACACCGTATGCCACCGCCGTTTCCACGGTTTCCAAGGTGTGCGCGTCGAGAATTACCGCCGCCGTGGCAACGGTGCCGTCCTCGGCGTAGGCGGAATCGATTCCGGCCACTGTCGAGAATTGCGGTGGCACAGGGTTTTCGGCGCGAACCAGCGGGCGTAGCCGATCTTGCAGTGCGATGGCGTCCTCGGGTGTGGCGGGCCAATCGTGCGGTAGAGCTATGCGCATCGGATATCACCGCACCGACGCGGCGAGCGCGGACAGTTCCTTTCCCGCGAGCCGATACCCGATCCATTCGTCTTGCGCTGTGGCGCCGAGGGATCGGTAGAACTCGATCGACGGCGTGTTCCAGGTGAGCACCGACCACGACACCCGGCTGTAGCCGTGCGTGACCGCCTCGGCGGCCAGGGCGGCGACCAGGGCGCGACCGAGCCCCGTGCCGCGCGCTTCGGGGCGCACGTAGAGGTCCTCGAGGTAGATGCCGTGCACGCCGTCCCAGGTGGAGTAGTTCAGGAACCAGATCGCGCACCCGACCACCTCGCCCTCGTGCTCGGCGACGTGGGCGAACACGGCGGGCGACGGCCCGAACAGGGCCGCGCTCAACTGCGCCTCGGTGAGTGTGCACGCCTGGGGAGCCTTCTCGTACTCGGCGAGATCGTGCACGAGCCCGACCATCGCGGGCACGTCTGTCGCGAGGGCGCGGCGCACGGTCAACGGAGGTCTCCTTCGGTGCGATGAGTCAGGTTGTGGGCCCAGATCGTATGCGCCCCATGGTCGTAACCGAGAACGCTCACCGCGCCGGTCGACATCGCGAACCGTCGCCCCTCGCGCACCGCGAACTCGCCCCAGCGGGCGATCAGCACGCGGGAGAAGTGCCCGTGCCCCACCAGCACCACATCGCGGTCGGCCAGGGCAGGCTCGGCCCGGTCGAGGACGTGGTCGGCGCGGGCGCCCACCTGCTCGGCCGTCTCGCCGCCGGGCACCGGATGGGTCCACACGGTCCAGCCGGGGACGGTCTCGCGGATCTCGGCGGTGGTGACGCCCTCGTAGTCGCCGTAATCCCATTCGACCAGTTCGTCGTCGACATGGATATCGGCGAGCCCGGCCAGTTCGGCGGTCCGGCGCGCACGCAGGCGCGGGCTGGTGAAGACGAGCGGATCACGCAGGTCGAGGGACTTCACGACCAACCCGGCCGCGCGGGCCTGCGCCTCGCCGAGCTCGGTCAACGGCAGATCGGTGCGGCTGGTGTGCTTCCGTTGCGCGGACCACGTGGTTTCGCCGTGGCGGAGCAGGACCAAACGGGCGTCGGATGCGGACATGGCTCCATCATGACAGCCCGGCGGGCTCAGCCGAGTGCGTAGAGCCTGCCACCGCGTCGTTCGAAGACGGTGTCGCCGAGCACCGCCGTGCTGATCGGGTCGCCGCTGTAATCGCTGCGCTGCACCGCGATCCGGGCAACGGTCGTCCCGGTGGCGAAATCCACCGCGAGCATGCCGTCGGCGACGGGGACCAGCAGTCTGCCCGCCATCGACGCCGGGGTACCGAGCGCGTCGCGCACCGTCCAGGTGGGCTGTAATGTGGCGGCGCTCAAGGCGATCAAGGTCTTGCCGGTGAACACGTAGATCGCCGAGCCGAGCCGGGTCACGGTGGTGCGGTCGGTCCACGGCTCGGCCAGCGCGGCGGAGGACACCTCGTTGCCGGTGCCGTCGTGCACGGCGATGCGGGCCGGTTGCGCGAGACCCGTCGCGGTGGCCGGGGCCGGCGGATAGTAGACGGCGATCTTGGCATCCGACACCGCGATCACCCGCACCTCGGCGGAGTCGGCACCCGGTGCGGTGAGCAGGCGCGAGCCGTGTTCCTCGGGTGCGGTGGCTTCCTTCGGCGACGGGGCGAGCACCGTCAGCCGGGCGCCCGGATCGTCGGGACACCGTTCGATCACCGCCAGCCGCGACGAACTCGACGCCGCAGACCGGAGCTCACATCCGTTGCGTGGTTGGGTATTCGGGTTCACCGGCGCGTCCACGTAGCCGTACTCGAGCGTGCGCACCAGATCCGAACGCCACATCTCCAGCCGGTCGGCACCGAGGGCCAGCAGATAAGTGCCGTCGCCGGAAAGCCGGACCGCGTCGTCCATGTAACTGCTGCGGGCGATGCTGCGGGCACCGGTGTCCGCGTCGAGCATGGTGGTCTGGCTGCAACCACGCTGATCGCGGTAGGTCGCGATCACCGAACCCCACTGCGCCTCCACCCCGCACAGCGGCATGTCCCGCCGGTACCACCACCGCTGCTCGCCGGTCACCGGATCGCGCCCGCTCACCGTGCCTTCGTCGCCGGTGACAACCACATTTCCGGCGACGAGCGCCCGCGACGCGGCCGAATCCGCCGCGTGCCATCGTTCGCGCAGCGTGCCGGGCAACTGGGTCGCGGCGACGACGGTCGGCGCGGGGGAGTCGGCGGTGACGGAATCGGTGCCGGTGGCGTCCGCACGCGCCCACACGACAGCCGCCGCGACCAGACAGACAACGGCGATCGTTACGGCGGCGATGACATCGGCACGGGTACGCCGCTCCGGAACAACCACGCCAGCGACCCTAGCAGGGCCGCCTCTCCGGGAATTCTGGCCGGACTGAGGTGCGGTGAGGGTTGCGTCGGCGGCCAGACGAGGTAGGGGGCCACCCTAGCCCGTTCCCCGGTGAGTTACCCATGTGCTCGGCTGCTGCTCCAGGGCGGAATCGTGAGACTCTGCCTGCGGCAAGGTGAGGTGGTGGGCACTTATGCCGGTGAGTACGCGAACGGCCCGTCATCTGGTGATGACGGGCCGTTTCGGGTGGTGCTGGGTGCGGTCAGGCGTCGACGGTTTCCTGGGTGTCGGCGGTGGTGTCCGCGGGCTTGCGGCGACGGCGGCGGCGAGCGGGCTTGGGCTCGTCACCGGAATCGGTCGCGTCGGCGGGAGTCGAATCGGCCGGAGCCGACTCGGTGGTGGCCGAATCGGTCGGTGCCGACTCGGAGACCGCCGAATCAGGGGCAGCCGACTCGGTGGTCGCGTCGGTGCCCTCGGCGGGCTTGCGGCGGCGGCGACGGCGGCGGGCCGGCTTGTCGCCGTCGGTGGTGTCGCTCGCGTCCGACGATTCCTCGGTGGTGGTTTCCGAGGAGGTCGTCTCGGCGGACTCGGCCTTGCCGCCACGGGTGCGACGGCGGCTGCGCGTGGTCTTGGGGCGCTCGGTGCGTTCCACGACGACCGCGTCCTCGTCGCGCTCCGGCTTCGGCTTGCGGACCACACCGGTGACGCCCTCGGGGATGCCGAGGTCGGAGTACAGGTGCGGCGAACGCGAGTACGTCTCGGCGGGGTCGGCCATGTTCAGGCCGAGCGCCTTGTTGATCGACTCCCAGCGGTGCAGCTCGTCCCAGTCGATCAGGGTGATCGCCACGCCGGTGCGGCCCGCACGACCGGTGCGCCCGATGCGGTGGACGTAGGTCTTCTCGTCCTCGGGGCACTGGTAGTTGATGACGTGGGTGACGTCGTCGATGTCGATACCGCGCGCGGCGACATCGGTGGCGACCAGCACGTCGATGGTGCCGTTGCGGAACTTGTTGAGCGCCTTCTCCCGGGCCACCTGGTTCAGGTCGCCGTGCACGGCGCCGACAGCGAACCCGCGCTCGGCCAGATCGTCGGCCACCTTCTGCGCGGTGCGCTTGGTACGGGTGAAGATCATCGTCGCGCCGCGGGACTCGGCCTGCAGCACGCGGGCGACCAGTTCGGCCTTGTCCATCGCGTGCGCGCGGTAGACGAACTGCTTGGTGCGGTCGTGCACCGCGGAATCGTTGGCCAGCTCGGCGCGGATATGCGTCGGCTTGGTCAGGAAGGTGCGGGCGAGCGTGATGATCGGCCCGGGCATGGTCGCCGAGAACAGCATCGTCTGACGCTTGTCGGGCACCATCGTGAGGATTCGCTCGATATCGGGCAGGAAGCCCAGGTCGAGCATCTCGTCGGCCTCGTCGAGGACGAGCACGCCGATCTTGCCGAGGATCAGATGGTTCTGGTTCGCCAGGTCCAATAGTCGACCCGGGGTGCCGACGACCACGTCGACGCCCTTGTTCAGGTCGGCGATCTGGGACTCGTAGGGGCGGCCACCGTAGATGGCGGCGACCTTCAGCGGGCCCTGGTGGTTGGTCAGGTACTTGCTCGCGTTCTCCAGGTCCTTGGTCACCTGGATGCACAGCTCGCGCGTGGGCACGATGACCAGCGCACGCGGCGTGCCGTCCAGCGGGGTGGTCCCGGTGTCGGCGGTCGCCACGCGGTGCAGCAGCGGCACACCGAAACCGAAGGTTTTACCCATACCGGTGCGGGCCTGACCGATGAGATCCTCGCCTGCCAGTGCCAGCGGCAGGGTGAGTTCCTGAATCGCGAAGGTGCGTTCGATACCGATCTCGCCGAGCGCGCGCACAATTTCGGAGCGCACCCCCAATTCGGCGAAACTCGGCGGCGTGTGGGTGTCGTCCAGTTCGGCCGTCAGCAGGGTGTCGGCCACACCGGGTTCCTGTTCGACAGTGATCTTGCTCAGGGTTCGTGCCTTCCTCGTCATCGCATCTCGCACGCACGAGGTGGGGCGGGCCGGTCGGCCCGCGACGACCACATATCCGCCTGTGATACTCGCCGGGCCAGCGCCGATCGCGTCTGCGTCATCGGCGCGGCACATCGGTGATACGGATTCGGTGCGCGCACATTTTCCTGGTCAACGCTGCCGGGTGGCGCTGTGCGCCGTGGTGTGACGCGCCCGCGAAGTGTGCCGGGGCTACGAAACTAGCGTTGTCCACAGTGATTGTAGCGTGATATTCTGCGCAATCCGAATTTCACGCCGTCGAGGTGTCGCGTGAAAATCGAAATCGTCGCCGGTCACGCCCGCATACCCGATGCGACGCAGCGCAATTCACTGTTTCCGGTTTTCGCGCGTGTCGCGGATGTAATAGAGGTCACTGTAACCGGCGGTACCGGGATGTGAGACATTTCTTGTCGTGAGCATCACCGACACCGTCACCACCGCCGCGCGCAACGCCTGGGCGCTGAGCTTCGGCGCGGGCATCGAGGCGCCCGACCCCGCGCCCTCGACCGTGCTGTGGGACGAACCGCACCGCTTGTTGCGTCGATACGACACCGAAAACGACTCGGCCACAACCGATTCCGCGGTGCTGCTGATTCCGCCGCTGGCGGCGCCCGCCACCTGCTACGACCTGCGCCCCGACCAGAGCCTGGCCCGCCATCTGGTGTCCACCGGTCGCCCCACCTACCTCATCGACTACGGCGAGATCGGTTTCGCCGACCGCCGCATGGGCTTCGAGGACTGGGTAGCTGACATCCTGCCCGAAGCGATCCGCCGGGTCAGCGCCGATCGCGGTGGCGCGCCCGTCGACCTCGTCGGCTGGTCCATCGGCGGCATCTTCGCCCTGCTCACCACCGCCGCCAACGCCGATCTGCCGATCCGTTCGGTCACCGGATTCGGCCCGCCGCTCGACTACGACAAGATGCTCGGTATGCCGCAGGTGCGCGCGGTCGCCCGGATCACCGGCGGCAAAGCGGTCACCAACGTGGTGCGGGCCGTCGGCGGCATCCCCGCGCCGCTGACCAAATTCGCCTACCGGGTCGCGGCGTTCGACCGCGAACTGGCGCGGCCGATGTTCATCGCGGGCAATATCGCGCGCACCGAGACGCTGGCCAGAATGGAATCCATCGACCGGTTCCAGGCCGCCATGCCCGGCTACCCCGGCCGCTTCTACGGGCAGCTGTGGGGCCGGTTCATCCTGGCCAACGACATCGGCAAGGGCAAGGTGCACCTGCGCGACCTCACCATCGACCTCGCCGATGTGCGGGTGCCGGTGCTGCTGTTCGGCGGCACCGCCGACGTCATCACGCCGAAGGCCGCTGTCGAGGCGGGTTTGCGCACGCTCAGCGGGTCGCCCTCGGTGACCTACGAGGTCGTTCCCGGCAGCCACCTCGGCATTCTCGCCGGACCACAGGCCCGCGACACCACCTGGACGCACCTGGACAAATTCCTGGCCGATCGCGACTGATCCGCGATCGCGACTACGATTGGCGGTCATGGGAGCCCAGACCTCAGCCGCGCCGGAAATTTTCTCGACCGCACCGCTGTCCGCCGATCACCCGGGGGTGACCGAGCTGTTCGCGGTCCTCGCCTACGGCGAGCTGTCCGCGTTCTATCGGCTCGCCGAGGAAGCCAAGCTCGCGCCGTCGGTGCGCGGGCGGGTCGCGGTGGCCAAGATGGCGGCCGCGGAGCTGGCGCACTTCGAGGCCCTCGAGGCGGCCCTGAGCGCGCGTGGGGTCGACGCCGAGCGGGCCATGGACCAGTACCAGGGCGCGCTGGACTCCTACCACGCCTCCACCGACCCGTCGACGTGGCTCGAGTCGATGGTGAAGTTCTACGTGGGTGACGGCCTGGCCGCCGACTTCTACACCGAGATCGCCGGCGCGCTCCCCGCCGAGGTCGCCGATGTGGTGCGCGACGTGCTCGCCGAGACCGGGCACTCGCAGTTCGTGGTCGAGGAGGTCCGCAACGCGGTCACCGCCAGCCGGTCCGAGCGCGACCGGCTCACCCTGTGGGGTCGCAGGCTGCTCGGCGAGGCGATCACCCAGGCGCAGTACGTGATGGCTCAGCGCGACGAACTCGCCGAACTGGTGCTGGCCGCCACGGGCGACCTCAACGGCATCGTCTCCCTGTTCGACCGCATGCAGGAGCGCCACGCCGCCCGCATGGGCCAACTAGGGCTCTGACCGCCTCTCCGCGACTTTTGGCCAGACTCAGGCGCGTGGGGAGTTGTGGAGGCGGCAAGCCTTCTGGAGGCGGCTGGGTTAGCCCGTGCCCGGTGAGTTACCCATGTGCTCACCCGTCTCCCCGCGACTTTTGGCCGGACTCGGGTGCTGGGAGGCTTGCGTCGGGGGCCAGGCTGGGCAATGGGTTGACGTAGCTCGTGGCCGGTGAGTTACCCATGTGCTTGCGTGGTCTGTCAGCCGTTTGCTGCCTGGGGGTGGATCAGGCGTAGTTCCGGTGCGCGGGCGGCGGTTTCGCGGGGGAGCCAGATGACGATCTGCTGATCGTTGTCCGCGGACAGCGTCTGCACGGTGAAGGTGAGGGTGCCCCGGGTCGGGTGTTCGAGGCCGAGTAGGGTCGGCAGGTTTTCGGCGAGGCGGTGTGGTTGCCAGCGGTGCGCGAATTCCGGTTCGGTGCTGAGGAATTCGATGGTCGAGGCGATGCTTTCGTCTTCGGGGCGGCGCAGTCTCGTGCGGGCCAGTTGATCGGCGAGCAGGTCGGCGTATTGCGGCCAGTCGGTGATGGTGGTGCGCGCCAGTGGATGTCGGAACGCCCAGACCGCCAGGTTCACCTGCTCTGGATCGTCGAGCAGGCCGAGGGGGGCGACGAGGTCTTCCCAGGAGTCGTTCCACGCGAGCACATTCACGCGCGGGCCCAGAGCGAAAGCGGGGGTGGGGGTGAGGGCGTCGAGCACGGCGGTGAGCGCGGGCGGCACCTGATCGAGCTTCGGGTCGAAAGCCGTACTGGGGCAGCGCGCTTCCTTGCTGGTGGTCAGTGCCAGCCAGCCGAAATGGGCGCGTTCGGTGTCGTTGAAGCGCAAGGCGGTGGCCAGCGCGTCGACGACGGCCGGGGAGGGATTGCTGTCGCGGCCCTGCTCGAGCCTGGCCAGGTAGTCCGCGCTCACGCCTGCCAGCACCGCGACCTCCTCGCGGCGCAGGCCCGGTGTGCGTCGGCGACCCCCGCCGGGCAGACCGACGTCTTCGGGGCGCAGTTCCGCACGGCGGGCGATGAGCAGTTCGGCGAAGGTCGAGCGGGCTCCAAGCTGGTCGGGCATTGCTCCATCCTCCCTGGTCCTGGCTCCGACAGCCTGGCCCTGACAGGTCCAGGATAACGGCGGTCTGGTTAACGGACCACGGTCCGGTCAGGCTGGACGCATGACTTCTTCGACACAGACACAGCAGCTGAAGGCCGGATCCTGGGCGCTCGACCGCAGCCACTCCTCGGTCTCGTTCACCGTTCGCCATCTCGGCATCGCCAAGGTGCGCGGCGGCTTCACCCGGTTCGAGACCGAGTTCGTTGTCGACGAATCCGGTGCCGCCACCATCGGCGCGACCATCGACCTGGACTCCTTCGACACCGGCAACGCCGACCGCGACGCCCACGTGCGCAATGCCGACTTCCTCGACGTCGCCAACCGTCCGACCCTGAGCTTCCGCGCCACCGAACCGGTCCGGATCGCCGAGACCTTCACCGTCACCGGCGAGGCCACCCTCGGCACCGTCACCAAGCCGCTCACCCTCGAGGTGGAGTGGGGCGGCGTCGGCGACTTCCCCGACGGCTCGCGCCACGCCGGCTTCTCCGCGACCGGTGCCATCAAGCGCACCGATTTCGGTGTCGGCGGCCCCATGCCGGGCATGCTGTCGGACACGGTCAAGATCGAACTCGAGATCGAGCTCGTCGAGCCCTGATCCCCGCTCGTTCGCTCACAGCGCAGGCGGGTGTGTCACCGGGGCCGAACGGCTGCATTAGCCTGGAACTCGACAACACAGGACTCTTACGTTCGGAGGTTGGCCGTGGAGGTCAAGATCGGTATTTCGGATAGCCCTCGGGAGCTCGTCATCAACAGCTCGCAGAGCCCTGACGAGATCGAGGCGCTGGTGACCGATGCCCTCAGCGGCTCCGGTGGCGTCGTCAAGCTCACCGACGACAAGAACCGCAAGTTCCTGATCCAGGCCGCGAAGGTCGCCTACGTGGAGATCGGCTCCCCGGCCGTCGGCCGCGTCGGCTTCGCCACCGTGTAAGACGCGGCAAACGAAACGACCCGCCATCACTGGGATGGCGGGTCGTTTTCGTCTGTGATCTAGCGGTCGCCGGAAAGGCGGAACGGCACGTGCTTCAGGCCGCCCCAGGCCAGGGCAACGGTGGTGTCGACGGCCTCGTCCTTGGGAACCGGACGATCGGCCTCGAGCCAGTAGCGCGCCGAGAACTGGCTCGCGCCGACCAGGCCGACGGCCAGGATGCGCGCCCGGTACGGGTCGAGACCGGAGTCGTGGGCGACCAGGTCGAAGACCGCGTCGACGCAGGCCTCGGTGGCCTGTTCCACCCGGCGCTGCACCTGCGGTTCGCTGGTGAGGTCGGATTCGAAGACGAGGCGGAAACCCTGCATCTCGTTGTCGACGAAATCGAAGTAGGCGGCGACGGCGGCGCGCACACGCTGCTTGTTGTCGGTGGTGGAGCGCAGCGCCTGACGCACGCTCGACACCAGGATGTCCACATAGTTCTGCAGAACAGCCAGATACAGTTCCAGCTTGCTCGCGAAGTGCTGGTAGAGCACCGGCTTGCTGACACCGGCCACCTGCGAGATCTCGTCCATGCCCGCGGCGTGGTAGCCACGCTGGACGAATACCTCGCTCGCCGCGAGGAGCAGTTGCTGACGCCGCTCGTCACGAGGCAGGCGGGTGCCGCGCTTTGCCGGGACCGTCTCCGGCACCGATCGGCGCGAGGTCATGCGGTCCACGAGGTCAGTCATCTCGGCTCTCTTTGTCGACTACACCAGGCAGGCGAATGTGCGCCCGATGTCCCACGAACGATACTCGCACAGTGTTCCCCCAGAGTTTCGCCCTGGAAATGTAGTACCAGGCGGGAACGTTCGCCGGGCCGTAACCGGCGGATCTTCCCCGGCCACCCGCGTCACCGATTTGGCCACTGTGAGAATCTGGTGTGGTGACCGACCGCCCGGAACGACCATCCGGCGGCGGGCGCGATGTCGCTCGCCCCACGCAAACCACCGAGTCCGGTTCAGTGACTTCGGAGTCAGAAGGGCGGGAACTGCAGGTCTACGACCCCCTCGGGCTGTACCAACCGGCCGACCGATCGCGTCAGCCCCTCCGCGCACGCTGGGATCCCACCGAGTCCGACACGGGCAGGCCGCGCAGCCCGCAACGCGACGCCAAGAAGCAGAGCGCCCTCGGCCGTTTCGTGTCCACCTACGGGTGGCGGGCCTACGCGCTGCCGGTGTTGCTGGCGGTGACGGCTTTCGTGATCTTCGACGCGCTGCGCGTGGCCAAGCAGCCGGCTCCCGTGGACCCGGGGTTCGGGGCATTGAGCCCGAACGTCGCCCAGTCCGGCATCATCGGCGCGCCGCCCGGCGACGGGAAGTTCCCCGCCGATCTGCCGCTCGGCGCCCTTCCCGAGGGTGGCGCGTTCGTCGAGCGCGGCGCGGGCACCTGGCATGTGGTGCCGGGCGCGGGCCCACAGGTCGGGGCGGGCACCGAGCGGGTGTTCCGCTACACCGTCGAGGTGGAGGACGGCATCGACACCTCGGCCTACGGTGGTGACGTGGCCGTGGCCAAGATGGTGGAGACCACGCTGGCCAACCCCAAGAGCTGGACCAAGGACCCCAAGTTCGGGTTCCAGCGCATCGACGTCGGCGAACCCGACTTCCGGCTCTCGCTCACCTCCCGCGAAAGCACCCGCGCCGCTTGTGGATTCGAGATCCCCATCGACTCGTCGTGTTACAACGCGAGCATCGACCGGGTGGTGCTGTCGGAGGCCCGCTGGGTGCGCGGCGCGCTCGCCTTCGACGGCGACATCGGTTCCTACCGGCAGTACCTCGTCAACCACGAGGTGGGCCACGCCATCGGCTACCACGGCCACCAGCCGTGCGAGACCGAGGGCGGGCTGGCGCCGATCATGATGCAGCAGACCTTCGGCACCAAGAACAACGACATCGCCCTGCTCGACCCGCACGGTGTGGTCCCACCCGACGGCAAGACCTGCCGCTTCAATCCCTGGCCGTACCCGCGCGGCTGACAGCTCCGCCGGTGCGAGACCATGGGCGGGAAGAACAGTACGGCGGTCAGTGTTGTAGATACACACGGCCATCGGTTTGCGGCCGCCTTGATCTGGACTGACCAGAGGGTGCGACGAAGGAGTGCCCGGCGGGAGGGAAGATCAAGGGAACAGGCCGCAAACCCGCGGCGCCAGCCGCCAAAGAAACGGAGTTCCAACGTGTCTTTCAACGGGTCCCTACCGCCGCTCGTCGAGCCTGCGGCGGAACTGACCAAGGATGAGGTCGCGCGGTACAGCCGCCACCTGATCATCCCCGATCTCGGTGTCGACGGTCAGAAACGGTTGAAGAACGCCAAGGTGCTCGTGATCGGCGCGGGCGGTCTCGGGTCGCCCGCCCTGCTGTATCTGGCCGCTGCGGGCGTCGGCACGCTCGGCATCGTCGAGTTCGACGAGGTCGACATGTCGAACCTGCAGCGCCAGGTCATCCACGGCGAGTCCGACATCGGCCGGTCCAAGGCCGACAGCGCCCGCGATTCGATCCTCGAGATCAATTCGGGAATCGACGTGCGGCTGCACAAGATCCGCCTCGAACCCGACAACGCCGTCGAGCTGTTCGGCGAGTACGACCTGATCGTCGACGGCACCGACAACTTCGCCACCCGCTACCTGGTCAACGACGCCGCCGTCCTCGCGGGCAAGCCCTACGTGTGGGGCTCGATCTACCGCTTCGAGGGTCAGGTGTCGGTGTTCTGGGAGGACGCGCCCGACGGGCGCGGCATCAACTACCGCGACCTGTACCCGGAGGCCCCGCCGCCGGGCATGGTCCCGTCCTGCGCCGAGGGCGGCGTGCTCGGCGTGCTGTGCGCGTCGATCGGTTCGGTGATGGTGACCGAGGCGATCAAGCTCATCACCGGCATCGGTGAGACGCTGCTGGGCCGTCTGATGGTCTACGACGCACTGGACATGAACTACCGCACCATCAAGCTGCGCCGCGATCCGGAACGTCAGCCGATCACCGAACTGATCGACTACGAGGCGTTCTGCGGTGTGGTGTCGGAGGAGGGCCAGGCCGCCGCCGCCGGGTCGACCGTCACCGCCGCCGAGCTGAAGGACCTGCTCGACGCCGACAAGGTCGAACTCATCGACGTGCGTGAGCCGGTCGAGTGGGACATCGTGCACATCGACGGTGCGACGCTGATCCCCAAGGACCGCATCCTGTCCGGTGAGGCGCTCTCGGAGCTACCGCAGAACAAGCCGATCGTGTTGCACTGCAAGACCGGGATCCGCTCGGCCGAGGCGCTGGCCGCGCTCAAGCGCGCCGGTTTCGCCGACGCGACGCACCTGCAGGGTGGCGTGGTGGCCTGGGCCAAGCAGGTCGATCCGTCGCTGCCCGTGTACTGATCCGTACCGGTCCGCCGTTGATTGCGGGGAGGTCGCAATGGGGTCGCGTGCCAGCGTGCCTTCGGGCTGTTGACGCGTCCTCAGGGTTACGGTACGGCCGTGACGTCAGTGACTTCAGTCGAACCACCCGAGCATGTGCGGGCCACATTCGGTCTTCGCGAAGTGACGCCGGTCTCCCTCGGTGACTGGGACGGTGGCTGGCGGCTCGGCGATGTGGTGCTGAGCCCGGTGGCCGATCACGCCCGCGCGGCGTGGTCGGCCAAGGTGCGCGAAACCCTCGCCGTCGACGGTGTGCGCGTCGCGCGCCCGGTGCGTGCCACCGACGGCCGCTACGTGGTGTCGGGCTGGCGTGCCGACACCTTCATCGACGGCGCCCCCGAACCCCGCCACGACGAGGTGGTGTCGGTGTCGCTGCGATTACACAAGGCGACAGCACAATTGGAGCGCCCGCGTTTCCTGGTGCAGCCGCCCGTCGCGCCGTGGGTGGATGTGGATGTGTTCGTCGCCGCCGACCGTGCCGCCTGGGAATCGGTGCCGCTGCGCACCCTGCGCGCGGGCGGCGTACCCCTCACCGCGACCCCCGACGGCCAACGCAGCCTGGAATTGATCGGCCAACTGGCCACTCTGCGCAAACCGGTCCGCAGCCCCGACCAGCTCGTCCACGGCGACCTGTTCGGCACGGTCCTGTTCTCCGGCACCCACGCCCCCGGCCTCACCGACATCACCCCGTACTGGCGCCCCGCCTCCTGGGCGGCGGGCGTGGTCGTCGTCGACGCCCTGGCCTGGGGCGGTGGTGACGACGGCCTCCTGGAACGCTGGTCCAGCTTGCCCGAATGGCCCCAGATGCTGTTGCGCGCCTTGATCTTCCGCCTCGCCGTGCACGCTCTGCACCCCCGCTCCACCCCGGAAGCCTTTCCGGGCCTTGCCCGCACGGCCGATATGGTCCGCCTGGTGCTGTAGCAGAAATGCCGAAAGCCGCGCCCGGTCGGGGATTCCGGGCGCGGCTTTCGTGGTGTCAGACGTTGGCGTAGGCCAGGGACGGGATTTTGTCGGTGGCGAAGGAGGTGCGCAGGTAGCACCACCAGGTGACGCCCGCCATGACGACGAAGGTGACGGCGTAGGCCCAGAAGGCGGGGGCCATGGAGCCGAAGTTGATGTTGGACAAGCGAAGTGCCTGCTGCAGGATGAATCCGCCGAAGGCGCCGACGGCACCGATCACGCCGATCGCGGCGCCGGCCTGACGACGTGCCGATGCCTGGGCCTCGGTGAGCTGCATGCCGTGTTCGGCGGCGTACTTCTTGGCGGTGGCGCCGAAGATCGACGGGATCATCCGGTAGGTCGAGCCGTTGCCGACACCGGTGAGCACGAACAGCAGCAGGAACGCGGCGAGGTAGAGCGGGAAGCTCTTCATCGACAGCGCGGTCATGATCAACGCGACCGCCACAGCCATTCCGGTGAAGACGATCACCGTGATGCGCGCGCCGCCGACCTTGTCGGAGATCCACCCGCCGACCGGGCGGCTGAACGACCCGACGAGGGCGCCGAGGAAGGCGAGGTTACCGACCATGCTGATCCAGCCGATCTGGGTCAGGTGCGGGAAGTTGGCCTTGATCAGGGTCGGGAAGGCGAACGAGAAGCCGATGAACGAACCGAAGGTGCCGATGTAGAGGAACGACATGATCCAGGTGTGCGGATTGGTGAGCGCCAGCTTGTAGGACCTGCCGTCGGCCTTGGCCGAGGCGATCGAGTCCATGTAGCGCAGCGCGCCGAACGCGGCGACCAGGATGAACGGCACCCAGACCAGGATGGCGAGGGTGAGGCCGAACCGGTAGCCCGCGGCGTCCTTGGCCAGCAGGTGCGTGCCGAGGGTGATCAGCAACGGTGCGGCCAATTGTGTCTGTGCCACACCGAGATTGCCGCCCGCGGCGTTGATGCCGAGCGCGGCGCCCTTCTTGCCCTCGGGGAAGAAGAACGAGATGTTGGCCATCGACGACGAGAAGTTGCCGCCGCCCACACCGGCGAGCGCGGCCAGCAGCAGGAACACCCACATCGGGGTGCCCGGCTGGTTGACGAAGTACGCCAGGCCGAGCGTCGGGAACAGCAGCATGCCCGCGCTGAAGGCGGTGAAGGCCCGACCGCCGAACTTGGGGACGGCGAAGGTGTAGGGGATGCGCAGGGTGGCGCCGACCAGGGTGGGCACCGAGGTCAGCAACAAGGCGTTGGCGACGGCGGTCGGGTTGCCCTTGCCGAGGCCGTCCAGGAACGTGAAGCCCGCGGCGCCCATGGCGGTGACGATGGAACCGAACAGGACCCAGACGCTGAAGCCGAGGTTCTCGGCGAACACCGAGAACCACAGGTTCTTCTTGGCGGTCTTCTCACCGCCCGATTCCCAGAACTTCGGATTGTCGGGTTCCCACTGGGTGAGCCAGCGGCCCTTCTTCTCATATTCGAACGACGCGGTGTCTGTCGTCTGGCCGGTGGCGGCGATTGCGGTCATCGGCTTCCTCTCGATCGGGCGCGTGATGCGGTGTCGAGAGAAACGGTAGAAGCCGGTTGTTGCGTGGCAATGGCCTCAGGTGACATTCGAGCCAACTCGGGCTCACCGCGCCGTTCCCGTCGGGGTGACAGCTCGGTTACCCGGCGAAACGCGGGCGATCCGGGTACTCGGCGATGAGCGAGCCGAGGAAGCAGCGCGCCGCCTGCATGGCGCGCTCGGCGTCACCGTCGATGACGGCCTGCACCAGTTCGATGTGCTCGCTGTCGTAGGCGTCGTCGGATTTGGCGGTGCGCGCGTGGATCACCTGCTCGATCACCGGCAGCAGCGAGTCGTAGAACTCCAGATACACGGCGTTGTGGCTGGCGACGACGATCGCGCGGTGCAATTCCACATCGGCGGCGATGGCCACCGGGTCGGGTTTGGTCCAGTCGCGGTCGTTGCGTTCGGCCAGCAGGCGGCGCAGGTTGGCGATATCGGTGTCGTCGCGGCGACGCGCGGCCAAGCCCGCGGCGGTGGTGTCGAGCGCCTGGCGCAATTCGAGGATGTCGCGTTCCTCGGCGTCGGCGAAGTACTTGCCGAGCGTGCCGCCCACCTCGGAGGTGGCGATCACATAGGTGCCCGAACCCTGGCGGCGCTCGAGCATGCCCGCGTGGACCAGGGCCTGCACGGCTTCACGCACGGTATTGCGGCCGGTGCCGGTGAGTTCGGTGAGCTCGGGTTCGGTGGGGATACGGCCGCCGACCGGCCAACGGCCCGACCGGATTTCGGCGCGCAGTTGTTCGGTCACCTGGGCGATGAGGCTGGAGCGCCGGACGGGTTGCACGTGAGCCAGCGTAAGGCAAAGCGCCATGCTGTTACTCGAGCCTGACTTGTCGCTCACATTTGCTGGCGTCGATCATCGGGTCATCCTATGATTTCGTCTGTGACTGTTCCGCCTCCCCGCGAATTCGAGCCAGACTCAGGTGCTGGCGCGACCATGCTCGGCGACCGGCGGGATGTTGGTGGTGCCGTGAGCTCGTCCCCGGCGAGTTACCCATGTCCTCCCGAGATCAGTGGTCGTGGCGACGACAATCCTCGCGCGATCAGGGAGGAGGGAGAACAGCTCACCCGGCGGTCGCTGATCGAGGGACGGCTGCTGGTTCTCGCGGCCATCATCATGTCGGCGCTCACCCTGCGTGCCGCCGTCACCGCGTTCAGCCCGCTGGCCGAGCAGATCGGTGACGACATCGGGTACGGCACCGCCATCGTCGGCGTGTTCGGCATGCTGCCGACCGCGATGTTCGGCGTCGCCGGGCTGGTCACCCCGTTCGCGGTGCGGCGTTTCGGGCTGGAGCGCACGGTTCTGCTGGCGATGCTGCTGGCCGGATTCGGTTCGCTCGCCCGCGTGTTCTCCTCCGGCACCGGCGAGCTGCTCGCCTTGTCCGGGGTGGCGCTGCTCGGCATGGGTATCGGCAATGTGGTGATTCCGCCGCTGGTCAAGCGGTATTTCGCCGATCGGCTGGCGTCGATCTCCTCGCTCTACATCGTGATGGTGCAGCTGAGCACGGTCATCCCCGCGTTCGTCGCGGTGCCGCTGGCCGAGGCGCACGGGTGGCGCATCTCGATGGGCGTGTGGGCGCTCGTCGGTTTCGCCGCGGCGGTGCCGTGGCTGGTCGTCCTGCGTGACCGGCGTGGTCGTGACAAGGCCGACACCACCGCGCTGCCTGCCGAAACACCGACGGCCACTGGCAAAGTGTGGCGTTCGCCGGTCGCGTGGGGCATGGCGGGCATGTTCGGCATGACCTCGCTCACCACCTACGCCATGTTCACCTGGCTACCGACCATCCTGGCCGACGCGGGCGCCAGCGCGGCCTTCGGCGGCAACATGGTCGCGCTGTTCGCGCTGATCGGCCTGATCCCCGCGCTCGGTGCGCCGACCGTCGTCTCGCGCATGCGCAATCCGTTCCCGGTCGTCGTCGCGTGCATGGTGCTGTTCGTCATCGCTTTCGCGGGTCTGCTGATCGCGCCGATGGGCGCGCCGCTGCTGTGGGTGGTGCTGCTCGGCCTCGGCCCGAGCACCTTCCCGATGGCGCTCACGCTCATCAACCTGCGTACGCGCACACCGCAGGGCTCGGCGGCGCTGTCCGGGTTCACCCAGGGCGTCGGTTACGTCGTCGCCTGTGTGGGTCCGCTGTTGTTCGGCATTCTGCACACCGCCACCGGTGGCTGGCTGGCACCGTTCGGTCTGCTGCTCGTCGCGCTCGGTGTGTTGCTCACCGGCGCCTGGCAGGCCTGCAAACCGCGCATGCTCGAAGACACCTGGAATTGAGCGGAAGAAAACTCACCGTTCGAGTTGCGTAATGGTGCGTTCGGGTCGATGCTACCTACATCACACCCTCACGGGCGTTTCGAATGATTTCCGGCCGCCTTCTTACGTGCGGAAACCGTTGTGTCACATGCCCGAAACAAAAGGGCTGATCTCACCCCTGTGACCGGGGCAGCGTGAGAAACCGTTGATTCAAGCGCAATTTCCCGCAGCATTTCGGCAATACCCATTTCCTACCGTTGGGCCATCGCACTTTTGGGAGGCCCAACTTGAGCACGCTGAAGCGTAACCACGACATCGAGCACTGGGATGCCGAAGATGTCGCGGCCTGGGAGGCCGGCGGCAAGGACGTTGCCAAGCGCAACCTGATCTGGTCGGTCATCGCCGAGCACGTCGGGTTCTCGGTGTGGTCGATCTGGTCGGTGATGGTGCTGTTCATGCCGACCGACAAGTTCGGCATCGATGCGGCGGGCAAGTTCTTCCTCGTCGCCATGCCGACGCTGGTCGGCGGATTCCTGCGGATCCCCTACACCGTGGCCACCGCCCGCTTCGGCGGCCGCAACTGGACGATTTTCAGCGCGCTGCTGCTGCTGGTGCCGCTGGTGCTGACCCTGTACTTCGTCACCCAGCCGGACACCTCGTACACGACCTTCTTGATCGTGGCCGCGTTCGCCGGTGTCGGTGGTGGCAACTTCGCCTCGTCGATGACCAATATCAACGCCTTCTACCCTCAGCGACTCAAGGGCTGGGCGCTCGGCATGAACGCCGGTGGCGGCAATATCGGCGTCCCGGTGATCCAGCTGCTCGGTCTGCTGGTGCTGGTCATCCTCGGCGGCGACTACGCCTACCTCGTCTGCGCGATCTACCTGGTCCTCGTCGGTCTGACCGCGGTCGGCGCCGCCCTGTACATGGACAACCTGCGCAACCAGCAGGCCGACCTGTCCTACATGGTCAAGGCGCTGCGGGTGCCGCAGTCCTACGCCATCGCCTTCCTTTACATCGGCACGTTCGGTTCGTTCATCGGCTACAGCTTCGCCTTCGGCCAGATCCTGCAGATCAGCTTCAAGGCCGGTGGCGACACCGCCACCCAGGCCGCGATCCACGCCGCCTCGATCGCGTTCATCGGCCCGCTGCTCGGTTCGCTGTCGCGCCCCTACGGCGGCAAGCTGGCCGACCGCATCGGCGGCAGCAGGGTTGCGCTCGGCACGTTCGGCGCCATGATGGCCGCCGCGCTGATCGTGATCGCCGCTTCGACGATGGCCGACCGCAACAACGGGGTCGCCTCCGGCGCCACCATGACCTTCCTGGTCATCGGCTTCATCGCCCTGTTCGTCCTGTCCGGTTTCGGCAACGGTGCCGTCACCAAGATTATCCCGTCGGTGTTCGAGGCCAAGTCCAAGAGCCTGCCGGGCTCGCGGGCCGAGCAGGCCGCCTGGTCGCAGAACGCCGGCGGCGCCCTGATCGGCTTCGTCGGCGCGATCGGCACCCTGGGTGGTGTCGGCATCAACATGGTGCTGCGCAGCTCCTATGCCAGCACCGCCTCGGCCACCACCGCGTTCTGGGTGTTCCTCGCCTTCTACGTGGTCTGCGCGGTCGTCACCTGGGCCGTGTTCCTGCGCCGTCCCCGCTCCACGTCCCTGGTCTCCGACTCCGATGTCGTGGTCGAAGCCGAAAACCTGGTCCTCGAGGCCGAATCCACCGCTTCGTCGGCCAAGTCGTCGGCTCGCTGACAACCGACCACTACCAAGGAGGTCACTCTCATGAACAGCACTCGCAAGACAGTGGTCGTGGTCGGCCACGGCATGGTCGGACACCGCTTCGTCGAGGCCCTTCGCTCGCGCGACGACGCCGGACAGTGGCGCGTGGTCGTGCTGTCCGAGGAGAAGCTGCCCGCCTACGACCGCGTCGGCCTGTCCTACTACGTCGGCAACTGGAACGCCGACGACCTGGCGCTACCGGGCAACATGTACGACGGCGACGAGTTGGTGGAGCTGCGGCTCGGCCAGCGCGGCGAGTCCATCGACCGCGCGGCCAAGACTGTCACCACCTCCAGCGGTGACGTCATCGCCTACAACGCGCTGGTGATGGCCACCGGTTCCTACGCCTTCGTGCCGCCGGTGCCCGGCCACGACCTGCCCGAGTGCTTCGTCTACCGCACCATCGAAGACCTCGACGGCATCCGCGCCGCGGCCGAGAAGGCCGGACCCGGCGCGCACGGTGTGGTGATCGGCGGTGGTCTGCTGGGCCTGGAGGCGGCCAACGCGCTGCGCCTGATGGGCATGACCCCGCACGTCATCGAGTACAACGACCGCCTGATGCCTGCCCAGGTCGACGCCGGTGGTGGCGCGATCCTGGAGAAGCTGGTCTCCGACATCGGCCTGAACGTGCACACCGGGGTCGGCACCGCCAAGATCGAGTCGATCGAGGAGGAGACCGGCGGGGTCAAGTTGCACCTGTCCGACGAGTCCGAGATCCACGCCTCGCTGGTGGTGTTCTCCGCCGGTATCCGCCCGCACGACTCCGTCGCCAAGGAGGCCGGGCTCGAAATCGGCCCGCGCGGAGGCATTCTCACCGATCTCGGCCTTCGGTCCTCGGACCCCGACATCTACGCGATCGGTGAATGTGCCGCCGTCGAGGGCGTCTGCTACGGCCTGGTGGCTCCCGGTTACACCACCGCCGAGATCGTCGCCGACCGCCTGCTGGGCGGTGCGGGCGAGTTCCCCGGTGCCGACATGTCGACCAAGCTGAAGCTGATGGGCGTGGACGTGGCCTCCTTCGGTGACGCGCACGCCACCACCGAGGGCGCGCTGTCGGTGGTGCTGCACGACGCCGCCAAGGGCACCTACGCCAAGCTCGTCGTCTCCGACAACGCCGAGATCCTGCTCGGCGGGATCCTGGTCGGCGACGCGTCGGCCTACGCCGCGCTGCGTCCGCTGGTCGGGCGTCCGCTGCCCGCCGACCCGGCCTCGCTGATCTCCCCGGCCGGCGCCGAACTGGGTGCCGACGCGCTGCCCGACGACGCGCAGATCTGCTCCTGCAACAACGTGAGCAAGGGCGCCATCTGCGGCGCCATCGCCGAGGGTGCCTGCGATATCCCGGCCGTGAAGGGCTGCACCAACGCGGGCACCTCCTGCGGTGGCTGTGTGCCGATGATCAAGAAGCTGCTGGAGCAGTCCGGTGTCGCGCTGTCGAAGGCGCTGTGTGAGCACTTCGAGCAGTCGCGCGCCGAGCTGTTCGACATCGTGAATGTCACCGGTATCCGGACGTTTTCGGAGCTCATCGCCAAGCACGGCAAGGGTTCGGGTTGCGATATCTGCAAGCCGACCGTCGCCTCGATCCTCGCCTCCACCTCGAGCGACCACATCCTCGAGGGCGAGCAGGCCGCCCTGCAGGACACCAACGACCACTTCCTGGCCAACCTGCAGAAGAACGGCACCTACTCGGTGGTGCCGCGCATGCCCGGTGGTGAGGTGACCGCCGAGCAGTTGATCGTGATCGGCGAGGTCGCCAAGGAATTCGACCTGTACGTGAAGGTCACCGGTGGTCAGCGCATCGACCTGTTCGGCGCCCGCGTCGAGCAGCTGCCGCTGATCTGGAAGCGCCTGGTCGACGCGGGCATGGAATCCGGGCACGCCTACGGCAAGTCGCTGCGCACCGTGAAGAGCTGCGTCGGTTCCACCTGGTGCCGCTACGGCCAGCAGGACTCGGTCGGCATGGCCGTGTTGCTCGAGAAGCGCTACCGGGGTCTGCGTTCGCCGCACAAGTTGAAGCTGGCGGTGTCGGGCTGTGCGCGTGAATGCGCCGAAGCCCGTGGCAAGGATGTCGGCGTGATCGCCACCGAGAACGGCTGGAACCTCTATGTCGGCGGCAACGGTGGTCTCACCCCCAAGCACGCCGTGCTGCTGGCAGGCGACCTCGACGACGAGACGCTGATCCGCTACATCGACCGCTACCTGATGTTCTACATCCGCACCGCCGACCGCCTGCAGCGCACCGCGCCCTGGCAGGAGGCCCTCGAAGGCGGCATGGACTACCTCAAGGCCGTCGTGTGCGACGACAGCCTCGGCATCGCCGCCGACCTCGAGGCCGCCATGGCCAAGCATGTCGACGGATACAAGGACGAGTGGGCCGCGGTGCTCGAGGACGAGAACAAGCTGTCGCGCTTCGTCTCCTTCGTCAATGCCCCTGACGAGGCCGATCCGACGATCGCCTTCGACGAGAGCGGGGAACGCAAGGTGCCAGTGCTTCTCGGTCTGCCCGGCATGCCCGCCGGTGTTGGCTCGGACACAGCAGCAGCCGGGAAATAAGCGCTTAACCCTGTGGAAACAGGGCGCCTGTACCAATAGGTAAGGCGTTCGGAGGAGGAACCGATGACCGTTATCGACACACCCACCATCACCACCGAGACCACGACCTGGACCCAGGCGTGCCGACTCGATTTCCTTATTCCGGGACGCGGCGTTGCGGTCCTGCTCGACGGCGGCAAGCAGGCCGCCCTGTTCCTGCTACCCGACGGCACGCTGGCCGCCGTGGGCAATGTCGATCCGTTCGGCCGGGCCGCGGTCATGTCGCGCGGCATCGTCGGCGACCGGGGCGGGGTCCCGGTGGTGGCCTCGCCGCTGCTCAAGCAGGCTTTCTCCCTCATCGACGGCCGCTGCCTCGACGATGAGACCCAGTCGCTGCCGGTGTATGCCGTGCGACTCGACGCAGGCATCGTCTCGGTGTCGAACGAACCGGTGACTTCATGAATTCTGTGCCCGAAGCGGGACCCTGTCTCGCCGGTTTCACCATCGGTATCACCGCTGCTCGTCGCGCCGAGGAATTCGGCACCCTGCTCACCCGCCGTGGCGCAACCGTGGTGAGCGCGCCCGCCATCCGCATCATCCCGCTCGCCGACGACACCGAACTCGAGCGGGTCACCGAACAGCTCATCGCCGACCCGCCCGCCATCACCGTGGCCACCACCGGCATCGGTTTCCGGGGCTGGATGGAAGCCGCCGAGGGGTGGGGGCTGGCCGAATCGCTGCGTGACACCCTCGCCGCCACCCGCATGCTCGCCCGTGGGCCCAAGGCCAAGGGCGCCATCCGGGCCGCTGAGCTGCGCGAGGAGTGGTCGCCCGCGTCCGAGTCGTCGGCCGAGGTGCTCGACCACCTGCTCGCCGAGGGTGTCGAGGGTGTGCGCATCGCCGTGCAGCTGCACGGTGCGACCACCGAGTGGGAGCCGGTGCCCGACTTCTGCGAGGTGCTGCGCTGCGCGGGCGCCGACGTGGTTCCGGTGCCCGTGTACCGGTGGGAGCCGCCGGCCGATCGCGGGCCGATGGACTCGATGATCGACGCGATCATCTCCGGCAGCCTCGACTGCGTCACCTTCACCAGCGCTCCCGCCGTGGCCTCACTTCTCATGCGCGCCAAGGAAACCGGGCTGCTCGAGTCGGTGCTGCACGCCCTGCGGGGACGGGTGCTCGCCGCCTGTGTCGGCCCGATCACCGCAGCACCGCTGGAGGAACTGGGCGTGCCGACGACCATGCCCGGCCGGGCACGGCTCGGTGCGCTCGCCCGCCACGTGGCCGAGGAACTGCCGCGCCGGGCCAACCGGATCTACGCGGCCGGGCACCTCATCAGCGTGCGCGGTGGTTGCGTTGTCGTCGACGGTGAGGTGCGTCAGCTCGCACCCGCGCCGATGGCGTTGATGCGGTCGCTGGCGCGTCAGCCCGGGCGAGTGGTGTCGCGCGAGGATCTGCTGTCGGCGCTGCCCGGCGGTGGTGACGACACCCATGCGGTGGAGACCGCGATCGCCCGCCTGCGCGCGGGACTCGGCACACCGAAAGCCATTCAGACCGTGGTGAAGCGCGGTTACCGACTCGCTCTCGACGCGGCCGACTGCTCCGACGCCCCGTCGCGTCCGCCGGTGCAGCCGCCGCACGCCGCCGGCATCGGCACTCCGGCGCGGTCGGCGCGGAGCCAGACGATCGGGGTGTGGTGAGCGTGGCGCGGCCGGGTGAGCCGGCCCTCGTGCTCGTCGCGCACGGCACCCGCAGCGCGCGCGGGGTGGAGATGATCGCCGCCCTCGCCGACGCGGTCGGCGCCGAACTGGGCTGCGGCATGGACACCACCGGCCCGAACCCGTTGCTGCGCACCGCTTTCGTCGATGTACTCGGCCCGTCGCCGTCGGAGGTGCTGCGTGACCTCGACGGACCGGCCGTCGTGGTGCCGGCGTTCCTGGCCTCGGGTTACCACGTGTATCAAGACGTTCCGCGTGAGGTGGCCGAGAGCGGACACGCCGCCGTCGCGGTGACTCCCGCCATGGGTCCTGATCCCGCACTGACCAGGATCATGGCGATGCGTCTGCGCGCGGCCGGCTGGCAGCCCGGTGACGCGGTGGTCTTCGCGGCCGCCGGTTCGTCGGATTCCCGTGCGCGTCAGGATGTTCGGCGCGCGGCGGGGATGCTCGCCGAGCAGCTCGCCGCACCGGTCCGGATCGCCTACGTGGCCACCGGCGCTCCGCGCGTCCCGGAAGTCGTTGCGGCCCTGCGTGAATCGGGCTCGCAGGGGGTGTTCATCGCGTCGTACCTGCTGGCCCACGGCCTGTTCCATCAGCGCCTGCACGACGCGGGCGCCGATGGCGTCGCCGAACCGATCGGCGTCCACCCCGCGGTAGTCCGTCTCATCGCCGACCGCTACCGCACCGCCGCTCACGAACTGGCCCGCGCGAACGTCCACTAGGACTTGTGCTTTCGGGCACGCCGCGAGCGCACGCGCGATCGTCCGCTACTGTGCTGTGCCCGCCGTCGTCTGTCGGCAGTTCCGTACCCGCAGTCGTCCGCTAGGCGTGTCGCACCTGCAGTAGTCCGCTAGGCGTTCCGTACCGGCGGTCGTCCGCTCGGGGTTCCGTACCGACGGTCGTCCGTTACCGTGCCGCTGTCTGGGTCGCAGCTGGTGGCATGGTGCGAACCTCGGCCGCGGCTCGGGCCAGTGCGGCGAGGGCCGGTGCACGGTTGTCGGCAGGCCAGGCGAGGACGGTGGTGATCTCCGGGGCGTCGACGACGGGTACCGCGACATGGTCGGGCCACTGCCAGGCGCGGCTAGAGGCCGGGATGACGAGCAGGGTCTTGCCGAGCGCCACGAGCTGCGCGAGTTGTGACTGGGTGCGCACTTCGGGTCCGGGACCGTCGGGGTAGGAGCCGTCGAGCCGGGGCCATCGCGCGATGGGGAGGCCGGGCACATCGGTCACGTCCGCGAGGGTGAGCTGTGGACGTGCGGCGAGCGGATGTCCCGCCGGGAGGAGGGCGACCTGGCCCTCGGTGCAGATGTCTTCGGTGTCGAACCCGGCGAGGTCATCGACCGGCCGGTGCATCAGGGCCACGTCCGCGCGCCCGTTGCGCAGGAATCGTGCCTGCTCACCGACCTCGCACAGGAGAACTTCCACCGGTGCCGTATCGGTGCGGGCCGCCGACGCGGCGAGAAGCCGTTGCAGCAGCTCGTGCGACGCACCGGCTTTCGTCACCAGCACAAGGGGTCGTTGCCGATCCGCCGCCCGCCGGGTCCGTCGAGCGGCGGACGCGACCGCGTCGAGGGCGAGGCGCGCTTCGTGCAGCAGCACATCGCCCGCCCCGGTCAACGCCACACCCCGCCGGTCCCGGTCGAGAAGCTGGACGCCGAGCCGACGTTCCAGCTGCCGGATCGCCCGCGAGAGCGGCGGCTGCGCGATCCCGAGCCGCTGGGCAGCACGCCCGAAGTGCAGCTCCTCGGCCACCGCCACGAAGTACCGCAGCTCACGGGTCTCCAGGTCGTCCACGCGCCCACTGTATCCACCCCGTGATACCCGCCGGGTATCTCGCGGTACCCGATCAATATTGGACGCGACGGATATCGCGCGCCGAGCATGGAATGCGTGAACAACACCAGGACAGCGCTGGTCACCGGCGCGAACAAGGGCATCGGCTTCGCCATCGCCGAAGGTCTCGGATCACTCGGCTTCACGGTCGCGGTGGGAGCACGCGACGAGGCCCGACGCGGGGAGGCCGTGGCGCGGTTGCGTGCGGGCGGCACAGACGCATTCGGCGTCGCCCTCGATGTCACCTCCGACGAGAGTGTCACCGCCGCGGCCGCGAGCATCGAGGAACAAGCCGGGCGCCTCGACGTGCTCGTCAACAACGCCGGCATCGCAGGCCGGTTCGAGGACGGCGCGCAGGACCCCACCACCCTCGACCTCGATGTACTGCGCACGGTCCTGGAAACGAACGTGCTCGGGGTGATTCGGGTGACGAACGCGATGCTCCCGCTGCTCCGTCGTGCCACCGCGCCCCGGATCGTCAACATGTCGAGCAATATGGGTTCGCTGACCCTGCAGACCGGGCCGGTCATGGCCGCCTACGCACCTTCCAAGTCGATGCTCAACAGCGTCACGGCCCAGTACGCTCGCCGATTCGCCGACACGAACATCATCGTGAACCTGGCCTGCCCCGGCTACGTCGCCACCGACTTCACCGGATTCGCCGGAGAACGCACGCCCGAACAGGGCGCCGCGATCGCCCTGCGCCTGGCCACCCTCCCCGACGACGGTCCCCGAGGCGGCTTCTTCGACGACCAGGGAACCGTCGCCTGGTAGCTGTGCGCAGGTGCGACGGGGCACCGCTTCGAAGACGGCAGTGGGGTGCCGGTCGCGATAGGGTGGTGTGATTTTCCATCGAAGGGGGTACCCGTCCATGTCCGGTTCGGACGACAAGCAGTACGCGCAGGAGCCGAACGAACTGACGTCGTACCCCGCCGACGAAGTGGCCGTCCCGCAGCCGCCTGCCCCGGCCACCGCTCCCTTCGCGCCGGGTCAGCAGCCGTATGTGCCGGGTCAGCCGCAGACTCCGATGCCCGCTCCAGGTCAGCCTGTGTCCGGGCAGGTGATCGGTGCGCAGTTCCCGCCCGGCGCTTCTCCAGGACAGCCTTATGTCGGCGGGCAGCCGGGTGGGCCGGTGTTTCCGCCTGCGCCGTATCCCGCGTATGTGCCCGAGCCGGCGGAGACCGAGCCGCGGGTGGTCCCGGAGAACATCCGGATGGCGTTCATCGTGATGCTGGTCGGGGCGGCGGTGGCGTTTCTCGGCGGGGCGTATTCGCTCACCGATATCGACACCGTTCGCACGACCCTTCTCGACTCCTCCGATGGAATGTTCCGCGGCTCGAGCCTCGATGTCCTCGTGTATGCGACGGTCGGTGCGACGGTGGTCGGGGCACTGATCACGGTGGGGCTGTGGATCTGGATGGCGTTCGCGTGCCGGGCCGGGAAGAACTGGGCGCGGATCACCTCGACCATATTCTTCGGCTTCAACGTCCTCTCGACGCTCTACGCGGTCCTCGGGGTGGTTGCGGACCTGGGCGTCACCCCGGGAGCGCTGGCGTTCACCCTCGCCGGTTTCGCCATCGGGCTCGGAGCCGTGGTGCTGCTCTGGAACCCGAAGTCGGCGCCCTTCTTCGCACCCGCCCGCCCGGCCTACCCGCAGTACCCGCTCGCGGGACCCCGCTGACCAGCGGCGCTGTTAGGCTCGAACAGTGGCGCGCACCAAGGAATTCGACCCCGATGTGGTACTGGGCCGCGCACTGGATCTGTTCTGGGAGCGCGGGTACGAGTCGACCTCGATGGCCGATCTCACCGAGTATCTCGGCATAGCCAGGGGTTCCATCTACGCCACCTTCGGCAACAAGCACGACCTGTTCATGCGGGCACTGCAGCGGCACCTGGAGGTCGTCGACGAACGGGTCACCACGCAGCTGTCCGTGCCCGGCCCGGCGCTGCCCGCCGTGCGCGCGCTGATCGACCAGTTCGTGCGCGAGTCGTGCAGCGAGGACCGCTTTCTCGGCTGCCTGGTCACCACGTCGGCGGTGGAACTGGCCGCCCGCGACCAGGAGGTCGCCCGGGCGGTCGAATCCAGTTGGGCCCGGACCGAAACCGCGCTGACCGGCGCCCTCACCCGAGCCCGCGCCCAGGCCGAACTCGCTCCCGACAGCGACCCCCGCGCCCTGGCCCGCTTCCTGCTCGTCTTCCTCCAGGGCGTCTGGGTCCTCGAACGCACCCCGAACGCCGCCTCCCGCCTGCGCGACGCGAACCGGATCGTCACCGCGCTCCTCAGCTGACACACCGCTTCGACCCGGCGCAGCCGGTTCGCGGTCGGCCTCGCCGTGAGTCCGGATGCCTCAGCGAGCCGTGGCGAAATTGGCGCGGTAGGTGCTCGGCGGCACACCGAGCTGGCGAATCATGTGCTGGCGCAACGACTCCGCCGTCCCCATTCCGCTGTGCCTGGCCACCGACTCGACCGACAGCGTCGTCGATTCGAGCAGTTCGCGCGCACGATGAATGCGCTGATGCAGCAACCACTTCTGTGGGCTGAGCCCGGTTTCCTCGTGGAACCGTCTGGTCAGCGTGCGCACACTGGTCCTGGCGTGTGCGGCGAGATCGCGCAGCGACAGGGGAGTGTCGAGCCGCTGCATGGCCCAGGCGCGAGTCGCCGACAGGGAGAGGTCCTCGTCGGGAGGCAGTGCGGTGTCGACGAATTGGGCTTGGCCGCCCGGTCGTACCGGCGTCACCACCGCGGCGCGCGCGGCCGCGTTGGCGACGGTGGCGCCGTAGTCGGTGCGGATCAGGTGCAGGCACAGGTCGATTCCGGCCGCCGCTCCCGCCGCCGTGGTGACCGGCCCGTCCTCGATGAACAGGGCATCGGTCCGCACCGAGACCAGCGGATGAGCCGTGGCCAGTTCGTCGGCCAGCCCCCAGTGCGTCGTCGCGACGCGTCCCTCGAGCAAGCCCGCCTGCGCGAGAACGAAGGCGCCACTGCAGATCGAGGTGACGTGCACACCCCGCGCGACGGCCGCTCGCAGCGCGGCGAGGGTGACCGGATCGGCACCGGTGCGACTGCCGGTGCTCGGCACGATCACGGTGTCGGCCTCGTCGAGCACCTCGAGCCCGTGCCGGACGACCACATCGAAACCGCCCGGGGTGGAAGGCAGGACACCCGGCTCGGCCGTACACACCACCACCCGGTACCCGGGTTCGCCGTCGACGAGTACCGAACCCATCAGGGTCTCCGGCATGGACAGGTCGAATGCCTTCACCGGCGCGACGGCGACCACCGCGATTGTCTTCATGGCCCGATCCTTGGGATAGCTGGCATTCCGGCCACTAGTGTAGCCCGGCCCCGCACGGCATCGTTGGGCGAAACATCTTGCTGGGAAAGGAAATACCGTGTCCATGAATGTGATCGTCGGTCGAGGCGGCGTCGCGACAGCCACCGCACTGCTGCTCGCCGAAGCGGGGGAGCGGGTGCGCATGGTGAGCCGGGGCGGGCTCGGCCCCGCCCACCCGAACGTGGAGCTGATCGCGCTCGACGCCACCGACACCGCCGCCCTGACCGAACTCGCACGTGGCGCCCGGACCGTCTTCAACTGCGCCATGCCCGCCTATCACACCTGGCCGGAAACCCTTCCGCCCCTGTTCGATTCGATCAGGACGGCGGCCGAAGCCGTCGGGGCCGACCTGGTGCTGCTCGGCAACCACTACGGCTACGGCCCCGTCGACGGCGTGGTGGACGAAACCGCACCGCTCACGGCCGCCGGTGCCAAGGGCCGGGTCCGCGCCAAGGTGTGGATCGAAGCGCTCGACGCCCACCGGGCGGGCCGGGTCCGCGTCACCGAGGTGCGCGCGGGTCAGTTCGTCGGAGTCGGCGCCGCCTCCCTGTTCTCCCTGCTCGTGCAGCCCGCGGTACTGGCGGGTGGACCCGCGAGCGTGCCGCAGGGACTCGATCTCGCGCACGCGTTCACCGCGATCGGCGACGCCGCACGGGCGCTGGTCGCCGTGGCGCGTGACGACCGTGCCTGGGGTCGCGCCTGGCACGCCCCGGTGATCACGACGAGCATCCGCGCACTCGCGACCCGGCTCGCGGAACTCGCGGACGCACCGGCTCCCGTGCTCACCGAGATGACCGACGACGAGATCCTCGAACTCGGCCGCGACGACCCGTTCTGGCCGGAACTGCTGGAGACCGCGCACATGTCGCGCCGCGAATTCCTGGTCGCCGACACGGCTCTGCGCACGACCTTCGGCGTCACCGCGTCGGATGTCGACGATGTCCTCGCCGACGTCGTCCGGGCCGCCAGGGTGCCGGCCGAAACGCCCTAGCCCACCCATACAGGACGACACGGACACCTTCGCCGTCAATGCGCGGTATCTATCGATCGATGCGGCACACTCGTGCGCATGCGTCGGCTGTTGTGCTGTCTGCTCGTCCTGCTCGGCTGCGGTGTGGTCGTCTCACCTGCGGCATCGGCGAATTCATCGATCCTCGAGGTCCGGCCGCTCGGCGGCAGGCAGTTCGAGGTCGTCGTCCATTCGGCGGCGATGAACCGGCCGATCACCCTGTGGATGTCGCATCCCGGTCCGGGCGCGCCCGCGCTGTACCTGCTCAATGCCGTCGACGGCGGGGAGAGCGGCGGGCCCTGGATGCGGCGCACCGATGTGGTCGACTTCTTCGCCGACAAGCCGGTGAATGTGATCGTCCCGATCGGCGGCCGGGCCAGCATGTACACCGACTGGCAACGTGACGATCCGGTTCTCGGCCGCAACAAGTGGACCACCTTCCTCACCAGCGAATTGCCCCCGCTGCTCGACGACCGGTTCGGCATGACCGGCGCCAACGGCGTCGCGGGACTGTCGATGTCGGCCACCTCGGCGCTGAACCTGGCCATCGCCGCCCCGGGCCGCTACCGCGCGGTCGGCGCCTTCAGTGGGTGCACGCAGACCGCGAATCCGCTGGCCCAGACCCTCGTCCGTTCCCAGCTCGCCACCTTCGGCGCCAACGCCGACAACATGTGGGGCGGACCCGGCGACCCGGCGTGGGTGGCCAACGATCCGGTGCTGCACGCGGATCGGTTGCGTGGCACCTCGGTGTACCTGTCCTCAGGCAACGGCGCCCCCGGCCCGCACGAGGCGCTCAACGATCCGAGCATCGCGGGCAATGTCGGTGTGCTGCTCGACCGGGTCCTGGTCGGCGGCACCATGGAAGCCGTCGTCGGCAGCTGCTCGGGACCGCTCGCCGGACGCCTCGGTCAGCTCGGTATCCCCGCCGACGTCCGCTTCCGGGCCGCGGGCACGCACGCCTGGCCGTACTGGCAGGACGACGTGCACGACTCCTGGCCGATGTTCGCCGCCGCCCTCGGCATCTGAACACGCACGACGACGGCCGCCACGCAGCACGTGGCGGCCGTCGTCGTGTGCGCCGGCTAGCTCGCCGAACCGGTGAGCAGTCCGCCCAGATCGGCGGAGCCGGTGCTGCCACCGTCGGGCGGGGTGGTCGGCTTCTCGGAGACCTGCACGGTGACGGTCTTGGAGCTGATGAGTTCCTGCACCGCCTTGATCTCGTGGGCGCCGGGCGTGGTCGGTGTCCAGCTGATGGTCGCCTTGCCGTCCCTGACCGCGACCGGCTCACCGATCTGCGTGCCGTTGTCGGTGAAGGTCACCTTGAACAGGAACGACGTGGCGGTGACGTCGGCCGTCACGGTGTAGGGGGTGCCCACGTAGTGGGTGGTGCCGCTCACCGCGATGCTCTGGACGAGCGCCGAGGCCTGCGGTGCCGTCAGCACGGCCGCCGCCGCGATCGCGGTGAACGCGGTGAGGCCGAAGCCGGTGCGTCGTGCCTGGTTGATCTGCATGGTGTCTCCTGTGTCGAGCTGTGGTGAGCGCGAGATTAGCCAGTCGGTTCGGCCGTGGTCCCGAAAACAGAAAAAGTGGTGTTTTAAATTTTGGCGAAAGCGGAGTGAATCTGTCGGTGCCCCGGCGCATACTCGGCCCATGGCATACGACGAGGAACTCGCCGAGCGGATCCGGGAGATCGTCTACCCTCGGGCCGATCTCGCCGAGAAGAAGATGTTCGGTGGGCTCGCGTTCCTGATCGGCGGCAACATGGCCGTCGCCGCCAGTGGACAGGGTGGGTTGCTGGTGCGCGTGGACCCGGCCGAGGGCGACGCGCTGCTCGACGGATCCGCGGTGTCGCCGATGGTGATGGGTGGCCGCGAGCTCAGCGGCTGGTTACGCGTCACCGCCGAGGCGGTCGATGACGATGCGTCGCTGCGGGACTGGGTGACTCGCGGCGTCGCCTTCGCCGAGGCCCTGCCCAGCAAATAATCGGCCACCGCCGATTTCACCCGCCTCGGGTGAGGTGTGAGCCGGGCGCGAACTGCGAGACTGACACCATGTCCGGGCCGCTGCGCTATCAATTCGTCCTCGAGGGCGAACTGTCCGATCGTGTGCTCGCGGCGTTTCCGGAGCTCATTCCCAGCGATCATGCCGCGGCCGGGACAACGACGCTGTTCGGCACGGTCGCCGACAGCACCGCTGTGCGGGGAATTCTGGCGCGCATCGACACCCTCGGCCTCACGCTGCTCGAGATGTCACGCCTGCCCGACTGAGGCGGCGGGGCGGGCCACGCAAAGAGCCTGCGTCGATCTGGTAACGAGCACGTCGAGATGTCGTCACCAGCAAACTCGTGGCGCCCGTGTGGCCTACCGTCGAACTCGCACACGATGTCGGGGGCAGGTGAGAACTCGAGTTCAGGAGGCTCGTGATGGCACGCTCCGCGATAGCTGTGGCCGGCCGTGGGACCGAGGACCGCGTTCCCGAACTGTCCTTCGCCCCCGTCCGCTGTGACGCGGCGACCGCGGCTTTCGACAGTGCGCGCACCGCGCCGGGGCACGTCGTGCTGGTGTGCGGACCGGCAGGCAGCGGCAAGACCGTGGCCATGGTCGACTGGGTGAACACCGCCCGGCCCGCGCCACGGCTGGCCTGGCTGACGGTGTGCACCAGCCCCGGCGCCGATCTGCTCGCCGCCGTGGCCCGGGCGCTCGACCCGACGGCCGCGGCCGTTCCCGACGGTGTCCTGCGCACGCCCGCCGACCGCGCCGCCGACCTCGTCGCCGCGCTCGCCGACACCGAGGAGACGGTCCTCGTCATCGACGATGTCCACCTGCTCACCGACCCACTGCAACTCGCGGGTCTGGAGTACCTGCTCACCCGGTTGCCGCCGAAGATCACCGCGCTGCTCGGTGGCCGTTTCGAACCGCCGCTGCGCTGGCACGTGCTCGACCTGGCGGGCAGGCTCACCCGCCTCGGCGCGACCGAACTGGCCATGCCACCGGATCGTGTCGCCGAGCTGCTCGCCCAGCACGACTGCCACCTCGACGACACCGACCTCGCCGCCCTGCACGAGCTCACCCGCGGCTGGGCCGCCCTGGTCCGGATCGCCGCCATCTCGCTCGGCACCGACGACCGGAGCACCGCCCTCACCGCGCTGGCCGCACCGACCCACGCGGTCGCCGACTTCCTCGTCGCCGAACTCATCGAGACGCTGCCCCCACGCACCGTCGAATTCCTGCTCACCACAGCCGTTCCCACCCGGTTCTGCCTGCCGATGGCCGAGGAACTGCTCGGCCCGGCCGCGTCGCGCATTCTCGACGAACTACTGCGTGCCAGCTTCCCGTTGCACATGGTCGCCACCGACGGACAGCTCTGGTACACCTACCACCCGATGCTGCGGGCCTACCTGCTGGCCGAGGCCGCGCACACCAGGGCCGAACGCCTGCCCGGGTTGCACCGGCACCTCGCCGAGTGGTTCACCGGCGCCGCACTGCCCGGATGCGCTCTGGACCATGTGCTCGCCGAACCGGGTGCGCCGGGGCTGGCGTCGTTCCTGTGGGAGTGGGGCGTACGGATGGTGCTCGACGGCAAGGGGCACCTGCTCTTGCACGCCCTCGATCAGGTACCCGGCCTGTCGGACGACACGTTCGTCGGGTTGTTGCGCGCCGCCGTCGCGGTGGAAGACGGTGAGATCGCCGCGGCGGAAGTATATTTGGAGGCGGCCCATGTGGGTTCGTGGCCGGGGTCGGCACTGGTTCCGGCCGAGTGGATCGCCGCGCTCGATCACGCGGTGAGCGCGGGGGTGGCCGTGCTGGCCGGTGATTCGGCCTCCATGCGGTGGCCGTTGCCGCCCGTCACCGGGCACACCGATCTCGACTGCTATGTGGCGCTGCACTGCGGCGCGGCCGAAGTGTTCGGCGGCCGGATCGTCAGCGGCACAGTGGCTTTGCGGCATGCGGTGGTCTACGCCGAGGAGGCGGGGCTCGGTCGCGTCGCGGTACGGGCACGTACGGCGGTCGCGGCGGCATCGGGCATCACTGGCCGGGTCGGTGAGCTGCGGGTGCTGGCCGCCCAGGCACTCGAGTGCGCTGATCGCTACGGGCTCACCGGATCGTCGGAGGCCGCGATGGCCCGCGTGACCGCCGCCTACGGCGCGCACCGGCAGGGTTGCGCCTACGGCAAGCCGCTGCCCGACCTGTCGGCCGACGACACGACCACCCCCGCCCTGCTGCGCCAGGCCCGCATCGTCATCGGCGTCCTCACCTTCGACGACACCATCGACCGTGCCGCCGCGGCCACCGCGCTGAGCCGGCGCCTGCACCACCTGCTCGACGACGCCCCGGCGCTGCTCGGTGCCGGAAACCTCGTCACCGAGGTGCTGTGGCTCCTGCTGCGGGTGCATGCCAAGGTCGAGGCGCGCGCCCTCGTCGACCACGCGACCCGGGTACTCGGCAAGACCGTCGACACCCAGCTGGCCGAAGCCGCCCTTGCCCTGCACACCCAGCGCCCGGCCGCCGTCCTGCCGCTGCTGACACCGCTGGTCGGCGAGGTCACCGACGGTCAGGCCGTGGCCGCGTGGCTGCTCATCGCGGTCGCCGCCGACCAGCTCGATCGTCCGCGCAAGGTCGAGGACGCTTTCGAGCAGGCCCTTGCCCACGCGAGTGGCGAACACCTGATCCGCCCGTTCCTCGACGTGCCGGGTGCCGCCGAACTGCTCGACCGGCTGGGTTCGCACTTCGGTCGCTACGACGCCTTCGTCGACCACGTGCGCGCCCACCGTGGCGCCATGGCCGACGCACCACGGCTCACCGACACCGAACTCGTTGTGCTGCGCCGTCTTCCGTCGGGGTTGACCGCCACCAGCATCGCCGCCGACCTGGGGGTCTCGGTGAACACGGTGAAGACGCACCTGCGCGGGATCTATCAGAAGCTCGGTGTGAACGCGCGCGGTGCGGCCATCGCGCAGGCGCGGTGCGTCGGCCTGCTCTGAGTTCACGGGGCGCGCAGCGCGGGGAACCAGACGTCGGTGAGGACTTCGGCGGCCTGTTCGGCGGTCACGTCGATGGTGCCCTGCATTGCCCAGCGGGTGAAGAACCGCTCGAGCTGGGCGACGAGCAGTTCGATCCGTAACCGGGCTTCCTCGCGCCGGTCCTCGGGCCAGCGGGCGAGATAGTCCGGCATGCTGTCGGCCAGCGTCATGATGCCCTCGCGGGCCAGCCTGCGGAATTCCGGCTCCACGGCGGTGGCTTCGTCCCAGGCGGGCAGCATGTCCTTGTTCACGAAGAACCAGTCGATCGCGCGGGCCATCCAGTCCGCGAACGCCGCGCGTGATCCGGTGGTGAGCACGCGGTCGAGGTCGGCGTAGACCATCCGGACGCTGGTGAGTGTGCCCTGGTTGGCGATGGCGCGCAGCACCTCGGGTTTACCGGTGAAGTGAAGGTAGAAGGTGGCCCGGCTGCAGCCCGCCGCGGCGGCGATGTCGTCGACCCGGACCGAGGAGTAGCCGTGGGTCTCGAACAGTGTGCGCGCGGTGTCGACGATGCGTGCCGTGGTCAGGCGCTTGTGTTCCTCGCGCAGCGAGCCTCGCTGGGCGGTGGGTTCCGGCGACATGAGGCCATCGTAGACGGCATGCTCATTCACTGGACGCTGTGTCCAGCGAACCGCTATCGTGTGGTGCGGGTCACGTCGGCGAGCGTGAGTCGATGAGGAGTCGTGCATGAATACACCGGAGCTGCCGAGGGTTTGCGTCATCGGCGCGGGCCCGTCGGGTATCACGGCGGCCAAACGCCTTGCCGAGTACGGCATTCCGTTCGTCTGTTACGAGGCGTCCGACGAGGTCGGCGGCAATTGGTATTACCGCAATCCCAACGGCATGTCGGCCTGCTATCAGAGCCTGCACATCGATACGTCCAAGTACCGCTTGCAGTTCGAGGACTTTCCCGCGCCCGCGGATTGGCCGGACTTTCCGCACCATTCGCAACTGCACCAGTACTTCAAGGACTACGTCGACCATTTCGGCCTGCGCGACCGGATCAGGTTCGACGCGCTGGTCACCGCGGCCGAGCGGACCGACGACGGCCGCTGGCTGGTGACGGCGGACGGTGACACCGAGGTCTTCGACGCGCTGATCGTCTGCAACGGCCACCACTGGGATCCCCGGATGCCGGATTACCCCGGTGATTTCGACGGTGTGCTCATGCACAGCCACGCCTACAACGACCCCTTCGATCCCATCGACATGCGTGGCAAGCGCATCGTGGTGGTCGGCATGGGCAATTCCGGGCTCGATATCGCCTCCGAACTGTCCCAGCGTTTCCTGGCCGAACGGCTGTTCGTGTCGGCTCGGCGCGGGGTGTGGGTGCTGCCGAAATACGTGCGCGGTCAGGTGGGTGACCGCCGGTCGATGCCCAAGTGGATGCCGCCGAAGGTCGCGCTGAAACTCAAGCAGCGCTTCGTGCGCAAGAATCGCGGTCTGATGCAGAACTACGGTCTGCCCGCACCGGATCACGAACCGTTCGAGGCGCACCCGTCGGCGAGTGAGGAATTCCTGCACCGCGCCGGCTGCGGGGATGTGGAATGCAAGCCCGCCATCACCCGGTTCGACGGTGACACCGTCCATTTCGCCGACGGCTCGAGCGAACAGGTCGACGTGGTGCTGTGCGCCACCGGCTATCACATCAGCTTCCCGTTCTTCACCGATCCGTCGCTGGTGCCGGACAGCGACAACCGGTTCCCGCTGTTCCAGATGATGATGCGGCCCTCGGTGGACAATCTGTTCTATCTCGGCCTGGCCCAACCGACTCCGACGCTGGTCAACTTCGCCGAACAGCAGACCAAGCTGGTCGCCGCCTACCTCACCGGCCACTATCACCTGCCCTCGCGGGCCGAGATGGACGCCGAGGTCGACGAGCGGCTCGATGCCCGCGCCGGGCGGTACTACGATTCGCCGCGCCACACCATCCAGGTCGAATTCGAGCCGTACGTCCGCGGCTTGACCAAGGAGCTCGAGCGCGGGGCCAAACGTGCCGCGGCCGCGGGCAATACATTGCCGGTACCCGCCCGCGCCCAGGCCGAGGCCAGCCGATGACGCGCGCAGCGGGCTTCTGCCGGGACGACTTCGCACAGGTGCGAGCGGTATTCGACGAGCAGCTCGCCACGGGCGCCGAGCTCGGCGCGTCGCTGTGCGTGACCCTCGACGGCGATCCGGTCCTCGACCTGTGGGGCGGTCACGCCGACCCCGATCGCACCGTGGCCTGGCAGGCCGACACCCTGGTGAACGTCTTCTCGGTGACCAAGACGATGACCGCCCTGTGCGCCCTGCTGCTCGTGGATCGCGGCGACCTCGACCTCGACGCACCCGTTGCCAGGTACTGGCCCGAATTCGCCGCCGAGGGCAAGGACCGCGTCGAGGTGCGGCACGTGCTGTCGCACACCTCGGGCGTCTCGGGCTGGGAACGGCCCATCGCGCTCGCCGACATCTACGACACCGAAGCCGCCGCCGCCCGGCTCGCCGCTCAGCCACCGTGGTGGGAGCCCGGCACGGCCTCGGGCTATCACGCCCTCAATTACGGGCATCTGGTCGGGGAATTGGTGCGGCGCATCACCGGTCGCACCCTCGGTGAGTTCTTCGCCGCCGAGCTGGCGGGACCACTCGGCGCGGATTTCCACATCGGCACCGGACCCGAGCACGCCGACCGGATCGCCACGCTCGTGGCACCGCCGCACCGCGAATTCGACATGTCCGCGCTCGACCCCGACAGCATTCTCGTCAAAACGCTCACGAGTCCGCTGCTCGACATCGCCGAAACAGCCACTCCCGCTTGGCGTTGCGCCGAGCTCGGGGCCGTCAACGGGCACGGCAACGCGCGGTCGGTCGCTCGCGTGCAGTCCCTGGTTTCGTGCGGTGGTGAGCTCGGTGGCAGGCGGTTCCTCTCGCCTGCCACGATCGAGTCGATCTTCCGCGAGCAGGCAGACGGCCTCGACCTGGCGCTGCTCGCCCCGCTGCGGTTCGGCATCGGGTACGGTCTGCCGCGCCCCGAGACCTACCCACACATTCCCGACGGCCGGGTCTGCTGGTGGGCGGGCTACGGCGGCGCCATGGTGGTCAACGACCTGGATCGCCGAATCACCTTCGCCTACACCATGAATCGGATGGCGCCGGGCGTGATCGGTTCGGATCGCTGCGACAACTATCTGAAGGCGGTCTTCGACGCGGTCGCCGGAACCGACCGTTCTCGAGGGAGGACCTCATGACCGAAGCCGTTGACCCCCAGGTGTTCGTCGCGCAGGTGGCGGCCGGACTCACCGCACCCGGCGCGCCCTTCGAGATGACGGTCGAGGAGGTGCTCGGTGCGCCGATGCCGGTGTTCGCGCGTCGGCGGCGCAGTCTGCGCGAGCTGCTCGAGCACTCGCTGACCTGGGGCGATCGCGACTATCTCGTCACCGAGGACCGCCGGATCGGCTTCGCCGAGCACGCGGCGGCGGTCGGTGCGCTGGCGACCGCGCTGGCCGAACGCCACGGCGTCGGCAAGGGCGACCGGGTCGCGATCCTGGCCGCCAACGGTCCCGACTGGGTGGTCACCTTCTGGGCGGCGCAATGTCTCGGCGCCATCCCGGTGGGCTACAACGCCTGGTGGGCGCCGCCGGAAATCGCCTACGCACTCGGCCACACCACCCCGAAGGTGGTGGTCGCCGACGCGAAAAGATCTGCGCGGCTGGCCGAAACGGGCAGTGAGCTGCCGGTGTTGACCTTCGAGGAAGACCTGCCCGCCCTCATCGGGGAGTACCGGGGTGCCGCGATGCCGGAAACCGCGGTGGCAGAGGACGACCCGGCCGTCATCCTGTACACCAGTGGGACGAGCGGGCGCGCCAAAGGCGTGGTGCATACCCAGCGAAACCTGTTGGCGATCACCGAATATCACCGTTTCACCGATGCCATGCAGGCGGCGTTCACCGGTCAGTCGGTCGGTGACGGGCCGAGCGAGCGTCGGTACCTGGTCACCGCGCCACTGTTCCACATCGCCAGCCTGCACAATCTGGTGATCCCGCGCCTGGCCACCGGTGCGGCGGCGGTGTTCCCGCACGGCGCCTTCGACGTGGACCGGGTGCTGACCCTGGTCCAGCGGGAACGGGTCACCAACTGGGCGGCGGTGCCGACCATGGCGACCCGTCTGCTCGACCACGACGTGTCGGGCTACGACCTGTCGACGCTGGCGGCACTGTCGCTGAATTCCGCGCCCTCGGCGCCCGCCCTGCTCGAGCGGCTGCGCGAACACCTCGCCGGAGTTCCGCTGTCGCTGACCACCAGTTACGGGCTCACCGAGAGCGGCACCGCCGCGACCGTGGCGACACCGCTGGATCTGCTGGCCGACGCGGGGTCGGTCGGCAGGCCGATCATCGGGGTGTCGGTGGAGATCCGTGACCCCGACGGCGCGGTGCTGCCCGACGGGACCGAAGGCGAGATCTTCATCCGCAGCCAGTACGTGATGCTCGGCTACTGGAATAACGAGTCCGCGACGGCAGAGGTTCTCGACGACGGAAGGTGGTTGCGCTCAGGTGATTTCGGGACGATGACCGACGGCAGGCTCACCGTGTCGGGCAGGCGGACCGACCTGATCCTGCGCGGTGGGGAGAACGTCTACCCGACCGAGATCGAGAATGTCCTCGTCGAACATCCGGCGGTCACCGACTGCGCTGTCTTCGGCGTCGCGCACCCCGACCTGGGCCAAGAGGTCGCCGCGGTGGTCGTCGCAGAGCCCGGCGCCGTCGACGAGAACGAACTGCGCGACTACCTCGCCGCCCGTCTGGCCTACTTCAAAGTTCCCGCGCGCTGGCGCATCACGTCCGACCCGCTGCCGCGCAACGCGACCGGCAAGGTCACCCGACGCGATCTCGCGGTGTAGAAGAACGGAGGCCGCTACGTCTTCGGTACGGGCGAGCTCGATCCGCTCGTCGGCACCGAACGGGTAGCGCCTTCCATGCCGGGGAATAGGCGCACCCCCCTGCCGATTCGCATCCGTGACCGCCCGGCGCGCTACGGCACTGTGTCGATCTGCGACGCTGATCGGAATCAGGCGGTCGAGTAGACGCGCACCTGCAGCAGCGAGAGGGCCGATATGTCTGACGCGAGACGGATCAGCTGGGGCAAACCCCGCAAGCCGACCGATGGCGACCGCGACGCTCTGCGCGACGACCTGGCGGCCAAGGCCCGCGCGGTCCGCGCCGACGGCTGGTCGCCCCACCGCACGGAGTGGACCGCGGGCCAGGTCTCGGCCGTCGCCTACCTCCTCGGCGACGCCGACGTCCTCGCCGAACTCGAGGAGTCCGAAGGCACAGTCCTGAGTCGCTACGCCGCCGAACTCTTCGGCTTCCACGGCGGCCGCAAGGACATCGAAGCAGGCCTCACCGCCACCCAATCCTGGTTCGACACTGTCCGCAAAACCCTCGGTTCCTGACGGTGGAGGCACACGCGCCGGACAGGGTCGCCTCGGCCGCGGCGGTCATACCAGTGCGGCGCTTGCGAGGGGCCGGACGGTAGAGGGCTGTCCGCACGGGTTGGGGTGGTGCAGCGCTCAGTTGCCGGCGGGGCGCTTCGCGGGTCGGGTTGCCAGGGCGGAAGGGACGGTGACCGTAGGGGGCCGCCCGCACGGGTTGGGGTGGCGCAGCGCTCAGTTGCCGGTGAGGCGTTTGCACAGGGTTGGGGCGCCCGGCCCGGAGAGGTCGTCGCAGTAGGCGGGTCGGCCCGCCATCGCCATGGTCAAGGCGAGAGTTGTTCCGGTGACGAGTGGTCCGTCGCCGTGAGTGAACGGCCCATCGGTTGCCTCCAACCGCAGACCCTCGGTGAGGGTACGGCTGGGGACGGTGAAGTCGCGGTCGGCGAAGAACTCGGCGACAGCGGTGGTCGCCTCGATCGACGGCGTGGTGGTGAGCCCGAGGGGGCGGCGGATGTCCTGGCCGTGGACCACGACTTCACCGAGCCAGGCGGCGGTGTCGCCGGACGGCGCGGTGGTGGAGTCGACGATCGCCCGGAAGCGTTCGAGAGTCTCGGCCGGGGTCGTGCCCAGGTGGTCGGCTTTGCGGCGCTCGTTGTGCTTGTCGAAGTCGAAGCGTGCGGCGAGCACGCTGCCCAGCCAGCGCAGCCGACCGGTGCTCGCGCCCGCGGTGAGGTGCGCGACCACGTCTTCGACGGTCCAGTCGCCGCACAGCGAGGGCAGGTGCCACTGGTCGTCGTCGAGGTGGGCCAGGTCGTCCGCCAGGACGGCACGTTCGGCATGCGTCATCGTCCACAGTGCGACACGGGTATCGGGCACGAGAAACCTCCGGGGCACCATGGATCGCCGGGAGCCGTGGTGCCGCGCCGGCGTCCCACAGTAGTGACGACGCGAACGCCGCGAAGTGATCGGTGCGCGTTCAGGTTCGCAGCACGCAGCGCGTTGTCGAGTAGATGGTCGGCACACACTCGTTGCAATGCGTGCACAGCGACGGTGTCGCCCGGTCGGACTGCCAGCGGCGGACCAGGTCGGGTTCGCGCAGCAGCGCACGGCCCATGGCGACGAATTCGAAACCCTCGGCGCGGGCCTGTTCGGCGCCGGCCAGGTCGGTGATGCCGCCGAGCAGGATCAGCGGCAGCGACAACTCCGCGCGGAAGCGGCGCGCCTTGTCGAGCAGATAGCCCGGCCGGTAAGGATATTCGCGCAGGAACTTGCCGCCGACGAGCTGGAAACCCCAGCGCACGGGAATCGGCAAGGCGCGCGCGAAGTTCCGGCGTGGTGCATCGCCACGGAAGATGGCCATCGGATTGAGCAGCGAACTACCCGCGGTGAGTTCGATGGCATCGACCGCGCCGTCGTCCTGCAACCAGCGCGCCACCCGCAGCGACTCCTCGATCGAAAAGCCGCCGCGCACACCGTCTTCCATCGTGAGCTTGGCGGTGACGGCCATGCTGTCGCCCACCGCGTCGCGCACCGCACGCACCAGTTCCCGCGCCACCCGCGCCCGGTTCACCAGCGACCCGCCGTAATCGTCGCGACGCCGATTCAGCAGCGGACTCAGAAACGCACTGGCCAGGTAGTTGTGACCCAGATGTACCTCAACGGCATCGAAACCGGACTCCCGAGCCAACCGCGCCGCCCGCGCATGTGCCTCGACGACTTCGGCGATACCGAGTGCGTCGGGCACCTTGGTGAACCGCATCCCGAGCGGATTGAACATCCGGCTCGGCGCCAGCGCGGGCGCCCGATTCGACCGCGCGTTCGCCACCGGCCCCGCGTGCCCGAGCTGCGCACTCACCGCCGCGCCCTCGCCGTGCACGGCATCGGTGAGCCGCCGCAACCCCGGCACCGCCTCCGGCCGCATCCAGATCTGATGCCGATCCGTCCGCCCACCCGGCGCGACCGCGCAGTAGGCGACCGTCGTCATCCCGACCCCACCGGCCGCGACCTCCCGATGGAACTCGATCAGCTCGTCGGTGACCAGCGCATCGGGGGTACGCCCTTCGAACGTGGCGGCCTTGAGCACGCGGTTTCGCAGGGTGAGGGGACCGAGCCGGGCGGGCGCGAGGACATCGCTCATTCCTGAAGTGAAACACGTTTCAATTACGAACCGCAACGGTATCGCCCGCTCACCGGGCGAAAAGGTGACCTACCAGCGATCGGGAGTCACCGGCGCGTCCCAGGCCTTGGCGAAACGGGTCTTGTCCTTGGTGTCCACTTCCTTGCGCCGGTACACGATGTACGGGCGGGTGAGGTAGCCGATGGGCGCGCTGAACATGTGCACCAGCCGGGTGTACGGCCAGGCCGCGACCAGGGCGAGCACCACCAGTCCGTGCAGCTGGAAGGTCCACGGCACGCCGACCATCAGCCCCGGCTCCGGGTCGATGGTGAACAGACTGCGGAACCACGGCGACACGGTGTCGCGGTAGTTGTAGGTGCCCCACAGCAGGTTCGAGCCCCAGGTGTTGAGCAGCCCGGTGACCAGCGCCAACGTGAGCAGCGTGTACATCATGATGTCGTTGCGGCTGGTCGCCTTGCGCACGGCGGGCACGACGATGCGGCGGTAACACAGGATGGCGACGCCGGCCACCACCATCAGGCCCGCGACGGAACCCGCGCCGACCGCCACCAGGTGGTAGGTGTGCTCGGAGATCCCGAGCGCCGCCGTCCACGACTGCGGAATCAGCAGGCCCATCACATGCCCGCCGAACACCCCGAGCATGCCGAAGTGGAACAGCGGACTGCCCAGCTGCAGCAGTTTGGACTCGTAGATCTGCGAGGACCGCGTGGTCCACCCGAACTGGTCGAACCGGTAGCGCCAGACATGGCCGAGCACAAAGGAAGTCGCGGCGATGTAGGGCAGGATCAGCCACAGGCCTTCGGGGAGCGGAATGGTGGCGTTCATCGGCGTCCTTCTGCGGCGTCGAAGAGGGCGGGGTCCATGGCGAAGGGTTCCAGGCCGACCTCTTCCTCGGGCGGGCCCTGGGCGGCGAGTTCGGCGATGCGGCGGCGGTCGGCGGTGGTCACCGGTGGCAGGGTCGCCAGGACGGCCGCGAGGACACCCGAGTACGGGGAGTTGTTGTCTCCCAGTGACAACCGGAGCAGCTCCAGTACCGGCACGTGTTCGCCGAGCAGGCGTTCGCCGCCGATCGGGTCGACGGTGGCGGCGAACTCGAGCAGCACCGGCAGGTGGTCGGGCAGTTCCTCGTCGCCGAGTTCGGCACCGGCCTGGCGGTAGGCGTGCTTGAAACGCAGTAGTGCCATGCCGCGTTTGCGGGTGTCGCCGTAAGCGTAGAACGTCAGGTGCAGGCTGGCGCGGCGGCGCATGTCGAAGGTCTCGACATAGCTCTGGGCGACCTCGATGTCCGGGGTGTCGCGCAGGTAGGCGAGTACCGGATCGAAATGCCCGCGCACTTCGTCGGGCAATTGTGCTGCGGCGGAGGACAGTTGGTCGAGCAGGGCGAGGGTGTGTTCGCCGGGATAGTCCAGCAGCAGCGCGGCCAGGCGCCAGACCATGCGACGCTCGTGCTCGGCCAGAGCGAGGACAGGCTCGGGACGCCGGCGGATCGAGAGCAAACTCATTGCGGCACCCCGCTGACGGCCGGGTCGGTGGTGGCGGCGCCATTGCCTCCACCACCGGATCCGGCGCCGTTGCCGGTGTGACCGTTGCCGTTGCCGTTGCCGTTGCCGTTGTCGGGCAGCAAACCCGCGGTGGAGCGACCGTCCCAGTTGAGCAGGTTGATCCGCCCCGACTTCTCCTCCGGCGCGGCCTGATTCGTGTCGGCGAGGGAGAACTTCTCCACCACCTGGTCGAACGCCGTCATGCCCGGCCCGCCGTCGGTGTCGAGACTGCACCCGGTGGCCAGCGAATCCAGTTCGTGCGCACGGGAAGTCGCGCCGCTGGGAATCACGTAGCGGTGCTCGTACTTGGCGATCGCAAGCAATCGGTACATCGCCTCGATCTCCTCGGGCTCGAGCCCGATCGAGGGCGCGATACCCGAATCGGGTTCCTCACCGAGGTTCACCGACCGCATGAATGCCCGCATCCCGGCCAGCCTTTGCAGCGAGGCGCGCACCGGACCGATCTCACCGGCGGTGAACAGCTCCGCCAGGTAGCCGATCGGAATGCGCAGGGCGTCGATGGCGCCGAACAGGTTGCGCGCGTCCTCGCCGTCGTGGCCGGTCTCGGTGAGCACATCCACCACCGGCGAGAGCGGCGGCACGTACCAGACCATCGGCATGGTGCGGTATTCCGGATGCAGCGGCAGCGCGAGCTGGTAGTCGACGATCAGCTTGTACACCGGCGAATCCTGGGCGGCGGCAATCCATTCCGGTGAGATACCGGCCTTCTCCGCCTCGGCGATCACGCGCGGGTCGTGCGGATTGAGGAATACACCGAGCTGGGAGGTGTACAGATCCTGCGGGTCGGTGACCTGCGCCGCCTCGAGCACCGCGTCGGCGTCGTAGAGCATCACACCGATGTAGCGCAGCCGGCCCACACAGGTTTCCGAGCACACGGTCGGGATGCCGACCTCCACGCGCGGGTAGCAGAAGGTGCACTTCTCCGCCTTGCCCGTCTTGTGGTTGAAGTAGATCTTCTTGTACGGGCAGCCGGTGATGCACTGGCGCCAGCCACGGCATTTGTCCTGGTCGACGAGCACGATGCCGTCTTCCTCGCGCTTGTAGATCGCGCCCGACGGGCACGACGCGGCACACGAAGGATTGAGGCAGTGCTCGCAGATGCGCGGCAGGTAGAACATGAAGGTCTCTTCGAACTCCAGTTTCACCTTGTCCTCGAGCTTGCCGAGCAGGGGGTCCTTGCCGACCTGCTCGGGGCCCGAACCCAGGTCGTCGTCCCAGTTGGCACCCCAGGTGACCTTGGTGTCCTCACCGGTGATCAGCGACTTCGGCCGCGCGACCGGAGTGGTGTCCGTGGGCGGCGACGACAGCAGGTTGTCGTAGTCGTAGCTCCACGGCTCGTAGTAGTCGTCGACCGTCGGCAGATCGGGGTTGGCGAAGATGTTCATCAGCCGCTTGAACCGCGACCCCGACTTCAGGGTGAGCTTGCCGCGTTTGTTGAGCGTCCAGCCACCCTTCCACTTCTCCTGGTCCTCGTACTGGCGCGGATAGCCCTGTCCCGGACGGGTTTCCACATTGTTGAACCAGACGTATTCGGTGCCACCGCGATTGGTCCATGCCTGCTTGCAGGTGACCGAGCAGGTGTGGCAGCCGATGCACTTGTCCAGGTTCATGACCATCGCAAGTTGAGCCATTACGCGCATGCTTAGTACTCCACGTTCTGGTTGCGGCGGCGGATGGTGGTGACTTCGTCGCGCTGGTTTCCGGTGGGGCCGTGGTAGTTCAGCGCGAACGACTGCTGGGCGTAGCCGCCGATCAGGTGCGAGGGCTTGATCAGCACCCGGGTGAGGGCGTTGTGGATACCGCCGCGCTTGCCCTTGGCCTGCGGTGTCGTGTCCTCGGCGCCTTCGATGCGCGGCACGTCGACCGCGCGGTCCTGGGCGTGGTACATGAACACCGTGCCCTCGGGCATGCGGTGCGAGACGATCGCGCGGGCCACGACCACACCGTTGCGGTTGATCGCCTCGATCCAATCGTTGTCGGCGACACCGATCTTCTTGGCATCCACATCCGACATCCAGATCGTCTGACCGCCACGCGAGAGCGTGAGCATGTGCAGGTTGTCCTGGTAGGCCGAGTGGATGGACCACTTGGAGTGCGGGGTCAGGTAGCGCACGGTGAGCCCGTTGCCGCTCACATTGCCGATGCTCGGCTCCGCGAACAGCGCCGACATGTCCAGCGGCGGACGGAAGATCGGCAGTTGCTCACCGAGTTCGATCATCCAGTCGTGGTCGAGGTAGAAGTGCTGACGCCCGGTGAGGGTGTGCCACGGCTTGTTCCGCTCGACATTGATGGTGAACGGCGAGTACCGGCGGCCACCGCTCTCGCTGCCCGACCACTCCGGCGACGTGATGACCGGAACGGGCCGGGCCTGGGTGTCGGCGAAGGTGATCTGCTTGCCCTCGGCCTCGGCGGCGAGGTCGGCAAGTTTCGTACCGGTGCGGCGTTCGAGCTGGTGGAAACCCTCGACGGCGAGACGCCCGTTGGTGGTGCCCGACAGCGCGAGAATGGTCTCGGCGGCGAAGGTGTCCTTGGCCAGCGACGGCCGCCCGGCCGCGATCCCCGACACCACGGTGCCGTTCTTGCCCGCGAGGTAGGCCACCTCTTTGTCCGGGTAGGTCGTGATGCCCTTGGTGGTCACCCCGAGCGTGTCGACCAGCGGGCCGAGCGCCGCGAGCTTCTCGGCGATCTTGGTGTAGTCGCGTTCGATCTCGACGATCTTGGGCATGGTCTTGCCCGGAATCGGTTCGCACTCACCGGCTTTCCAGTCCAGCACCTTGCCGCCCGCCTGCGCCAGCGCATCCGGCGAGTCGTGCTGCAACGGCACCGCGACGATGTCTTTCCTAGTGCCCAGGTGCTTTTCGGCCAGCCACGAGAACCCGCGCGCGATGCGGTGGAACGCCTCGAAGTCGGTCTTGGCCTCCCACGGCGGGGAGATGGCGGGGGAGAAGGCGTGCACGAAGGGGTGCATGTCGGTGGAGGACAGGTCGTGCTTCTCGTACCAGGTGGCGGCGGGCAGCACGATGTCGGCGAACAGGGTGGTGCTGGTCATGCGGAAGTCAAGGGCCAGCAGCAAGTCCAGCTTGCCCTCGGCGCCTTCCTCCCGCCATTCCAGCTCCTGCGGGCGCACGCCGGTGGCGTCGGTGGTCTGCAGGTTGGAGCCGCAGCCGAGCAGGTGCTTCTGGAAGTACTCGTTGCCCTTGCCCGAAGAGCCGAGCAGGTTGGCCCGCCACACGGTGAGCACGCGCGGGAAGTTCTCGGGAGCGTCGGGGTCTTCGCAGGCGAAACGCAGGTCACCGGACTTGAGGCCGTCGACGACGTGCTCACCGGGGGTCTTACCCGCGGCGGCTGCTTCGTCGGCCATGTCCAGTGGGTTGCGGTTGAACGTCGGGTAGCTCGGCATCCAGCCGAGACGACTCGCCAGCGCGATGTTGTCGGCGGCGGTGCGGCCGGCGAACTTGCCCTTGCCGAGCGGAGACGCGAACGAGTCCGAGGTGAACGGGTCGTAGCGCCACTGGTCGTTGGTCAGATACCAGAACACGGTGCCCTGCATCTGACGCGGCGGGCGCTGCCAGTCGCTTGCCGAAGCCAGTGTGGCCCAGCCGGTTACGGGGCGGCACTTCTCCTGGCCGACGTAGTGGGCCCAGCCGCCGCCGTTCTTGCCCTGGCAGCCGGTGAGCAGCGTGAGGGTGAAGAACGCGCGGTAGATCTGATCGGAGTGGAACCAGTGGTTGGTGCCCGCGCCCATCAGGATCATCGAGCGGCCACCGGAACGTTCGGCGTTGTCGGCGAATTCGCGGCCGATGCGCGCGGCCTGCACGGCGGGCACGCCGGTGATGGTTTCCTGCCAGGCCGGGGTGTAAGGCGACTCGGCGTCGTCGTAACCCTTGGCCCATTCGCCGGGCAGGCCGTCACGACCGAGACCGTACTGCGCGAGCAGCAGGTCGAAGACGGTGGTGACCCGTTTGCCCGCAACGGTTTTCGTCGGCACGCCGCGGATGATGGGTGCGGCGGTGTCGGTGTCGAAGCGGGGCAGCGCGATGGTGGTCGGCGCCTCGTCGGAATGGCCGAGCAGGGTGAGCAGCGGGTCGACCCCTTCGAGGTCGAGATTCCACTTGCCCGCGTCGGCCTCGTTGAAGCGGTGGCCCAGAGAACCGTTGGGCACCACCGGGTTTCCGGCCTGATCGAGCAGTACCGGCTTGTGTGCGGCGTTCTCGTCGGTGTGGCCCAGATCGGCCGCCGTCAGGAACTTGCCGGGTAGAGCGCCGCCCTGATCCGCCGCCTCGTCGAGACAGATCAGGTACGGCAAATCGGTGTAGGACTTGATGTAGTCCAGGAACATCGGGGTCTGCTTCTCGAGGAAGAACTCCTTGAGAACCACGTGCCCCATCGCCATCGCCAGCGCCGCGTCGGTACCGGGGCGTGCGGCCACCCACTCGTCGGCGAACTTGGTGTTGTCGGCGTAGTCGGGGGAGACCACCACGACCTTCTGGCCGCGATACCGCGCCTCGGTCATGTAGTGCGCGTCGGGCGTGCGGGTCACCGGGACGTTGGAACCCCACATGATGAGGTAACCCGCGTCGAACCAGTCGGCCGACTCCGGCACGTCGGTCTGGTCACCGAACACCTGCGGCGAGGCCACCGGCAGGTCGGCGTACCAGTCGTAGAACGAGAGCATGTAGCCGCCGAGCAGCGACACGAAACGCGCGCCCGTCGCGTGGCTGACCATCGACATCGCCGGAATCGGCGAGAAACCGGCGACGCGGTCGGGACCGTACTGCTTGATCGTGTAAACGTGTGCGGCGGCGGCGATCTCGGCCGCTTCCCACCACTCGGCGCGGACGAACCCGCCCTTGCCTCGAGCGTTCTTGTACGCCTTGGCCTTGACCGGATCCTCGACGATCGACTCCCAGGCCAGCACCGGGTCCTTCAGCTCGGCCTTGGCCTTTCGGTACAGGTCGAGCAGGGTGCCGCGCACATACGGGTAGCGCACGCGGGCGGGGGAGTAGGTGTACCAGGAGAACGAGGCGCCACGGGGGCAGCCGCGGGGTTCGTACTCGGGCTTGTCCGAACCCACCGAGGGGTAGTCGGTCTGCTGGGACTCCCAGGTGATCACGCCGTCCTTGACGTAGATCTTCCACGAGCACGAACCGGTGCAATTCACGCCGTGGGTGGAGCGCACCACCTTGTCGTGCGACCACCGGTCGCGGTAGAACGCGTCGGCATCGCGCCCACCGACCTTGAACACCGACCGCTGATCCGCGGAAACCTCACCGCGCTGAAAGTATTTTCCGAGCGTCAGCAGACTGTCACCGAAATCGGTGGGCGACGGACCATGAGTGCGCGAATTAACCACGACGCCCCCTTCGAGCTTGTGAAATCGGGCTGTTGAGGCCAACTGTAAGGAGGCGGTCCCGCCGGGCAAAACGAACTTCTCACACCCCGGATCGGGCCTTTGTGCGTTGTGAGGTGGGCGAAATGTGCTGGTCACCCCCGTAATCCGACGCTCACCCACTACACCCGCCACGACCAGGGGAAACCCCCGTCCGACCGGCCTTTACCGACGCTCGCGAGGCGGTTCGGCGCCGCCGCGGTGATGCTTCGGAAACGACAGGTTCTCGGACGGTTTACATTTGTTTACACACCCACAGTGACCTGCGTCGCTTCGATCCGCGCCCGAGAGCGCGGCGGGCAGGCGAACAATATGTACTCAGCTAACCACCGGTTACCGGACATGTGATCATGTCTGACGTCCATCGATGGCTATCAGGGAGTACGAGCGAGTGGCTGAGTTCTTGACCACGATCAACGGTTATATCTGGAGCGACTCGTTGATCTATCTGTGCTTGGCCGCAGGGGTGTACTTCTCGATCCGTTCGAGGTTCGTCCAGGTCCGCCAGATCCCGGAAATGGTGCGGCTGTTGGTGCGCGGCGAGAAGTCCGCCTCCGGAGTGTCGTCGTTCCAGGCGTTGGCGATGTCGCTGTCGGGGCGCATCGGCACCGGCAATATCGCCGGCGTCGCCACCGCCATCGCCTTCGGCGGCCCGGGCGCGCTGTTCTGGATGTGGGCGGTGGCCTTCCTCGGGGCCTCAACGTCCTTCGTCGAGTGCACCCTCGGCCAGATCTACAAGACCCGCGATCCGCTCACCGGTGAGTACCGTGGCGGGCCCGCCTACTACTTCCACCGGGCGATGTCGCACACCAAGGCCGCCCCACTGTTCAAGGTCTACGCGGTGATCTTCGCCGCCGTGACGGTGCTGGCCTGCGGTCTGCTCATGCCGAGCGTGCAGTCCAACTCCATGGCGGCCGCGATGAACCAGGCCTGGGGCGTGTCGGAATGGGTGGTCGCCCTCGGCACCGTGATCGTGCTCGCGTTCGTCATCATCGGCGGCGTCAAGCGCATCGCCGCCTTCGCGGCGGTCGTCGTGCCGTTCATGGCGGTGGGCTACATCCTGATCTCCATGGTCATCGTGTTCGCCAACGCCGGCCAGATCCCGGAGATCCTGTCCCTGGTGGTGCGCAGCGCCCTCGGCGCCGACGCGGCGTTCGGCGCGATCATCGGCGCGGCCGTGATGTGGGGCGTCAAGCGCGGTGTGTATTCCAACGAGGCAGGTCAGGGCACCGGCCCGCACTCGGCGGCCGCCGCCGAGGTGTCCCACCCCGCCAAGCAGGGTCTGGTCCAGGCTTTCGCCGTGTACATCGACACGCTGTTCGTCTGCACCGCCACCGGTCTGCTGATCCTGTCGACCGGCGCCTACCGGGTCTTCGAGGGTGAGTCCGCCGACGGCAAGGTCCTGGCCGACGGTGGAGTGCTGCCCTCGGACGCCGCGGTCGGCCCCGCCTACGCCCAGCACGCGGTCGACACCCTGTGGGGTGGTTTCGGCTCGACCTTCGTCGCGATCTCGCTGGCATTCTTCTGCCTGACCACGATCATCGCCTACTACTACATGGCCGACACCAACCTGCGCTTCCTGCTCGGTAAGCGCGCCGCCACCCCGGTCCCCGTCATCCGGGGCACCCTCGGCAGCAACACCACACTGATCCTGCAGGCCCTCATCCTGATCTCGGTCGCCGTCGGCGCCCTGTCCACGGCCACCGACGCCTGGACCCTCGGCGACATCGGCGTCGGCCTGATGGCCTGGCTCAACATCATCGGCATCATCATCATCCAGCAGCCCGCCTACAAGGCCCTACGGGACTACGAGAAGCAGAAGAAGGAAGGCAAGGACCCGGTCTTCGACCCGAAGGCACTCGGTATCCGCAACGCCACCTTCTGGGAGACCTACGAACCGGAACGCGAACGCGAAAAGGTCACTGTCGCCAAGTGATTCGACGCACCGAGGTCCACACCAGGACCTCGGTGCGTTTCCTTGTGCTCGCCGAGGCCTACTGTTCGGTCATCGCGTCGGGGTCGACCTCCGCGAACGATCCGACCCACTTGTGCGGTGGGCGTGGGGGATTCGGCTCGCCGGGGCGGTGGATGCCGACGACGCGCCAACCGGCGGTGACGGCCGCATCGAGTTCGTCCGGGTGATCGGACAGGAACAAGGTTTCGTGCGGCGCGACCGCGATGCGGGCGGTGATCGTTTCGTAGGAGGCGGGTTCGCGTTTGGGGCCGGCGTTCACCAGGTCGAAGTGATCGGTGATGAGAGGTGAGAGGTCGCCGGAGTCGGCGTAGGTGCACCAATCTCGTTGGTTGCGTTCGGAACCCGAGGAATAGATGTAGAGGGTGTGACCCTCGGCGTGCCAGGCGCGCAGGGCGGGGGCGACGTCGTCGAAGAAGCGGCCGTGCAAGTCGCCTGCGCGGAAGCCCTCCGCGCAGATGGCGCCCTGGGCGGCTTTCAGCGGCTCGGCCTTCACATCCGAATGCAGCCAGCCGGTGAGGATTTCGGCGATCCGTGCGGTATCGGCGGTCGCCTCGCCGGACAGTTCGCGGGTCGCGGCGATCACGGATTCGGCTGCGCCGGTGGCATTCTCGGCCAGCCAGGCGGGCAGATGCTGCTCGGTGTAGCCGTACAGGTCGGTGCGCACCGAATCGGTGGGGCTGGTGGTGCCCTCGATATCGAGGACGATCGCGCGGATCACGCGAGCAGCTCGTCCAGGGTGGGGAAACCGGCACTGATCTTGTCGCCGGTGAAATCACCGATCCAGCCGTCGGCCTCCTCGAAGAAGCGGATGGCGACGAAATCGGGGCGGGGGCCCATGTCGAACCAGTGCAGGGTGCCCGCGGGCACCGAAAGCAGGTCGCCCGCCTCGCACACCGTGGCCAGCACCGCGTCGTCGATGTGCAGGTAGAAGCAGCCGCGACCGGCGGCGAAGAAACGCACCTCGTCCTCGGCGTGCCGGTGCTCGTCGAGGAACTTGGTGCGCGCGCCCGCCGCCGTGGCGGGCCAGTCGGGGTTGTCGTCGTCGGGGTGGATGCGGGCGATATCGATGTGCTCGTAGCGACCCGACGCGTTCAGTCCGGCGATCCGCGGCGCGTAATGGGCGAGCAGGGTGTCGGAGTCGGTGGTCGCGGCGTCGGGGAGCACCTCCCAGCGCGAGAAGGCGATGCCGTGCTTCGACAGCTGGGCACCGATCTCGGCGGTGTCGGTGGTCCGCACCCGGACATCGGCGGCATTGTCGGCCGCCATCACTTGCAGCAGGGTCATCTCGGTCCGATCTCGAAAGGAGTGGCGTCGGTACGTCCGGTGCGGGCGATCAACTCGCACAGTGCTTCCAGACATTCGGCGCGATCACGCGCCTGGGCAAGAGTGTCACCCCAGGCGGTGATGCCGTGCCCGGTGATGAACAGAATCGGTGCGGCACCGGGATTCTCGCGCAGGTAGTACTCGATGTCGGCGCCGATGCGCGCGACGTCGGGCCAGTTCGCGAACACCGGAACATCCACGGTCGACGGATCGTCGAGCCCGAAACCCTTGATGAGTTCGTACCCGCTGACCCGCACGGTGTCACCCGGCCGGGCGGTGGTCGCCAGGGCGGTGGCGAACGGTGAGTGCACGTGCACGACGGCACCGGCATCGCGCGTGCGGTACACGGCGGTGTGAATGCTGGTCTCGGCGGAGGGTTTTCGGTCCTGACCCGGGTACGCGGTGGTGTCGGCCACGCGGACGCGCACCGCATCGCGCTCGGTCAGTTCGCCTTTCGACAATCCGCTGGCGGTGATCAGCGCATCGTCGCTCCCGGATCGCACCGAGATGTTGCCTGCCGTACCGGGCATCCAGCCGCGCTCGTAGAGCTGACGAGCGACGGCGGCGAGCGCGCGTCCGGCCATGTCGCTCTCCGAGCTCGCGGCGCGGCCGTTCCCGTCGAAGGTGTCCGCGTTGCGGTAGACCACACCGTTCTCCGTGACCACCGCGGTGACCAGGTCGGCCGGTGTCACATCGAAGGCCGGATTGAACACGGCGGTGCCTGCCGGTGCGGCCTCGACCCCACCGAACCCGGTGACCTCCGCGGCGGCCCGCTGTTCGACGACGATCTGCGCGCCGGTCGCCATCGCGGTATCGCGGGTGGACTCCGGGGCGACGACGATGAACGGGATGCCGTGATGACGCGCGGCCAGCGCGAGACCGAAGGTGCCGATCTTGTTGGCGACATCGCCGTTGGCGGTGATCCGGTCGGCACCCACGAGCACCGCGTCGACCTGGCCCGTCGCCATCGCCCACGCGGCGGCCGAGTCGATGGTGAGCCGGTGCGGGATGCCCGCTTCGGCGAGCTCCCACGCGGTGAGCCGCGCACCCTGCAGCAGCGGCCTGGTCTCGTCCACGATCACGTCGGTGACCGCGCCGCGCTCGTGCAGCACCCGCAGCGCGCCGATGGCCGTACCCACCGCGCTGGTGGCCAGGCGTCCGGTGTTGCAGTGCGTGAGCAGGCGAAGCGGCCGGTCACCGCAGAGCTGTTGCACCAGGTCGGCGGCGTGGGTGGCGGCGGCCAGGTTGACCCGGCCGTCCTCGGCGAGCATGTCGAGGGTTTCGGCCAGTACGGCGTCGGCACCCTCGGGAATCCGTGCCCGCACCCGCTCGACCGCCCATGCCAGGTTGACGGCGGTGGGTCGCGCCGCCGCGATCCGATCCGCCTCGGCTTCCACCGCCGCCACGTCGACCACTTCGCCGCCCGAAAGACCGACCCGCACCGCTTCGCGCGAGACGGCCGGGGTGGCGGCGTCGACGAGCTTCGTGTGAGCGCGGGTCGCGATGACCACGCCGAACGCCCCCGCGATCCCGATGGCGGGCGCACCTCGGATGGCGAGCGTGGTGATGGCGTCGATCACCTGATCGACGGTCGTCAACCGCAGCTCACGCACCTCGTGCGGCAGCCCGCGCTGGTCGATGGTGACGAGCGCACCGTCGTCCCAGGTCAGGGAACTGTCGTCCATCGGGGTGTCCTCACTGCGAGACTGTCTTTCCGCCGGTAGACGATATCCGACCTGGTCGACCCGCCGGGACCCGATCCCGACCTGGACAGACGCGTGATCAGCCGCCCGGAGCGCGTGCCCGGCTCGGTCCGGACGCTACTCGGCAACGAACTCGGCCTCGCGTTCGACCGCATCGATGGTGGCCTGCGGAACCTGGATCGGGCCTGGTGTGTAGGTGATGGCGCGGAGGGCGCCGGTGTAGCGGAAGGGGCCGCGGCGTTCGCGAAGGTCCCAGGACACCGGGCCGCGGGCGTCGATGCCGACGGAGATGCCGGTCCACGGCGCCATGCCGACGAGCTGGACCTGGTCGGTGATTTCGGCCAGGGGTGTGCCGTCGGCTTCGACGACGAAGTCCCAGCGCAGGTGGGGACGCACGGTGGCGCGGACGGTGACCGAGCGAGTGCCGACCGGCAGCGGTGTGCCCACCGACGCATAGCGGCCGTAACTGTTCACGCCGAGCACCACCTCGCCGTGCTCGATGTAGAGCAGGTAACCGCCGAGCGGGTCACCGTGGGCGACGAGTACGCCTTCGTCGCCGTCCCGGTAACCGGTGGGCACGGATCGGTCACCGGTTCGCGAGGGGGAGGCGGCCGCGCCGAGTTCGGCGGTGATGGTGAAGTCGCGGTAGGCGATCAGCCGTTGCGAACGATAACGCTCGAGGGTCGGGGTGCCGGGAAGCAGGCGCACCGGGTCGGCCAGCCGCGCCTCCTCCGGGCGCCTGCGGAACAAGTCGGCACGGGTGAGGAGCGGGAAAACCGTATTGGCCCAGGCCGATTCGTCCCAGGCGGCGGCGAGTTCGGCGGCCTTGTCCGGATACTGTGTGGAAAGGTCGTGCAGCTCGGTCGGGTCGGCGCGCACGTCGAAGAGCTGCCAGTCGGGTGCGTCCAGGTCGGAGCCGGCTTCGTGGAGCGAGAGCAGTTTCCACCCGTCGCGGTAAAAGCCGCGATGACCGGTCATCTCCGAATACTGCTCGGTGTGCAGGGTCGGTGCCCAGGCGTCGCGGAGCAGGGCGGCGGCGGAGACGCCGTCGAAGTCCTTGGCCGGTAGGCCGTTGCGGACCGAAGGCCGGTCGAGCCCGGCGAATTCCAGCAGGGTCGGCGCCAGGTCGGTGACATAGGCGTACTCGTGCCGGATGCCGGTGTCGTCGTCCTTGCGCGGCAGGCCTTTCGGCCACGACACGATCAGCGGCACCCGCACCCCACCGGCGAAGGTCTGCCCCTTGTAGAAGCGGAACGGCGTGTTGGACGCCTGCCCCCAGCCGCGCGGATAGTGCACGCCGAGCTTCGCGGTGCCGATCAGTTCCTCGTCGTGGGGCACATCGCCCACCCAGTCGGGGTCGTCGATGTGGGCGAATTCGGCGAAATAGGAGCGGGTGCCCTCCGGCCCGCCCTCGGCGGTGCCGCCGTTGTCGGAGGTGAACACGATGACCGTGTTGTCGAGTTCGCCCAGTTCCTCGAGCAGATCGACGATGCGGCCCAGACTCTGGTCGATGCTGTCGACCATGCCCGCGTACACCTCCATGTACCGGGCGTACCGCCGCTGCTCGGCCGCGGACAGCGAATCCCATTCCGCCGCCTCGTAACCCGGCTCGGTATTGCGCGGCTTCTGCTCGGTCCCCGGCGGGAACAGGCCCTGCGCCAACTGCTCGGCGAACCGCTTCCGGCGCAATTCGTCCCAGCCCTCGTCGTATCGCCCGCGGTACTTCGCCTGGTCCTGCGCCTTCGCCTGCAACGGTCCGTGCATGGCGACGTGCGCGAAGTACAGGAAGAACGGTTTCGTCGCGTCGTGCGCGCGCAGGTCCTTGATGTAGGACAGCGCCTTGTCGGTGAGGTCGTCGGTGAGGTAGTAGCCCGGCGGATACTCCTCGACATCCACCACCGAACTGTCGGAAACCAGCTGATTCGGGTAGTAGAAGGAATTGAGGCCTTCCAGCGATCCGTAGTACCGGTCGAATCCGCGCTGCGTCGGCCACGAACTCCGGTGCGCCGCCGGATTCATCGTGGCATCACGCACCAGATGCCATTTGCCCACCGCGTAAGTGGCATATCCGTTGTCCCGCAGAATCTCCGGCAGGGTGAGCACATCGTCGGCCAGTTCCAGGCGCAGCCCGGGATAGCCGGGATCGGCATTGGCCACGAAACCGAATCCCGCGCGGTGCGGATTGATACCGGTGAGCAACGCGGCGCGCGACGGCGAGCACAGGGGAGTGGTGTGGTAATTCGACAAGCGCACACCCGTCGCGGCGAGCCGATCCAGTGTGGGCGTGGCGATCTCGGAACCGTACGGACCGATGTCGCTGTAACCCATATCGTCCACGAGGACGACGACGATATTCGGCGCACCGGCGGGCGCCGTGGCCGGCGAGGTCCAATTCGGCGTGGAATCGGCGGAGGTGCGTCCGATCGAGCCTGCGAAGGATTCGTAACCGCGTGCGTGGGGTGGAACTGGCATTCCCGCAGTGAACTGGACAAAATGGCTGGTCACCAGGGTTAGATGCAGCCTGCGCGGAATCGGTGACCGGTGTCGCGCACATTGTTAGCGTCGCTGTCGTGTCAACGAACAATGCATCGCGTGGCGGTATCCATCGCCGAAATTTCCTGCGCACCAGCGGTATCGCTGCCGCGGCCATCTTCGGTGGGGCCGCACTCGCGGCGTGCACCTCCGCGGTCTCGGAGCAGAAGGCAGGCGGCGACGACGCGACGCCGGTGCGCGGTGGCACCTTGAAGGTCGGCATCCGCGAGGACCTGGTGCCCGCCAACCTGCTCACCAATACCGCCGCCACCCCGGTGCTCGTCGGCCTGGTCTACGAATCGCTGATCCGCTACCCGAACGATTCGCTCGAACCACAGCCGCTGCTGGCCAAGGCCTGGCAACTCGCCGCCGACGGCCGCTCGGTGAGTCTGGACCTACGCGACGACGTGAAATTCCACAGCGGGCGGGTGTTCACGGCCAAGGATGTGGAGTTCTCGATCCGCACCTACGCCGACCCCAAATGGTCGGCGCAATTGCGGTCGACCGCCGCCGCGGTGACCGAATTCGATATCGTCTCGCCCACCCGGATCGTCCTGCGTTTCGCCCATCCGGTGAGCAACATCTTCGATCTGCTCGATACGGTACCTATTCTCGACAGCGAAACCGCCGACAAACTCGGCACCGGTGAAACCTATATCGGCACCGGACCGTTCACCTTCGTACAGCGAATTCCGAATTCACAGCTGATCTTCGCCAAGAACGCCGGGTACTGGATCCCGGATCGTCCCTACCTCGACCGGGTGGAGGTCTCGATCGTCCCCGATCCACAGGCTCTGCTGAACGCGCTGAAGACCGGTCAGATCGCCGCTGCGCGTGAACTGACCTTCCGCGACGCCGAAAACCTGTCCAACGGTGGCGGTTTCACAGTGCACAATCTCGAGGGCGCCGAACTGCAGACCTATGTGGGGGTCAATGTCTCCGAACCGTCGCTGGCGGATGTGCGGGTGCGGCAAGCCATCGCCTACGCGCTGGACCGCGAACGGATCGTCACCGAGGTCTTTCGCGGCGCGGGTTATCCACTGAATGTGCCGTGGCCGAAGAATTCTCCGGCGTTCGACGAGTCGCTCAACACCAGGTACGGCAGAGATATCGGCAAGGCCAAGGCGCTGCTGGCCCAGGTGACCAAGCCACCGCGCCTGCCGTTGACTTTCGCGCCCGGGTTCGAGGCGACCGCCCAGATCGTGCAGGCCAACCTGGCCGAGGTGGGCATCGAGGTGGATCTCGACCCGATCGACAACGCAGCCTTCGTGAAACAACTGACCGGCCAGCAGTTCCGCGGGCTGTGGGTGACCGACCACTCGTGGGCACAGTTCGTGCCGTCGACCCTCACCGTGAGTGCGTACCCGTTCAACGCCCGCCGCAACGCCTCTCGCTACGAGTCACCGGCCTACACCGCGGCCGCCGATGCCGCATGGCAACTGCCGCAGGGCACCGGGCCCGACGCGGTGCGCGCCTACCGGGCCGTGACGGATCAGCTGCTCGAAGGGCTGTTCCTGATCGAAATCGGTGTGCGTTTCCAGCAGTACTCCACCAGCAACACGGTGCACGGATTCGCCTGGACCAAGCGCCGCGAACCCGTACTCACCGACACCTTCCTGTCATGACGCGCTACCTGCTGCACCGCTTGCCCTCGGCGCTGCTCGTCCTGTTCGGCGCGTCCGTGCTGATCTTCCTGCTGCTGCGCCTGGTGCCGGGCGACCCGGCCACCATCCTGGCGGGCAACGACGCGACACCCGAGTCCGTCGCGGCCATCCGGCATCAGCTCGGTCTCGACCGGTCGATTCCCGTGCAATACCTGAGCTGGCTGGGCGATCTGGTCACCCTCGACCTCGGCCGGTCCTACCTCATCGGTGGGCAGATCAGCGACCTGGTCGGTCGCGGGCTCACCAATACCCTCGTGCTCACGGTGACCGCGCTGGTGCTCGCCGTGGTGGTGAGCCTCGCGGTGTCGCTGGCCTCGGTGCTGTGGCCGAGTCGCTGGCTGAATACCGTGGTGGCGGCGGCGAATACGATCGCCGTCGCGTTGCCGACCTTCGTGGTGGGACCACTGCTGGTGCTGGTGTTCGCCGTCGCGATCCCCATCCTGCCCTCGGGCGGGGTGCCGCCGGACGGATTCATCGCCCGGCCGGATATCGCGGTGCAGTATCTGCTGCTGCCCGCGATCTGCCTCGCACTGCCGGTGGCGGCGGCGCTGACCCGGTTCCTCACCGAGTCCCTGCGGACCGAGCTCACCAAACCCTATGTCCTCACGGCACGTTCGCTCGGTGTCGATCACCGCGAGATCGTCACGCGCGGGGCGCTGCGCAACGCACTGCCGACCTCGCTCACCGTGCTCGGCCTGCAGACCGGTCAGCTACTCGGCGGGGCGGTGCTGGTGGAGGCGGCGTTCGTGTGGCCGGGGATCGGCCAGCTCATCGAGCAGGGCATCAGCCGCCGCGACTATCCGGTGGTGCAGGTGCTGTTGCTGCTCGCCGTCGCGGTGTTCGTGGTGATCCAGTTGCTCACCGATCTCGCCCATGCGTGGCTGGACCCGCGAGTCCGGATCGGGGGACGATCGTGACCGTCGCAATCGCGGAAACACGCGCGCGGCGAGCGGCCGCGTTGCGCAGTGGACAGGGACTGGCCGGTGTTCTCCTGGTCGGCGTGATCGCGCTCGCCGGTGTGTTCGCCGCAGTACTGAGCCCCTTCGACCCGCTCGCGCAGATACCGTCCGCCAACCTGCTCGGCCCGAGCGCACAGCACTGGCTGGGCACCGACCACCTCAACCGCGACGTCGCCGCGCGCGTGCTGGCCGGAATCCGCGTCGACCTGCTCATCGTGGCACTCGCGGTGCCACTCGCCGCGGTGATCGGTTCGCTGATCGGGCTCGCCGCCACCGTGCACCCTTTCGCCGATGTCACCGTGCAGCGCCTGTTCGACCTGGTGCTGGCCTTCCCGTCGCTGATCTTCGCGATCGCCCTCGCCGCGATCACCGGGCCGGGCTGGCACGCGGTGGTGATCGTCATCGTGGCCGCCGAGATCCCGATCTTCGGTCGTCAGATCCGCACCGCCGTGCTCGCGGTGCGCGAGCAACCCTTCGTCGAGGCATCCGAGGTGATCGGCGCGGGCACCTGGTGGACGCTGCGCAAACACGTGCTGCCCAACGCGGTCGAACCGCTCGTCGTGCAGTTCGCGCTGTCGCTGTCGGTCGCGGTGTTCCTCGAGGGCGCGATGAGCTTCATCGGGATCGGGGTCCAGCCCCCGAATCCCTCGCTCGGCTCGCTGATCGGCGAATCCATCGGCAACCTCGACGCCAATCCGTGGATGGCGGTCGGGCCGCTGGTCGTCGTCGCCGGGCTGACGCTGGGGTTTCTGTTGATCGCCCAATCACTGGGCAACGCGAGGAGATCGGGATGAGTACGCAAGAGCGCGAGTCCGATGATGTCGTGCTCGACATCATCGATCTGGTCGTCGCCTTCGGGGACAAGACCGTGGTGCACGGGGTGAGCTTGCAGGTGCGGCGCGGGGAAGTCGTCGCGCTGGTCGGCGAATCCGGGTCGGGGAAGTCGCTCACCGCGCGGGCCGCGCTCGGACTGCTGCCGGTGACAGCGCGGGCGCGCGGGTCGGTCACCCTCGCCTCGACCGAGATCGTCGGTGCCGACGAAGCGACCTTGCGCGGCCTGCGCGGCACCCGGGCCGCCATGGTGTTCCAGGAGCCCCAGACCGCGCTCAACCCGGTGCAGAAGATCGGCACCCAGCTCGTGCGGGCCCTGCGCGCGCACGGCGTCACCGACAAGGCCGTGGCCCGTGCCCGCGCGATCGAACTGCTCACCGCCGTCGACATCCCCGAAGCCGCCGAACGCCTCGACTGGTACCCGCATCAGCTCTCGGGCGGGCAGAAGCAGCGCGTGGTCATCGCGCTCGCGCTGTCGGGCGAACCCGACCTGCTCATCGCCGACGAACCGACTACCGCGCTCGACGTCACCGTGCAAGCCGAAATCCTCGACCTGCTGCACACGCTGTGCCGCGACCGCGGCACCTCGGTCCTGTTCATCACCCACAACCTCGGCGTGGTCGCCGAGATCGCCGATCGAGTGGTGGTACTGCGGGCCGGACAGGTGGTCGAACAGCAACCGGTCTTCGACCTGTTCGCCGCACCGCAGGCCGAGTACACCCGCACGCTGCTCGCGTCCGTTCCGCGCTTGCCGGCACGTTCGGCGCGCGGTAGGGCAGCGGTGGCGCCCGACGTCGGCGACCCCGACGGCGTGCCCGAGGTCCAGCCAGTCGAGACGGTGATCCCGACTCGCGGTGCGAACGAGGCCGACGTCGTCCCGAACGCTTCGAGCACCGAAAGCCCCGACCCGGTGCGGTTCGATGCCGGTGCCGACGCGGCCGACCTGGTGGGCACTGGGGACGGTACCGCTCCAGCCCTTCCTGCGGAGTCCGATGGTGTGGCCAGGGAAGCCGGCCTCGATTCCGATGGTGCGGCGGGTCGCGCTACTCGGGGTCTCGAGCGGGCGCTGCGGAGGGTGGTGGCACGGAAACCGGCGGTCGTCGCCGAGAAGGGCGGGGGCGTACCGGGACCGGAGTACCGCGAGGTGTTGCGGATCGACGAGTTGTCCGTGGTCTATCCCGGTCGGCACGGTGGTGCCGCATTCCCCGCGCTGCACGACATCTCGTTGACGCTGAGTCCACGCGAGGTACTCGGCATCGTCGGGCAGTCCGGTTCGGGCAAGAGCACACTCGGGCGGACCGCGCTCGGGCTGGTGCCCGCGACCTCGGGGACCGTGCGGCTACAGGGTGTGTCCCTGACCGGGTTGCCCCGGCGGGAGCTGCGCGGGTTGCGCAGGCACGTGGCGCTGGTGCATCAGGATGTGAGCGCCTCGCTCGACCCGCGACGCAGCATCGCCGACGCGATCGGTGAACCGCTCCAGGTGCATCGAGTCGCTTCGGGGGCGCTGCTGTACTCGAAAGTGGGCGATCTGCTCGAGTCGGTCCGGTTGCCGAGGGACTACGCCGAGCGCAGGCCTGCCGAGTTGTCCGGTGGGCAGCGTCAGCGGGTGGCGTTGGCGCGGGCGCTGGCATTGGCGCCTCGGCTGCTGGTGGCCGACGAACCGACCAGTGCGCTCGATGTCTCGGTGCAGGCGCAGGTGCTCGACCTGTTCGCCGATCTGCGCGCCGAATACGGATTCGCGAGCCTGTTCATCAGTCACGACCTGGCCGTGGTACATCAGGTCGCCGACCGCGTCCTGGTGCTGCGAGAGGGCCGGATCGTGGAAACCGGTGCGGCACGCGCGGTGTTCGCGGCACCAGCGCAGGAATACACCCGTCGCCTGCTCGACGCGGTCCCCGCGCCCGATCCGTCGACGGCTCGCCGGGGACGTGACGCGGCCCTGCCGATCGGGGCCTGACGCGGACGAGCCGCCGGTACCGGTACCGGCGGCTCGTCGACGCGCGTGGATCAGTGGCTGCCTGGGCGGCGCGGCTCGCGCCGATCATCCTGGCCTGCTCGCGTCATCCGCTGCGAGTCCTGCTCCTGCCGCTGCTCCTGCTGCTGGCGGGGCATCTGCTTGGGCATCTTTTTCGGCGTTTTCTTCGACTTCTCAGCCATCTCCACACGGTCCTTTCCGAGGGATGAATACTTCGCCTAATTCGGATGTCCGGCGTAATTCCGCCTTTTTCGAGGCGGGGTACGCCTGACTTGCTCAACGATAGGCATCGAGTCGTCGCAGCGGTAGAGTTGAACGATAAATAGCATTCCTACCAGCGGATATTCGGCGTGTCCTGGCATTTTCGGCAGTCGCCGACGGTAATTCGGGCGACATTGTTTCAACTCGGGAGCGGGAGGAATTCCACGAGGTCGCCGTCTTCGGCCGATGGTCCGACGACGACCAGTCCGTCGCGGTCGACGAGACCGCCCAGGTGAGCGGTGCGGATATTCGGGTCACCGATCCAGCCGCCGCCGGGGGCGTAGCGCGCGGGCGTGATGCGGGTGACGGGGGCGGCGATTTCGGCGGCATTGTGCAGCGGGCCGACAACGGTGCGCGGCGGCGCCGAGGCGGTGCGGGCCGCGACGATCGCCGGGGTGAGGGCGAGTAGTACGGCGATGGCGGCGAAGGGATTACCGGGCAGGCCGAGAACCGTTGGTCCATCGGGCAATTCGGCTACGACGGTCGAACCACCCGGGCGCAGGGCGAGTCTCGGGACGACGATGCGGGCACCGGTGCGCGCCAGCGCGGTACGCAACTGGTCGGCGGCGCCGCCACCGGTGGCACCGACCACGACCAGCAGATCGAGACCGGTTGTGGCGGTGAGCATGTCGTCGAAGCTGTGCGCGGTGTCGCGCAGGTGCACCCGGTCGACCACGCGTACACCGCAGCCGGTGAGCAGGTCCGGCAGGACGGGGCCGATCGAGTCGCGGGTCTGGCCGGTCTGCAGCGGGCCGGTGCTGCGGATCTCGTCACCGGTCATCACTATTCGCGCTCGGACGGGCCCACGGACCGAACCCGTTGTCACCTCCACCGAGGCGGCGGCCGAGCGCAGCGCCGCCGTCACCCGGGTGCCCGCCGGTGCGACCTGATCACCGACCCGCAGGTCCTCGCCGCTGCGCCGCACATCGCCCCGGATCGGGGTGTCGGGCCGCCGTGCCAGGTCGTCGCCGGTGACGACGGCGAATTCGTCGCGCAGCACGGAGGTGGTTCCGTCGGGCACGTGCGCACCGGTCGCGATCCGCACCGCCTCACCGGGCAACAGCCCGAGCGGCCTTGCGCCACCGGCGAATCCGACATCGCGGCGCAGTCGCCACGGGCCGTCACCACACACGGCGTAGCCGTCCATGGCGGAGACGTCGAAGCGCGGTAGCGCGCCCGCCGCGATCACCGGTTCGGCCAGGGCGGCGCCGGGTACGTCGGCGAAAGCGGCGTCGTAGGCGATCAACGGGGTCAGTGCGCCTGCGATGCGATTCCTGGCTTCGGTGAGGTCGAGGCGGGCGTCGTTGTCGACGGACTCGCGGGCCCGGCGCACCTCCTCCTCGGTATCGCAGTCGGTGGTGCCCGGCAGTTCGACCAGTGCCGTCTCGGTGGGGATGATCGCCTTCATCGGCTGGTTCACCAGGGCGTCCAGGCCTGCCAGCGCCGCCGTGAGCGCGGTGCGCCGCCACACGCCGACCAGGTACTGCGGGCGCCCCGACGCATCGATGGCGAACACCGCTTCGGCGGTGGATTCGGCTGCGCGGAGCAATAATTCGCGCACGGTGTCGCGCGTCAGGAACGGCATGTCGGCCGCGAGCACAACGATCCACGGTGCCGACTCGGGCCCGAGCGCGGCCAGCCCGGTGCCGATGGCGGACACCGGCCCCGACCCCGGCGGCACCTCACGCACCTGCTTGATCCGCGCGTCGAGTTCGGGTCGCGGCGGACCGACGACAACCACCTCACCGCAGTCGCTCACCGCCCCGAGCGCCGCCTCGAGCATCGACCGCCCACCGATCACGATCCCGGGCTTGTCGACCCCACCCATCCGGCTGGCCCGTCCTCCCGCCAGCACGATCGCATCGGCATCGGTCATGAGACCAGCGAAGTAGTCGACATGTCGGCCATGCTATCCGCGCCGGCCCCGACCCGATCGTCAGAGGCGGGCGGTGCGCAGGTCGATGCGGCCGTCGGTGATGGAGACTCCTTCCTCGGCGAGGAGGCGGAGCTGGCGGCCTGCGAGGTGGGGGGAGGGGCGGCCGGAGGCGGGGACGACGCGGTGCCAGGGGAGGTCGGAGGAGTCGGTGCGCATGATCCAGCCGACCGTGCGCGGTGAGGACAGGCCGACGGCGGCGGCGAGGTCGCCGTAGGTGGCGACGCGACCGGGTGGGATGGCGGCGACGAGGGCGCGCACCCGCTCCACCTGGTCGTCGGTCGTCGCGGGCACGGGCTACAGCACCGACGCGATGAGCGCGGCCGTCTCGGCGGGACGGGCCTGCGGGACCATGTGGTCGCAATCCCAGTCGTGAGCGGTGAAATCGGCGAGCTCGGCGGCCAGCGCACCACGGAATTCGGCGGTGACGTACGGCGGCTGCACCTTGGCGGCCTGGACCAGCACCGTCGGCACGTCGGCGGGCGGCAGCACGAACGGGCGGGCCAGCTGTCCCCAGTACGAGGTGATCGCCGGCTGGAAGGTGCGCCACCGCACCCGGCCGCCCTCGGCGGGCACCAGGTGCTCGGCGAGCTCGCGCTCGAGTTCGGCGGGGTCGACCTCGTCGGGGCCCCACGCGCTCACCTGCTTGTCCGAACGCGCCTCGTCGACATCGGTGTAATCCGGTGAGGCCAGGTCGGCGGCGGCCACCTGTTCCATCAGCTTCGGGTCGATCCCGATGGCCGGATCCAGCAGCACCAGCGAGCGCACGAGTTCGCGATGGGCCCGCGCCAGATAGATGCCCACCGCGCCACCGAACGAATGCCCGACCACGACGACCGGGCCGTCGGTCTCCGCCCGCACGAGTGCGGCCACATCGGCGGCGAGGGTATCGATATCCCACGGCGGCAAAGAGGTGGAACGACCGTGTCCGCGCAGGTCGGGAGCGATCACCCGGGCCTGCGGCAGATGCCGGGTGGCGAGGGTTTCCCATCGGTTGCCGTGGCCGGTGAGGCCGTGCAGGGCGAGGACGACGGGACCGTCGGCGGGGCCGAAACGTTCTACATGAAGCGACGACACGACAGCCATTGTGGCCGGTCGCGCACTATCGCGCAGCGTGTCCCCTGATGGGGGTGGGCGGGCGTGTCGGTGGGGTCTGTTGCAATAGCCGATGTGGTGCGATCGGATAGCTCGGTGCGACTCGTGCGCCGGACGACGCGAGCGCCCCGGCCGCGGGCCTGGGGCGCGCCTGTGCGCGCGCTGTTCGCCGAACAGGCCCAACCCGCCCCGCCGCGTCCCGGCTGGCTGCCCTGGCAGGTGCTCGGCGGCCCCGGCACGGGCAAGACCTCGCTGCTGGTCGACCTCGTGGCGGCCCGCATCACCGACGGCGCCGACCCGTCCTCGGTCCTCGTCCTCACCCACACCAAACATGCCGCCGCGGCCCTGCGCGACGCCATTACCCACCGGCTCGGCCCGCACACCGGCATCCCCGGCGCCAGCCGCGAACCCATGGTGCGCACCCTGCACTCCTACGCCTTCTCGGTGCTGCGCCGCCACGCCGAACGGCACGGCAACCCGCCGCCGCGTCTGCTCACCGGTGCCGAACAAGACGCGGTCCTGCGCGAGATGTTGCGCGGCGACCTCGAGGACATCGAGCAGGGTGCGGGCGAACTGTGGCCGCCGCGCCTGCAGCCCGCGCTCACTCTCGGCGGGTTCGCCGAACAATTGCGCGACCTGATGTTGCGTGCCACCGAACGCGGGATCGGCCCCGAGGACCTGATGAAGCTGGGCCGTGCACACGACAACGACGCGTGGGAGGCGGCGGGCCGTTTCCTGCAACGCTACGAAGAGGCATCGATGCTGCGCTGGTCGGTCGGTGTGGCCGCGCCGGAAGCCACCGCGCCCGCCCTCGACGCCGCCGAACTGGTCGGTGCCGCCCTCGACGCGCTCGCGGGCGACCGCAATCTCCTTGCCGCCGAACGTGATCGGATCCGGTACCTGCTCGTCGACGACGCCCAGCACCTGGATCCGCAAGCCGCGACCCTGGTGCGCGCGATCGGCAGCGGTAGCGCGAGCACTGTTGTCACCGGCGACCCCGACCAGGCCGTCTTCACCTTCCGTGGCGCCGACTCCCGGTTCCTCGTCGATCTCGACACGACCCCACAGCGCCGGATCATCCTGCGCCACAACCACCGCAGCGGTGGGCCGATCCGCCTGGCCACCGCGCGCATCGCCGCCCGCCTGCCGGGTAGTGCGCGTCATCGGGTGCTGCCGGGGCAGGAGTCGCGCTCTGTCCTGAACGGACCAGAGGCCGAGGTGGAATCGCGCGGTGGCGAGCCCGATGGCCCCGGGCCCGATCTGGCTGCCGAGCGGCGGGGCCATGGCAGATCCGATGAAATTGTGGCGTATGACGATTCGTGGCGAGGTGACCCGGCGGGAAGCGGTCAGCATTCCGAGGCGGCCGATCCGGCCCCGCGCCGGTTGCACGAGGAGGCGCCCGGTTCACTTGCGGCTGATCGGCATCCCGCCGAACAGGCTGTAGCCGGCCATGATCCGGCGCAGCCGATCCGGCTCGGCGGGGAATCGGCAGACGGACCGCCGCCGGACGACGAGACCAGCGTGCGGGTTCGGGTGTTGTCGACGCCTGCCAAGGAAGCGGCGCTGATCGCGGACCATCTGCGGCGCGCGCATCTCACCGACGGCGTGCCGTGGTCGGACATGGCGGTGATCGTGCGATCGGTGCCGTTGTCGCTTGCCCCGTTGCGGCGGGCGCTGCTGGCCGCCGGGGTGCCGGTGCGCAGGCCCGCCGTGGCCGAACCACTGGCGCGTAGGCGGGGCGCGGCGTGGATGGTGCTCGCGCTGCGGGTGCTGCTGGCCGGTGATCGATCGCGGCCGGGTTCGCGCCGGGCCGTCGACTCGGTGTTCTCGCCCGAAGACGCCATGGATCTGCTGTCGGGACCGCTCGGTGGGGCCGATCAGATCGCGCTGCGCAGGTTGCGCCGTGGCATCCGCCGCACCGTGCTCGACCTCGAACGCACCGGCGCCTTGGCGGGCACGCCGCCCGAAGCGGCCGACCAGTTCCTGCTGTGGGACGAACCGCCGCCACCACCGGAGTGGCCGGAGCCCGAACCGGACCCGGTCGACGACGAGTGGCTGCCCCCGCCGCCGGACCCCGACGACCCGTTGCGCCCGGAGCCGGAACCGGACTGGGATGTCGCCGAACGGCTTCCGGACGACATCGACGTCCTCGACGCCGAAACCATGCCGCCCGCACTGGATGTCGTCGCCACGCCGACGCGCCCGGAACCGGCCGAGGTCCCGCTGATCGACCAGTCCTCGGCCGAGGTGCTGCGCGACCTCATCGTCGGTATCGGCGAGCCCCGCCTGCTCGACGGTCTCACCGAGGTGGAGGCGGCCCCGCTGCACCGGGTGCTGCGCGCCGTCGACAAGGCCAGGCAGGCCCAAGCGCGCGACAAGGGCCTCGAAGACGTGCTCTGGACTCTGTGGACCAGTTCGCGACTCGAACGCCGCTGGTTCCGGCAGTCGCGGCGCGGCGGGGCGGCCGGTATGCAGGCCGACCGCGACCTCGACGCCGCCGTCGAATTGTTCGATGCCGCAGCGGCCTACGTGGACCGGCTGCCCAAGGCGGGCATCGAGGGTTTCGTGGAATATCTGCTGCACCAGCAGATCCCACAGCAGGGCAGACCGATGACCGCCGAGACGGAGGCCGTCACGCTGCTCAGCGCGCACGCCGCGGCAGGCCGGGAGTGGGACGTGGTCGCGGTCGCCGCCGTACAGGAGGGCATCTGGCCCAACCCGCGTGCGCGCGGCACGCTGCTGCACACCGAGGACCTGGTCGATCTGGTGGCCGGTGTCGATCCGGCGGCGAAGACGAACCGGGCGGCCCCGATCCTCGCCGAAGAACGCCGACTGCTGCTCGTCGCATGCAGCCGGGCTCGGCGCTCGCTGCTGGTGACCGCCGTCGAATCCGTTGCGGGAGACCAGGATCTGGTGCCGTCGCGGTTCCTCACCGAACTGCTCGGCGACGACGACACCGGCGAACCGGGCGCCCTGCCCGTCGCCGATCCCGGCCGCGCGCTGGTGATGCACGCCCTGGTCGCCGAATTGCGCGGTGTGGTCTGCGATCCCGGCGCCGACCCGCGGCGCCGCGACCGCGCGGCCCGGCAGCTGGCGCGCCTCGCCGATGCCGGTGTGCCGGGTACCGACCCCGACGACTGGTACGGCACCGCGGCCCTGAGCAGCGAACGCGAACTGTGGGACGACGACGATTCGCCCATCGGCCTGTCCCCGTCGACGGTCGAGCTGCTGCGCACCTGCCCGCTGCGCTGGGCGCTGGAACGCCACGGCGGCACCGACGGCGACAACCCGCACGCCGTGAAGGGCAACCTCGTACACACCCTGGTGCAGGCACTGGCGGGCAACGTGCCAGAACACCAGGTGCGCGCCGCCCTCGACCAGGCGTGGAAGGCGATCGACCCGGCCACCGGCTGGCACTCCCGCCAGGAATTGCGCCGCACCGAGGCCATGCTCGAGACCTTCCTCGCCTGGGTGCGCACCACCCGTGGCGAACTCACGCAGGCCGGGGTCGAGGTGCCGGTGGACTGTGTGTTGCCGCCGCGCGCGGAAGGGGAACGGCCCGTGCGTATCCGGGGCCGGGTCGACCGGCTCGAACGCGACGCGCAGGGCCGGTTCGTGATCGTCGACGTGAAGACGGGCAAGACACCGATCAGCGCGAAGACCGTCGCCGACCACGCCCAGCTGGCCACCTACCAGGTCGCCGCCGCCCACGGCGCGCTCGACGAGGAGGACGCCGAACCGGGGGAGCCGGGCGGTGCGCGCCTGGTCTACGTCGCCAAACCCCACAACAAGACCGGGGCGACCGAACGCGCCCAGGACCCCCTCGACGCCGAGGGACTCGAGCAGTGGCGAACCACCATTCACGACGCCGCCGCGGCCACCCGCGGCCCCGGCTACCTCGCGGTGCGCAACGACGGGTGCAGGCACTGCCCGGTCGGCGGCAGCTGTCCCGTGCGTGACACCGGACGGCAGGTGACCGACGAGTGAGCGGCGTGCGCGTCACCCCGCAGCGGCTGGCCGACGCGCTCGGTCTGCCGCCACCGACCGACGAACAGGCGGCCGTCATCGCGGCGCCGCCCGGTCCGACGCTGGTGGTCGCGGGCGCGGGCGCGGGCAAGACCGAGACGATGGCCGCGCGCGTGGTGTGGATGGTCGCCAATCAGCTCGTCGCCCCCGACGAGGTGCTCGGCCTCACGTTCACCCGAAAAGCGGCACAGCAGTTGACTTCTCGCATCCGCACCCGCCTGGCCCGGCTGGCCGGTGCACCGCTGGTCCGCGAGATCGACCCCAGCGGCGCGCTGCGCACCGTCATCGCGGGCGCCGAACCGGAGATCAGCACCTACCACTCCTACGCGGGCAGGCTGCTCACCGCACACGGTCTGCTGCTGCCGGTGGAACCCTCGGCCGCGCTGCTCACCCAGACACAGCTGTGGCAGCTCGCCCACGAGGTGGTCCGCTCCTGGGACGGCGACCTCGATACCGACCGCACCCCCGTCTCGGTCACCGAGGCGGTGCTCGCGCTGTCCGGGCAGCTCGCCGAACACCTGGTGGAGCCGCAGGAACTCGCCGAAGCGCACGCCGAACTGGAAAAACTCGTCTACACCCTGCCCGCCGGACCACGTCAGCGCGGTGGCCCGAGCCAGAAACTTCAGGACGTGGTCAACGCCCAGCGCGAACGTGTCGCCCTGCTTCCGCTGGTCCGTCAGCTCGCCGAGGCACTCGAACGCCGAGGCGCCCTCGACTTCGGCTCGCAGATGTCCCTGGCTGCCCGCCTGGCCGTCGACCACCCCGAGGTCGCCGCCGCTGAACGCGCCCGTTTCAAACTGGTGCTGCTCGACGAGTACCAGGACACCGGCCATGCCCAGCGAGTCCTGCTGTCGGCCTTGTTCGGCAATGCCAGGGCGGTACAACAGAATCGGCGTAGCGAGCCGGTGCGGGTGCGCGCGTCGGCCACGTCTGACCACGCCACGCTGTGGTCCGACGACCCAGCCCCCGGTGAACTCGCGTCCGACGTGCGTCGGGCCGGCCTCCACGGTGGTGCGCGCGATGGCGTCGATGATGGTCGGCGTGGTGAGGGGGGCGATGCTCGGCGCGGCGATTCGCCGAGCTCCGGCTTGCCCGGTGGGAGCAGCCCTGCGTCCGAGGACGGAAGTAGAGCCGGGGAAGCAGGTTCCGGTGCGCTCGCCGTGACGGCGGTGGGTGATCCGATGCAGTCGATCTACGGGTGGCGTGGTGCCTCGGCGGCGAACCTGCCCCGGTTCGCGACGGATTTCCCTGTCGGCGACGGGCTTCCGGCGCCGATTCTGCCGTTGCTCACCAGTTGGCGGAATCCGCCCGAAGCGCTGGCGTTGGCCAACCTCGTGGCCGACCCGTTGCGGTCGCGAGCGCGCGCGGCCGGGGGTGCGACCGTGGACGCCCTGCGTGCCAAGCCCGACGCACATGCGGGCACTGTCGAACTCGCCCTCACGGAAACTGTTGCCCAGGAACGAGATTGGATCGCCGAGCGGATCGCCCGCGAGTGGATCCAGGCGCGGGAAGAGGACAGACCGCCGCCCACCTCGGCGGTACTCATCCGGCGCAACGCGGACGCCGCGCCGCTGGCCGAAGCTCTGCGTGAACAGGGACTTCCTGTCGAAATCGTCGGACTCGGTGGTCTTTTGGCGACCCCCGAGGTGGCCGACATCGTCGCCACCCTGCGGCTGATCGCCGAACCGGGCACCGGGAGCGCGGCGGTGCGCATCCTCACCGGCGCGCGCTGGCGCATCGGTGTCGCCGACCTGGCCGCCCTGGCCAAGCGGGCGCGGATGCTGTCGATCGGGAGCCTGTCCGGAGATGCCTCCACCGCGATCACCGACGCGACCGGCCTGGCATCCGCCCTGCGTGAGGTGGCCCCGGAACCCACCGAACGCGCGGGACTGGCCGACGCCATCGCCGATCCCGGTCCGGCGGAGAACTATTCGGAGGCGGGTTACGCGCGCATCCTCGCCCTCGGTGAGGAACTGGCGGCCCTGCGTGAACGCAGCGGGCAGCCACTGGTCGAACTGGTCGCCGACGTCGAGCGGACGATCGGTGTCGGTGTGGAGACCCAGACCCGCCGCGCCATCGCGGGCGGCGGCGCGGGCCGCGAACACCTGGATGCCTTCGCCGAGGTGGTCGCGGGTTATGCCGCCGACTCGCGCGCCTCACTCAGCGGGCTGCTCGCCTTCTTCACGGCCGCCGAATCCGTCGAGAACGGTTTGGAGCCGGGCGAAGTGGAGGTCGCCCGCGATCGGGTTCAGGTGCTCACGGTGCACGCCGCCAAGGGGCTCGAATGGGAGGTCGTCGCGGTGCCGCACGTGAGCGCCTCGGTCTTCCCCTCCACCACCGCACTGAGCACCTGGCTCGGCGCTCTCACCGAACTCCCCACCACCCTGCGCGGCGACCGCGCCCAGCCCGACGCCGCCGAAGGCGTCCCGGTCCTCGACCTGAGCGGCGTCGGTGACCGCGCCGAACTCGAACAGGCCATCACCGAACACCGCGACGCGCTCAAGAGCCGCCGCCTCGACGAAGAGCGCCGCCTGTTCTACGTCGCCCTCACCAGAACCGAACGGGTACTGCTGGTTTCGGCCTACTACTGGCCCGAAACCGGCACCTCGCAGAAGGGGCCGTCGGAGTTCCTGCTCGAACTCAAAGAGGCCGACGAAGACCCCGACAGCCCCGCCTACGGCGTCGCGACCATCGCCCGCTGGGACGACAAACCACCGGCCGACGCCGTCAACCCCTTCGCCGACAACCCGCCGACCGCCCAGTGGCCCCGCGACCCACTCGGCGACCGCCGCGACCCCATCGAACAGGGCGCCACCCTCGTCCGCGCAGCCCTCGACCAGTTGCGCAGCACGCCGGCCGAATCCGCGCCCGAGGACGACGATCCCGAAGGCTGGGCCAACGACGTCGACGCCCTGCTCGCCGAGTTCACCGCCGCCGAACTCGCCGAACAGCAGGTGGAGCTGCCCGGCCAGCTCCCCGCGACCGCACTGGTCGAACTGCGCGCCGATCCCACCCGCCTGGCCGCCCGCCTACGTCGCCCCCTGCCCTACCCGCCGAACCCGATGGCCCGGCGCGGCACCGCCTTCCACGCCTGGGTGCAGTCCTGGTACAGCACCGACCAACTGCTCGGCCTCGACGAACTGCCCGGTGCCGCCGACACGGCGGGCCGTGCCGATCAGGAACTCGCGACCATGCAGGCCGCCTTCCGTCGCTCACCCTGGGCGCACCGCAACCCCATCGACGTGGAGGTGCCCTTCGAAACCAGCATCGCGGGCACCGTCATCCGCGGCCGGATGGACGCCGTCTTCGCCGAACCGGGCGACCGCTGGATCGTCGTCGACTGGAAGACCGGCGCCGAACCCGGCCCCGCCGACGAACCCGCCGTCGCCATGCAGCTCGCCGTCTACCGCCTGGCCTGGGCCCGCCTGATGGCCGCCCGCACCGGCGAATCCGAGGACGCCATCCTCCAACGAGTCGGCGCCGCTTTCCATTACGTACGCTCCGGCCGCACCATCGCCCCCACCGACCTGGCAGGCCCGGACGAACTGGCCCGCCTCATCCACGACGCCGCCCCGGAAAACAAGGACACCGAACAGCAAGACCCCCACTGAGCCGATACGCTTCCCGCGAAGAGGAAACACAAGACCGGTCTCGGCGTTGCGTACCGAGACTCGCGGCGCCAGCTAGTCTTCCCCGCGAAGAGGAAACCACGATCGGTCTCGGCGCGTCGCCGCCTCTGGACTGACCGAAGGGTGCGACGAAGGAGTGCCCGTAGGGAGGGAAGAGGCGGCGTTTAGCGCCGAGACCCGCGGCGCCAGCCGCCAAAAAAGGAGCGCGACGATGTTCGACAAGCGCCGCCCGCTCGGGCTGAGTAGCAGTCCCGACTACGCGCTGGTCGGTTTGTTGCGCATCCCGGTCGAGCAGATCAGTCCCTGGACCTCGCTCACCCGCCGCGTCCTTTTCGCGATCCTGCTGCTGTTCACCGCCGCGGGCGTGGTGTATCTGGGCCGCCACGGCTACCGCGACAACTCCGGTGACGAGTTGTCGTTCCTCGATGCGATGTATTACGCCACGGTGTCGCTGTCGACCACCGGGTACGGCGATATCGCCCCGATCACCCCATCGGCGCGGCTGGTGAACATCATCGTCATCACACCCCTGCGTGTCCTGTTCCTGATCGTGCTGGTCGGCACCACTCTCAGCGTGCTCACCGAGCGGTCCCGGCAGGCGTTCAAGATTCAGCGATGGAGGCACACCGTGCGCAATCACACCGTTGTCGTCGGTTACGGCACCAAGGGACGCACCGCGATCGATGCCATGCTCGGCGACGGTGTGCAGGCGTCCGACATCGTCGTCGTCGATACCGATCCGATCGCGCTGGAGGCGGCGGCGGGTGCGGGTCTGGTCACCGTGCACGGTTCGGCGACCAAGTCCGATGTGTTGCGCCTGACGGGCGTGCAGCGGGCGTCGTCGGTGATCGTGGCGACCAACCGCGACGACACCGCGGTGCTGGTCACCCTCACCGCCCGCGAACTGAACAAGACCGCCAAGATCTGTGTCGCCATCCGCGAGGCCGAGAACACCCACCTCGTGCGCCAGTCCGGCGCCGACTCGGTGGTGGTGTCGTCGGAGACGGCGGGCCGGTTGCTCGGGATCGCCACCACCACCCCGACGGTCGTGGAGATGATGGAGGATCTGCTCACCCCCGAAGAGGGTTTCGCGGTGGCCGAGCGTGAGGTGGAGCCGAGCGAGGTCGGTGGGTCGCCGCGTCATCTGTCCGACATCGTGCTCGGCGTGGTGCGCGACGGTCAGCTGATCCGCGTCGGCGAGCCCGAGGTCGACGCGCTCGACGCGGGCGACAAGCTGCTCTACATCCGCAACGGCGGCAAATAACGGCAGCGGCTAGGCTCGGCGATGTGTCGTTCCGGCTGAAAAACGTTCCGCTGCTGTCGCGTTCCACCATCGATCGGGCCGAGCACGTGCGGGTCGATCCCGCCGCGCTGCGCGAGGGGTGGGGGAAGGCCCGGGTGCTGCGGGTGGATCCGCGCGGGCGGGTGCGGGTGGACGGCGGCACCATCGTTCTCGACGCGGCCCCCGCGTTCGGTGATTTCCCCGAGGACCGGGCGGTGTTCCTGGGGGTCGCCGAGGGCGCGCACCTGTGGGCGGTGCGGGAGCCGGAACTCGAGGGCACGCTGAAAGATCTGCGCACGCTCGGCGCGGTCGACGACTTCACCGCCGAACTGCTCTCCACGGCCTACGCCCTGCTCAACTGGCACGACCACGCCGGTTTCCACGGCGGTGACGGGACCTCGACCACCCTCGCGCGCGGCGGCTGGTCCCGGTTGACCGGCACCGGCGTCGAGGAATTCCCCCGCATCGACCCCGCCGTGATCGTCCTGGTCCACGACGGTGCCGACCGCGTTCTGCTCGCCCGCCAGCACAGCTGGCCGCCCGCGATGTTCTCGCTGCTCGCCGGCTTCGTCGAAGCGGGTGAATCGCTGGAACGGTGCGTGGAACGCGAGGTCCGCGAGGAGGTCGGCGTCGACCTGCGCGAGATCAACTACCTGGGCAGCCAGCCGTGGCCGTTCCCGCGCTCGCTGATGGTCGGTTTCGCCGCCGTCGGCGATCCCGCGCAGGAACTCGCCTTCTCCGACGGTGAGATCGAAGAAGCCCACTGGTTCACCCGCGACGAGGTCCGTGCCGCCTTGAACCTGGGCGACTGGTCCACCCGCGACACGAACGCCCGTCTACTGGTCCCTGGCTCCATCTCTATAGCCAGAACCATCATCGAGTCCTGGGCTGACTGGTCCTGATCGTCAGGACCACCACGACCCGACCCCGAGGAGGGTCCGCCGCGCAGCGGCGGTTCGCGGCCGTCCCGACGATCAGGTGCCGTTGCGTACGCGACGAAGGAGCAAGCAACGTCCCGGTCGCGCTCGTCATCCCGAGTGTGGT